>CAVHJF010000004.1:0-109906 GCA_963636275.1 Acutalibacteraceae bacterium | reverse complement strand
TTATATGTACCGATAATCAGCACAGGCTGTGGCAAGAGCCACGCTTTCTTTCCAAAACTTTTCATTGTTCTCTGTTGACTGTTATTTGTTGATGTACTCAAGTATCTGCTCCGCATGAATCTTGGTCTTGATTTCCTTGGGAATGAATATCTTCTCTATCACGCCCGCCTCATTGACGAGGTAAACTTCCAATTATCTCTTGTTATGTATCTCGTCGACATTTTTATGCAATTTAGGAAGTGCCCTCCAAAATTACAAAATATTCGCTCGGACAAAATGTAGAACAAATAATGGTGATTGATTATGAACATTTTTTAGCCGGACATGAAGCAGCCCACTGGTCATATCGTATGCTTGAGCGAGAGTCGGAGCAAGATTGTCGCGCAAGTTCGAAACAGTTCCAGAAAGATTACTGCCGTATTTGACCTCAACAGGACAAAGTTTTCCACTTTCGATATTTTGAGTCAGTGTATCTAATGAGCATATTCCCCAATTATTGAAGAAAAATTTTGCAGATTGAATAGCAATTGCTATATTTGCATTCCCAACACGGTGCTATGGCCGAGTGGTCAGGCATTGGTCTGCAAAACCAAGTACAGCAGTTCGAATCTGCTTGGCACCTCTGAAAACGCCCTTACAGCTATCTGTAGGGGCGTTTGCTTTCCAAAAGTTGGCTACATTTTGAGCCCATGCCCGCTGCATTCGATGGCTCAGGCGTAAAACCATTTGGTGGGTTGGCTTCAAAGGCTATCAGAAAAGCCTGGAGACCCACTCAAGGCGCGTCCCCAGGCCGTTGCGTTTATAAATGATCCGTGTATGGAACATCGAGAGCAAAGATAATGGAAAATCCCGGAAATAGCTATTTCCACATATTCTCCCCAACTTGCCGTCAAATCCAAGACGGCAACTATGACAATCCTCCTCGATAACGGCCACGGCTCCGACACTCCAGGCAAACGCAGTCCGGATGGCCTTTTCCGCGAATATGCCTACAACCGCTTCATCGCATTTCGCATCTGCGAATATAGCCTTCCCTAAAAGGGGAAGTTCACAGCGCCCGTATAATCAAGCAACCATAATTGTTCCCGTAATAAGACATTGCTATTTGTTTTTACGTCTGGTTTCCAATTCTACGGCAATGGCATACGCGAGCCCGCCAAGTAGACCCCCGATTAAAGTAGTAAGTAATGCGCCCATAATTAGTAAATATTATCGTTTGAATCCATAGCAATTCGCATCATATAGCTTTGCTTTCAGCCTTTTTGTGCTTTTTTGACAAGAGGATGAAAGACGATATTTATCTATAATAGCCCGGTTTGTACTGATTAACAAATATTTTAGCCTGTCCGACACACATCAGTGCAAAAGCATTCCACTCCAGCCATGAGTACTTTCGGCCATCTGTCCAAGGAAAAAGCAGGGAGACTCGTTCTGCATGCCCCAGACGATCCACACGCATTAAAATTTCAGCCACGTCTCTTGAAATGCTACTGATAAGGTGCTTACCTCATTGAAGTTTCTATCATCAACTCCACGGTGGCCGTTGATGAGGTCTTCGAGGTGATGGAACTTATTCTGTACACAAAATACGGTCTGATTAAGCTCGCGGTTAACTGCGAGCATGTGCAAAAATCACATAATTGGCAAACTTTAATGTTTCACTTCGTTCACTAATTAATGTTGCATTACCCAAAAAGGTAACCCCAGAAAATCCGATTTTGATGCATAATAGCATGAAAGCACCAGAGAAAAGATCTATTCCACGGGGATTTTGGAGAAATCATATACTATGGGAGGTCGCAGATTATTATCGTTCATATCGTAAAGGTTCCAATGACCGTTTTCTTGTTTATAACGAAAGATTTCGAGACAATCTTTAAATTGCGAGACTTTTTCAAATCTTTCGGACTTTAAAAGTTCGTTTTTTGTATAACCGTGTAGAATTATACCTCGAATAGCATCTCGTATGGCAAAATTTGCAGGAGAGTCATCAATTGTAATCAATCTAAACTCTTGTTCGTACTCCCAATCTATTGTTTTGTGGAAGAATACTTCATTTTTGCATGCCAAAATAAAATCTTCTGGTGTGTTATATATGTTTTTATCGTAAAGTATTTCATTCAAATCCCTATCCTGAGAATAGGTTACAAAATTTGCATACATTTCGCGCCTATCTACCTCTGCCAATATTTTCTCCTTATCGAAAATTAAACAAACCCCTTTTCCTTTTTCGGCATAATGCCCCCACATGGCAGGGATATCAAAGCCATAATGTCCATTTTTATCCGCCGTGAGACTGATTTGAGTATAGTGCTTCAACAAATCTTTTAGCCTGTCCTTATCTCTGTCATCTTCCAGAAGCACTTCTGGCCCGCATATTTCATTTATATCGTTGAGACGGTTAACAGCGGAAAACCACATTTCGCCTGAACTGATAATTCCAATTGCAGCTTCAGTGGTAGTATAATGGTATAGGTATTCCTTGGATAAATCAAGCATAGTGATTATTAAAAGTTTAGTCCATCATAATGAACGCTGCCCAGTAATAAGGTGACTCAAAAGGCGTATCACCGTTCTCATCCTTGTAACTGCGTACATGGTTGATTGCGTTTCTAAACGCGGCATCCTTAAACCCTCCACGGAGGTATTCTTCGTAAAATGTCTTCATCAAGAGGCTTGTGGCTTTATCATCCACCTCCCACAAACTCATAATGAGAGTTTCTGCACCGGCCAATTTGAATGCTCTTTGCAATCCATAAACCCCTTCGTTGGCCTCGACATCTCCCAGTCCTGTTTGACATGCTGATAACACAATCAGGTTGACCTTTGAGAAATCAAGGGTCGCGATCTCTTTCGCAGTTAGAATTCCGTCCTCAATCCCCTCGATATTTCGTTTGCCTGTCCATGCCCTGTTAGCTCCGGCAAACAATAATCCAGATCGAAGCATGGGATCTGTCCGCCCCACATTATCTGACATTGTTGGGTTGAGGAATGCATTCTTTTTAATGTCCTTTTGATCTGACAGGAAGAACCCGTGAGTGGCTATATGGATTGCACTAAACCCTTTCCCGCTCATGGCTTTGAAGGACTCTTCATTCGCGTTGATACCGGATATTGTTTCCACCGTATAGCCGTTATTGGTAAGGATGGAACCAATCTCCTTCGCTTCGATTTCAGTGCCCGGAAGACGCTTCCATCCAGCCCGAATTTCTATTGTCCACGGTTCCCAAATCTCGGAGTTTCCTCTGGAGTAAGCGCGTGAAGCCTGAATTAGCTCGGATTCATCGGCATCATATTGTATACCACCAATGACGACTGCGTATTTATCAGAATTAGATGGCACATTTTTGATGTGAGGTATCTCACCAGTTGATGACACTAAATGCATCACGTATCTCTGCCCGAGGCATTGTTTCCCATTAGAGATTGCTTGAAGTGAAATGGAGTTCAATATTCCAGCCGGGGAATAATAAATTGTGCCACTTCCCTTTATTTCCTTGTCCAATTCAGCCCATATCAAATTGTATAATTCTTGACCTTTATATTGGAGTTCCCCGGTTGAATAAAGTTCGGATATGTAACGGTCAATCCTTTTATTCCCCTGATTACCAATAATCCGTTTTAAGGATAACTCGTCAAAAAGTCGTATGATTTTAGGCTCTTTGTAACCTTTTTTTACAATTATGGCGTAATAATCAGCATTCTCCGTCTGGCCTAAACTATCGAATCGCACGAATTCTATTGCAACGTCTTTTTTGCCAAGGGAAGAAGCGACATCTTTCCATGAGGAAACGTTTTCAACCGAAAAGTTCAGTTCGCATTGAAGATTCTTTTCCAGTGATGAGATTTCTCCCTCTAAAAGTGTTCGTTCTGGTTCGTTGGGAGTTTCTGACAATTTTTCCCTTAGCCCTTCAAGAATATAATAGTTGTTAACTATTCTTTCATCATCCGAGCTAAGAGCTGCGTTCTTAAACATGTTTGATGAGCGCAATAGAAGACCTTTGGAAAAGATTTCATTATCTGCAATAATACCATTAACATCTTTGAGACCTGAATGCAACAGAATAGCATCAACAATACTGATAATGCTATTCTCATTCGACATCCACCATTTCTCCTTTTCTTTGTCAGACATGAATGAAAACATTCGCGAGATGTTGTCCGCCTGGTATTTGGCAATGTCGTAGGCCAATAATGAGATATCGGCATGCCCCAGCTTATACTTGGCAAAAAGAAGATGAATCCCGCTTGATATTTTCGCCGATAAGAGATTGCAATTCGTGTAATAAGGCTCAAGGATTGTTATGGCACTCTCATAGTCTCCATTATTGACATAAGCCAATCCCAGATACAAATCAATGTTGGGGTCATCGAACTTCAACTGAGAATTGAGGTCGCGAAGCGCTTCAAAACCTTTAATGGCAGTGTCAAAGTAACCCAAACCAGACTCGATTATGCAGTTCTCCCTAAAAACATATTCGAAATAAGAATAATCACCTTCATCCAAGGTTTTAGTATATACCTGTGTTGCGTAATATATCGCTTGACCGACAAATGTTCTGGCCAAAACCTGGTTTCCCTTTGCCAATGTTGCCTCCGATAAGACAGCAAGGGCAAAAGCATAATCTAGCCCCGTTGATGCAATATGTTCATAAGCAATCTTTGCATCCACGGCGCATCTCCGCGCCCGAGTATAATCATGCATCATGGAATAAAGCATCGCCTTTTTGGTGGAGAGATAGCCCCACTGCTCATGCCACCAATAGCTATCACTCTTTAACTCATTAAGATTTTGCTCCGCATTGTTAAACAACATTTCTGTCTCGGCAAACCTCCCTTGACCAATAAAGTTTTGGGCGACAATCGCACTGGCCCAACTGTATAATGAGTCCGACTTATAAGCATGACTATTATCTTCCCAGAAATCAAAAGCCTCACTTTGTTCGCCACGGTCAAGCAAGTCCAGAGTTCCTTCAATCGCCACTCCCAAAGGATGCTTTTGTGCAGATGCTATAATGGCACAAGTCACAAAAAATATGGCAAGAATCAATCGTCTCATAATCAATTAGGATTTGTTGATATAATTCTGCGATTCCGACAAGTAGATTCTTGTCTTGGGCATTACCGCTCCACTGGCCTCCTCCTGAAGGCGAATAGACTTGTTAAAGAAATCTATCGACTCTTTATACAAGCCTTGGAAATATAGATTCCTTCCAACGTTATGACAGATTACCGCCAATAGACTCTTATAGCCCGGTTGTTCCGAGTACGCCTTATCTCTTTCCATACAAGATAGGGCTTTCTTGTAGTTCTGCTGTGCCGTTGTATATTTCCCTTGTTTCATCAGGCAAACGGCCAATGAATTATAGGTTTCGCAGTCAGATGCATAAACAAAATATTGAGGTGTAGTGTCCAAAATTTGAAGCTGTTTCGAATAATACTGTTCGGCGATTTCCGGCTGTATAGATGTGCTGCTGGCAAGTAAATACAACACTTTGGCATATTCATAAGATTCAGTAAGATTATTCTCAAGTAGTCCCTGTTCGACTTCTTGTAACAATTGGAAGGACTTTTTTTCTGAACAAAGTACTGTAGAAAGGGCGGCTATGTCAAGTTTGGATGACCAGTATTCTAATGCGCGTTCACCTTTGGAGATTTTAATCGACTCATTTTGATTGATTAATCGCTTGGTGTCCAATATGTGTCGACAAATTGAGGTCACGTCAACTTCAAGGATATCTTTGTTCTTGGCATCCTCCATAAATGATAATGCCGTATCATAATCTCCCAAATCACAATAATAATTTAGCACATTAAGGACATAGTAAGAATGGGATTTTCCGTTATTAAGTTCCAAAGCAAGATCCCGTACCTGAATCCATATCTTCTTTACCCACTCTGGATCCATCCAGATTTTGACACCCATCTTGGCTTCCTCGATAAAGGCTTGAACCACTAAACTGCCGATATCCGGATCATTGAGCAGTGAAATCCCGACCGTTATCACATCATTATATAAAATCAGTGCAAAGGCAGAATATTCATCGGTGCCTTTGGCCAAATACAAGTCAGCTAAAGCCCTTTCAGCATCTAGGGCATATGCGTTCCGAATACCAACCTCAGGGCAGGAGTATGCCACTTTTCGGGCTTGTGTTAAATACAAAATTGCATCATCAGGGTTGTCATCTGCAAGGCAACCCCCGTAGTAATAGTAGTAAAGGAACCTTGTATTTGCCGGTAATTCATCTACATTTGCCCCTGAAAACAACCGATCCAACGCTTTTGTTGTTGGCTCGGGATAGTCCGGTAGGTAATTGGACATGATATCATCCATTGCCGTCTCATAGTCCACCGATTGAGCAAATAGCAAATTTGGCCAGAGTGTAAGCATTGATACTGCAAGAGAAAATCTGGCAAAATACAAGGTTTTTCTCATTTAGAACGAATGATTTAAATTGCCCCGGAGAACCTTGCTGTATCTCCGTTTGAAAGAACATATTCAAACACAAACAAAGCTTCGTTTCCTTTATAAGTTATATCTAAACGGCAAATCGCTTCACCCCTATCGTTGTCGTAGCTATTCTGGAAATTCCAAGTGTATTTAAGCACATCCCGCTCGTATGAATAGGGGGTCGCGTTATAGTGTTTCGTATCTAAATCTGTGACAGTACCAAAAGATTGGCTATTCCTATTTGACATGACAATAGCCATACATGCCGTATCGTCTTTGTCATATAAGAACAAATATGCCCCGGCATCTCTATAATACTCCGAGAAATCTTGGCCGTTGATGTGTGCATTTTTAATTACAAACCTCACCATCTCTTGATCTTGAGATGTGTATCGCTCGGCGGATCCTTCCGTTGATTGCCGCATGACTTGCCCCTCGCGTTCATTATCCGCCAAAACCATCACGGTGCATGGAATGACAACCTTACACTTCTCGCTGAGCTTTTGGGAGGCAATCTGGCTTGACTTGGAAAGGCTGATACTTTCCCCTGAACTGGCAATCAAGTCACTCAGATAACTCAATTTGACAGCATAGCTGACATTCTCCGCACCATCAGTGTGCTTTGCCGAAACAATCCCAATAAGCTCGCCGCTATCATTAAATAGGGGACCTCCGCTGTTGCCAGGTTGCACTGGAGCGGAGACCTGATACTGTGACTGGTTGCCTTGGAAACCACTTCTGGAACTAACAACGCCGGTCGTGAGTTTTACCTCTTCGCCCATTGTGTCAACACGAGGATAACCAAGGACAAAAACCTCGGTACCAACTTCTTCCACCGCCTTTTTGAAACCATATTGAATTGCGGGGAAGCCTTTGAAATCATGGTCGGTTATCCTTACGAGGGCAAGGTCATTGGTCTCGTCGGTCTTGATGGTCTTTGCGGCATACTTGGACTTAGTTTCGGGGAAATACACGTAAAGATGGGTCGCTCCATCCACAACATGATTGTTGGTCGCAAAGACATTCGAGTTCAAGGCGATACCTGAGCCGGACCAATAACTAGGTTGCTGTTCTTGCTGGGTATAAGGCGTTTGGTAACCTCTGTGGCTACCGCCTTTGGAATTATATCCTTGCGCCAATGCCATGATTGGCAACAAGGATATAATGGTTATAATCGAGAGCCGTTTCATTATATATGCTTCAAATAAAGACAAGTGGTTGAAGCATTTGCCCAACCCCCGCAGAATTCATTAGACGAAATTAATTGGTAGCAATTGCATAATTGCTGTAGATGGCACCGCGATTGACAATGCGGAGAGTGAATACCCCGGTCCATGCTGGAACCCAACGGCATACGCATTGGTCGGTGTAGTCCGTGTCGCTGGCAATAAGGTTGCCATTGGCATCGTAGACATACAAGTCCAAATCGTTATCGCCGTCGCCTATCACTATTACCTCGGCAAGTTCATTCGCCCAGAACTTCAGCTGATAATCCACATAGTCTTTCCCATAGACACGGCCTTCGCAATATTTGGGGCCACCGACCGCACCACGAGTGTTGCCTCCTTTAATTGATTTCTCGACCTGCTTGGCATAGGCGATTACGACTTTGTCCTTGCCGGCATATTTCTGTGCATCAGCAAGCAGTTCTTCGGGATTCAGATTGAAGTTTGAAGTTTTGTCCTGAACCTCTTGAGGATTTCCCGGCGTACCTTGTGCGTCCAAATCTTGAACCTGAGTCTCTGAGATAATCTTCGCTGCCTCGATAAGTGCGGTAGCTGAATAGTTCTCATAACCATACTTGGCCAGACCTGCCGCCGTTTGGAGAGCGGCCAGTTCCGGAGACGCTTTTTTGTCGGAGGTCGGTTTTTCCTCCTGGCCGAATGCGGCAATAGATAAGCCGCAAAGGCATACGATTGCTAGAATCTTTTTCATTTTGATTAGAGTTTAACGTTAAACATTTTATATAGAATTTCTTTTGCTTCAGATGAATAAGTCCCATCTCCTCTGGCTATCTCTTTAAGCAACATTTTCGCCTTGTGATATTTGCCCTGTCGCATTATAATAAGAACTTGATACCACTGGACATCAAACTGCTTAAGCACAAGCAATCTGTGATTATATTCGGTTTCTTCATCCTTTACCGGGTAGGCCAACTCTACCTCAATGAGATTATTTGCCTCGTACAGAATTTTCTCCGCCTCTTCATAATTGTTTTCGCCAATTAAAGAGTACGAGAGAACCAACAAACTATCAAGACTATTGCCATCCCTTGGAGAAGGAACCATCAGATAGGCATAATAGTCATCACCAAATCCCTTAATCCTGCTGGTCTGCCTCCAGTTTCCGAAAAAGAAAACAATCGCAATAGCAGCTGCAGCCAATGCCCATTTATAAAACCGCCTCCAGTAAACTTTCGGACTGGTCAGTTCAGCCTCTACGCCTTGGAGCATCAGCTTCAAATGGACTGCCTGTACCGCATCGGAAATAGAAGTTTGAATCTCGACTTCGTGCTTCAAATCTGCGTCCTGTCGCAATTCATTCTCGAATATGGATCTATCTTTATGAGACATGGTCCCCCTGATATATTCGTCAATCCTGTCTTGTATGTTTTCTATCTCGTTCATCTCTTAATGACTTGTCAAAACCAGAGGTAACCTACATTCTTGTGAATTTTTCAATCAAAGGCCTCAGTTTTTTGATACACTTTGACTTCTGCGTCTTTACGGAATCTGCTCCGCTATACCCGTACTTTTTGGCGATTTCGTTTCCGGAGAGTTTGTCCCAATACTGCGCTTTGAGAAGTTTATTGCAAGGTGGTCTCATTTCGCTGACCATCCTAAACACGAAGTCTTCAAGTTCCACCCGTTTCCTGAGTTCTTCCGCATCATCCTCAATGAATTGCAGCTTAGATAGTTCTGCATCATCGACAATCTCCTTGTACTTCCGGTCTTTTGCCATCATTGTATATTTGCCAACGGATAAGAAGTATGTGGAGAGTTTGCTCGTCAGCCCGGCTTCCGTCAGTTTCCCATGATTGATGTTATTCCACAATACTATACAAGCATCTTGGAAAACATCCCTGATGAACACGTCATCTTTGGAGAAATGTGTACGGAAGTAGGCAAAGAAGGATGCCCGGGTAGATTTGTAAAACTCAGCGATTATCCTCTCGTCATTATTCTTAAAGCCATGTATGTACTCTACATCTGTCATAATCAAAACAATGTACTGCTCTTCCGGCTTGGGCGACCTTCCTCATCCATATCTTGAGGATAACAAGAAATCTCTGATAGCTCGACCCGCCAAAGATCGAGGATATCACGGTAGTCAGAGACAACCAAGCTTGATTGTCCATTTGCAATCACGTAAGAAAGGCTCCCAAAATAATCACCTTCTGCGGTCTTGTATTCGTAGTTTGTTTGATAAGGCTTACATGCGCCAACGTATAGCCAATACACCGAAGATTCTTTTTTCTTAATGTTAGAGCCTCTGCTTGGAATCTCAAATTTTTCACCTGTGCCGCGTATGAATTCATCTTCATTCCCAGATATGCCCCGTGAGCCGCTACCGCTATGACACGCATCTGCCACAAGAACTATTTTACCGCTTGCACCCAGTTTAGAGCGTAAGCCGTTCAAGTAAAGGTTTAATTCATCATCAAGGATATGATTCTCTCCTTCATAGACACCCGCCTCATATTTTTTCTTGGCATCATAAGGTATCCAGGCTTCATCATAACCATCCTTCTCATCCCCATCAAGGTCAGTAACCTGTTGTCCATGGCCGGAGAAATGGATATACACCACATCTCCACGATTTGCCTTATCACGCAAATTCACCAGTTCTTCCATAATCTCCGACTTGGTTGCGGCAGAATTTGTCAGTGTGGTAATATTTTCAGATTTGAAGCCCTGTTCTGATAGCAAGCGTCCGATGATGACCACATCATTATTGCCATGAATCTTAGACCATCCGGATTCCTCGGGGTATTGGCCAATGCCAATAAGTAACGCATATCTTTCCTGCGCAATTGCTGGAAGGGTGATTACACTTAACAATATGAGAAATAGCTTTCTCACTGCGTTATTCCGTAATGGGATTCCATTGTGTCGGTACTTGGCATTGTTTGCCGATTTTACACAAAGTATTTAAGACATCCATATCACCTTCAATGATGTATGGTTCTCTCGAAATCAAGTAAGGGTCAATGTGATTAAAGTAGCCCTCGATGTCCGCTTTCTTTGGCAGAGTGTCAAATGGACGGATATATGCAAGTTTGTACCTTGGCATACGCATTTATAAACTGTCTCACTGGCTTGGAATGAGAGATATCAAAAGAAAGCGCAAGCCACTTCAACTTACTCGTACTATGGGCTCTGGACTGCCGTGAAATGAATAAGAATGGGATATGCTCACACTTTCTGCTATAGCGTGGGCAAAGCCCATAGTTATAGCCAAGGCGAGCGTTATCACTTCTTCCCATTTCACCATAAATTGTCCAGATTCATAGCACAGGAATAAGCTAAACGCTTTCTGTATGTAGTGTTGTCCGAAGACAACGAGCAAAACTAATAATTTTCTTTCACTTTACTGCAAAATATCTTACCTATTGAGCACTTGTTTCACTCCACCCATGGAACGGAACAGAACAAGGCAGAAGATTGTTGCCAATTTTTTATGAATACGTCCGCTCCGCGTCCGTTTGGGGTCAAAGCGGTGTCGCTGGGTAGTCCGGCGAAGCCGTGTTTTTGACTGCGGTACGGCTACGCCGTGGTTTATGTCGGGCAACGCCATTCGTCCAATCTTGTGCAGTGCACCGCCAAGGTCAAGCCCTTTGACCACAAGGCACGGATTTCAGGCAACAATCTCTTTGTGTCGGCCTATCACGGCTTCGCAACGCTGGGCAACGAACACACGCCGTCACCTGTTCCGTTCGAACCGTTCCCATCTTTCATCGTCAGGATTTTGGGGGCCTCGGCGACTGACGGGACATTGTATCTGAATTTCAAACTAGAAACCGACAACCCGAATGGCCGGTATCGGCTGCTCACCAAGATACGACTCCCACAGCCCGGAGGCGGGCGTAATCCGGGTGCGATGCGGAATTATCTGGCGAATGGGACCGCGAACGACGCGCTCGTGACCGCAAGCATCCCCGACTACGTGACGGTTTCAGGGCTTGACCTGAGCTCCTACCAGGTCCATTCTCCTCGATACGATAACCGGATACCGCAGTCAGTATCTCGCAGTATCCGGCGTGGTGGAAATTGAATAGGATATTGCGTGATAGTGGGCGAAAATGGTAAAAAAATAATCGATTTTCGCCCGCTATCGGAACAGGTCGGCAAGAGTAACCATAGAGTTTACCGTGTCGCTCCACATATTCTTCACCAATCCGTTTGTGGTGATGAGTGTCACGAAAATGCCCTTTTTCGTCTCGGTCTCAACCCTGAATTTCTCAACCCTGTTGAGCAATTTCACGGACTCTTCCTTGGTCATGGTATATTGACCTGCAGAATATTTAGCCTCGCAAAGATTGATCATGTTGTCGGCCCTGGAGATGACAAGGTCAATTTGGGCTCCGCCGCCAGGGTCGTTGCTGCGCCATGAGCAGTATTGGGTCAGAATGCGGTCAATTCCGAGAGCCGCGAGAATCTGGGGAATATGCGCCATCGCGACACGCTCGAATGCAAGTCCGTACCAATTGTTCTGGGCCGGAGTGTTGAGCGTGTGTGCCCAATAGTGGGCATCACTGATTTTCTTGGAAGCAAATGCGTGATAGAAAATGGAATAGAAATCAACCACCTGATAGAGCGATTTGTTTGAACGGACCTTTTTTCCGATGGTGTTGTACTCCCTGATGAAATCACAATTGACAAGGTCTTCCAGAATGTCTCCGAAGTGTCCGTTGTTCTCCACTTTTATCTTTTCGGCCAGTTCCTTGCGGGTGTAACCCTTCTTGTTGGTGGACAGGGCTTTTATGACCGCTTCGTATTTTTCTGATTCCTTGAAGATGGACTTGTATAGGCGGCCATATTCTTTTGTGAGTGGCTTCTCGCCACTGAAAAAGAGTGCGTCTATGTTGTCTGTCAGGCTCATGTCTCCTCTCAACATTCCGAGATAATATGGTATTCCTCCAAGTGCCATATACGCCTGAAGTATGTTGATGTCAGGCCATGAAATGCCGGACTTGACGAAAAATTCCTTAGTCCCTTTGAGGGTGAACGGCGACAGGTGCTTCTCATGCGTTATCCGGTTATGCAAACCACCCCTATTGTCGATTATGTTGCGGATAATCCATGAAGTGGCACTGCCGCAGACAATAAGAAAGAGTTCTTTTTTGCGACAGCCCCAGTTGTTCCAGAAATAATCAAGGGCTTTTATAAGACCGGACTTTGGCGTGGCAAGGCAAGGGAGCTCGTCAATGAATACCACCATCCGTCGCCCCGCGACCCATTTGCTCTCCAAGAGCTCGCGCAAAGCCCCGAATGCCGACATCCACGTACGGGGCTTCCGACCGTTGTAACCGTAAGTCTTCAGGGAAGTGTGGAAGGCTGTGAGTTCCTCGTCTTTGGTGCCTTCGATTATGCCCGCCGTTGAAAATGCATACTGTCCGTCATATAGTGTGTTGACCAGATAAGTCTTGCCTACCCTGCGACGGCCATAGATGGCAATGAACTCCGGTTTCCCGGATGAATAGTAGCGTTCCAGCTCCCGGATTTCTTCTTGGCGACCGATGATATCTTCCATACGACTATTTTTCTGCAAATATACTCATTTTACGTGATAGCGGGCGAAAATGGCAAAAAATAATCGATTTTCGCCCGCTATCACGCATTTTGTTGTCCTGTATAGGAATTTTACCGGAAATATTCGTACTTGTCCGTAAGTTTCTCGACCTTCTCTTTCTTCGGCGTACCGCCCTTTGTGGTCTCGATTTCCACGAGTTCTGTGATGCCGGCCTCCTGCGCCACCTCCTTGATGTAGCAGTTGATTACTTGGTCCTCCAGATGGGGCAGCTGGTAGTCGTATTTCTCCAGAATGGCTTTCAGCTCCTTTAGGCACCTCTGAAAAAGCCTCGGGCGCTTGTCCGAGGCTTTTTTGTTTTATGTTAATCTTACTCCAATATATCATTCAATATACCGCTTGCCGTCTGGAACGCACCGGCGCCGGCACCCTGAATCACAAGAGGAGAAGGATAAAAATCGGTCGTGATTATGGCGGCATTGTCTGTCCCGCTGAGGCTGTAAAGCGGATGAGTTTCAGGCACATCCTCAAGACCGATGCTTGCCTTGTATCCGTTAGGCGATGAAGGATCTTCCTTGAGCGAAGCTATGAAGCGCTGACGGCAGCCTTTCTCTGCGGCATTCCGATATCTTGCCGAGAATAATGACTCGTTGGCCTCCAGCATATCATAGAACACATCCACCTTGCCATCGAAAAACTCCGGAGACAGCACAGGATTCATTTCCACATCCGCTTCGTCAACAGGAGCGCCCGCTTCGCGCGACAATATGAGAAGTTTCCTGAGCACATCCCTTCCACTGATGTCCAGACGCGGATCCGGCTCAGTATATCCCGCATTCTGCGCATTTCTGACAACCTGAGCAAATGTCAAGTCCGAACCACATTCAGGCCCGCCGCAATAAGTGCTGAAGATATAATTCATAGTTCCGCTCAATACAGCCTGGATGCAATGGATTTTATCTCCGGAATTAACACTTCTGGACACAGAACTCAAAATAGGCAACGCGGCACCGACAGTCGTCTCGTACTTGAGCGAAGCACCGGTCTCCAAAGCTGACTGCTTCAATGCAGAATACTGCTTATATGGCGCCGAAAACGTGATTTTATTGCAGGCGACTACAGAATATCCACGTCGGAAAAGATTGATATACTTGTATGAAATGTCCGAACTTGCGGTACAATCCACGAAAACGGAATTCTCCAGAGATATTCCGGCCAAAGCCTTGAAATAGGCATCGTCCGAAGCCGATTCCCCTTCCGATAAAAGCGACATCACACTCTCCACAGGAGAATTTTTGTCCACGTTGATTCCATCATTGGAAATGAAATACTTGCGGCTGTTGCTTATTCCTGTGATATTCAAACGCTTGCCGGTACGCTCCGCGATTTTGTCCCTGTTGCACGCAATCAGCTGCACAAGAGCCTTGCCGACTGTGCCGAATCCGGCTATGAAAAGATTGATATCCCGCAACGATGAAGTCTCGAAAAACTCTTCGTGAGTATGGAGAACGGCCGACTGAATATCTTCTGAAGAAACAATCACTGACACGTTACGCTCTGAAGAGCCCTGCGCGATGGCACGAATCTGAATACTGTGACGAGCCAATGCGGACAAGAGCCTGCCCGTGGTTCCGTACTGACTCATAATGTCGTCCCCCACAAGGCACAATATAGAAAAGCCTTTCTCAACCTTAAGCGGGTTCAGTTTACCTAGAGAAATCTCATAAGCAAAGCATCTGTCAGCAGCAGCCTTGGCCTTGTCAGCATCAGACTCTGAAACGGCAATGCACATCGTATGCACCGAAGACGCCTGTGTAATCAGGATTATATTGATATCATCCCTGCTCAGAGCATCGAAAAGTCGGCTTGAGAATCCCGGGATGCCGACCATACCGCTACCCTCCAATGAAATCAGCGCGATTTTGTCAGAGTTGGAAATACCGATAATCTTGTTCTTGCAGCGTGGCGGGTTCTTCTCTATCAGAGTACCGGTTGACTCCGGGTCGAATGTATTCTTGACATAAATAGGAATTCCCTGAGCCACAACCGGTTGAATTGTAGGAGGATAAATGACCTTCGCTCCGAAATGCGAGAGTTCCAGGGCCGCACGGTAAGATATGTTGCTTATGGTCTTGGCTGCAGGAGCAAGTTTAGGATTAGCCGTCATCATTCCAGGCACATCTGTCCAGATTTCGAGAAGGCGTGCGTTGATGCTCACGGCAAGCAATGAAGCAGTATAGTCCGAGCCTCCGCGTCCCAGAGTTGCGGTCCTGCCACGTTCATCAGAAGCGATGAATCCAGGCACCACAAACAGAGAAATCATCGGATTGTCTTCAACAAGGTGCTTAACGTTCTCCGCAGTCTCGCTCATATTCACCGGAGGCGCAGCTGGTGCGGCAACTTCTGCAGTATCACCAAGTTCTATACGCTGGGCCACCTTTATAAGTTTCCTTGCATCCACCCACTTTGCTGCGATGCCGACTGATGCAAGTTTCGTGGCGATTATCCTTGTCGAAAGTATCTCGCCGAAAGATGTTATGGCATCCAGACTGGCAGGACTCAATTCGCCCAAAAGATATACACCGTATGCAATGCTCTTCAATGACGAAAAACTTTCTTTGCAGAAATCCGTAAGTTCCTCGTGCTTCTCGATAGGCAGAAGTTCGTGTATAATGTCGATGTGACGCTTGCAGTATTCATCTATAACTGTCTCATACTCTTTATTCTTGGCAGAAGCGAGACGGCCGATATGAATGAGTGCATCCGTAAAACCGCTTATTGCAGAACATACCAGAATTGTGCGATCTTTTTCAACGGCTACGGAAACTATATCCGCAACCTTCGACATATTTTTCGCATTGGCGACCGAACTGCCGCCGAATTTAAGCACTTGCATATTTTTATATCTATTTTTCGTTAAGAATCGAATCCAAAATTTTCTCTATCTGATCATTTTCCAAGAGGAACCCGTCGTGACCGAAAGCCGATGTAATCTCAAAATATCTTGCACCGGGTATCAACTCCGACATACTGTGAACCTCATCAGGCGGGAAACATCCGTCACTGTCAATTCCGACCACCGTCACCTTGGATTTAATCGTTGACAATGCTGACTTCACTCCCCCGCGTCCGCGTCCGACATTGTGACTATCCAACGAGCAAGACAGTGAGTAATAGGAGTATGCGTCAAATCTGTCCGACAGTTTCTTGCCCTGATGCCTCTGATACGAAGCCGCTCTTTCAGCAAAAATCACATCATCAGACCTTTCAGCCTGCGTTGCATTATACCCGGCGGCACTCCTGTAGGACAACATCGCAATCGCACGCGCGACCCGGAGTCCGTTCTCACCTCCCCTCAACAACGTCTTGCAATATTCTTCATCGCTTAATACGCTGTCATCAGCCTGCGCGCCCAGTTCACTATTCGCTTCTGTCGCCAGACACTCCCTTCCGTTTTTTCCTGCGTTTTCACCAGCCAGGCTTTGACCGCTATTTTCTTTTTCCGACAGGTACTTTCTTCCGATATTCTGCAAACTATTATCGTCCAAACTTCGCTCAGAATCTTCATTTGCATTCAGCAGCAGATAAGGATTCTTGAACGTAGGGTCGGCTTCCAATGCCATTCGCTGGGTCTCTTCCCAGGCGCTCAGCCAAGGCGAAACCCTTGCGGCTGTAGCCATCAGAAGCGATTTTTCCATCACCTCAGGCTCCATCACCAGCCATTCGACAGCCTGGAATCCGCCGATTGAACTTCCTACCAAGAAATCAATCTTGTCGATTCCCAGCAGTTTGCGCACGATTATATTGACATTGACGATATCCCTTATGGTAACCTCCGGAAAATCAAGAAGATAAGGACATCTACGATGCGAATAAGACGACAATTCTGATAACTTCAATGAATCTGATGACCGCAAGGACCCATCTCTAACCGCTTCGTCCATAGCACAAGGAACTGTCTCTGAAGGGCCTGAGGTCCCGTAACAGGAGCCGAGCATATTGACACAGACAACAAAATATTTGTCAGGATCAATGAACTTTCCGCGCCCGGCGATTCCCGGCCACCATTCTTCCACATCCGAGTTTGCAGTAAGCGCGTGACAAACCCATACAACCTTTCGCCCCGCAATTGCAGTTTTCCAGTCTTCTGCATCAGACACAGCCTGACCTATCTGAGAACTCGACGTATGAAACGCGATTTTCAGCCGAGGCAGGATTGCACCCGTCTCGAATTCAAATTCGTGATTATATATATATTCGTGATATTCCATTTCTGCACATAATGTAACGGCAAAGTTTCACAGCAATACGAAATGCCGCCAAAGCAAATGCCTGAGCAATAAAAAATGTCGTTAATTTGGGAAATCGTCCGCGAAAGAACTCCGTCTGACTGTCGAACACAAAAGAAAGGATGCAACTTAGCGTTGCATTCGCATTGACATCATAGATATGAAAGAAGTTCCACTCATAACGCCGTAAAGTTATACACTTTCCGGCAAATCTCAAAAAACCGTGCGAAGATTTTTTTCTGGCTGAACGAATGAAATACGGCTTTCATCAACCGCACATAAGCAGATTTTCATTAAATTTGGAGATTGTTGTGACAATTCGCATTTAATGACTATAAATTTCAAGATACAATATCACACTGTCTTCGGAGAAGAACTCAAGATTATCATTGATAGGCAGACAGTTGATATGCAATACATTGCAGACGATATCTGGACTGCATCACTGATTATCACGAACGAAACCGGAGACGAAAAACCCGCAATCCATTCAGGGCAGGAATATCATTATGAGTGTTGGCGCGACGGAGCCAGAGTCAGGAGAGAATGGAAAAACCATACGCTCCCAGGAATTGACGAGGACGCTGCCGACATTGAAGACGAATGGATAGATATTCCGCAGGCGGCTCCGTTCTATTCCTCGGCATTTGCTGACAACGTATTCGACTCCGGAAACATTTCCCCTGAAGAAAGATACCGACAGGGCTGGAAATGCGCCGGCACTGCTGTTCCCGTATTCTCGCTCCGCACTGAAGACAGTTTCGGAACCGGGGATTTCCACGACCTGAAAAAGTTCGCGGACTGGGTTCACGCCACCGGACAGAAAGTCATACAACTGCTGCCTGTAAACGATACGACTGCGACAGGAACCTGGAAAGATTCCTATCCGTACAGCGCAAATTCCGTTTTTGCATTACATCCGCAATTCATTTACCTTCCCGACGCAGGAGTCACGGAAGACAATGAATACCGAGCAATCAAGGCCGAGCTGGAAGCATCGGAATCCGTTGATTATGAGCGGGTAAACAAGGCTAAAGACACTCTTCTGCGCAATGCTTTTCCACGCGTATGGGAGTACCTCAGCAATTGTGACGACTACAGAAATTTCATAACTGAAAACAAATTCTGGTTGGATTCTTACTGCGCTTACCGCATAATGCTTTCCAAGACCGGAACCCCGGATACCGGCAAATGGGGCGATGCCGCCAAATGGTCCGAATCCACAGTTACTGAAATCCTGACTGACAATAGAGAAGAGGCTGATTATCAGTCATTCGTCCAATACCACCTGCATAAGCAGCTCAAGGAAGCCAGAGATTATGCCAGGTCGAAAGGAATCATATTGAAAGGCGACCTGCCCATAGGAGTAAGCCGGACCAGCGCTGACGCCTGGCAGAATCCGGAATTGTTCAATATGGATTCACAGGCCGGAGCTCCGCCTGATGCTTTTGCAGCTGACGGCCAATTATGGGGATTCCCAACATATAATTGGGACAAGATGGCAGAGGACGGGTTCAAATGGTGGAAGGACAGGCTCAAGAATATGGAGCAATATTTCGATGCCTTCCGGATTGACCATATACTTGGATTTTTCCGAATCTGGGAAGTTCCAGCAAAAGCCAAAAGCGGACTTCTTGGACACTTCCTGCCGGCGCTTCCATACAGCAAAGACGAGCTCCTCGAGAATGGATTCAACGTCAAAGACAAACGATATACCGGAAAAGGACTGGACACTCTGTTTCTCGAAGACCCGAGACGGAAGGGATATTGGCATCCGAGAATAGATGCTCAGCACACCGAGAAATACAGCCTTTTGACTGATGAGCAAAAAGCAGCCTACGACAAGTTGTACAACGACTTTTTCTACCACAGACACAATCAGTTCTGGAAAGAGTCCGCACTCGACAAATTGCCAGAAATACTGGCATCGACACGTATGTTGGCGTGTGGAGAGGACTTGGGAATGATTCCTGACTGCGTACCGCAGGTAATGGATGAGCTGCAGATTCTTTCTCTGGAAATCCAACGTATGCCGAAGGAGCCGGGACACAGTTTCGCTGACACGTGGGCTTATCCTTACAGGTCAGTCTGCGCGACATCGACTCACGATATGGCTCCGCTCAGGGCGTGGTGGAAGGAAGACAGAACTTTGACTCAGAAATTCTGGAACGAAGTACTCGGCAAGGCTGGAGAAGCACCTGCCGAATGTACACCTGAAATATGCAGAAGCATCATTATGATGCACTTGCAGTCCGCCTCAATGTTTGCGATTCTCCCTCTGCAGGATTATCTCTCGCTGCAGCCGGAGCTTTGCGACCCGACACCGGAGAACGAACGCATAAACGTCCCTGCCATCTCGCCATATTACTGGAGATACAGAATGGGATGCACCGTGGAGCATTTGCTGAATGACAATCTCACACCGTATCTGGGCGCATTGATGCAGGTGTGCGGAAGAACTCAAGAACTAAACAATACTAACTACATCAACATGAACATTTTCAAAAAGTCAATCGCCGCAACCGTTGCTATAAGCACGTTGCTCAGCGTTGCCAACAAGGCGGATGCCTGCGCTACTGAGGATTCATCCGCCGAAGCGCTTCAGAATATTCTGGAGCTTCAATCACCTGACGGACAGCTGTCAATGTTGTTCACCCTCTCAGATGACGGAACACCTTTATATTCTTTGAGTTACAAGTCAAAGGAGGTTATACGTCCAAGCCGTTTGGGATATGAAATGAGAGGCGTACTCAAAGCCCAGAAACTTGTTTTCGGAGAAGAGGACATCAACAAGATTGACAAAAAACCTTGCTGGTCATTCCACGACGGATTCGCGTTGGAGAGCTCGAATACAAGCTCATTCGACGAGACTTGGGCGCCTGTATGGGGAGAGGAATCCGAAATCAGAAATCACTACAACGAACTGGCTGTCAATCTTGTACAGACAAATTCCAACAAACGTCTCACAATCAGGTTCAGACTGTTCGATGACGGTCTCGGTTTCCGTTACGAGTTCCCTGAGCAGAAATCAATGTCATACTTTGTAATAAAGGATGAGCTGACCGAATTTGCTATGGGAGGAGACTACACGGCAATCTGGATTCCGGGAGATTATGACACACAGGAGTATCAGTACACCATCTGCAAATTGTCCGAGATCAGTTCCAGGATGCCGAGCGCATTCTGCTCAAACTCGTCTCAGACGCCTTTCTCGATGAACGGCGTTCAGACATCTCTTCAGATGAAATCCGATGACGGAATCTATGTGAATATTCACGAGGCCGCATTGGTGGACTATTCTTGTATGCACTTGGATCTGAATCCCGAGACCTTGACATTCACGTCCGCGCTGACTCCTGACGCTGAAGGCTGGAAAGGCAGAATGCAGGCTCCGTGCAAGAGTCCGTGGAGAACAATTCAGGTAACGGACGATGCCTGCAAACAGCTCGAATCAAGAATGATTCTCAACCTTAACGAGCCGTGCAAATACGACGACGTATCCTGGATTCACCCTGTAAAGTATGTCGGAGTATGGTGGGAAATGATCACAGGCAAGGGCAGTTGGGCTTACACCAATGACTTCAATTCCATTCATTTGGGCGAATCTGACTACTCCAAGGCAACTCCTAACGGAAGACATTCAGCAAACAACGAGAATGTTCGCAGATATATTGATTTTGCCGCCGAGCACGGATTCGACCAGGTATTGGTTGAAGGATGGAATGTCGGCTGGGAAGACTGGGCAAACAAGAACAAGGACTATGTTTTCGATTTCGTGACCCCTTACCCGGATTTCGACATCAAGGCCCTCAACGAGTATGCGCACTCGAAAGGTGTCAAACTGCTTATGCACCACGAAACGTCTTCTTCTGTAAGGAATTATGAACGTCATATGGAGGCTGCCTACAGTCTTATGAATAAATACGGTTATGACGCTGTCAAGAGCGGATATGTCGGAAACATCCTGCCGTTCGGTGAGCATCATTACGGACAATGGATGAACAACCATTATCTCTACGCCATTACAGAGGCCGCAAAGCATCACGTGATGGTTAATGCGCACGAAGCAGTACGCCCTACCGGCTTATGCAGAACATACCCTAACCTTGTAGGCAATGAGAGTGCAAGAGGAACTGAGTATCAGGCATTTGGCGGAACTGAGCCAATGCACGTCACGATCCTTCCGTTCACACGTCTAAACGGTGGTCCTATGGATTTCACTCCGGGCATTTTCGAGATGGATTTGACCAAATTCAGCAGCAACACCAGCAAGGTGAAGGCTACAATCGCAAATCAGCTCGGACTGTATCTGACGATGTACTCCCCTCTCCAGATGGCGGCAGATTTTCCTGAGCATTATGAGCAGTTTATGGACGCGTTCCAGTTCATCAAGGATGTCGCAATTGATTGGCAGAAAAGCAAATATCTGCTCGCTGAGCCGGGAGATTATATTGTTGTCGCTCGTAAGGCAAAGGGGACCGGCAAATGGTTCGCCGGCGGTGTCACTGACGAAAACAGCAGGACACTTAATGTGCCGATGAATTTCCTGGAGCCTGGCAAGAAGTACGTGGCAAAGATTTACGCTGATGCGGAAAATGCTGACTATGAGACTAATCCTCAGGCGTACAAAATCTATGAGAAGGTCGTAACTTCCAAGACGGTTCTTCCTATCTTTATGGCTCGCGGCGGCGGATTCGCAATCGAATTCACTGAAAAGTAATTTTCAGCCACCTGCCGACTTCGTGACTACCTGTTTTACAGGCTGTTCACGTTGAAAATATTCTAAATAAGCGACTGTGCCTTGCGCTCAAAATAAATGAGAAATTCGCTCCGGGCATCAGTCGCTTTTTTATGTCAAATATCTTCTGTCCTGCCGATTTCATGAACGCAAATGTAAACTTCCCCTTTTTCTCCCTGACAACATTCACCAAATCGTCGAAGAGTTGTTTGCAGTTCTCTTTCTTCCAATCATAGTTGCGCTGATATACTGGGATGATGAAACGCTTCTGTGATCCATCAAGAAACTTCATCAGATATGAGGCTGTACCTTTCATAAAAAACCGATAATAGACTGTATAAAGATAGTCAACTTTCAGCAATCAAACACAATAATCGAAAATGAGTATGATTTACGGTTACATCAGAGTCAGCAGCGACAAAGACGTAAACACAGTTGTCGATTTTCGGTAATCATAGGCTAAAATTTCCTGACAGAAAAACGATTTCTAGCAATTGTTGGAGGTAATGGGTTACCGGAAAACTAAAGGACAATCCACTCGCCACCTTTATCGCCACCTTGACGGATAATCTTCTTACCTTCACGTAAACGTGCTATGTCGCGATCCACAGTCCTTTCTGAAACATTCAGAATTTTGGATAATTCGGCTGTCGATATCTTTGGTTTTGAACGAATAAGCTCTATAATTGACTTTTCTCTTTTTGCAATCCCTTTCAGATTCTCCGTGACATTTTCTCCGACATTTTCTCCGACATTTTCTCCGACATTTTTGAAAGATGTCGGAGATTTCTTATAAAGAACTGTTGTAAAGAATCCTTCTGTCCTGTACTCCGGAGCAGGAAGTCCGGCTTCAGCCATCAAATTGGTCATTCGTGGAATGCCGGAGCCGAACTTCACCTTGGGCAATCAGTTCTAATGCTTTGTTTTCGTCAATCATTCCCAAAAGCCCTTTGGTTGCAAAATTCTGATTTTATCTAAAATAAGGAGAATATCCACTAAACATCTTCCAGAGCGGAGACTATGTAGTTTGAAGCGGATTCCGCCCACTCAGGGAAGTTCCTGTCGGGGTGGAATCTTCCGTTTTTGGAGAACTCGAGCAGAACGTCAAGATTGAATTTATCTGAAGATACAGCGGCGCAGAAACGTGTGGCATCATACGCATTGCATTGCTGTTCAATATGCGACGGCACCATCATCAACGGCTTGCCCAGATACATTGCTTCGCATATCGACTCGAAACCTGCAGTCGAAGCATAGGCTCCGCACCCGGCCATCTGCCGCATAAACTCCTTATCATCAAGATAATAGAAACTCAATGTATCATCCACGACCTTAACCGGAGCTTCAACAGCATTATCCCAAAAGAAGTGCAGATGCACCTCCGGATGCGCTTTATGCCAGGCCATCACTTCCTCTGCAAAGCCCGCATTCAGAATATAACCTAGAATGTAGTTGCCTGAGACAAATTCGGGACTTTTTCTGTAAGCCAGAAGTGCAGGGCGCAGAAGCGGAGGCACCACAGCGATTCGTCCGTCATCATTCATAGCCCTGAACGAC
The DNA here is from genome assembly GCA_963636275.1 of Acutalibacteraceae bacterium. Taxonomy (GTDB): domain Bacteria; phylum Bacteroidota; class Bacteroidia; order Bacteroidales; family UBA932; genus Cryptobacteroides. Next base: position 86,121 of record CAVHJF010000004.1, on the reverse strand, counting down.
AGAGCCAATATCTTACGAGAACCTAACGCTATGCAACGTGAGAAGAAGTTGAGAGAGCCGTGCCCGGCGAATCCCTTTCGGGGCAGCCTCATATCTTTATGCAGGAACAGGAATTGATGGGCAATGCAGAACATCGGAACCTTTCGTCCTGATTTCCAATAGCCTACAGTACCGAGCATCTCATAGAAATTCACTACGGCATCCGCCCCGCTTTCCTTTATACGCTTGGCAATCAAGGAAATAGACGGAATTATCTTGGACGCATTTATCGTATTGAACCATATTGACTTCAATATGCTCGGATGCTTTCCGTCCGCAGATGTCGCAAAATTCACGGACTCGAAACAGGTAAGTTTTGCGTGGATGCCTTCAGTAAAGAATGCCGGAAGTTTTCTGGTCGGGCTTTTGCCAACCAACATTTCCACGACTTCGTGTCCACGTGACTCCAACAACATTTCCAGAGTCATCGCCTGGGTAAGATGCCCTCTTCCCTCACCTTGGATAATAAAGATATATTTCATTGATGCACAGCGTTTCTTCCTATGCAGGAATATACAAAACCCATCTCTTTCATTGATTCCGGATCATATATGTTACGTCCGTCTATGACAAGCGGAAATCTCATCACAGACTTAACCTTATCCCACATCGGCATTCTGAATTGCTTCCATTCAGTCAGCATCAGAAGAGCATCCGCTCCGGTAACCGCATCATAAATATCTGAAGCATAGTTAACACTGTCTCCCATACGCCGTCTGCATTCGTTCATCGCAACAGGGTCATATACAGACACTTCACAGCCCGCGTCAAGCAAATTTGCGATAGTGACCAATGAAGTAGCCTCGCGCATATCGTCTGTATCCGGCTTGAATGCGAGTCCCCAGACTGCAATCTTGCGGCCTTTGAGATCGTGTTCGAAATAGTGGTCCAATTTCTTGAACACCAGATGTTTCTGCTCTTCATTGACCGCCTCGACTGCCTCCAGCACACGCATCTTGCACCCGTTTTTCTGCGCAGTGCGTATGAGCGCTTTGACGTCCTTCGGGAAACAACTGCCGCCATATCCGCATCCAGGATATAGGAATTTGCTCCCGATTCGCGTATCCGCACCGATTCCCTGCCTGACCAGATTCACGTCCGCACCGACCGCCTCACAAAGATTGGCGATATCGTTCATAAAACTGATTCGCGTAGCAAGCATCGAATTGGCCGCATACTTTATCATTTCCGCAGATGCTATGTCGGTGAAAATCACCCTGAAACTCTTGAGCAGGAACGGCCTGTACAACCTGGACAGCAAGTCCTTAGCCCTTTCCGAATCGACGCCTACAACCACCCTGTCTGGGCTCATAAAATCCTTGATTGCAGTCCCCTCCTTGAGAAACTCAGGATTTGAGGCAACGTCAAACGGAATATCCAATCCTCTCTTCGAGAGTTCTTCAGATATTACAGAACGCACTTTGGAGGCCGTTCCGACAGGCACAGTAGATTTGGTTACAAGAAGCACATATTTGTGCATATTACGCCCGACAGTACGCGCGACTTCCAGCACATATTTCAAGTCAGCGCTTCCGTCCTCATCGGGAGGTGTTCCGACAGCGCTGAATATAATCTCGACGTCATCTATACATTGTGACAGATCAACGGAGAAGTGGAGTCTCCCCTCCTTCACGTTGCGCGCCACCATTTCGTCAAGCTGAGGCTCATAAATAGGAATATCTCCAGCCAACAGCCTGTCTATCTTGGATTGATCCACATCAATACAAGTAACGTCAGCCCCCATTTCCGCAAAACAGGTTCCGCTCACGAGACCTACGTATCCTGTACCTACAATTGCTATTCTCATAAATAACTCAAATTCCTCTAGTATATATCTTCCCTACTCAAATCTCTTTTGTAGTGATTCGCGCAAGTTTGCTGCTTACCCTCAGTCGCTAAAGCGACAGCTCCCAGGAGCACGGGGAAAGTATTCCCCGAAACCCCTTCGGTCGCTACGCTCCGAAATAATTCTTACCACTTATCATATCCTTATCACCACAATGGCGCTAATACTATGATTACCACCTACTTACGTTTGGATTCGGATGATGAAAAATCCCGGATTTTCTGCTCGTCGGAAACAGGACAAACAAGGAAACGACCGTTCTTCTCGGCCACGACATAGTCCTTGAGACCGTCAACTATTACAGTTTCAGCATCTCCGGCGTGAACTATGCAGTTGTCGCAATTGAACAGACGCACATCCGCACCTACCGTTCTGTTGCCATTCTCATCCTGCTCGATTTTACTTCCTACTGAACTCCAGCTGCCAAGGTCCGACCATTCCAAATCCGAAGCTATCACATATATATTAGGAGATTTCTCCATAACGGCATAGTCAATCGAAATCTTGTCGCACTGAGGAAAGAGCTCCGACAACGCAGTATCTTCCGCGGGGGTATCGAACGACTCGGAGAGCCTGTCCATAATGCCGCAAATCTGCGGAGCAAATTCCCTCAACTGAGACATTATGGTTTTCACGGACCAGACGAATATGCCGGCATTCCAGAAATACGAACCAGCCTTCAGGTAAGACTTCGCTGTCTCAAGATCCGGTTTTTCCTTGAACTCCTTGACTTTGACCAACTTATCTTCTTCCGTTGATGCGGAGCAGATGTATCCGTAACCGGTCTCAGGCCTATCCGGATGAATTCCGATTGTGACAATATTGTCTGAATCTGCGGTGAAATTCAACGCTTTGCGTATGCAGTCCGCAAATTTACCGGTACGAAGCACCAGCGCATCCGAAGGAGTCACCACGATATTGGCATCAGGATCCTTCGCATTGATTTTCCAGCAGGCATACGCGATACAGGGAGCCGTATTACGAGGAACAGGCTCTGCAAGAATCTGTGACTCAGGTATTTGCGGAAGCTGTTTTTTCACCACATCCACATAATTGCGCGAAGTCACAATCCAAATTCTGTCATATTCACATATAGGTCTGAATCTTTCTACAGTCAACTGAATGAGAGATTTTCCTACGCCCAGAACGTCAACGAACTGTTTCGGAGTCTCCGGCGTGCTTATCGGCCACAGTCTGCTTCCTATGCCGCCGGCCATTATTACAACGTGTGTATTCATAATGTAAGTAGTGTTCTGTCCAAATATAGTGAATTTATATTAATTCCACCGCAGAACGGCATACATTGACGGCTTCCTCGTCCGGCCGGCATCCGAGCGAAAAGAAACGGACTGACGACACAATGTCTGAAAGCAATGACGTCACTTTATCCATAACACCTCGTTCCCAACGCGCGCAAGACACAGAACCGACGAACAAAGCATAGGCCTCAAGACCGCTCACAGGCGCAATCTTATTCTCGGATGCCTGTGCCAGCCTGACTATTGCGCCCACGGGAGCGCTTACATTGCGGTAACACGGGGTCTTTCCGCTCCAAGGTGTTCCGTAAACATTCAGTCTGCCGTCAGAAAGACATATTACCGGATTATCATCATTCAGCAATTCTGTTCCCGGCACATTTTCTAGCCAGAGCCTGCTGTGCGTACTTTTGCCGGTACCGCTTGCGCCCAGGAACAACAAAGCTTTTGAATTATAAGAAATTACAGACGAATGTAACAGAAGTCTGCCGTAAAAAGGAGCCGTGCAGGAATATGCAATTCTCGAGGCCATACTCAAATAAAACATCACTGCATACGGACCGAGATTCTTTGCAGGCCACAATTTTGATGTCTTGAAGTCCGGAGAAATCAGATAGCTTACAACAACCGACCCGTCACTGCCGAGAAACTCAAACAATGTTCCGGATACCGGACCAGAAACCGAATATACATTATAACCCTGCTCCACATCTTTCACCTCAACGATAAGCTTTCTCTCCGCACCTTCAAGCGGGGCATTCTCCGGATGGCTCACCGTCAACGAGAACATAGGATTTTCGCACGGAGCAGTTCTGAAAGGGTCATATTGAGAGAAATCAAGCATTCTGCGATTGTATCCCTCAGGAAGTTCCGACTTGTCGGAAACGTACGTGCGCGGTGGCACTTTGTCTCCTGCACGCACAGGATCAATGCTGACAGGAAGTCCCGCAGATGCACTGCGTATCTTATCCCGAACCGCATCCGTATAAGGCATTTCCTCCCAATACGGGCTCAATTCTATTCTGAAGACAATCCCCCCGACATTATAAAACAACTCCGCCATTTCTTTTGATATGGTTTTTCGAATCAATAAGTGTTGAAATTATAATCAAAGATACGTATAAAAAATAAAAAAAGGCCTTTCTTTCGAAAAGGACCTTTTTAAACCGTTGAGTAATGACGCCTCACGCGCAAAAACTCACACTAACCACATAATTAATAACACTAAAACTAATAACCAACGAGCTGTATGTGGGAGAACCCCATCACCAACTCGATTGCAAAGTTACGGCTTTTTCTTTAATCGACAACTACATCCTTACATTTTTTCACAATTTTTCGCCAGCATAAAGCTAACATTATCTCAATCAGCAACTTAAAACGTAATTAAATTTTTAAAAAAGTTTTTAGAAAATTTTACAACACCCGATAAAACGTTTGTATATAACATTTTAGATTCATATTCGGAGCAAACAGAGGCCTCGACTTACAGTTTTCACCAGAGTCATCGACAATTTAAGAGCCTAAAAAAGCGCCTATTATCCGGCTCTTAACAGTCACTTAACTTAAGACTACTATGAACCCGCACTTCACTCTCGAACCGACACTTATCCCCAAATACGCCAGCACTTTTTATAACGCATAAAACTGCCGAGCTACAGACATTTTGTCACATAGCGCATTACTTTGTAACTTAGGACCGCTTTTTGATGCAATAATAAACAAAGGCATTCTGTCATCAACAAGAGACCGGATGTCTTAAATTTTGACTTGGATACTGTTATGAATACCAAAGAAATGCCAGTCCTGTTGCTTACAGGATATCTCGGAAGCGGTAAGACCACGCTTGTCAACCGCATTCTCTCCAACAAGAAAGGAATACGTTTCGCAGTGATTGTCAATGATATAGGCGAAGTCAATATAGACGCCACCCTGATTCAGCAGGGCGGAATTGTCGGCCAGCAGGATGACAGTCTCGTAGCATTGCAGAACGGCTGTATCTGCTGTACACTCAAGACCGATTTGATGAAACAGGTTGTCGAAATAATGAAAATGGACAAGTTCGACTACATTGTCATTGAGGCAAGCGGAATCTGCGAGCCGGAGCCAATTGCACAGACAATCTGCTCTATGAAATCCATTGGCGGCGTTTATACCGAATTCGGAACTCCGAGGCTCGACTGCATCGTGACCGTAGTGGATGCGCTGCGTATGGCTGATGAATTCGGTTGCGGAGAAAGCTTGGAGCGTAAGGACTTGGACGAGGAAGATATCGAAAATCTTATCATCCAGCAGATTGAATTCTGCAACATTGTCCTGCTGAACAAAGCGTCTGAGGTTTCTCCGGAATCTCTGAACAAGATCAAGAAGATTATCCGCGAGATACAGACTAAGGCCCAGATAATCGAATGTGACTATGCGGAAGTGGATATTGAGAAATTGCTGGATACCAATATTTTCGATTTCCGTCAGACTGAGCAGGGCGCGGGATGGATTCGCGGTATCGAGAGCGATGTCCACGAGGATGAAGAAGAGGAGGAGCATCATCACCACGATGACGATGATGACGACGAGCACGATGGAGAGCACCATCACGAACACGACGAGGAACACGACCACGAAGAGGAAGACGGACACCACGACGGGGATGACGAACACGATCACCACCATCACGATGACGAGGATGACGAGGAACACCATCACGGGCATCACCATCACCACGAACATCATCACGACCACGAAGGCGGCGAAGTTGAAGAATATGGTATCGGAACATTCGTTTACTACAGAAGGCCGGCATTCGACCTGAACAAATTCGACTGGTTCGTCAGCAAGAAACTCCCGAAAAGCGTCATCAGAGCCAAAGGACTTTGCTATTTCTCCAACAACACCGATATGTCCTGCCTTTTCGAACAGGCCGGCAAACAGATAATGTTGCGTGAAGCAGGCCAGTGGTTCGCAACCGCACCTGAAGAGGAATTAATCAGAATGATGAGGCAAGACCCGACCATAATGAAAGACTGGGACGCCCACTACGGCGACAGGATGCAGAAGATTGTCTTCATCGGCCAGAAAATGGACAAGGAACAGATCTGCAAAGATCTCGACGCCTGCCTCGTTGACGACAAGAAATAACGGCTTTCACCAATTCTGAGCGTAAGCGTCTGAGTCAGTACGGAACATCCGCAAAAACGGCTTTTTTCAGAAAATCGACATTGATAATCAGTTTCACCCGAGACTGAACATAAAACTGTAAAAGATTCCACTCGAGAACTCTCTCCGGTGGAATCTTTTTTACATATTTATCCTCTCTCCACAAAGGTACTTTGGTTAACTCAAAGCAACCCTTCTTATGCCGGACACGGCTGGCACTAGTCCACCCCGCCCGCTTATAGCTTTTATCGCATGCGAGTTGTTATCGGAGGTAGAAGCGAAGGCAAAAAATCAGCGTTAATTCGCATTCTCAGCGCCGGGGCGATAGGACTTGGCGCTGTTCTTTATAAATGAGCCAATTGTGAGCCATTTAGCTATTTAAGCAAGCTCTTCAAGTCAAAGAACATCAATACCGTCTCGTCCTCCGGCTCCGGCTTGACAAGAAACTTGAAATCACACTTCTGGTAGAATCCGACGGCGGAGCGATATGCATCAACGGTGATAAAGCGGCAGCCGGTTGAGGGATTGGATATGCAGCGGGTCTGGACATAGTTGATGATTTTTGTTCCGATGTCCTGACCTTTCATCGATGCGCTGACAGCCAGGCGGCCAATCTTCACCGCAGGATAAGAAGAACGGCGTTTGGCATTGGGAATCTTTCTGGAGAGGTTATTCCAAATGGTAGGGTCAGCGAAGTCCCGGTCCACTTTGTCGTTCAGAAGACTGAAATAGGCGGCAATATCTCCTGTGTCCGTGTCTTCCAAGACATAAGTGACGGCAAGAAGTTCCTCGGCAAAGAAAGTGGCGTTCGGTGTCCCTGTTGAGACTTCAACCAAAAAACCGTTCAAGTCTGCATCGGAGCAGTCGAACGGCTTTGTGGTATCAACTCCGGGACGGAATTTCCTCAGTTTAAGGTTCATAATACATCTGCAGCACACCAACTACGGACTTCTTCGTAGTTGCGGAAGATAGCTTCCCGTTTCTCTTCAGAAAGGGGAACGACATTGTGAGCCGCCATTTCGAAGCGGTAGGCATCCTCGTCGTACAGGACGGGCGTTTCTTTGATAGGCTTTGCCATAATTCGTTTCTCCTTTTTTATAATCCTCTTCATAAGGGATGCAGACCCGTTTGCGAAGGTAGCATTTTTCTTTCAACGAATTGCAAATAATGTGCAAATTCCTCATTTATGCTCCCTATTTTCACAGCAGCTCCCCAATTCTTACCATCAGCGTCAACTTAGTCATTCTCTCCGATAATCGTTTAAGATTTTTATTCTCCTTTACAACATCTCACTGAATTCTTAATAGAAACATTTGCCACCAAATTCCCGACTTTATCAGAGTAGAAAGTCAAACCATAAGCACTTTCCGGACTTGAATTCGCAACTAAATCCGACGACCAATAGTAGCCGCGCTCACCTTTATCAATAAGACCGCTCGTCACATATTCGCCAGCAGCCGGAAAGAACACAGATGCACTCGTTGTAGAAGCGGTGTTACTTCCATAAAAATTAAAGCCAAAAATCCCTTTAAGGGATGTTGCTGAATAATTCTTAGATAATGATGCCAATTCACTTTTTGAAGGAAGCCGCCAACCTGTAGGACACACGTCACCAGCATCACTAAAATTATAAAGCTCCCCATATATATTGCATTCACTCGCACCTGCATTCATAGGAGCCCATGTCAGACCATCTATATCAATGGTCTTGCCTATATAGGCTCCATTTTTATCAAAATAATCAGCACCACTTTGATATGGTTTCAATTTGACATATTCCGACAATGCTTCATTTGATCCGCTAGAAATTTTCAAACGAATATTAAGTGACATTGTTTCCTCGTCAAAGAATTCATTATCAATACCTTCTCCTGACATGACCACAGATAAAACGCCCTCCTTTGCCGCTACGGATATCACATTAATACTAATAAAATCTCCAACACTGCTCAGACTCATCTTGGTATATACTCCTTTTACGGAAATTGCTGCTTCCCACACTGATACAATATCATCGGCCACACTCGCTGGTGAGACCTCAAAACGTACAGTAAAATTCTCCGAAATCGGAGTACTTCCATCACTAGAGTACGTATATGGAACTATCTCCTCACCATCACAAAATGTCGGAACATGGGATACCGAAATTATACTTGAAACTATCTTTGACAACGTTTCTTTCATAGAATTCAATTCTTCTATAATTGAATTCAACTCTGACTTTATCGATGTAACATCACCCTCCAAAATGCTCATCCTCGTCTCCAGCGCATTTAGCTTTTGTTGTATTGCAGCAACTTCCGTATCAATGCGATTATTTACGGTGGCAATTTCATTTTTAATATCATCTGTAAATTTACCATCCAATTCTAAGACAGCAGACTCTATTGCTTTTTTATATGCGTCTGACATATCCGCTTTTAATTCCTTCAAATTTTCTTTCAAAGCGGAGATCTCTGCTTCATTAGTTTTCTGAATCTCTTCAATAGAAGACAGGGCAAGTTTTATTGATGTTATCATTTCTGTATTTTCCTCTATTCCAGAAGATGTACTGTCTGAGAGATTTTTCAACAACCCCTCCAAATATGCTTTTTGTGAAATCAATTCAGACTCCAACGCCTGCTTCTGTAACAACAATTTAGAATCCGTTTCACTTATTGTATAATAACCTGTTAATTCTGTGTTTACCCAATCCTTCATCGAAGCTTCGGAAGCCTGTATTGAAGACATTATTTCCGATTTATACGCCTCAGTAATTTCCGATTTTGCTGTATTTATTGCAGATAAATATGAAGTAGTCACATCATTAAGGATATCAGAGGAGATCTGCTCTTTGAAAGTAGCCATCGCCGTCTCTAATTCTTTTGTAATATCTTCTTTGAATTTTATTTCCAACGCAGATATTGAATTATAAAGACTTTCTATATTCTGCTTTATCACAGAGAGATCTGAGGTAATGGAATCATATTGTTCCAAGGTAGCAAATGTAGCGGATGCCCAATCCTTAGTTTCTTGAATTTCAACGCTCGTCCAGTTTTTCAATTCACCTATCTTATCGTCCAATTCTTCATATTTTAGATTGAGAGCATCTATTGTTACATTAATTCCATCCAATTGCGCCTGCATATCATACTTTGCCGCATTTAGTTGAGACAGAATCTCTGATTTTACAGTATTAAGAGATGATATCAATTCTTCTCTTAGCGCGGCATCGTCAGATTTCGCATCGTTAATTGCCTTCTCCAGTGCTTGATTCACCGTATTTATCTTCTCATCTGTTTCCAAGATGGACGATTGCAATTCAATGGCAGTCTCTTGCAATCTCGTGATATAATTCTTAAGTTCTTCATCCGTATTTCTCAACTGAGGCAGCGACTTATTTATCGCAGCTACCTGCTGATCAAGTGTTTTTATCTGAGCATTTTCTATAAGATCGATTCGTTTATTTATTTTTTCGATATCCCTATCATGCCTCTTACACGATGGAGCAAAAGCAATCGATAAAACGATTGCTAAACTCAATATTCTAAACGTACTATTAATCATATCTTCTGGTTAGTTTTTATTTATATAAACTTGGGATTTGATCGTAATCGTCAAATGGCGATCTGCTAAATGCCGCCGTATACTCACTTATGTAAGAGAAATAGTCTATAAATTGATTCCGTTCATACAAATGAACCTTAACTCCATCAATGAGTGAATAGGGAGACTCGCCACTAACCTTATAACAGTGAGATAAAATATCAACGATTGCATTAATTTTTCTATTATGATCAAAAATTTCAACCGGCACATATTCCAATGATGCACATTTATGAAAGGCGTAATTTAAATTTTGTAGTCCCTCATTATATTCAAACAACTCTGCAGGCAGTTCCTTTATAGCTGAACAATTCTCAAACAATGAGCGCCCTTGCTGTAAATACGGACAATCTCTAAACAATCCGGAAGGGATAGAAGTTATTGAAAGGCAATTCTGAAACATATACTCCACATTTTCGACAGAAACACACCCCTTAAGAAGGTTTTCAGGAATATATTCCAATGATTGGCAATCTGCGAAAGCTCTTGACAGTTCTTTCAAATTCGACAATCCAGCAAAAATGCTTCCGGTAACTTCTCTCAAGTTGTAACAGGACGCAAAAACCGCATAAGCATCTGTAACTGAAGAAAGATCATCATTTTCACAACACGACACCTTTGTCAATAAAGAGTTATTAATGAAAGCGTAGCGTAAAGACTTCAGCCCAGTCTTTCCCCATTGGTTAACCTCAACAATAGATGGAGCATAAATGCGTTCCGAATTAAGAGCAGTAACTTTACCGGATATTTCCACGACATAAGAAGCAGGGACTGCAGTATCGTATTTATGTATCACCGGTTTCGAATCATAATAATCCACACTACCATCTCCCCAATTTACATAAGCGTCGATTTGTCCATCAAGCGGAAGTTCTACTATAAAATCATTGGGAACATTAGCCCTGACTGTAAACACCATATCATCAGGAGAATCAGAGTTTTCAGACATCTGAATAACCTGGATTGAACCCAAATGCTCATTCTTATCCGAATATAACTCTATTATTCCATTCCTATTCTTTCCAGTATCGTTTTTCAATGCAGAGATTGTCAAGGTATAGTTATATCGATTTTTCAGAGAATCTATCTTAAGCCACTCACTTCCCTGATTAACCGCAATATTCAATCCTATTGTGGAATACACCTCGACTTCCTCGGATGATTCAAGATAAGGCAAAGCAAATTTTGTCTGACTGATAGAGAAACTTGCCGATGCTTGATTTACGATTATCTCCGCATATGGCTGATAGTTATTAGTCTTAGAATAGACATTTATGACAGCCTTTCTACTGCCGAAGGTTTCGTTTTTTGACGCATTCACTACAATCGAAGAATCTCTAAGCACTGATTTTGTTATCGGTACCATCACAAGCCAATCAGAATCAAGACAAATATCAGTATCAAAATTCATTGATAGCGGTATGGTCAATTTTCCTCCATCCTGTGAAATACTATATTCCAGTCCTTCCGGAAAGGAAATTATATTTTCGTGGAAATTAATAACTTTCAGCAAAGAAAAGCCATAAGTATCAGTCACTAGGATATTCACATAGCCATCAACATATTTGGTTGGAGGCGTAATTACAAACTTTCCTGAATTTTCATCATTCTTTACGACTTTCACAGAATAATTTCCATCTGAACTCGCAGTAACAGATACTCCGGACGATTTATATTTCAGTTCATAGTTGATATTAACCTCTATACCCGAATAGGCTCCTACACTGTCGTCGCACACGCTGAGCATGATCTCTGGTTGCTGATATTTTGGGAATGTCAATAATGTACCATCTGCCAAAGTCAGATATAAACCTTCATCAGAGACATTCACGGCGCTAAAAAAAGAAGTACCATCTGTTCCAGTAGCTCGCCCCAACTGATTCCAGGTAACACCATTATCATATGAGACCTCCCAATATCCCTCTACTATACGGAGCTGCGGAGTTGTTCCGGCCACACCAAGAGCTGGAATTCTTTCACCATCAGAATCATACATCCAATCATTATCCAAAACCCAATAGTACTGGCCATCTACATCCTTTCGAATTTCCAGTTTTGGGGTATAACCATCCTTTCCGTCAGCTCCATCTTTTCCATCCTGACCATCTTGCCCATTTTGCCCATCCTTTCCATCAGCCCCATCTTTTCCATCACTTCCATCCCGTCCATTCTTACCATTGTATATAGTAATAACCCCACTTTTTGCAAAATCCAGCATATACCCTAGAACAGAGCCTTCCGAATCCGTTATAGGAGTTACATTTTTAACCCAGTCTTCACCCTGAGCCGCATCTAGCAGAACCTTAAGAGATGAAATGTTTGCATTCAGTACAGAGCACAAATCCTCTAGCGCTGCAATTTTTTCAGCATTTTCGTTGATTTTATCTTCTATGACCTGGTTAGAGCTATTTATCTCATTGATAACTTTATCTGTACAACCGGTCAATGTTGTCAGCAAAATGATAATGCAAAATATCTTTCTCATCTTTTTCATCAGTTTTTCCAGTTATCTGGCATATTATTCTGGTCTATAAAATTATTCCCGGTAAACGCTCTGTTATAGGGGCGTAGTATAGGATAGAACAAATCTGGGTACATCCACCTTTCATATAAATGAATCTTTTTACCATCTACGACAGTATACGGAGATTCACCACCGATACCGCAAAAGAAAAACATTTCCTGGGAACTCTGAATTTTCTTATTGTTATCAAACAATGATTGAGGCAAAGTTTCAAGTGATGTACAGTATAGAAACGTTTGCCAAAAGTCTTTTAAATCAGGGAAATAAGACAATAAATCAGAAGGCAAAGACTTGAGCGAAGTACAACCGGCGAAAGTAGAAACCATCGACGTCACTTTCGTATTTACACAAAAAAACTTTTCCGGAATCTCCTCCAAACTGATACAATTTTGGAACAATCCGCCAATTTCTTTAATTCCCGGACAGGCCCAAAATAATTCCTGTGGTATATTTTTCAAATAATGACAATCTTTGAACATATTGGTAACATTTTCCAGTTTACTGCAACGACTAAGGACATCCTCAGATATTTCGACAATTCCAGTTCCTTCAAAAATCGCAGACATATCTGTCACATTCACACAATTCCGAAATATTCCTTCCGGCACACTGATTAGGGAATTGCATTGACTGAACACACATCTAAGACTCAGAGCGGATGTCCCAGAAACGAATAAATCTTCAGATACGGATTTCAGAGAATGACAGCCCCTGAGCATGCTATCGAAATTTTTAACATTAGAGAATGCTCCGGAAACATCTCCTGGGAGATCAACCAGTAAATAATCATTCTCAAAAGCTCCATTCATATTTTCCAAACCGGTGTTCCCCCACTGTATCACTTCCACTATACTTGGATTTATTTTTGATGAAGAATATAATTTCCTACACGTCCCTGACACTTTAACGACATACTCTTTTACTTCTTCCTGATATTTATGAGAAGGATATTCCGAAGTGAAATATTCTATTTCGGAGCCATCTCCCCAGTCCACGGAGCAATTCACGACACCTGACAAAGGCAAAACGCACGTATATTTATTCAAGCCATAAGCGCGTACGCGAAAAATCATATTATCCGGATTCTCCTCTCCTTCTGCGATTTGCGTTATAGTCATCACACCAAGTTTATCTTTCCCATCCGAAGTACTAAACTCAACCTCAGCACTTCTTCGGTTTCCTGACGAATTGGCTTCAACTGCAAGATTCAAAGAATAGTGTATATTATCAGGGGTATCACTTATCACTTTCAGCCAACTAGCATCACATGTTATCTTAAGTCCTGAAGTTGATTCCGCGGAAGTACTTAAGTTACAAGCATCGGCATTAAGCATATATCTATTACGTTCTAAACGCCAAACCGCAGAAGACTGTCTAACATTAATTTGTTTAAGGGGACGAGACGGATCATTCTTTGCATATAATTCTAGAACCGCATTGCGCTCATTAAATGCTTTATTCATTTCAGCGCTAAGTTCTATACTGTCATTCCTTCTCACAGCCATAGGCTTAACCTGATATTTAAGCCACGCTACCTCTGAATCTTGAAAATTTAGGACATATTCAAAGTTAGTCGACAGTGGTATTGATACAGAACCACCTTGCGGAGGAATAGTATAGTCCAAACAAGAGATTGATATCTCACGTTTATAAAAATTCACCACCTTAGTAGCAACATAACCGCTTCCATCAGAAGCAATTATAGTAATATGCCCATCTTCATAATATTTAGGACTTGAAATGACTATGACACCCGACCGGTTGTCTTTTTTTTGTATCCGCACACGGTAGTTGCCGTCAGATTCAGCCGTCACGACAGATGTATCTGAAGAATAATTAAGTTGATAATTTATTTGAATCTCCTTGCACGGTTCCACGCCAGTCTCACCACCGTCAATATCCAAAGAAATTTCCAAGCCGTTCCACCTAGGAAAAGTAAATGAAGTTCCATCTGAAAAATTAAATACAACTTGTGTATCTGTAGTATATATCTCTGCAAACAAGTTATCTCCATTCATCCCATCGGCCTGACCGGCATCATACCAATTTTCACCTTCGTCGTAAGATATCTGCCACCTACCAAGGGCCAAACGTAACTGGGGTATAACAGCATTTTCGCCATACACCGGTATCAATTTACCCTCTGAATCCGTAATAAGCTCCCCATCAAGCGTCCAATACCATTGATTATCCTCAGCTTGTTTTATTGATATTACCGGCACAGAAGCATCTTCACCATCAATTCCATTTTTTCCATCTTCACCGTCTTTACCGTTTTCACCGTCAAGCCCTGATGTTCCATCTATGCCATCATTTCCGTCTTTTCCTTCTTTTCCATTGAATATTTCAACACTCCCGCCTTTTCGAAATACTATTCGATAACCAGTTTTGGACTGATTGACAGATATTACATAATCATTATCATATAGAGCATCGACCAAGGTCCTCATCGATTTTATATTTCTGTTTATGGTATCACATTTAGCCTGTAGCCAAGCAATACGTTCAGAATCGCAAGCTATAGCTTCCTCATGTTCAACATTACTTTTCCACATTTTGTCCAAGTATGTATCTCCGCAACCTGAAAATGAGACAGCCATCACGACTATAATGAAAATGGCTTCGATGAGGCCAAATTTAAATTTATTGAAATACCGCGTCATCTTCCTGAGAATTAAGGTTATACATTTTGATTAGCATAGATATCTCTGGGTCCAAATTTCCACGAAACACATAGGATGGATTTTGTTTACATGCTTGCAAATAGCGCTCTACTGCATTTTGAAAATCTCCGGAACGCGAGTAAAGTATCGCGAGAAGATAATTAACCTTATCATCAGGTGGCATTGAGGTTAGAATCTGCATCGCTGTAGCATTCCTTTCCATTCCCATATTCGCAACAGCCGCATTGAAATCAGCATACGGGGAAAGCAAAGACAGTGCAGTCCTATAATCCATATCTTTCAACGCGCGAACTCCATTCATATACGTTGAGTCTATTACTGTCGTATGCACAGTATCCTTTACCATGCCTTTTCGATGTAAATAAAAATTAAACTTTACCGTACGCAATTGCGGGTACAAGTTATCTTTCATATATTTATAAAATTGGCAATGCTGCAGTTTCTGCTCTCTCTTATCAAAATCAGGTTCAGACTCGCATATTAGCTTAAATTCCTCTTTTAGTCCATCATTCATAACAATATCATCCCGCACCAGACTATACAGTTCATCCCAATTTTCGGGAATAGACCTGGGTGTAAATACGATATCTGCAAGGCTATCAGAAGAATCATGCATTGTATCATTCCCTATTTCCGCGAAAATCCCTCTTTCAACAAGCAGTGAGTCTCGATAGGTCTTAACATATTTACCAAAATATGCAGATACAGCCTCCGAACGACGTTGCGCGAGATATGCATTTGCTTTGTATGTTCCTTCTGGGGATGCAGTTGCGCTTACTACAATAGAATCCAGATCATATACAGTATTGTCAACTAAAGACGCAAGAGTTCGCTTTGTCAGAGACACTTCTCGCCAATTATTACCGAGGCTCTCAATAACATCCGACTTGCCTACCTCAAATTCTATTTTACTTTCAGTGTCAGCAGTTGCTTTTCGCCATATAATTTTAGTTAGATACCTCTCTGTTTCATCCACGAATGCAGAAATCGAGCTGATATAAAATGTCAACGGTTTACTGTCCGGAATTTTATAAATACACTCATCTTGCTCCATTATTTCGCCTTGCAAAGCAATATCGACCTTTCTCAGTTTCGGTCTTGTATTTATTGTTTGAACGTAATTGTATATAAAATCGCCATTTTCACCACTCATAACGGTATCCAAACGTATTCCTTCTGTAACTATCGGAACTTTAATGTATTTACGATACATTTTGTCTTGACGGGATTTTCTCCGTTCATTAACGGCTTTCGCGAATTTATTCGTGTAATGTTCTACAGCTTGTCTTTCGCTTAATCCGTATGCAGAATAAAATTCCTTCTCAGAAACATAAGATGTATCAGATTTAAAAGAGTACACAGAGGGAATATACCTCCTCAAAAAAATATCCAACTGCCTGACATTGATAAACTTCGTAGAATCCTGCACAATTCTTGACACAAACTTATCGTAAAGTTGATATCCTCGCATTTGAGCTTTTCTATATGCGGACCCGGTAATAATCACAGGAGCCAGATCAAGACTATCACCAAGTACGTACATTTTCGGGTTAAATCGGAGTTGCCAATGGCTGTCGCGCATAGATTGAGGCACTATCACTTGAAACGCCAAATCCACTTTTCCGCTTCGTTCTGCCACATTTCGGAAACGGGCTGTAATAGTTACTGGTGCAAGTTCTTCTGCGGCAACCATTTCTCCTGTCTCTTCATCTTTCACCGCTTTCATCAATATCATTTCTCGTCCTTCATCATCCTTTACCTTCAAAGTATCTTGAGAAATGTGAGATGTAGTATCTACTTCCGGTAAATAGTCTGCTTGTTCCCCCAAAGCCAATTTTACTTGTTCAGTTTCCCCTTTTCGGAGTTTCTGAAGTTTTTTCTGTGTTCCGCATGCCACTAACATAAGCAGCATAAGCAAAGCAATGATTGGTCTTTTCATTTTTCTAAAACATATATACGAATGAGACAGCTACATCGTCAAGAGCAATAAACCCCTTAGGGCCCGAGTTTCTTCTTTCCATACATAGAGGACAATGATATAGTTTATGATCTATATACTGACCGACCCAACCTCCCACACTAAATTCCATATTAATTTTTCTGCTCAGCATGAGAGTATATCCGCCAGAAAGCACCATCCCAATTCCGGAGCCTTCATTTAAAGCATATCTCCATAATCCTGTATCTGAAAATTTGGAATACTGTCCACGTCCGGATACCCACCAGCCAGAAAAGACATACCAAGGCCACCAACGTACTCCGGCATACGCTGTAGTTTGTTTATTTCTGATCATTAAACCAGAAGACTTATGAAATGTAAAAGGATTATATCGAGCACCAACCTCAAGAGAGAGATGACGAGAAACACTAATACCCGCATTAGCGTTCATCGTTCCGAGATTGGCCCATTGAAGCGCATTAGTAGAGATGGCGACATGCTGCGCATCGGCGGAAAAAGCACTTAACAGGAAGAGAAGAAACGGACAAAAGACTCCTAGTATTCTTCGCCCCCCGTTTATATAACTTATTCATTTACTGAATGTTAGAAATTAAAGAATGGTTAGTCACATACCATCGTTTTGTAAATGTAGACACAAACGCATATAATTTCTATATTCTTATTTATTCATTTGATTTAGGACGGTTCGAAATCTGTAATTGCTTTTCGCCAAAAATTATTTTCCGTGTCTACTTTTCTGCGTCAGTCCGGCACAAGGACAAAATTCGATAATTTCAAGTATCTCGAAAATATCGGATTTAACAACCCTAAAATTCAATATTTATCGGATTATTTCAGGGCAAAATCTTAATATTATCGGATTACAAATTAATTTTCACCGCCTTAATCCATTATAAATCATCAACTTTCAATGAATTATCAATTAAGATTGCTAGCGATTAAACTTTTGTATATATAGATGTTACAAGAGTATCATTCCTAAACTCGATTAGTAAGGAATTTCTATTACATTCTAGGAAAGCTAGGAAGAGCAGAAGACGAAATCATGTAGCACTGCGCCAACGATTTATTTAAGTCTTGGCATCATAGCAGTATTAATTACCGAATCTTCAGGTCTTCCGGAAGCGGATTGATTGCGCCGTGCTGGGTGCAGACGAAGGCGGACACTTTCACGGCAAGGCTATGCGCATCTGAAACGGAAGCGCCATTAAGTCTTGCCATAACATAAGTAGCTGTAAATGAATCGCCTGCTCCGACGGTATCCACAACATCCACCTTTAGAGTCGCCAGTTGAGAAAGAAGGCCCTCGGCGCCATAAACTTCACTGCAGACAGAACCTTGAGTATAAATCACACTGCTTAGAGAGAACATCCGTATAAGCGCACCGATGCGCATCCCGGCATCACCTTCCACCGAAAACAGCTCCGAAACTATAGGCAGTTCGTCTTCATTGAGCTTAAGGACATCAGCATATTTCAACGACTCCTCTATTATTTCACGCGAATAATACCCCTGGCGCAGATTTATGTCAAAGACCTTTAGACAACTCGAAGGCACTACCGCCACCATCTTCATTATACTTTCGTGAGACTGCGGACTCCTCTGCGCCAATGTCCCCCAGCAAACCACGTCGGCATCGATCAACAACTCGAGAGTTCGGCCATCGACAGTCATCGAATCCCACGCAACTCCCTCTACAATATCATATTGAGGCACACCGGCATCATCCATCTTGACAAGAACACGGCTGGTCGGACTAGTATTCCGCTGGATATAACCGAGATCAAGACCGGTAGCCTCAAGCGCCGACATAGTCTCGTCACCCAAAGCATCATCGCCGACGGCAGAAACAGGATATGCAGCCGCCCCGAACTCCTTTGCGAAAAATGCAAAATTCACCGGCGCACCACCCAGACGCTTCCCGGTCGGAAAAACATCCCATACAGTCTCACCAATTCCGATAACTTTCTTATTCATATAGATTTGCAGTTAATTCAAATCATCCTCACCTAAATGCCTGAAGCAGTTTTGAAATGCTTTCTCTCGTTACCTAGCCGACATTCACGACCATTTCCGATTTCGTCAGGAAAGGGAACAAGCAGTTACGCCGCACATTACTTCATACGGTATGGCTGATCGTCATAGAGCGTGAATCGCTTGGCCTTGCGAATCCATTTCTGTTCCTCTGCTTTGACATATTCTTTGGCATCCTGGAAAGAAATTTCTCCTGACAGATATGATGCAAGTTTATCATCCGCGAGCTTTCTGTAGAAGTCGGAAGAAAGCGAAAATTCCGGATAAACGTCCTTGAAATATCTTATCAACTGAAGCGTATGGAGCAATGAATGGTATTGAGCACCAGGCTTCAGCATAATCTGATAGCCGAAACATTTCTCCCCTGCATATCTTCCGGCAGACGGCTTGAATGAACAGGGCCTGAGCAGTACCCCATCCGGCACAGGAAGCCTGTCGTACGGTCCGTGAGTTATGAACGGTGCACCGAAATATTCGTATGGACGTGCAGTTCCGATTGCCGGCGTTATATTGGTATTGTTCCACAGTCCCCCGCCGCTGTACATATAGCACGTAAACATCCCCGGAATATCAGATGCCGGAGCGATTGTCCACGGCAACAAATCTTTATTGTAATCAAGAGCCAGCGCCGAGATTACGTGAAGAGGATACTTCGCGCCGATTTCCGCATAAAACAGATTGCACAATTCACCGAGTGTAAGTCCGTGCCTATGGGCGACCCGCGGAACGAATGCTTCCGCTTCAACGGTAGGAATGGTGCCTTCCACTACTCTACCGGCCGGATTTATATGGTCAACAATATACAATGCAGGCGGCTCGTCCATAACCATAAGGAGCATCATAAGACGTAGCACGTCCTTAGTATAGTTGAAATACCTGGCCCCGACGTCCTGAATCTCCACGACAATCGCGTTCAACCCTCTCAGCGACTCTGAATCAAAATGGATATGATTGGTTCCAGGGGTCAATTCGGCATCTTCCGGCTGAAACAACCTCTGGAGATTACCGCGCTCCTTGAAAATCTGATACATATAGCTGTCGGTGCTTGTATCCCAGCAATTCTGAGTACAGAAGCAGCCGACTTTGCCGTCAACCAAAGCCTTGTCAAGCTGATCCGCCAGAGGCGTCGTTCTGAAAGAAAACATAAATCAGACGTTGCTTATAATCCTTTTGGCAACACTTATGACCTCATTGCCGAGTTTCTCCGCTTCCGCTTCGGTAGGAGCCTCGGAATAAATCCTGATAATAGGTTCAGTATTGGACCTGCGGAGGTGAACCCACTGTTTCTTTGACTCAAAACTGATTTTCACGCCATCAATATCGTTGACATTCTCATTGCGATAGATATTTTTCAATTCAGACAATATCTTATCTATCAATGATTTATCGGACAATTCTATCTTATTTTTAGCGATATGGTATTCAGGATATGTCTTCTTGAGTTCTGAAACCTTCATTTTCTTGTACGCAAGGTTGGAGAGGAACAATGCCACTCCGACCATCGCATCTCTACCATAATGAATGGCAGGGTAAATGACGCCTCCATTGCCTTCTCCGCCAATCAAAGCGCCTTTCTCGCGCATAAGAGTCGTGACATTCACTTCCCCGACCGCAGATGCGAAATATGTCCCACCGTAACTTTCGGTAACATCACGCAAAGCTCTGGACGAAGAAAGATTAGACACAGTCACCAGATTTTCCACGCCCTCGGACTTCGCCTTTGAAAGCACATAATCGGCAACGCTGACAAGTGTATATTCCTCAACAAAAGGTTCTCCGTTCTCACAGATGAATGCAAGCCTGTCCACATCTGGGTCAACGGAAATTCCCAAATCCGCTTTTTCCTTGACCACGGTCTCACTCAACTGCACAAGGTTGGCCGGAAGCGGTTCCGGATTATGCGCAAAGTCGCCGGTAGGTTCGCAATTTAGCTCTATACATTTGACACCAAGCCGTTTAAGCAATCTCGGCATAATGATTCCTCCGACCGAATTGACCGCATCAAGCACTACAGTAAAGTGTGCATTGCGTATTGCCTCAGCATCAACTGCCGGCAACTGCATTACCGAGTCGAGGTGCTTGTCTGTAAAATCCTCTTCAGTAATGACGCCCAATTCATCTACGGCCGAGAAGTCAAAATCCTCTGAATCAGCACATTCAAGAACTGCTTGTCCTTCTGCAGCTGTCAGGAACTCCCCTCTTTCATTCAGAAGCTTGAGTGCATTCCACTGTTTCGGATTATGGGATGCAGTCAGAATGAGACCTCCGTCGGCACCTGACAGTATCACTGCCATTTCCGTAGTCGGAGTCGATGCAAATCCTGCTCTTATAACATCTACGCCACAGGCCACCAAGGTACCGCAAACCACATTTTCAACCATTTCTCCGGACATACGGGCATCCTTTCCGACAACCACAACATATCTCTCGCCCTCTTTTTTAGGCCTTCTTTCCTTAAGTTTCGCGCAATATGCGTAAACGAATTTGACTATATCTACAGGAGTTAGTGCTTGTCCCGGTTTTCCGCCTATGGTTCCGCGGATTCCGGATATTGATTTTATCAGTGTCATTTTAACAGGTTCTTAATCTTTCAAATTTAAGATTTTATCAGGCATTACGCAACTGGAAGCCGACAATTTGAAAATTTCCTATAACTTTTTCAAGAAAAATTTGGAATTACAGTAAAAATGTCTACCTTTGCATTCCCGTTAGCAAAAACACTAGCGGAACAAGCAGAAATGCTGGGTTCGTATAACGGTTAGTACTCAAGATTCTCAATCTTGCAATATGGGTTCGATTCCCGTACCCAGTACGAATTAAGAGGATGATTGGAAGATTTCAATTATCCTCTTTTTATTTTTCTACCCCTCAGCCCTAAATTTTATCGATTGTTGAATGCAAGATTTGCGTATATTAGCATTTATGAATCGGAAAGCGATACGATTTCTGATTTTAAACTATCGATATTATGAAAATGAACAGGATTTTAATAGCCCTTGCCGCTTCAATGGCAATGGTTTCATTTAACTCTTGCGATAAGAGCCAGGATGGAATTCCTTATGACCAATTGTTTGCAAATGCAGTTGTAACAGTCAAACCTAGCGGAGACACATTCTACCTGCAGTTGGATGACAGCACAATAGTAAAGCCCAGCAACCTCACGAAATCACCTTTCGGCGACAGCGAAGTCAGGGCATTTACAAATTATAAGGTTGAATCACAGACAAAAGGAGAACAGGTCGGATATATCAACTGGATGCGCCAGATGCTGACCAAGCAGACAGTAGCAAGCCAGGGAACCGAAAAAGACAAGGAAGAGTACGGCAATGACGTTGTCGATGTAGTAAATGCTTTTCCTACAGTATGCGAAGACGGATATTTGACATTGCGATTCAGAACATATTGGGGCAGAAGCAGTTCCGTAAAGCACACCGTAAATCTTGTCACAGGCGTTGACGAATCGGACCCATACCTTGTCGAATTCAGACACAATGACGGAGGAGACCTCAAAGAAATAGAATCAGACGCTTATGTTTCATTCAGATTAAGCGAACTTCCTGATACTGAAGGCCAGACGGTGAAGCTGAAGGTCAGATACAAGGCTTCTTCAGGAGACAACAAGATAATCACATTCGATTACAAGACACGCAAAGATTAAGAAACAGATCCCAGAAGAGAACCAATGAGATTATTTATCGGTAAGCAATCTGAGCAAAAACTGGTGAATGATGTCCGGAGAGGCGACAATGCAGCCGTAAAAAAGCTGTATGACACGTGGTCCGGATATCTTTTCGCGTTGTGTACCAGATATATAACCGATAAGAATACCGCAGAAGACGTACTGCAGGACAGTTTCATCAAGATACTCTCTTCCTTTGATTCATTTACCTGGAAAGGCGAAGGTTCCCTTAAAGCCTGGATAAGCAGGATCACGGTCAATGAGGCACTGCAATATCTGAGAAAGCAGAAGAAACTCAATTTCGTGGAATACAGCGACGCATTGCCGGACAAAAGCGATGACGAGAACGAGCCGCAAGTCGACGGAATCCCGCCAGCCGTGCTCCAGAAAATGATACAGGAACTCCCCGACGGATATAGAACGGTATTCAATCTGTTCGTATTCGAGGAGAAATCACACAAAGAGATAGCGGAAATGCTCGGGATAACCGAAAGCACATCTGCATCTCAATTTCACCGTGCAAGGAAAATACTTGCGCAAAAGATACGAGACTACGTAAAAAAGAATATATGAAACCAGACGTTAAACAGGATTGGACAGACAAACTGCGCGAAACAATGTCTGACTATCAAGAGCAGCCCTCCGAAAAGGTATGGACCGGAATAAGCCGCGGAGCAGGCCTGTCCGGAAGGCGTTCTGTCCCTGTATGGTTATGGGGCAGTTGCGCCGCAGCCGCATTGGCAACAGGTATATTCTTCGCGTTTGATGCAGCCGACAACAAGGGTAGCAATCTGACGGCCGACAACATTGACATTCTTCCGGCCGAGGACAATCACAAGGCGACAATTCAATACGACGATCTTGACGAAACTGCAGCACAGACAATTGAGAGCAGTTCGGGAATCGGGGCCACAGAGGGGAACACTGCGAAGGCAATGTCGGAAACAACAATGCAGGGTAGCGCATCGCCAGGGACTTCAACGCCAGGCTCAGCAACAACGGAAACTCCAACACAAAACACAAAAATAGTAAACAATAATACCGAAGGAGTTTCCTCTAAGAATGCAGGAGTGACAGCGCACAAAGGTTCCGAGGCCGGCGAGGAAGTCGATAACCAAGAAGTTACTGGTAATCACAAAGTTGCAGAAGAATCTGAAAACATCTCCAGTACTTCATCTGAAGCTCTGAAATCTAATTCTGAAGAACAGGGCTACAGTTCCAAGGACAAGTCTGAAGAACAATCAGCCAACGAAAACGAGAAAACTCATCTAGCAGGCGCCACATCCGATGGGCAGAACACAGATTCCACGGACGGCCCAGAAGTTCAGTCCGCCTACGACAATGAGAATACGCATTTGGCAAATGTCGAGTCTGAAGGGCAGACGCAAATCGTCAATGCAGAATCCGATGAACTGACCGAGGAAGAAAGCGAGGCTGATGCGTGGAGAAGATACCTCTCGGAGAACCCGGAGAAGACCAAAAAGAAGCGTGGAATATTCAGCGCCAGCATTCTCGCCAACGGTGCAGGAGAAGCGACCGGAAGAGAAAAAATCCGTATGAGCGGAGTTCTCGGCAGCAACCCGCTGGAGCCGGATGCTTCCACAGGTTGGGTTGACCCGGAATTTTCAGAAAAGGGAACCGATATGCTCGCCGACAATGTACCGGAAATCGATATGGAATATATCCATAAGATGCCGGTAAAAATCGGAGTGGCAGTAAGATATGACATAGGAAAGAGATTCGGAATAGAAACCGGAATATCCTACGCAATCCTGAATTCAGACATCAAGAGAGGCAAGAATCTTAGCACTTGGAGCAAAGGAGAACAGACATTCAACTATATAGGTATTCCGCTGAACCTGTCATTCGACATTTTCAGTTCCAGATATGTTGACTTCTATGTAAGTGCGGGAGGAATGATGGAGAAGGCCGTGAGAGGAAGGATTAACCTCGACAACTACACGAACGGCGAATATGTCAATTCGACCAAGCGTTCAATCAAGCCGAAAGAGTTGGAATGGTCCACGAATGCAGCCGTGGGTGTGCAATGCAACATCCTGCCGCAACTGGGCATATTCGTGGAGCCTGGCATAAACTACCACTTCAAGAGCAACGCTCAGGTCAAGACAATCTACACGGACAAGCCTACCAACTTCTCAATCGGATTCGGTCTGCGCTGGACCTTCCTCGACTAAAGAACACTCGCGCCAGGCCTGTCACAGGTATGGCGCGAGTTTTAAATGTATATATCTATGTTAAACTATTTGTTTGCCTTCTTGACCCTGCCGTCAGCATCTTGATAGGTCACTGAACCGCTGCCGCTGACAGAACATTGTGTCTCTTCAGCCCGGAATTTTTTCGCATCGACTTCTCCGCTGCCGACGACATAGAAAACAGCACTGTCCGCCCTTCCGGCCAGATCAACCTCTCCGCTTCCTGCCACATTTGCACTGATTGACTTGGCATCAACATTTTTCAAGTCCATATCTCCTGAGCCAGCCACCTGGACATTAACGTCCCCAGCCTTGAAAGTTTCAATTTCTATAGATCCTGAGCCTGACACGTTCAAGTTCGTGGCATTCGCAACAAGTGTTCCGAACACAACATCTCCGCTTCCCGCCACTGAGGCCTGGAAATCTCCGGAAAGTTCCAGATGAGTGCAGCTGAATAAACTTGAGCCTGCGACACTAATGCCGTTCAATGCCGGTGCATAAACGACAACACTGATTTCACCCCAATCGACAAACGGACAAACTTTCCCTTCCGGGTCAAGCGAAATCTCCAGACGTCCGTCCTCGGAACTGACCCAGACATAAGGCATCACATTGTCAGAAGCAAATATTGAGACTGAATTCTTGGTCGGATCCTGCACAAATGACACAGAAACAGAGTTGCTGATATTCAGTTGCGAGAACGGAGACACGGTCGTATCCTTGGTCACATAAACACGGCTCGCCTTCAATTTAGTACCCTTCATCAACTCATTCATAATCCTATTTGTATCAACACGGAATATGCAAGACGAAGTCAACGCTAAAACCGAAATAAAAACTAAAATAACCTTTATTGCTTTCATAATTATTTACATATTGTCATTTTCAAATATTTCCGGACCGAAACCAAGCTGACGCATCTGTCTTCGTATTTTGGGCAACGTTTCCTGTATAAATTCTTTGCGTCGCATTTCAATAATTTTATCTTTCGCTTCTGCTGATATGAAATAGCCCAGTCCGCGTTTGTTGTATATGATACCGTCAGATGTGAGTTTTTCATATGTACGCATCACCGTATTGGGGTTTACGCCCAGGTTGGCTCCATACTCCCTCACTGACAATATTCTTCCGTCAGGAACAAGCGTTCCGTCAATTATCTGGTCACATATTGAGTCGTATATCTGAAGATATATCGGTTTATTTTCATCAAAATTCATAGAATGCAATTTTAGAAACTGTTCTGAATCTCATTAGAAACTGTTTTGAAAGACAGCCGGCACATCAGTGTTTCAGTGTTTTTACTCTGAAGAATACGGCGGCTCCGAGTCCAACTATCACCAACGTATCCCAACAGAAAGAGAACACATTGAATGCGGTAAGGCAACCTTCTATGGCATCAGTATGGTCAACAAATTTAGCGGATAACCCCTCCATAAACTCCGGATTGCCGAGACCAGTCGCAACAAGGACACCGACCAAAAGGCTGAGCAGCATCTGGATACCAATCAAGATGAGTATCGGATAGAATTTCTTATGTTTTTTAAAAAGGACTGCACCCAACAGGAAGAACAGCAGACAACTTGCAAAATTCGCAAGTAAGGAGTACATGCTGACTGATATCGGCACTTCCTTTGACCAAGCCCCTCTGAATACGATTTTCAGCATATCTGCCGCAGATGCGAACAAAGTACTGCCGCAACTTGGATCCAACAGACATATAATCGCATCTGAAATGAAATAAACAGCTCCGAACATCACCGGAAGCAATATCACAGTGTTGAGAATCATCGATGCGAACTTCTCCGCAACAGATACCGGCAACATCAGAAACATCGAGCCGGCTTTCTTGTCGGTAATGAATCCGTACATCGCTGCCGGATATGTAATTACTAGCACAATAGTCGCAAAAAAAGCAATGAACGCACGTACGGTAATCCCTGGCGCCTCAAATCCGTCCTTGAACACAAGACCATATATTGCAATGATTGCGTACAGAATCACCGGCATAAGTGATGTCATCAGCACCGGCAGACCGCAAGACGAGATCCAACGGAGAAAGTCATATTTGAAATATTTGCCGAAACGGCTGAATGAAAATGTATTGTTCATAGCAGATTATTTTTCAGAATCAACGCGGAAAAGATTTTTTACAAGCTCTTTATGCGAATGTACGGCATTGAAAAGCGCCTCGATGTTCACCTTGCTGTCGGCCAGGTCAACATTCTGAAGCACCTGGATATATCCTCCTGGAATTTGCTCGGAATAGAGGGCGTCCGGATGCAGCTCAGTGCCGTAATCAAAATATAGTTTCTTGGAAATAGTCTCAATACTTGCATTGAGAAGCACTTCCTGACGGTCGAGGATAATTATAGGGTCAATCACATTCTCGAGATCTCTCACCTGATGTGTGGAAATGATTATCGTGCTTTCCTCATCTGTGTATTTCATCAAAGCACTTCTGAACTGGGCCTTTGAAGGGATGTCCAAGCCGTTGGTGGGTTCATCAAGATAAATGAATCTGCAACCGAGCGACATCGCAAAGGAGATGTATGTCTTCTTAAGCTGACCGGTGGACATCTCGTTCAATTTCTTTGAAGGGTCATTCTCGAACAGAGCCATAATCTCCAGAAATCTGCTATGGTCATACCCTGGCCAGAACTGCCCTGTCGCGAGCGCATACTTTTCTGCCGTCATTGGGAGGACCTGCATCTCGTCAGCAAGGTAGAACTGACGTCCAAGAAGTTCCGGCTCTCTTTTATACGGATTCATTCCGTCGACCTCTATGCTTCCTTCATCCGGTTTTTTAAGGCCGCAGAGCAATGTCAGCAATGTAGTTTTGCCGACACCGTTTTCGCCGAGCAAGCCATAAATCTTACCCGGCTCCAATGTCATTGTAATGTTCTTCAGCACCGGTGTACTGCCATAGCTGAAACCGAGATTTTTAATATCTATCATAGTGTATGAGTTTATTAGTACACTGCAAATCTACAATAAAAAAACTATTCCGCAAGCGAATCGCAGAAATTTTTGAAAAATTTTCTGGAATGCTCACGGAATCGCTTGTTATATAAATATTATCAATCTTTAACGCATCGGAGAGAGAATTTGAAGTCATCCTTTATGCTCAGGGACGATGTCGAATAAAAGCCTTCATCGGTCGTTGTGAATCTGCGTCCACCCATACTGGCACCATTATTCCAGGCATCATCGGTCCAGAAATACCCGAATTCTCCCTGACCTCTTGTATCTCCTGCCCAACAACCACCGGCAGCCGCCAGGAAAATACACGGAACCCCCTCAGCATAGTCAGTTTTCCCTGAATACCAGCGACCTTTCACACCGTTGTGAGACGTAAATTCCGAAGCGCTTGAGAAAAGAATATCCATCTCCTTGTAATTTGCCGGACGCCATCCATCTCCACAAGCAGTCGCGCGTTCTTTCCAATTATACAATACGCCATAAGGATTATCTTCGTCGGTGCCACAGTTATACAACGCCCACTTTATGCCGGTAACCGTCTCATATTCCTTGACAGCCTTTTGGACAAGGCTCAGAGTAACAGGCTCCGCCCCGGGATAATTGACAGTCACAGTTGATGATCTTTCTTCGCCTGTCGTATTTTCCTGTACATTAAGTTTGAGACCATCAGCCTCAGGCTCCGCAGAAATCCATTCTACCGGAACATCCGCGCTGATACTTCCATCATAGACCGGGTCCTTAATTTCTACCGGAACAGACACTTCCTGAGCCTGACGGTCAACTGATTCACTCTGACGCGAGAGCACAATCTGAGCGTGAAGGTAGTCTTGCGTAAGAGTAAACTCCTGCGGGTCGAGGTCATCGTAGTATACTATTATGTAAGCAGTACGCACCTGTGTCCTGTCCTCGTTTTGTTCAACCTCGAGTTTCACTTCAGAATCTCCGGGAGTTCCTATTTTCACCCAGTCTGCCATTGTTGTAAATAAGATTTCCACTCCGTCACGAGGCTTTTCGATTTCAAAACGGACGGTCATCTCCTGAGCTGCATAGTCGATATCCCAGGTATCTGCAGTAACCGTTATGACGCTGGCTGGAAGTCTCGATTCACCTGATTTTTCCTTGTTACAAGACGCTGCAATAGCCACGATAGCCGTTACTGCTATCAATTGTAAAATAATTCTTCTCATGATTTCCTATTTTTATATTTTAGTCTATAAATCAGCCACCTACCTCAACCTATTTATTCAGTTAAAATTATATTGCGGAGCCGGCTTTTTCACTATTTTTGATGAAACAAAGTCCAAAAGACGTATTTTTAGCCAGTCAAAAGATAGAAATGATGAATGATAGAATATATTGTGACCTTATGCTGCTTGCCTCCGGAGTCATTGCCGCGCTTGCAGCAATCATTCTGAGCCTACAGATTCCGCATAAGCCGGAGTTTACCAAATTCAGGAAAGCCAGGACTACGCTGGCAGTATCGTTCATCACCCTTTCAATGCTGAACTTGGTCTGTTATTTTACCGGTTATGACAAGGAACTTGACAGATTGAATACGCTAATTGTCGCGTCCTATCAGGCACTGCTGTTTACCGGGACATTGCTTGTATTCATCCGTCCGGACAAAGTCACCGGGAAATGGGTCGGGAGCCAGATTGCAGTCGTAACGGGAATATCCTTGATACTGTATGCGGCGATGTTTCTCACCCCGGCACTATATCGTCCGCTTTTCTACGGAGCCGTTGTCCTGCTTGTTCTCCAATTCATACTCTACAGTTTCAGCTTCTTCCGTTCGCACGGGGAGACGCTCAGAGAGGCAAACGAGTATTATGCGGAAGAATGTGCACCAAGGCTCAGCCATATCAGAGCCGGATTCATTCTGATGCTCACAATCGGACTCTTGGCAATCTGCACACTCTTTACCGGGCCGTGGTTCTATATCATTTTCGTCCCGACATATCTGGCGTGTTACACATTCGTAACTCTGTGCACCATACGCTATGTGGGCAGTACATCATTCATACTCCCGGCAATCTCAGACGGCACTAGGACCGGCTATGATAATTCAGACAGTGCCAACAATGATGTCACCAATAAAGAGTTTGAGGGAAGGCCGCAGACCACAGCCTCTCCAAAGACGCAACCCGCCATTCCCGAAGCCCAGAGGCAGGAACTCCGTGAACGCCTGGCACAGTGGGAAGCAGACGGGAAATACCGTGAACGGGATATTCCTTACAAGGTCATCCTACAAGAACTTAATACAGACGCAGTTACAATGCGGGCGTTTATGAAAAGCGAGAACGGTATGGACTTCCGCACTTGGAGAAACAGATTGCGGTTGCGAGATGCCTGCACAATGCTCAGTGAGCATCCGGAAATGACTGTAGAACAGGTCAGTGAGTTCGTGGGCTACAGCGACGGTAGCAATTTCCACACTGATTTCCGTCGCCTCACCGGAATGTCCGCCGGCCAATGGCGAAGCAAATAAAATATCGACCACTACCTTTAATAAATCCGATTTATCTGCCATTTTCTCTGACGTGGACTTGAGATATAGGTAAAAAAACACGAGGATGACCTTAGTTTTGGCCATCCTCGATATAAGTGATTTGTATTTACTTGCTGTTACGAAGCAGTTTGGAAATGCTATACCATAAGCGCGCCGACCAGTGAAAGGATAGCGTAGAACTCAGGGAATGCGGCATAAATCATAGTGTTGGTGAGCACATCGTGTCCCTGGGAGATGCCGACAATACCGTTGGCGCAAATCTGGCCCTGACGGATAGCGGAAATCATACATACAAGACCTACTGCAAGACCGACACCGAAAAGAAGCGGGCCCTGCTCAGCGAAATCGCGTCCCATCCACATAAGGAACGCTACAAATCCGTAAAGTCCCTGTGTTGCAGGCATAGCGGAAAGCACCATATAGTTGGCTGACTTCTCAGGAGCCTTCTTGAGTGCGCCTTCAGCAGCATTGCCCGCGATTGTTGTTCCGATACTACTTCCGATTCCGGCGAGACCAAGCATCAGTCCGAAGCCGAGATATCCAAGAATTTCGTTCATAATGTTTTAAAATTTTATGTTTATTTATTATTTGTCAATGGGTTATAAGCCACTCCCCTGCCTTCGTATCCCGAATTTTTGAAATACTCGACGAATGTCAGACGCAGAGGATGCACGAATGCTCCCAGGCAGGACATCGCAAGGTTCAACGAGTGACCGAACAGGACGATGAGCGCGAAAGCTATATAATTGACTACTACAGGCATACCGTCAAATGCCATATAAGCGAGATCGTTGAACGCTCCGCCCAACATTCCGCCGGCGAGTCCGAGCGCATAAAGACGTATATAGCTGAGGACGTCACCCAAGAGTCCGGTAACCATATTGTAGGTATCCCAGAGCCCCGCACCGATATTGATGAGAGGATTGCGTCCCGGAGTATTGAAAACATATATTCCCAAACCCGAGATTATGCCGACAACTATGACTATCCATTTTGTCACCGTCTCGTCAATGACACCTGCAAGCGCCAGACCGGCAGTTGCAAGACCTCCAAGTATGAGGACCAGCCAAGCCCAAGTGCTTATGGTGTGCTTCAAACCGAAACGTTTGGTGTATCCGACAGCCTTCACAATCATAGCAAGGCAGATATGAACAACACCGATACCGATTGCCAATACCATCTGAGCGTCATAGCCAGCCACCTTACCTGTTATCATACAACTCTTCAGCCAGTCAGGCACCCAAGATGCGCCGGCCAGAGATATGCCGAAGAAAGTGCCCAATATGGTACCGACAAAGAATGTCCCGACTCCGAGCGTAGTGACAAGCGGGGCCATCGACTTCATCGAAGGCATATATTTCTTCATAAGCAAACCTATGATAATGAGCAGAATACCATATCCGGCATCGCCCATACACATAGAGAAGAACAGCAGGAAGAAAGGGCCGAGTATAGGCGTAGGGTCAAACTCGCTGTAAACAGGCATACCGTACATTCCGGTAAGGACCTCGAACATACTGATAAACTTGTTGTTGCGAAGCTTTATCGGCGGATTGTCCTCCTCCACTGCATCTTCCTTGAACCAGTATATGTCCATCTTGTCGAACTCGGCGGAAAGACGGGCATCTTCCGTAGAAGGAGCAAAGCCGACAAACGCCGTAATCATATTCTCGGAGCTCTTCTCGCCCGCAGAACCTGCAAGATAAAGGTCCAGATCTCCGCGAAGTTTGTCGTATCCCGACTTGAGTTCCTCAACAGATGACTTGACAGCCAACAGATTAGCCTTACTGTAAACAATCTCTTCCTCTATTCTCTTGATTGAATTCTCGCTATCCTGCCAGTCGCCCTGCGGTCTCTGAATTTCAGGGACAGGGAATGAATACTCTTCCGAAGCCGGAGACACGGTAACGAAAAATACGTTGTCGTCTATGGTATTGACAACCTGCAGAGCATACAAGTCCTTCCAAGACTGATCGAACTTCTTTTCCGGAACGGAATAGAAATGCACATTGTATCCTGCGGATTCAAGTTCTTCTAAACGCTTTGCATCAAATATTCCCCACGGAAGTCTGGAAACTTTCTCTTTCACAGCAGTCCTCAACTCAGCCTTCAATGATTCCAACTCATCCAGAGCATTCTCAACTGTCTTGATTTTAGCATCGCATCCTGACTCCAGGACAATGCTGTCAGCAACCGACTGAATCTCAGAGTAATCCGGTTCTGCACTGTAATCCACATTCTCGACTACAGTCAAGACTCTCTTTATCTCGGAGATTTTCTCCAGCATCGAAGAAGACTTTTCATCGACAGGCTTCACTGATCTCGTTATGTCAACGACACCGAGCTGACGTACGTCTTCAAGGAACTTCTCCTGATCACCTGAAAGCAGGATAAAGGAGTATTTGGTCATCGGACTAATCATTCTGCAGCTCCTCCATAGCTTCTTCCTCTTCGTGGCGGCTCTTAACTATCTTGGACGATGCCTTGGTCAGGTTCTCATCATCCTCCATATATCTTTTAATTTTTCTGATAGCCTCCTGATAGCCAGGGATCTGGACTTTCTCATAAAGATTGACCTTCTGAGTAGTCTTCTTCCTCTGCCAATCCAATATACGACTCTTCTCCTGATAGACTTCCGACTCAATTCCGAGGCGTGTCATCTCTTTCAGGATAGCCACTCCGTCAGCATACCAGGCAGGTTTGACGAACGCGTTGAAAGGGCGGATTTCATAATGAATCTCCTTCAGCTCCGGCGTTTTAACTCCAGCCAGTTTGACTGTCACCAAATCCACATCAGTTATAGATATGAGATTCGGCTCAAACTCATTCCACAATGCGGCCAGATAGTCGTATTTCTTCATCGAGGCATTCAGTTCCTCAATAAGCTTCACCGAACGCTCCTTGGCCTTGCGGACCTCGAGGCGCAGCGCTGACTCCTTGTTCTGCAACGTAGGGAGTGCCTTCTGACGCATCTTCAGCTGCTTGCCGAGATTGTTCAGCGACGTCTTATTGTATTGGAATTTAATTGCCATATTAAATCTTCGTTATAATGATAAGGCTTACGATTTCCAATATTTGTCAATCAAAGCCTGCTTGATACCGGTCTCTGCCTTCGTGAAATACTTGCTAAACAACTCCCAGGCTGTGTCGAGCATCTCCGTGATGGAGATATTGACATCGATGGAGAGCAGCCTTGTAGCATATTCTTTGGCATACTCCAGACAACGGTGATCGTAATCGCTCAAATCAAATCCGTTCTCAAGCTTTGTCTTTGCATTCTGCGCATCCGCATAAAGACGCACGCCCGCATTCATAACCTGACTGTGGTCCTCGCGTGTCTTCTTGCCCTGTACAAGCTGTTTCAGACGGGAAAGCGAACGGAACGGGTCGATGATGACCTTTCCGGAATCCGCATCCGCGCGAAGATAGAGCTGCCCTTCGGTTATGTAACCGGTGTTATCCGGGATGGCGTGAGTAATGTCACCGTCATTCAACGTTGTCACTGCAATGATGGTGATGGAACCGCCCTCAGGAAGCTGCACTGCCTTCTCGTAAATTTTTGCAAGATCAGAATAGAGTGAGCCAGGCATTGAATCCTTTGAAGGAATCTGATCCATACGGTTGGAAACGATACTCAACGCATCCGCATAAAGGGTCATATCTGTCAGCAGCACAAGCACTTTCTCGTTTTTATCCACAGCGAAATACTCAGCAGCGGCCAACGTCATATCAGGAATCAGAAGTCGCTCTACAGGAGGCTCCTCCGTCGTATTGACAAAACAGATAATCTTGTCCAATGCTCCGGCAGACTCGAAAGCGTGTTTGAAAAACAGGTAGTCATCATTGGTCAGACCCATTCCTCCGAGGATAATCTTGTCCACATCCGCACGGAGAGCCACCTCTGCCATAACTTGGTTGTACGGCTGGTCTGAATCCGCGAAGAACGGAATCTTCTGGCCGGACACGATAGTGTTGTTAAGGTCAATGCCGGCGATACCTGTAGGAATCAATTCTGACGGCTGACGTCTCTTATAAGGGTTCACGGATGGTCCGCCGATTTCACGTTCTTCGCCTTCCACCTCAGGACCGCCGTCAATAGGATGTCCGTAAGCATTGAAGAAACGTCCGGAAAGCTGGTCACTCACTTTCAATGTCGGAGGCGCGCCGAGGAATGACACTTCAGCATTTGTAGGAATACCCTCCGTGCCGGAGAAAACCTGCAACGTAACCGCGTCACCTTTGGTTTTCACGACCTGCGCAAGACGTCCGTCAACAGTAGCCAGTTCATCGTTGGCAACACCTGACGCCTTGAGCGATACGGTCGCCTTGGTAATTGTGTCCAGCTGTGTATATGTTCTTTGAAAAACTTTATTTGCCATTATCTTCCAGAAGTTTTGAAAGTTTTGCTTTATAATTCTCGAATGCCTCGCTGTTGAACTCAGAGTAGTTCATCTGCCTCATAATATTTATCATTTCTTTGAAGAAATTGCGGCACTGCTCGAAGTCATCGAACTTGAATTTTCTTTCGCAGATATCGAGGATGAGATTCAACATATATTTCTGGCGCTCAAGAGGACAGAGTGCATCGACTGCATCAAATGCGTCCTGCTGCAGGAATACGAAGTCCAAAAGTTCTGATTTCCAGAATGTTTCGTGATAACTCATCGGAACGCCGTCATCACCGAGAATGTTAATCTGCTCTGACGCTTCACGTCCCTGACGGATGATATTCTTGGCCTTGGTGACTTTCTCCACCCAGCCTTTTTCCATCTTATTGTCAAGGAATTCGCTAATTTCCGGATATTCCAGATATTTAGAATATGAGTCAATCGGATTGACAGACGGGTATCTCTTCTGATCGGCACGGCTCTGCTCCAATGCGTAGAAACATCTTGCAGCCTTCTTGGTTGACTCAGTTACAGGCTCCTTGAGGTTACCGCCCGCAGGAGATACTGTTCCGATGAATGTAACAGCACCGGTCTTGCCATTGTTCAGCACAACCATTCCTGCACGCGCATAGAAGTTGGAAATGATCGCCGAAAGGTCAACAGGGAACGCATCCGCTCCAGGGAGCTCCTCCATACGGTTACTCATTTCCCTCAAAGCCTGAGCCCAACGCGATGTCGAATCGGCAAGCAACAGACATTTGAGTCCCATTGCGCGGTAATACTCGCATATTGTCATCGCCGTGTAAACGGATGCCTCACGGGCAGCCACAGGCATATTGGAAGTATTACATATAATGGTAGTACGCTCCATCAGATGACGTCCGGTATGCGGGTCAATCAGTTCAGGGAATTCAGTGAAGATTTCCACGACCTCATTTGCACGCTCACCGCAGGCAGCCATAACAATCACGTCCGCATCTCCCTGCTTTGCAATCGCGTGCTGAAGCACTGTCTTACCACAGCCGAATGGTCCAGGAATAAATCCCGTACCGCCTTCAGCGATAGGATTCAAAGTGTCGATTACTCTGACACCCGTCTCCATAATCTTGTCCGGACGCGGTTTCTCTTTGTATGACTTGACAGCCACTTTCACCGGCCATTTCTGAACCATGGAGACCGGGACGTCCTCGCCGTTTTCATCCGTAAGCACAGCCACAGTATGGTCTATATTGTACTGACCTGCAGGCACTATACTCTTGACAGTAAATGTTCCTTTCAGCGCAAACGGAACCATAATCTTGTGAGGAAGCCATCCTTCCTTGACTTCGCCGAGCCAATCAGCCGCAACTACACTGTCTCCCGGCTTTGCCAGTGGAGTGAAGTCCCAAAGCTTGGTATGGTCCAGCGGTTCTGTATATTCACCGCGTTTCAGGAATACGCTCTCCATTGTCGCGAGGTTATTCTGAAGACCATCATAGACACTAGAAAGCAGTCCCGGTCCCAAAGAAATCTCGAGCATTCGCCCCTCAAATTCAACTGAGTCACCATTTTTCAGGCCTCGCGTACTCTCGAAAACCTGGACGGAAACATTCTTGCCCTTGACCTTGATGACCTCGGCAAGCAACTTTGTTTCTCCCAGGGTAATATAGCAAAGCTCATTCTCAGCCACAGGTCCGTCAACCTCAACTGTGACAAGGTTTGAGACTATGCCCGTTACCTTTCCTTTTGTTTTCATCTATAGTAATTTTTTAATATTCAACATTAACTGACAGCCTTGTCCGCCGCCTCGCGTATTCCGGTATATGAGCCTTTCACCTCGTTTACCAGACGTGCAAACATAGCTTTTCCTGACTCAGGATCGAGCTTGAGCCATCTTGACACGATATGCAACTTGGCGATGAAGCCCAGAATCACATCCATATCAAAATAATGGAAAGTACAGAGAGCATCGATTTTGGCCCACATCAAATCATCCAGGCCTCGTTCTCTCTGAAGTATATCATCGGTATTCAAGACAGCATCGAGAAGTTTCTGAGTCTCGTCAGAATCATCTTCCAACTCCATAAAGATATCGGTATCCGCAGGACGCCCCAACGCCTTGTTCAGATAGTGCACCTTGGCATTGCGCATCTCAAGATCGAAACGGAAATATCCGCGGAGAAATTTATTCTTGAGTTTGAGCGCATTCTCATAGAATTCCTGATTCAGTTTATCGTCCTGATATCCATCCAAGAGAATGTCAATCAATTTGTTGTCCGCAGCACTGCACTGTTCTCTGATATCCTGGATAATCGAGTCGACCGTATCGGCGTCAGCGCCTCTCCAATCGGGACTTATATCCGGAAGACCTGCTATTATGTACTCGTAATTTCTGCTCATTTAAGTTATTCAAGCATCTAACTTGTTGTGTGTATTAAACTTATTCGCCGTCTCCGAAGAGCAATTTTCGCGTAGCAGGGCGCAGATATTCACTGATAAGTTCTTTGAATGTCTCGTCAGTAAAGCTTATGAAATAACTTCCGTCTTTTGGTCCGATTTTGAATCCTCCTGAGATTTTCTTGGAGAATTCTGCATTGACACCGCCTTTGAGAATGGATGCCAACTCGCCTTTAACGAATGGTTCAAGGGCAGACTTGAGCGACTCAGGAAGCACCAGATTGAGGTCAACAGCCTCTTCCGCACTGAATTTCTCGGCTACAGACTTGATAATCTCCTTCACGAATGCCTCATCAGAAAGAGCCTTTTCCACAGCTGGCTCCGAAGCCTTGAAGACAATAAGATTCTCTATATCTTTTCTTGTAGCCTGTATGCTCTGCGCCGCAGCCATTTTAAGATCGCCTGAAACCTTTGTCTTATAGTCGGCAGCCTCTTTTTCAGCCCTCGCCTTAATCTCGGCGGCTTCCTTCTCAGCAGCGGCAACTATCGATGCAGCCTCTTCGCGT
Source organism: Acutalibacteraceae bacterium (assembly GCA_963636275.1). Taxonomy (GTDB): domain Bacteria; phylum Bacteroidota; class Bacteroidia; order Bacteroidales; family UBA932; genus Cryptobacteroides. The sequence continues at coordinate 48,330 of CAVHJF010000004.1, read as the reverse complement.
GCTTTTGCAAGAAAAGCTTCCCCTTCGGTCTTACCTTTTGACAGACCTTCGTTGTAAAGTTTGTCCGTCAATTCCTGTAGTTTGTTCTCCATATATAGTTTAATCGTTTTATTCCAAAGTGTAGCAAAAATACAAAATTCAAGCCTATTCTCCAATGATTTTATAACCTTTCAAACGAAAGAACATTATTAGCGATATTTTGAACATAATTAGTCGTAAAATGATTTATCCGGGAATTAATATTTCGCAATAAAAGTTTTTCCGCTTTCGTATCGAAATGAAAAATCTTAATTTATGAAAGACTCTCATTTTCACGAAACATCAGCGCACGGGCTTTGTGAAAGCAGTAAAAACCACTATCTTTGAAAGAATGCGTGAGCGCAAATTCACCATCTCTAGACAACATATATTAAAACACATTGAATATGGACAACAGGAACGACATCAAGCAATACATTGAAGACAACAAGGAACGTTTCTTCAGCGAATTATTCTCACTTATGCGCATACCGTCCGTGAGCGCCAAACCGGAGAACAAGGCTGATATGCAGCGATGCGCAGAGAGATACGCGGAGCTGCTCAAGGAAGCGGGCGCAGATGAGGCCGGAGTGTTCAAGACAAAAGGCAATCCTGTTGTGTTCGGACAGAAAATCATAAATCCGGAGTTCAAGACAGTGCTCGTGTACGGGCATTATGACGTACAGCCGGCAGAACCACTTGAAAAATGGAATTCAGATCCGTTCGAGCCGGAGATTCACGACGGGGCAATCTGGGGCCGCGGAGCCAATGACGATAAGGGACAGACATTTATGCACGTCAAGGCGTTCGAGTATCTCGTGAGAAAGGGTCTGCTTAGCCACAATGTCAAATTCATATTCGAAGGTGAGGAGGAAATCGGCAGCGCAAGCCTTCCGGAATGGGTTGAAAAGAACAAGGAACTGCTCAAATGCGATGTCATCCTCGTATCCGATACGACTATGATTTCAGACAAAGTACCGTCCATCAATTGCGGAATGCGCGGTGTCACCTATCTGCAGGTCAATGTGAAAGGTCCGGACAAGGACTTGCATTCCGGACATTACGGCGGAGCGGTTGCCAATCCTATCAACACATTGTGCGATATGATATCGTCATTGATTGATGAGGACGGCAGGGTGACGATTCCTGGCTTCTATGATGATGTGGTGGAGGTTTCCACAGAAGACAGAGCCGAATTGGCAAAGGCTCCGTTCGATCTGGAAGAATATAAACAAAGCATCGGAATCGATGAAGTAAAGGGAGAAAAGGGATTCACGACTCTGGAAAGGACTGCCATACGGCCTTGTCTGGATGTGTGCGGAATCTGGGGAGGATATACCGGAGCAGGCAGCAAGACTGTGCTTCCGTCCGAAGCCCACGCAAAAATCTCAATGCGAATCGTACCTAATCAGAACGCCGACAAGATTATTGAACTGGCGGCAAATCATATTCTGTCTATCGCTCCACCATACGTCCACGTGACTGTGGACAAGATGGAGGCTGGCAACGGATTTCTTATCCCGATAACATCATCTGCATACAAGGCGGCGTCCAGAGCAATGGCTGAGGTATATGGTACTGAACCGGTGCCAAGCCGTGGTGGCGGAAGTATCTGCGTACTTGCGGATATGAGGAATATTCTCGGCGCTGACCCACTCCTGATGGGTTTCGGTCTGGAACGCGACACCATCCACTCCCCTAACGAGAGTTATCTGCTGCGACAGTTCTACGCCGGAATCGAATCCATCGCGTTATTCTACGAGTATTGGAGATAACCCAATCTCTTACAAAAATCCACAGCAATCACGCCGGCGCGGAGACGAACGCCTCTGGAGAAGAGATGGTCTCCGTGCTCCAGCGTGTGCAATTCCGCCTGAGGCAACGCCTCAAGAATACGTCCGGAGAGATTAAGTTCTACAATCCGATCCCTGTCGCCCATCATAATGCAGACAGGACCTTTATAATGAGAAATCACCTCAAACGTATTCAGATTCTGCGCCGTGACAAAATACTGTTTTGAGAGCTTCGAGCCCCAGACCTCCACTTCATCAGGGATATTCACCGGATCAAAATGAACGTCTGCTACACGGCCGTTTCTTGAATCCGTCTCGATATTGACCGCAGGAGCCAACAGCACCAAAGCATCTACCACATTTAGACTATCTGAATCAACGGCAATCTGCCCATTCAAATCCGAAACTGCCTTAACGGATTTCACCTCAACTGATAAAGCCCACTTGTCCTCAGTCGGATGAGCACCAAGATTCGAATCTACGGATGCGGCTACGGCTACTGCCGAGTCTGCCAACTTTGACGCAGTTATCAAAGAAACCAGGCCGCCCAGAGAATGTCCGCACAAGACCACACGACGCCCTTTCGCCCGGACAAACGAAATTACAGAAAGCAAATCGTCCACCTCTGTAAGCGGCGTCATTTCGGTAATGAGCCCGCTACTTTTTCCGCTTCCCCGAAAATCAAACCTGAGCGTATCATATCCCGCATCATTAAAGATTTTCGATACGCCCATAATGGGATTCTGCTCACAGTTCATCATCAGACCGTGGCAGAGAACCACCAGAGGCTTCCTGCTTTCATCCACACCGGACACCTCCGCAGTCTCAGATTTTCCGGGGCTGAAGACCGCAAATATTTCTCCCGCCGGAGAAGGTATCATAAACTCTTTTTCTTCTATATCAACAGTTTGCATATCAATGTTTTATCCCGACATTTACTATCAGGCCGGCTTTCGCCGTAATGCCCGGCTGAGGGACATTGCCATAATCGTAATATGTATGATTGAGCATATTGTTAACCTCTGCATACACGCTGTATGACAACGCCGTTTTTCCTGTATTTCTAAACTTGTCTGTCCAGGAAAGTCTCGCATCCACGAGAGAATACGGACGATAAGCGACTGTTCCCAAAGAGACCTTGTTCTCGAACTTCTCGTAATTGCCTACCCTTTCCTGCCAACGCCACGAAGCATTCGCGCAAAGGCCTTTCCATATATGGAAGTCAGCTTTCACCACAACCTTATGTTTCAGATATTCAAGGGCATATTTCGACTGGATTCCCGGCTCCGTCTTCTTGTCCTGGGAGATGTGGCTGTATGACATATCCAGGGTCCTCAGGAAGAAATCATCCCTTACCAGCATTGAAGGGAAATCCAGGCGCACCGAAAATTCCTGACCGAAAGTATTGATTTTCGCATAGTTGCAGGATTTCCACTGGGCATCATCTCCCTCGGAAAGGTCCTTGGTCCAGTCAATCATATCGCTTCCCATATTGTAATATACAGTAGCGACAGCATTTATCCACGGACGGGAAAATTTCAATCCTCCTTCTACTGACTGCATTCTTTCAGCTTTTAGATTCTTGTCCGCCGAATGTCCGCCGACAGAGTAATAAAGTTCCGTGAAAGTCGGCATTCTGAGCGAGGAATTATATGAAGCATAAACCTTCCAATCACCGAGGAAGCGATAACTTACGTTCGCACCCGGATACAACTTGAAATCATCCTCATTACCGGTATTCTTCACTGCAGCCACACCGACGTTAGCAGACAGATTCTTTATATCGACAGAATGTTCCAGGAAGATGCTTATATTGGTGCGGTTCAAGCCTTTAACATATTCTCCAGCGCTCTTTCCGTGAATTTTCTTAGGATTGGAGAGAGCCTCGCCAAGATTTGTACTGATAATATCTTCATTGCGCATCTCAGCACCGAATGCAGTCTTGCCGATTACGGTCTCTATCCAGCTGTTGAGATTGACGCCCCAGACGCTCGTACGGTGGTGATTATAAGCAACTTTGTCCGGTTTTCCGCGCACAAGTTCAAACCTGTCTTCTCCGCGGTTCCAATAGACTGCCGGACGAAATTTTATAAAACCGTGTGTCTGAGCCTGCACTGCCGCAAATGTCTTGAGCGTATGCTCGAACTGGTCATCGAATTTAGCGCTGTAGAATGTATTCGAGCCGAAATCTCTGGAGCTGACTCCGGCGTGCCAGCTTATGTCCGCGACACTGGAGGTATATGTACCTTGCCAGAAAGCCTTTAGCGTTTCGTAATCGCTGTTGAGTCCGCCTTCCGAATTTCTGCTGTATCCGTCCGAGCGGAGATAACCGGCAGACAACTGCGAGGAGAAATTCTTATGCGAGAAGCCGACTCTTGCTCCCCCGTTGAAAAAGCCGTAAGAACCGCCTTCCACGTGGGCTGACACTTCATTTCCTTTGGATTTTTTGGTGACGATGTTGATTGCACCGACTAATGAAGACGAACCGTAGGTCACGCCGGCAGGACCGGAAAGCACTTCAATATGATCTATATCATTGATATCCACAGGAAAATCGACTGTATTATGACCTGTCTGCGGGTCGCAGATATTTATTCCATTGAGAAAAACTGCAATCTGGTCACTTGTTCCTCCACGCATCGAAATATCCGTCTGCGCACCCATATCGCCTCTCTGACGCACATCGACTCCTGCCACATATTTGAGTATGTCGTTAACGCTTTCGACAGGCAGAGATGCCACGACAGAACTGTCAAGCAATGTCACGATACGAGCGCTTTTGCCCAGTGAAATAGGTACTCTGCTGCCGGTAACTGATACGGAATCAAGAGAATAAGATAAATTTTTCCGAGAATCGATGTCATCTGCGGCGAATGCCGGCTTTACAAGGAATGACATCAAAAATAGGACAGCTGCCACACGGCAGTTCCTTGTTCGTTTCATGAGATAATTACATATTTTAGAGTAATACGCCGGCAAAAATAATCATTCTGTCCCGAATAGGCAACCCGAAACAAACTGAGGAAGGCTGAACAGTGTATTCAACCTTCCTCATTTATTCGGGCGACTGTCTTTCAACAGCGATACCCACATCATATCAGTTTTTAATAGAGTCGGCTTATCTCAAGCCTTTTTAATTCACACGTACAGTTATTATGACGCTTCCTCTCGGAACTGTTGCAAAGTAACAATCTGGAATTGATTTTTGCGTTGTAGATAGTCGGCTAAAATTTACAGATTCAAGAAAAGTCAGTTGAAAACTTTTGTAAAATCCCGGTCAAAAATTTACCAAAATCAGCCCAACACGCTGATTTACAAACACTTACCCCCCCCCCGAAAAAAAACGCGATTTTGCAGGATTTTATGGTACATCTGAAGTAAATCTTCGATGAAACGTAATGACAGCACAGCATAAAGCAACCACATTTGTAAAAAATATGCTGTACGATAGTCAGCCGCTTTATGAATTTTTCTTACGGAAATTAGAAGGTGTATGCCCGGTCACTTTCTTGAACGCTTTGGACAGGGCGGAAGCATCGGTAAAACCGGAATAATCAGCCAACTCGGCAAGAGTCAACCTCGGCTCTGCCAGCATCTTGGCCTGAACATCACTGATACGCAACGAGTTAATCCACGAATTGAAATTCATATCATAGACATTGTTCAGGAAATCAGACAACAGACGCGGGCTGACTCCCATTGACTTGGCGACATCAGCAATCGTGATTCCCTCCTCAAGATACTGTCTCTGAGGACGGTTCTTCCATTCCGTAACAATAGAATCTATTGAAATCTGGCGCTCTCCCTCAGAATTCTTTTCCGATGTCGCAACAATGTTATATACGTCATACTGATCATCATCAGACACTGGAATCGCCGAAACGCGGCCATACGGCACTGTTTTATGGAAATCAACCGAATCCATATATGTAAACGCCGGCGACAGTTTATCAAAAAGACGATATAGATTTATCAGTGATATGACAAACGGGATATAAAGAATGTTGCAGATGATCATAAGCGCGACCATCCAATACTCATCAAAGCAGACAAGTTGAGCAATCGACAATATGGCATACAGGAAATACCCCCAAAGCCACGAAGTCAGTCTTTTTCCTGACATCAAGGTATTGCCGGTAAAATAACTCTCGAGTTTCTTGTTGTACTGCACTACTGATTTCGTGAGCAGTCCGCCTAGACACAATATTTCAATGAGTATGAAAGCATACAGCAGAAGCTGAACGGTCCTTGCAAATGGCGTCTGTACATATTCATAGTAAGCTTCCACATCGAAAACAAGTCCGTACTCGACAAAGAATGCGACATAATGAATGAGTCCCAAAGTGCAGACCGGTACTAGTAGCGAATAAACGGTTCTCTTCTTGATTTCCGGGCATCTGAAAAGCTCCAGAGCGGCCAAAGTTGCCATAAACATCTGGAAGAAGAACAGCAAAGGAGCCTGAAAATAATAAACCAGTAGATAATCAGCCTTCCAGTACTGGAGCATTATGACAACAATAGCATTGAATACATCGAGAAATGTAGCATATGCCACATTGCGTTTCACATTCAGAAAAGCACGTCCCTCTCCGGAATAATTGTTTCTAACACCTAGAAGTACTATTCCGAGTATAAGACAAGATAGCCCACAACACAAGTACGTGAGGAACTCTAATAATCTGAACGTCATCATAACCGTCCAAAGTTATGATTTTTCTTGAAAATGTAAAAATATACAGTGCGCAATGACTATAAAAAATAATAGTCAAGTACGGAATGTCATCAAAAAAACCGCAATTCGAATACAATTGCGGTTTTATTACAGACTAGTTGACACGGACGTCACGGACGCAGCGGACTACACTAGGTCGTTCGTTACTACCTACAGTCACATTACCGCCATTGACCACAAAACCGGATTTACCAGAGTCGTGAACAGTCGTTCCATAAGGACCGAATGACCAATAAGTTCTTGACAATGTGTTTTTATTCTCAGAACTAGCCATATAATACTTCATCACTGCGGCTTCAATCTGACTTGGAGTCCTATAACCTTCAGGACAGTACGGATTACCTGTACCTGCCGCAACCCCAGCGGTCACATTGTTGTTATAATCAGTGAAATACATTGCAGAACCCAACGACTGTGCGCCTCCGGGATAAGTCTCAAACTTCTTATAAAGCCTATTCTCCAAAGAACGCTCGTCAGAGAAAATCAACTCCTTGGAAGTATAGTAACGTAGAGCCTGCGAATTCAAATGGGTTGCAGTAAAGACATAGTAACTCTTGTTGTCGGAATCAGTACGCGTTTCCATCTGGATATAGTCATCGTACATCTTGTCTATGTCGTAAGTTTCATCCGAGTTTCCGTCAATGAAGCCAAGATTTCGTACGCAGCGCACAGAGGTACCTTGCAAGTCACTTCCCCAAGTATGATAAGTATGACTTGTGGATATACCCTCTTCCGCCCATATCATAGTCGGGTCATTACTGTTTCTCACATAAGCGCCATTACCACCATCAACTCTATCCGCTCTGTTATCATCTGCGAATATACTTGTGGAAGAAACGACGTGTTGTTGCCAATTCTTTGCTATTGATGAGGCCTTCTCTTCAGGAGATTTATTGTAGAGTTTCGTATTCGAATTAAGCAGTCCGTCTCCAACAAACATTCCGACGAGCTGGTTCACAGATGCCAGATACCACCTGACTTCATCTCGGTCAATCTTGCCGTTTCCGTTGTTGTCACGGTTACGCGTCATACAAGAGTAACGCATATACTGATAGTCACTCTTCAACTGCGGTTCATCATTGGAAACCTCGTAATCCATAAAAGTACCCCACTCGACTCCGGTAGTGAAAGTATTGTCAGAAGCACTTTTAGGGCTCAATCCCCATTCCTTGCAAGTGTTGAACAGGCCGTTCACATTGCTTGTATTGCCACGATTTTCATAATTAGAATAAGAAGCGGATGCGCTCCAATATTTCCAGCTACCGTCATACTCGTCCTCATTCTCTACGCCCCAAGCAGTCTGCAATGCCGTATAAGACTGATCCGTATTATATATGCACTGGATAGCGTGCTGCTGGATAGTCGTGACGGAACCTGTAGTGCTGGACTCCAAGTCCTTGCTCTTCTCCGAGTTACACAGGATGTGAAGTTTCCTGTCCTCCTGGTTCACGAACTTCTTCCACAAATCCGAAGACTTCTGCTGCGTGAGCGGATTCTCAGTGTAGTAATACTCATCCACAAACACCGTGAAACAGATGTTCGGTTCAGTCATATCAGTAGAACTCTTGTGGTCGAAATCACTCGTTTCCCTATTCTCTATGAACTTGTGCACCTGATTCTTAACATAAGCCACCAGGTCCTTGATGTCCATAGATCCGTCATTATGATATCCGGCCAAACCATCCGTTCCGTCATCCTCCGCATTCTCCGACGCTGTACGCTTAGTTTCATAAGTTTTGAACTCGCGCGGTGTATATTTTCTGCGCTTATCAGTGTAATAATTTCCGTCGGAATCCTGTTTGTTGAGTCTGAAACGTACCCACTTGTAGTCAAGACCTTCAGTAATGTCGATTCCGCCCTCATTTTTCGGTTCACCCTCACCGAACGGAGTCTTCACTGCCCAAGTCAACTCATCAACGATACAGTTGTCGCTGGTCACATTTCCGTTCTGGAAGAAATTGGACAGGTGGAAATTGATGACCTTGGACACATAATGGCAGTCACAAAGTGTAATAGTCTCCTTAGCAATGGAAATCTGCCCGCTTGCGCCCGGCTGATTTTCAATCACATCCGAGACCTCACCCTTGCTGGACTCCACCTCGACACGAATGCTGTTCACGGAATTCACGGTCACTGTATAAGTGTAAGAGGTATTTCTTTCAGTATTGAAATTGTCGAATCCGCTGTAAGTATCCTTACCGTCACCCTGATTGCCGTCAGAATTGTCGATTGAAGCGCTCCAGTTGCCCAAGTGAATTATATACTGCACATCACCGCCGAGCACCTGACCTGCCGAATCATTCTTGAGATCCATCTCCACATAGCCTGTCACCACAACATAGGTCGAGAAATCATTGGCATACTCGAACATACGCATATCCCTGCTATATGATACACCGTCAAGCGAATATGAAACTCCGCAACTCTGGTTCTTACCGCCGGAAGTTTTCATCTGACGGCTTCTGTCCTGATATGCAGTCAAAGTCTTCTTAGGGATCTGACGATTCTCCAGCATATAGAACGAGAACTCGGATGTACCGGTAGATGGAAAGTCTTCAAAGTTCACAAAATCTGTATCGAAGAAATCCTTAGCATAAGTGGAATAATCCGATGAAGATGTGGTAGGAGGCACTGAAACATAATCGTGACCTCTTTCCTCTGTAATTCCTCTGGCCGCATAACTGAAAAGATATGCTGTTCTAGGCACATTGACAACCTTCCACTGCTTGGCCTCAAAAGACTTGATAACCTGGCCTTTGTCATCGGGACGAGTTCCCGTCTTGAATATGAAACGTATCTTCGAGTCGATACGCTTGAGCATCATCTTGTCGGTTATGACAGTCTTGACGACGTCATTGGATGAACTGTTGCCGCTGTTCGCGATGCTCACGCCAGACAGTTTTCCTGTCATCGGGAAATAACCGTTTCTGTTGACGATTCTCTGATTAAGATAGACATTGAAGTTTTTCAGGTCGCTTTCGTTGCGTATTGATGCAGATAGCAGGTCTGAAGACACCCTGACCATATCGGCGTCAAGGTTTGCTACCATATATACCGACATATTTTCACCGGCGGACGTTTTGACCAGCACGCTTCCGGCAGTCGTCTCACCGTCGGAGGTAGCATTGCTCACCCACCAGCAGTTGTCGGTCGCGGCAGTGACCGCATCCTTTGAAGTCAACTGGTTTGACGAGTCGAAATACACACCGGCCGCCTTGTTTCCGTTGGCATCGAACACGAAAACATAGAAGTTGAAAATCTGGCTTTCGTTCTTCTCGCTCAACGTCGCCTTCGTGATGACCACATCGCTCTCTTTAGGACCGAAGTTCAACTGAAGCAGTCCCTCTCCTGACACTCCTGCAGGCTTTTTCTCTGACAGCTCCTCTTTCATACAAGAGACGGAGAGAAGAGCCAATCCTATATATGTAAGTATATGTATGATTCTTTTCATATTCGAAATCAATCAAATGTTGTCTCACTTGCCTTAGAACTCCAGCCCTCAACTTCAAAATCAAACTGCGCGAGTTCGCGGTTATAGAATATGTTGACCGTAACCGTAACGTGCTCATTTCTACTGATTTTGGTCAATTTCTGAGAATTACCGTATTTGTCGATATAAGTTATAGGACGCTTAACTAGCGGAATATCATAAGCGGAATTCACGAAATAAGCCACGCTGCTGACACTGCTGCCACGCCTTATATTCCATTTAGTCACATCTTGGCTCTCCTTGCCTGTCGTTCCGACTACTCCTGTGAGATTTTCATAAGTAAGCGAATAACCGCCTGAGTTCTTGAATGAAAATTTTGCAGAAGATCGTGAAACCGTGAAAGCGGTTGCGTCTGATTCATTCTCTGTCAAACCTGCTGTCGTGCCGTTCAAAGTAATATATTCTCCCGTCACATAGTTCGCGAATGTCGCGCTTGAGGCATCCGAGATTCTCCACAGATAATATTCGAAATTGCTGTGTTTAAGCAATTCGTCATCAGACGTAAACGAGTGAGCAGTAAGTTTGTCTTCGTCCTTGTCAACACCGATATAATAGGTATCGGAAGCCGCTGAACGAAGCAGGAACAGACCGGATGAAACATCACCCAGCGACGTAATATTGTCAGAGACCTCGTACTGGTTCTTATAAGAGACCTTGATGTCATCATAAATGGCGGACTGATCATACAAAGCCCCGAAAAGCTGGAACGTCATTCCGTTCGCAGAGTTTGACTCCGGCGTCTCGTAAAGATAACTGGTATATACCTCAGAAGCTTTGTTCGGCTCCAGCACTATGATATTTTCATTGTCCGCTATATCTTTGAAAGCCACTGTGTCGGCTGACGCAGGAATCGAATGGTCATTCGGATCAAACATATATCCCACGGTAGGGTTCATCTTTGACAATCCGATATTGGCAATCGCCACAGTGTGATCCGATATGTTGTTGCGGAACTGGAATGACAGTTTACCCACACAACGGAGCAAATGAGCCGAGACATAGTTCTCACCGGCAGTAAGCGAAACATCCTGCACTAAAGAGCAAGGCATTCCCGTATCCTCACTGAATGAAGGAGCCTGACCTGAAGTGATTTCCGGAAGAAGCTTCTGCGTAAAATTATTGTCGATTGTCTTTCCTACTGTATAGTCCGCATCTAAGTCCGTACAATTGGCAAGAACATATAGACGATAGTCTCCCCTCTGTATATCCTCAATAAGTACCTCGTGACTGGAAGCCAGTTCAGCGAAACTTACTGACTTGAAAGCCATTACAGACTCGTCGCTTGTATCCACCAGCCACAGGCTGAGAGTTTTCATAACGTCGCCCTCAACTGCAGACAGTTTTGTAGCCGTATTGCTTACGGCAATATGGAGATTCCCCTTCCCGCGCAACTCGTCTGAACCTGAAGACTGCCTTTCCTTATTGCAGGAAACCGCAAGAAAAGCAGCAAGGCACATAACTGTATTTATGAATTTTCCGTTACTCATCTCACTAAAGCACTATGTCGATATTTGACTGAATCTCATCCCAATCCGCAATGTCCACGGTCACCAGAATCTGTGTTCCGTGAAGAATGAGAGTATATGTGTATATCTTTCCCGGTTCGAGGGTACGCTGCGGGAGTTTCACCTTATGCAGAGCCGAACCGCCGCTTGTGGTATAGAAATTCACATAAGTATCTCCGACACTGGAAGAAAGGGTCTGAGGCACGATCAACGCCGCTCCATCAGTCGTGACATTCCCTGAAGCGTCTGTTGACTGAGTGAAATAGATTGGAGCGACACCTTTATATCCTTCCACTCCGAATTCCTTGCTGCCGGTCCATTCGTGCATCGCGATAGTGCTCTCAAACGTATTTTCACTCGTTACCCAACTGATATTGTCAGGGTCAGTGGAAGTCGAAGTAAGCCCATAGAACAACTGCCCGGACGGATAGATGCCGGTGATATAGAAACGGGTGACCGCATCTGAGGCAGTTTCAGGATTTGCCATAGTATCTTTGAACTTAAGCCTGAAACGCAATCCGGAAAGCAGATGTCTGAAATTCATCGTAACTCGGCCGATACCCTCCGAAACTGGATATCTGGTCGCATACGCGCCGAGCAGGTCGTAACTGTGGCTTACGATGGAATAGTCTACTGAAATCAGATTTGCATTGGACTGAGCCTTGACTTCCGCAGAATACGGCCACACAGCGCGGAATCTGTAGCGCATAGCTCTCTGCCACTTCTGCTTGGGGCTGTAAGTCCAGTTATCGTCCGACCATTCTACTTTCTGCATTCCGGAGCTCTCGAATACTGAAGTAAAATTCGAGTTGTCGTCTATCGACTTATACCCGAAGATACCGAACGGCTCCGTCTGCAGTTCCTCATTCGTATTGATAAGACTTTCTGTCCCCACCTTTGTCTGCGGCGCACTGGAAACATCTGACGACGCCTCCGTCTTGGATGCGGTTCCGTTGAATGAGATATATTCGCTTTCATCCACAGCAGGCGTTTCGGTCTTTTTACATCCACATAGGGATACGAGCACCAACGCTGCCGGTACAACCGTTGCCGTCAGGAAAACATTGTGAAACAATCCAACTATATTTCTGCAGACTATCATAACGAATTTTCTGTTACACAAGAGTCAATCGTAAGTGCAAGATTCTGAGACACTTTGAATGTATATATCCGCTTCTTTCCAACCGCCCATTTCATTGTCCTGTCAATCTCCACATCAATATTCTGAATCTCCCCGCCAGTTCCTGAATCAAAACTGTACTGAAGAGTAATCGTAGGCTTCAGGTTCTGGGGAATCATTGTCAATACTGTACCGAGAGGCTTCGCATCCTCGCCGAGAGAGACATTGCCTTCAAACACTGTGACACTTTTCCTATCTCCTGATATTGTCCATTCCGGTACCGGGAGGGAATGGAAGTCCCCCTGAGTGCCGACATCGCTGAGCGTGAGTTTCGTGACCGTCAACTTGATGTCATCCGAAGCGACCGACTTCGCCCAGAACTCGACCTCGCAAAGTGCATTGCTGAAGGCGATTCCGGTAGCGACATCCGCAACAGGCTTGCGCACATCAGAGAGTGTGGCAAATTCAACTACCGGTTGCGATGCTGCAAGAGGATCTTCGGCCTTGAAACCGATAATAGTGATACCTTTATCCCTGCTGAAAGTGGCATCGGCATCTGCCGGAGACACCGCAAAGAAACTCATTCTCGAATTCTTGTCGCACCACAGATAGTCGGACACACTTTTCCAACAGCCATCGGAGCAGGAGAACGTCTCGCCTTCAAAGACAGCCGTAGCTTTCCCGAAATCATCGCTCCAATTGTTCTTCGCCGGCAATGTATAGCCCCACACCCTGAAAGATGCGGAGTCAACTATCCCGCGTGACTCTGACTTGGTGCTACTTGCTTTCAATGCCTTGAAAGTGATAACCCTCTCAGCATCGTAACTCTGGACCTTATCAATACACGAAACCGCAGTCGCAGCCACTGCAACCGCAACAAAAAACTTCATATATGATAAAATCCTGTTCACTGTCTTTATAATATTAGTCCGAAACAATTCCGATGTTTATATCCTCGCCGCTGTCATAGTTCCAGTCACCTGCAGTTGCGTCGAACTCGATGTAACTGTCTTCTTCTCCGATAGTTATGAGATAAGTAATATACTTGCCGGCGTTCCAGGCCGAAATGCCGGATGCAGTATCGTTGTACAACTGGGCAGCCAAAGTCTTCTCCTCACCATTCGCATCTGTGCAGGTAATCGAAATTATAGGCCTTGCAGCCCTGCCGTCTTCCGTCATATACTGCGGAAGCATCATTGTTTCCGGAAAAATCACCGTATTGCTTCCGTAAGCAATTTCAATATCCGAATCAGGAGCATAAACGTAATTCTTCACGTCTGAATGGACAGCCCACTTGTCCGTAACGAAACCGCCTTTCGTATAAACATTTGAAATCGTGACAGACTTGACCTTCCAAGCGGATTCCGACTCGGTAGGTTCCTTTGCCAAAGTGGCGACTACCCTCACCTTGCAGAGTTTATGGCCGAAATTGACAGGCGCACCGGTGACCGTTTTCCTGCAGTCCGTGGTCTGCGCCAGAAGGATGTCAACACAACCGTCATCTGCACTGCCGCAACCGTATCCGGGAGTATTCTGCATTGTCCAGTCGCTTATGCTGAATCCTGAAGTGTTGCTCACTGAAAGTCCGTTATCCTTGAGACTGAACGGAGACCAGGAATAAAAAGTCAGCGTGCCGACTTGCGGCCACCAGTAAATCTGACCGCTGGCCCAAGCCTTCCAGACTGAATTCTGGCAGGAGATTTCTTCTTGACCGATGTAAGAGATTGCAGAAGAAGCGTCTGCAGACCAAGTCTTACCGGATGGAAGATACCAGGCACAAGTGCCGAATGTCTCGTCCTCCGGAAATTTGGACACTACGACAGCCTTTGTCGAAGTCTTGACAGGAATCAAGCAGAACTTGAGCTGAGTGTTCTGAGCGCCGGAATCAGGAGAAAGAACATTGCTGACGCAGGAAGAGCACAGAATACACGCAACAGCCACGGAGGCGCACATAGCCTTCGCAACAGCGGAACGCACAAAAGACAGCCCCGCATCAAGTCTGGATATTATACTGTTTCTTCCCATCATTTCATTTTTTGAACCTCCGGGAGGTATCACCCTCCAAACGGAGATTTATAATTTAAAGAACTGTAATATCGCTGTTTGCTGTTGTCCAGTCCTCTACTGCAGGATCCCAAGTAATCTCGTTGAGAGAGAAGGTAAGATTTACGGTGTATTTCTTACCCATTTCCCAGTTGTTAGGGAAAATATCCTTCAGGGATTTTGTGAAGGTGCACTCCTCTTTTACTTCGCTATCACCTACAGTCGTTGTAATGGTATATTTAACCTCAATCTTGGCATTATCTGCGAAAGACTGCGGCATATAGATTACAATATTCTCTTTGTCAACTGCAGTTGCAGTTTTAGTAATCAACTGTGTATCATCGGTATAATTCTCATCGGCCAATGTAGTTCCCGCAGCAATAGACTCGTTTGGCAATTGAGCATAAGTACCGAAATGACTGACATTCAGGAAATTTATTGAAGTAAGCTCAAATTTCTTATTCTGATAGTCCTCCGCTTTAGCCACTGTGCAGGCAACTCTTGAAAGTCTGTGTCTGAAGAGAGTAGGGACTCCGTTGTAAGAATAAGTTTTCACACTTGCGGTCTTGTCCTTTGCTATATCAGCAACAAGGAAGTCAGTGTTCTTATTTACATCAAGGTTAATCACTCCCTGAATACCGCCGTCCGCTGTGCAAGTAAAACCGCAATTTGTGACTGGGTCTGGAGCTGCAGAATCTACGAGGTTCAGATTAGCTTTATTCAATGAATAAGCGAAGAATGTAAGCGAACCGCCATCCTTAGGCCAATAGTATGACTTGCCTTTCTCTTTCCAGGTACTAGTTCCTTCCTGATAAGAGATTGTTGAATTGACGATATAATCCTGAGCATCAGCTTTGTTCGCATCCCAATTTTTTTCTTTTGGAAGATAGTATGCCCAAGAAGCGAACACATTGGCTTTATCGAAGTCAGACTGATGAGTCGGATCAATCGCTTTAGTTCTCGGAGCAACATTATAAGAGATTTCACTTTTATCTGCTGCAGGAGTCAGCGCTACTTCATTCTTCGCGCAAGACGCAAGCGCGGCAACCGCTGCCGCAAATACAAATACTTTTTTCATTATCATATACTATTTGTTTGTCAAACATTATTGGATTGTAACATCACCGGCATCGACGTTTGTCCAATCCTCGACTGCAGGATCCCAGGTAATCTCGTCGAGAGAGAATGTAAGATTGACAGTGTATTTCTTGCCGATCTCCCATTTTCCGTCAGCGAACGGTTTTACAGTCTCTGCTTCAGCTGCATCAGACTTGTCTGGATTGAGATATACATTTCTTGTAACAGTTTCTGTAACAGACTCTGTTCCAGTAACCTGAGTTTTGATTGTATAAACTATCTCAAAATACTGTGCATTTGTAAATACCTGAGGGAGGTAATAGTTCAAAGTCAGGTCGCTTGTGAGAGTCGTCTGAGAATTTGAAATAGTCTGGCCGACAGTAGGCTGGTTGAAATATACCTGATCAGTTGAAGCCTCATCTGCTTTCCACTTCTCATCAGAGAACTGAGTATAAGTACCTTTATACTTGAGTCCTTTGAAGGTAATGCTCTGAAGAGTGAATATCTTGTCACCAGGTTTACTTAAATTGCCGTCAAGCACTCTGTAAGATTTGTCGGTCTTGACAGTGAACACTACATAAGAGAGCTTATGTTTGAAGAGTGTCGGCACTCCGTTGTGACTGTATGTTGTCTTATTATGAGTCTGAACAGCAGAAGAATCTGCGACAAGAACATCGATATTTTTATTCTTGGTTATATCAAAGTCCTTCACTTCGATACCGTTATCGGCAGAGCAAGACACTGCTCCGCGAGTACCAGTTATTGCATCGTATGTATATTTCACTTCAGCTGTACCGGCATTACTCTCTTTAAGACTGGTCCAAGCGTAGAATGTAAGAGAACTGCCTTCTTTCTTAGGCCAATAGTAAGGTGTAGACGCTTTCCAAGCATCATCAACGTAACTGATGGTCTCATCACTGATGTAGAGCTGAGGCGCAACTGTCTCATCAGGATCATTATAATAAGCGTAAGACCTGAACTTGAGTTCGTGACCGAAATCGGTAACAGCCTTTGTTTTAGGTGCCACGTTGAACGTGATCTCATCTTTTGCTGAAGTCCCTACCGGAATGACTTCATTTTTCGCGCAAGCTGCAAGTGCTGCAACTGTGGCTGCGAGAACAATAACTTTTCTCATAATAATTATATCTGTTTTTTATATTTCTATATCAGTATCTTCGTGATCCCAATCATCTACCGCAGGGTCAAATCCACCACCCTTGTTTTCAGGAGGGTCAATCTTGATTTTTTCTTCAAGCAAAAGCCAATGATGTTTCACTGCATTTTCTTTTAAGAAAAGACCTGAGATGTCGAAAGTTTTCTGCAATGACTTGCCGTCCACTGTCTTGATGTCAAAAGTAACCGCAAGACTGTTGGTCGAATCATTGATACGCCCGAACGTGTTGAATAGCGCACAGATTACAGGCTCTCCATTGTCCTCGCTCTTCTGCAGTTGAAACCATACCGCCGCCTGAGGATCCGTCACTCTGGTGTTTGTCGCAATCCGGTTCGAGCCCACCATTCCGGAGAGCACAGCCTGAGCGCCTGAAATATATTCGGCACCGTCCACCTTTATCTGAAGATACCAACTCTCCACAACAGATTGAGCATCGGCATAGATTGTATAGATGTCATCGTGCCACGGAATATTCTCTTTTTCAGAACTTGCCACAACAAGATGGTCAGGCTCATTGTAAATCTCATAATTGCCGGCATCAGCCTTGGCTGCAAAACGACTTCTCAACGAAGACGATATAGGGTCTGTAGTCGCTACTGCGCCATAGAAATCGTGATAATTGTTGACCAGCGTAGCTTCTGTACCGAAGTCATAGATGAGCATCTTGTAGTCACCAGGAGCAATAGCAACGTCGCCGCTGACATACCTAACCCCGTTGTCATCCGTGCTTACATTCGTAATGAAAGTCTCTGCAACGACTTCCGCGCTTTTCTCAGTGAAGAACAGCACGTGCATTGCCGTCGGCTCAATAACCGGATGAGTTATCTTGTCGTTATAAATGTCACAAGTGACGTTCTGGATTCCCTCCACATTGACTTTGACCTTGACTCTGGTAAACTCTGCCGGGTCCTCAAGCGGACGTCGATGACAGCCGGAGACAACGAGCAGCGCGCACACGACAACCAGGACCGCGCTCATCACGCCGCCCGACCTTGCAAATATGTTTCTGCTCTTCATCATCTATTGTTCATCAATATCTTATCGTGTCCCTCAAATCTTAAATCTCTCCCGCTCTCAGTCGTCTCTCGGAACATCTTCTCATTCACTACGTTCACCTCTATTCTTACTGTCGGCGTGTCTTCTTCACATTATGGCTGTCGCGTCCGATCGGGACAACGAGCGAAATCTTCGCTTTTGTCGGTCCGAACCACGAAATTTTTCCAACCTTATATTTATCCCTGTACAGATGCTCATAGGCAGGGTCCGGCTGATAATGCCTATAATCGCTGTGAAGATATCCCGCCGAAACGGAGAACTCCATATTCAGCCATTTGCAGAGCGGCAAAGCATAACCGTAAGTCAAACCTGCTGACCACAACTCACCCTGATAGCAACTCTTGGTATCCCACTGCAAATCATATTTGCCGGACATACCGTAAGCGCCGACAAAATGACCGCTGAGGTAATCTCTCTTGTCCGTCCTCTTGAACCACCAACGCGGCTCAATGCCCATCTCCCATACCTGGAAGCAATATTTCTTACCGTTGGTTCCCCAATTCCACCACGGGAACACATCCTCCACTGCAATCGAAAATTTCTTACCTATCGGGAACTCCACTTCTGCATTAACCGCAGTAACCGCATCATAAAGAAGATTAGTCTTTACTGCAGGATACCAATGGATACGATTTTTGGAATAAACGGAAGCAGAATCAGCAGGCTGCTGTACAGGCTCTTCAGGATTGCTTGCAGTCGTATCGACAGGTTCCGTAACGTCCTGAGGCACAGGCTCTTCTTTCACCGGCTCTGACGGAACAACTGGAGCGACTGGAACAATCACACTGTCCTTCGGCTCCACGACTTCCTCCTGCTTTTCTTCCTCCTGAACAATTTCTTCCGCACGGGAGAAAATCACAACCTCCGCATAACGCATCTCCTTGAGGATATTGCGCTTGATGTAGGCGTAAGGCACGCCGCCTCGCAACACCATTATCCTCTTGTAGATGTCATCAGGGTTTTCTTTCGGATGATTTTCGAATTCCGCAATCACCTCAGACTTGTACGGAAGCTTTGTCGAAGACTTCAGTCTCTGAATGAATTCGTCGAAATTCGAGCCGAGCGGAACGACACTGACATTTCCCAAATCCGCCCTTTTCAACAGAACGGAAAGCTGACGGTGAAGCGCCTCGCCTCTCAACTTCGAGAGTTTCGCATTATACCAGATATTTCCTTCCGGAGATGCACTCGAGACAATGTACAGACTGTCAATTGATTGTATTTCGTTAAGAAGAGAATCCAGAGAGCGCAATTGCTCTGCGTTGGACATATAGGTGGTGTCAATATATGACTTGTCCCAACGATAATGAATCCTGAAAATATCTTTGCGCGGAGTTGGCTGAGCCGACAATACGCTTGCCGTAATAACACATACCAGCAAGCACAGCAACATTTTTACTGCTTTTCTACTCATTTACCAACTATTATATACTATTCAACACTGGCGCAACAGTTACAAGCAAACTGAAACTTCTCATTAACGCGCGTCAGACCGCTCTGCTGCACTAATTACCTCAACCAAAATGCAAAAGGCAGCAAAACATTGCGCGAAATTAAAAAAAAAAATCAGAATCTCTAAAAATTGCATAAAAATTCACCTCTACATACGATGAAACGATTAACACTCCGCTTCAAATAAACTCAAAACCCGCCTACGAATCACTTCGGAAGCGGGCCCACAAAAATAGTATATAATAATCGTTGGTAAACGATCTTTCTTGTCAATCATTGAACATCCATAACGCAACGGACATAATTGTTATCACCAGCCGCAATAGACATCATTCCTCCAGAGGTAAGCACAAATCCGGTTGCACTACTTTGTCTATTTTTATAATATCCGGTTTTCATTCCGGTAAATGAAGTATTGGACCAGATAGTCTTATCGGGACGAATGCCTGCAAGATACATTATGGAAATTTCTTTCTGATTAGGTACCCGCCACGCACCACCGTATGAAGAATTTGTATTACATACGTCAGCAGAGGATTTGATGAAGTCTCCTCCGTTGCTGGAATTGGTTATTTTATCTCTCGAATATGTTGCGGACAAATTCGAAGCTGCAACCCTGAATTTGGCATAGACGTTATTTGTTGTCTCTTCACCTCTCTCGTAACTTGGAGACATCGGACCGCTCTGATATCCACGTTTGACATCGTCATTAATTCGAAGCGTTATATCAGTCGTATTATCACTATTAGTAGCTTTCGTATAGAACGCATCCGGCTCGCTAAGTCCTTTGCCATTAGATTCCAAAGTGCGGATACATCTTACTTTTTGTGCCTGACCGCCACCACTGGTAGAACATCCCTCTTCAGCCCAGAATGTATTTTGAGATGAAGCAGTGAAATAATGCCAAGGAGACAAGCCGGTATCGCCTGAGTTGTCATACGCAACCTTAAGATTTGCCCAATTTTCCTCTGTCGGCTGGAAAAGTTTAATGTTTGAAGGCAGGACCTTTTCTCCAATCCATAGACCTCGGTACTGGTCCACGCCAGCCAGATACCACTTCACCTCATTCGCATCGATAACTCCGTCTCCATTTTCATCACGGTTACGGCTCATACAAGCCTGATAAGCAGAAGAAAGATATAGGCTCTGTTTTCCTTCAACTTTGGTAGCTATATAACTGCTATACTTTTTATTAACAGGATTATTACTCAATGCAGACGATCTCGCATTCCAATCCTGAGTCGAACGGTTAGTCCCTGCTGAAACAGTCCTCCCTGCCAACTCCTCCTCTGAGATACTCTCCGTACCGTAAGGCTTAAGCGTTGAATCATTTGCATAGAAAGTCCAGATAGACTTCTGTGAAATCAGATACTTGGCCTCAGCATAAGAGCTGTGCGTATCCTCACTGGTATAGAACTCATTGGCAAAATACACCTTTCTGTCCTCTGTCTGGTTGACATACTCTGTCCAGTTCTTGTTTTCGTAATAATTCTCGTCAATGAAGCAGGTGATATATGCTGTGCGACTGTTGTTAAAGAATTTAGTATCTTTATTTTTTCCTGCCGTGAACATATCTCTGAGCAGTTCAAAAACAGTCAGCAAGTCGCTGGACGAAGTTCCCGGATAAGCACAAGGATATGAATAATCCGTAGTATTCAGCTTAAAATGCACCCAACCATAGTCCGCCTCACCGCTTACAAGAATCTTGCTCGGGTCAGCAGGCAATCCGTCAGTTCCCAAAGTCGTAAGCACAGTCGGATTCGCACTGGATTTGTAATCAGCAGCTTCATAGATATTACCGTTCCCGTCAATAAGCATACGGACAGTTTCGCAGAAAGGCGTCTTTATCTTAAGGATATATCCGTAGTTTTCTTCCGCCACAAGTTTATATACTTCGTCCATAGTAAACTTCAACACCCTTGACTCATAATGACTGTCCACAGTGAGCACATCTGTCGAAGAAGTATTGATAATAATGCCTTCCGAACCCGGGTCATCTGCATTGTCGTCTTTTTTGGACTCTGCAATGAAATTATTTATGCCTTTTATAGTCAACGTATATTGATAATGACAATTTCTTGAAACAGAAAAGTCTGAGATATCGTGCGAGAAGTCGCCCAGATGCACTGTATATGAAAGATTTCCGGAATATGTACCGTCGGATGAACTGTAATTTCCGTGAATCACGATATATGTCGCATCAGCAGGAGCATTGACAAAAGATTTGTTGTCATCGGAATCATAAGCGTTCTTCTCCCTGTCATTGAACGAAGTGACCGTACCAGAAGCACTCTGCAGATTCTCAGGAAGATAGAATGTGAATGTGCTCTCGTCCACGACAATACGGTCGAAATTTTCAAAATCAGAAGCCGAAGCAGTCGAGTTTGTCGCCAATCCGAACTTCTGCGGAACATTGTGAATCTCGACATAATCAGGGACAAAATTGACTCCAGATGCTGTATTGACAGTAAAAGTATTCTTGGAAATGACCTTATAAAGTTTCAGGCGCTGGTTGTAATCGTCTGTCGGAGAAGTAATCTCTGCTTCGACAGTACCAGCTTTACGCTGGACAGTGACCGGAGCGCCATCGTTAACAGCACCGCACATCACGAACATATTGTCCTGCGGACTGTATGAGCGGCTTTGCCTGGTGCAGGTAGCCTGCCTGAATTCTTCCAGAGTAAGAGAATTGTCACCCTTCAGAATCTTTTGGTCCTCAACATAATACTGAGATGTCACAGCATTCGCGATACCATAGATATATACTTTTCCGGTCAAGACAGGGATGCTTGACAGCGTGGAAGAATAATCATAGCCTTTGTCGGAATCCTGATCAGCCGTGAAATTCAGCTCGTTTTGTGAAAAGAACTTATAGCCAGCCAGACTTCCGCTTTCTGAAAAGACATAGACTCTAAGGTTATCCACAAAGCGCTCGTTCTCCGTGTTCGGATTCCAGCTTTTGACAACGATTTTATCCAAGTTGCCGGCCAAAGCCTTGAGCGACAGATATGCCCTTTCACCTTCAACAGGAGTATCAACGCCACCATTTTCCTTCATACAAGAAGTACCCGACACGAAGGTCAAAATCGCCGCGAACGCGTATGCTATATGTCTTATGTTCAATCTCATACTTTCCAGAATTTTCATTCCCGGTTTCATATTCATCCGATTATTCAAATATCGCCTCACCGCCTTTACCGGTCTCCCACTGCATCACCGTCACCTTAAGATCTATCTTATTATCACTGTATGTAAGGCCGTAGAGATAGCGGTGTCCTGCAATCCACTCAGAGCCCTGCGTAATATTTGCGAGGTTCACTGTCAATGTTTTCGTCTTGGTTACGGTTTTGGACTCTGTTGTAGTTTTCTTATTATATGTACCATACCTAGATTCAGAAACTAAAGACACAGCAAAAGTTCCTTTACCTTTGCCCA
Organism: Acutalibacteraceae bacterium; assembly: GCA_963636275.1. Lineage (GTDB taxonomy): Bacteria > Bacteroidota > Bacteroidia > Bacteroidales > UBA932 > Cryptobacteroides. The sequence goes on along the minus strand of CAVHJF010000004.1, from coordinate 25,435 downwards.
CGTATTTGTAATACGTGTCACGCCCAGACGAAATTCGGCTATAATCTCCTGAGTCTGTTCCGGAATCAGTAAAAGTAACATTATAATCTCCACCGCTTCCTACATATTCATAATACACCACCTCTTCTGTTTCAGTCTCATCATATTGGTAAGTAATCTCCAGCGTTTTGCCATTCAGATCCTGAGGCCATATAAGTCTGTAATCGTCTGGCAGCACATCAGAATCACCGCTATAGGACTTGTCTATGAACAGATTGACAGTACCCTCTGAAGTCACAGTCTTAGGCGAAGCAATTGAAGTCACGCCCTGGATTCCCTCAGCAGGAGACATCGAGAGTGATGAATAGCTGACCTCCGGAGTAGCCTTTGAGCCGTCATAAACGACATCCTGCCAAGCGGAACTGTAATCCACCTCCGCACTGCAGACATTGCCCGCCTTCAACCTGATATCGGTAATTATGAACGGGTCCGGGCTGTCATTGAAAAGCGTGAAAGCATAAGCCGAGAACAAGTGGCTGAATTCCAAACCGACAGAGGATTTGTCGCCGCCGTTGTCCAGGTCGCGCTCTATTATATTGGAATACAGAAAATCGTACTGATCGGTGTCAACACCCAACGTATAAGTACCGGTAGAAGGGACTTTGAATACTTGACAGTCCGCATCAAACGCCCAGCCCGAAGGGGTTTCAAGCCCGCTCACCGCATCCTTGTTCAACACACTGTAGAAACGGTGCTTTCCCGTCTTGGTCCAATAATAATGTTGCTGGGCCGATGACGTCGAAGCTTCCGACCTGAAAGGCCAAATTCCATTGTCACCGTTGCTTACCGCAAAAGCGTCCTTTATATAGAAATCCGCATTGCTCCAGGTCGTAGGAGTATATGCATCATATATTTTCAGGCAATTTCCGGATTTTGCAAAGCCGTCCTTGTCAATCATCGACTTGGTGCTGACTGCAGACTGTCTGGCGGAGAACAGAATCTCATCGCCCAAAGCCTGCGGCACGTCGTCAGGGACCACACGAGAACTCGTGCAGGACGCGGCCATACAGCAAATTGCCAGAATGAATATGTTAATATCAGTTTTCATCACCATTTTTATTCAGAGAGCTGTTCATCCCAACTGCTGATACCAGTGGTGTACTTCAACACAAATGACACGTCCGAAGAGTCATCAACTCCAGGTTCCTGTATTGTCAATGTGTAGGTATAGTGCCTGTCAGGCAACCATTCCTTTATCACTGCAGGCGTGGACACTTCCTGTCCTCTAAGCCATCCGCTCCCGCCTGTCTTGAAAGCGAAGGTAACTTTGATGGATGCGTTGCTGTTCTGAGGCAGAACAAACCAACTGCCACCCATATATGTAGGAGCCGAATATATCTCAGTCCCCTCTCCGTCAGACTCATACACCGCGAGTGTAGTCTTATCACCGGAGACGCTCCATTTGAGGTCTGAAGAAGAATCAAAAGCGCCTTTGACGCAAAGCCCTGCCAGCTCGATTTTCTCGATTCTGACGCTTGTGCTGCTGTTCAAAGCGTGTTTTGCCCTGAAATCTATCTTGGCGAGCGCGTGATAGAACGGCAGGCCGACAATGCTGTCATTCTGATTGTAGGAACGCGACGGCTCTGAAATCAGCACATCAGTTCCTCTGCCTTCCACGCTATACGAACTCAATTTCAGTCTGCAATCAGAGTCACAGGTCATCTGCAACTCCGAAGGATAATATCCTATGAATTTCAGCGACTGTCCATAAGGCCATTTCGGACTTGTTGCCGGAATCCAGCCTTTGCTGCCTGCCGAGGATACAAGGACATTGTCCAGAATTTTGTCTCCGGATTCCTGTGAGACTGCATACAGGCGGAACTCACGGTCTTCTGGAAACGGTACGAAATCTTCTCCAGACCTCGTACCGAGGCCGACAACAGGACGTAACCTGATATCACCGGTATTCTTGTCATACTTCGTTGAAGCGAGACAGCCGGATAAAAGCCCCGCTGAAAGCATCAGTACGAGTATTCTGGAAAAGTGTTTCATACTATCAAAAATTTAACTTTGCGTAACCAATTATTTTACACTGACATTTTCAACTGTAACGTCTTCCCATTTTGCAACGTCCGGCTTGATAGTGATTTCGTCAGTAGTATCATAGCCGAATGCCAAAGTGTAGATATAGTGTTTTGCGTTTTCCCAAGATGAGATGGTAGTTGCACCTGACTTGCAGTCCTTGAGAGGAAGAGTAATTGTCTGGTCAGCTGTCCAAGCTCCAGTAGCAGTCTGCTGGCTGAAAACGACTTCCAACTGCACGTTATCAAGAGCCTGAGGAATGACTACAGTTCCTTTTTCATTATCCTCGAGGACAGCGGCAGTCGTTGTAACCTCTTTACCAGCTTCTGATGAATATACTGCCAAAGTATTCGCGTCTGCAGCTACAGTTGAAGGAGTCCAAGTAATAGTAGCACCAGTAGTCTTGAGATTGCCTTTTCCGACAACGCTTAAGAGACTCACTGACTTTACTTTGAACTTTCCGGCGGCATTAGCTTTATCAGCTATTGCATTAACAGTAACCCAAGACATTGCGTGATAGAAAGTCATAGGGACACCACTAGCTCCGCTGGTTTTGTCGTAAGATTTGCTTGTAACAGGGCACCAGAGAAGGTCAACAGTCTCGGCCAGATTACTTGACTGCACATAATCATTTGCAGCAAAACTATCATTAACAACACCATTAGCTACTGAGAAAGAGTGAGTCAATGCAGGCTCTTCTGGTGAATAAGCCGCAAAAATCAAAGAACCTGTCTTAGGCCAATAGTAAGGGTTATAAGCCTCAGACTGCTTATCCCAGCCTGCCCAAGTAGCTTCGTTCTTTTTGAAAGTAGCCTGAGCGAGATAGCTGTCAGGAGATGCAAAATCAGTACTGTTAGATCCTGCAGCTACGTTTTTGTAGTAAGCATACACACCCATAAGGTTGGCAGTCGGGAATTCAGTTCCTGAAACTGCAGCCTTTGTTTTGTTGACGCTGGCGATAGGCGCAAAAGAAATCTGATCAGTCTGCTCGTAAGAAACTGATGACTTAGTACAAGCTGCCAATGAGGCAAGACCAAGTACGATTGCGATTGATTTTTTCATAATATAAAACAAAAATAGTTAATGATTAATCTACTCTATATCACGATTTTAGATACGATATCTTTCCATTCGTCCACATCAGGAGCAATACCTCCGCCGCCTTTCTTTTCCGGCTCCGGAATCACTATTTCATCGGTCTTCACGCGGATAATCTGCTCCGGGTTGTCCGGGAATTGCTCGGACACGTCCACATTGAATACCCAAGTCTTACCTCCCGTATCCGTAATCACCAATGAAAGTATCTGTTTCTCAGGAGATTCAGGGTTCTGCCCGAAGGTGTTGAACTTTGTGTACAGCGTACCGTCACTGCCCAGACTCGCAACCTCAAAGAACACGGTAGCGTAATCTTTTGACTTCTGCCCGCTAGCGATGCTGTTGTACTTGGACAGACCTGTAATCACTGCGGATATGGAACCGACGTATTCCGCTCCCTGGATTTTGTCAACTTCGAGAATCCAGCTCTGAACAACTGTCTTACAGTCTATTGTAAGGGTAACCTCAGGAGAATCTGCCGTACGCGCAGGGAGGTTGACATTTTCCAGACGTCCTACATAAAGATGGTCCGGGTCATACACAATAATCTCGTCTTCCTCCTTGGTGACACTCTTGGTTCCGCGGCTCTTCAGTTTACTCTTGAATGAGTCGGAAATCGTATTGGTGGTCGCGAGAATTTTGTTGAAATCATTCTCGTCCTTGATCAATGTAACCTGAGTATCGAAGTTATATGCTATCACATCGTAACTCTCGCCAGGCAGGACACTGACCTTACCGCCGGTTGCAGGAAGGAAAGCGTGAGCCACGAGGTGTCCGGTACGGTGGTTGAAGAATGCCACACGCATTGCCTCAGGGTCGCCCGGATAGCGGTAATTGACGATTTCCTTGTCAATGTTCAGCACTACGTTCACATTGTAGTCGGCATTGTTGAGCGGACGTCTCTTGCAGGAAGATGCACCGAAAATCACTGTGCAGGCAAGCAATATTGCTGTTATCTTTCTCATCGCGCACCTCCTCTGACCTTATGTTTGACAATTATCGGCAAGACGAATGACACGCCTGCTCTGGTCGGACCGAAGAATGAATAATACTTCTGCTTGATTCCCGGGTCCTTGATCAAATCCGAATAATCCGATGTCGGAGTATAGTGGCGCGCCTGTGTCCAGATATATCCCACGCCGATATTGAATTCCATTCTCATCCACTTATGGTCTCTTCTGCCTATCGGAAGACCGAATGTATAATCCACGCCCACATCGAAATATTCACCCTGATAACCGCTCTTAAGCTTCTGATAGTCATAGTATCCGGCACCGGCATAGACTCCGAGCGCGTGACCTTTCAGCTTGTCTGCGCGGGTCCAGGCATATTTTCCGTTACGTCCTGTAAACCAATATTTTGCATCCATAAACACGCCCAGCATCTCACCGCAGTATTTGTTGCTCTTGGCTAGCCACCAAGGATACCAGTAGTCCGCTCCGATGGATACGTGACGTCCGATCGGCACCTCGACACCTGCATTCAGACCAGGAACAAGCAGGTTGGTCCTGCCGGCAAGTATCATCTGCCTTTCATAGGCAGGATTTGACGGTGTTGATGAAGAAGGTTGCGTTGACGGAGTGTAATCGCTGAATGTCTGCTGCGGAATCATCGCGAATGTCATAGGCTTTGCAGGCTCCTCTGGACGCATTGTTTCAAGGGCCGGAACTTCCGGATCAACCCAGACGCAAATCCAGGTTGCAAGCCTCAGCTTAGGCATATGGTTGACAATGATGTAATGCCAAGTATATCCGTTGTCCAGATTGCGGATACGCCACTTCTTGGTGTCGTTTCCGACATTAGAATTCAGAATCCGGAGCACTCTGTCCTTATTCTGCAACTTATAATTTTCCTCGATTTCCTGCTTGAGACCGTCCCAGTTCTCTGCCATCGGCTGCAACTTGATTTTGTCGCCGTTAAGAGATGAGCCTTCAGGTATGTTGTTCACAATGAAACGGCGTGCAGCCTCGGCTCTCTTGCGTGCAAGCCAAACGTTTCGCTCATACACACCCTCAGGAGATGCGTACGAACAAATCGTGATACTGTCTATCTTTGGTGAAATGAGCAGATATTTGCGGATTTGCGAAATCTGCCATTCATTATCAAGATATTGCTCATCGATATCGACTCTGTCGAGCCAATAATAGATAGCGAATTTATGCGCTACCGATCTTGCTTGTGTATTCTTCTCCGAATCCGCAACAACAGATTCCTGCGCCATAGCAGTGAATCCCGAAAACAGAGCCGATACCAACAGAGCAACGACTATTTGAAGCCGCCTCGTTACCAAACTCATACCTAACTTATATCAGTTTATAAATTCCTCAAAGAGGAAAAACCTTTCCTTAATTTTCTAAAGCACCACAAATATACATTTAATAAATCAATTCCACAATTATATTTATTCAAAAAAGACTATGCGGAATATCGGAAAAAGTGCCTTTAGGTTCACCCCCCCCCATACGTTCTACGCATCTAAAGGAAGTTTTCAGATAAACGAACAGGGAAATATCGATTATAGTACAAATAGAAGCCCCTTATGCCGGATTTTGGCATAAGGGGTAAAAATGTCCTATTGGTCGAATATAAATTTTTGCTTGACTAAAAAAGAATATGATTTTTTGCGATCACCTCTTCCACGACCTGCGGGAAATGCTGCATTTCGAGAACGTGTTCCTTCTCGGCGATGTCATCAGGAGTGTCATCCGGAGAGAGCGGAGTGGAGAACTGCGCTATGATCTCGCCGCCGTCCACCTTATTGCTGACATAATGCACAGTCATTCCAGTCTCGGTCTCCCCTGCCGCCTTCACAGCCTCGTGCACGTGATGACCGTACATTCCGATACCACCGAATTTAGGCAGAAGAGCAGGATGCAGGTTGATCATTCTGCGCGGATATGCGTCAATAAGGAAGTCCGGAACGACAAGCAGGAAACCCGCAAGGACTATGAAGCTGATACCGAACTCTTTAAGCAGCGGCATCACTTTGCTCTCGTCATTGAAGTCTTTCTTCGGGAGCACAACCGTAGGAATTCCCAGATTCTGCGCACGCACAAGCGCATAAGCGTCAGCCCTATTGCTGAGCACAAGGGAAATTTTCACATCTTTTGAATCCGCGAAATGCTTGATAATCGCTTCGCAGTTGGTCCCGCTGCCGGAGACGAAAATGGCGACGTTTGTCATAACGAGTCTGTTTGTTTTGGGCAAAGATAACACCATTTCACCAAAATGGCTATCTTTGCGGGGTTTGTATTGATAAAAACTGAATGAGATTCAGAGTGTTCATATATAAGGTAATCGGCAGGATTCCCGGCAAAGCAGTTCCCGCAAGGAGGCCAGGTCATCTCCAGGCGTGTCTCAAAAGATGCCTTTGCGCATTGATGCTCTGCCCGATTCTCACTTTCATTACATCATTCCAGTTGTCAGCGCAGACCACCAAGGTGAAAGGCCGCGTCACTGACGCATCAAGCGGCGAGCCGATTCCTTTTGCCGCTATCTATTTTGAGGGCACCACCATAGGTGTGTCAACGGATATGGACGGGTGCTATCTTATGGAAACCCGCGACTCAAGCGCAAGCATTCTCTGCGCGGCTCTGCTGGGATATGAGACACAGGCCATAAAAATCAGCCGCGGAGCTTTCAGCGAAGTCGATTTCAGGCTCAGACTCTCCACGTCATCCCTGAATGCGGCAGTGGTCAAGCCGGACAACCGTTATATGAAATGGATTCTGTCACAGATTGATTCCTGCAAGGTCAAGAACGACCCGGAAAGGCGCGGAAGCTATATCTGCGACACATACACGAAGATGGAACTGGACCTTTCCAACGCCGCCACCTATCTGAAAAACAAACTGATACGCAAGAATTTCGGTTTCATTTTCGATTATATGGACACGTCCGTAGTGTCAGGACAGTCCTACCTTCCCGTGATGATCTCCGAGACACGCGCCAAGAGGTATCACAGCGCATCTCCGACAGTCAACAAGGAAGTCATAGAGGCATCCAGAATTTCCGGCCTGAATGAGGACAATGCCGCCTCGCAGTTCACCGGAAGTATGCACCTGAAGACCAACTTCTACAACAATTTCATCAACGCCTTCAATATCGAGATTCCGTCTCCTCTGTCTTCCAACGGAAGTGTTTACTACAATTACTATCTGATTGACAGTCTTAAAGTTGACGGCAGAAAGACTTGGAAGATAAGATTCCATCCGGTGAAGTCCATATCGTCGCCGGCATTTGACGGAGAGATGGCTATCGACGCCGAGGATTTCGGACTTCGGGAGATTCACGCCAAACTGAAGAAAGGCTCCAACATCAACTGGGTCAGGGATATGATGATTGACAGGACTGACCAGAGATTGGGCGACTCGCTGTGGTTCTACAAACAGGACAAACTGTATGTGGATTTTTCCGTGACAATGAATGACTCGTCCAAGTTTATGTCTTTTCTCGGCAACCGCCAGATTGATTATATGAATCCGGTTGTGGGCGAACAGGCAAAAAAGGACGTGCTGAAGACCAATACGTTGGTGCAGGTAGCCAAGGATGCGGGCTCACACGATGAGCAGTGGTGGGCAGAGGCTCGCCCGTATGCTCTTTCCGAGAAAGAACAGAACATATATGTGATGGTGGATTCCATCAAGAACGCACCGCTATACAATACCATATATAATATAGTGAACACTGCTCTGTTCGGATACCTTGAAACGAAATATATCGGATTCGGTCCCTATTCAAGGCTGTACAGTTTCAACAATCTTGAAGGCAACAGAGTCCAGCTGGGAGTCAGAACGACATCCGATTTGAGCAAGAAATTCAGGGTCGGAGGCTATCTCGCTTACGGATTCAAGGACAGGGAGTTCAAGGGCGGGGCCTCTTTCGAATGGATGTTCAGCAAACAGCCTACAAGGAAGCTGACGTTCAGCGCCAAGCACGACATTGTCCAGCTCGGAAAGGGCAACAAGGCGTTCAACGAATCGAACATTATGTCTTCTCTGCTCAGCAAGAAAGGCAGCGCCAAGCGCAGTCTGGTGAATGAGTATTTCACCAAATTCGAATGGGAGATAACGCCGTGGCTCAACACCAGCACATCATTGGAATTCAACAGGATATATTCCAACAGATTCGTCCCGATGCTCCGGGTCATCAAGACGGATACGCCGGGGATGCCGACTTTGCAGGATACGATATCCGTCAACTCCGTAGGCGCGAATGCGATAAGATTCGTGGCGAGATTTTCCAAGGATGAGACCGTGTCCAGAGGGACATTCGACAAGAGCTATTTACATTCCGCTTACCCGATTGTCACATTGGACCTGCTGGGCTCGCTTAAAGGAATCGGACGCAATGAATACAGTTATTTCAGGACTGAGCTCAATATCGACTACAAGCTGAGGATTCCGCCTGTCGGGGTTTCCGACATCCAGTTCACCGCAGGTAAAATTATAGGTACGGTACCATACCCGATGCTCAAGCTGCACGAAGGCAACGGCACATATATTCTGGACAAGAGTTCATTCTCCTGTATGGCATTTTATGAATTCGCTTCTGACACGTGGACCACGCTCTCGCTCGAGCACAATTTCGGAGGTTTTTTCCTCGGTAAGATTCCATACGTCAAGAAGTTGCAGCTCAGGGAAATCTTCACGCTCAAAGCCGCATACGGAACGCTGTCAGACAGGAACAACGGCATTCTCGGAAGCCGATATTCGGCCGACGCCCCTATGCTGTTTCCTGTGGGGATGCGCTCGCTCAACACCCCTTATGTGGAAGTCGGAGCCGGCATTGCCAACATTTTAAGGTTGCTGCGCGTCGATACGTTCTGGCGACTGACGCACAGATATGTCACCAGGCCGGACGGAACGGTCAAGAAGTCGCCTAACTGTTTCGTGGTGAATATCGGACTTGAACTGAATTTCTAAACACACTGACAGAAATGGACAACGCCAAAGAAATCACGCCTGTAGCCGTTTTCAGGTCACCTTTTCCATCAAAATTCGGAATCCCGAGACAGAGCGGAGTTGTGGAGGAAATCGAAGGGAGAATCTCATTTATGCCGGAATTTGCCAGAGAGGAGGCGCTCCGCGGACTGGAGGATTTCGAATATGTATGGATTCTGTGGGGATTCTCAGGCAATGACGGGAAATGGAGTCTGACGGTGCGCCCGCCAAGGCTAGGCGGCAACAGAAGTGTTGGTGTTTTCGCCTCCCGCTCCCCTTTCAGGCCTAATGGAATGGGTTTGTCTTCCGCAAGGGTCGTAAAGATTGAGAATAACGAGATTGTCGTGAGCGGCGCGGATTTGATGGACGGCACACCGATTTATGATATAAAGCCGTATATACCTTATACTGATGCACATCCGGATGCTCGCGCGGGGTTCACCGACACTACGAAGTGGAAGGAATCCTCAGTAGTATTCCCGGAGGAACTTCAGCGCAAGTTCTTGGAAATGAGCGTGGTCTATTCCAAAGAGAATCGAGTCAGGGCTTCGTCTGATACTCCTGATGGCGGAAATAGCACCGGGGACGTTGACATTCAGGACGAAAATAACATTCACGAACCGGACAGCAAAGGCGGCACCGCCGAAAGCAGAATCCACTCTGAACAAGGCTATAAACTCATCGCCGCATTGACAAAAACTTTGGCGCAACGCCCTGTTCCTCAATACGTTCACTCTTCAGAGCGAATCTACGGGATGCCGTTTATGGGCTGCGACATCAGATTCAGAGTCGAAGACGACACGGTAACCGTGACCGATATAGTCCGCTATGACAATAACAGATACTAGACATTACCACTTATGACACCGACAGCGATCATCATCACCATTCTCGCATACTTTGCAGTAATCCTGCTGATTTCCTGGTTCACCGGAAGACATTCGGACAATGCCGGATTTTTCTCCGGCAACAGAAAACAGCCCTGGGCCGTGGTCGCATTCGCAATGATCGGGTCGGCGATGTCCGGTGTCACATTCGTATCAGTGCCGGGTATGGTCGCAACTTCCGGATTCGGATATATGCAGATGGCATTGGGCTTCATTGCCGGGCAGCTGGTGATAGCGTTCGTGCTTGTCCCGCTTTTCTATAAGATGAATCTGGTGTCAATCTATGGCTATCTGGAAGGCAGGTTCGGCATATCATCCTACAAGACAGGCGCCTGGTTCTTTTTCATATCCAAGATTCTCGGGGCGTCGGTAAGGCTTTATCTCGTATGTATCGCTCTGCAGCTGCTGGTATTCGGCCCGCTCGGGCTTCCCTTCTCGGTCAATGTGATTGTGACTATACTTATCTTGCTCGCATACACTTATCGGGGAGGTGTCAAGGCTGTCATCTGGATAGATTTTCTGAAAACATTCTGTATGCTGACTGCCATCATTTTGTGCACCGTATTCATCAGCAAGGCACTCGGATTCACTTTCGGTTCAATGTGCAAGGCGGTGACGGACAACGATATGTCGCGCATCTTTTTCTTCGATGACCCGAACAACCCTCAATATTTCTTCAAACAGTTTTTCGGAGGAATGTTCACGCTGATTGCGATGACTGGACTCGACCAGGATATGATGCAGAGGTCGCTTGCCTGCCGCAGTGCCAGGGATTCGCAGAAGAACATCATCACCAGCGCAATTCTCCAGACGGTTGTAATCTTCCTTTTCCTTGTGCTGGGCGTATTGCTTTATATGTTCGCGGACAAGAGCGGAATAACGGCAACCGGAGACAAACTTTTCCCCGCAGTCGCGACGAGCGGAATGTTGCCGATAGCGACAGGAATACTGTTCATTGTCGGGCTTGTATCCTGTTCGTATGCGGCTGGCGGTTCGGCTCTTACCGCTCTGACAACGTCATTCACCGTGGACATATTGGGAATCAAAGGGAAGGACGAGAAGGCGGTCAAATCGACGCGCGAGCACGTGCACATCATTATGGCACTATGTATGGGCCTTACGATACTCGTTTTCAACTTACTGAATAATACCAGCGCAATTGATGCAGTCTATAAGCTGGCAAGTTACACTTATGGGCCGATTCTCGGGATGTTCGCTTTCGGCATCCTGACCAGGCGTCAGGTAAAGGACGGATGGGTGCCTGCTATCTGCGTCATCGCTCCTGCAATTTGCCTGTTGCTGCAGCTCAATTCGGAAAGATGGTTCGGCGGTTATAAATTCAGTTACGAGCTTCTCATTCTCAACGCTGCCCTCACAATGCTCGGTCTTTGGCTTTGCAGTTCCCGCGCAGCGACCAGAAAGAATTAGCTATCTTACAGCGCCCTCAAGGGGTTAGTTTTATGCCGTCACAAGGCTGACACTAAAGATTACGATTGAACGCAAAAGAGAGGTTGGTTCATCTGACGCCTCATAAGGTACTGTGTCCTCCGCTCAGAAAAAAATTCGCTCCGAACTTCAGTACTTATGAGACATCGGTTCGCATTAGTAAAACTATTGTTTCAGAGCATCCGTGCCTATACATTAGGATTCTGCTGATGAGCCGATTCACTCCTGAACCTAAGCCGTATTGTTGTCAGCATTAAGCAGTTGAGTTCTTCGCTCAGGAAAAATTCGCTCCGAACTTCAGTACTTATGAGACATCGGTTCGCATTAGTAAAACTATTGTTTCAGAGCATCCGTGCCTATACATTAGGATTCTGCTGATGAGCCGATTCACTCCTGAACCTAAGCCGTATTGTTGTCAGCATTAAGCAGTTGAGTTCTTCGCTCAGAAAAAAAATTCGCTCCGAACTTCAACCGCATTAATGCTGATGAAAAAGGGGTCAGGCGTAAATACCTGGGGCTGGACCTTGAACCAGCTAGGTTAGTGTCACGCCCGACACACAAAAAAATCCCCGCAGAGGTTCTGCGAGGATTTCGAGTGGTGCCACCGAGAATCGAACTAGGGACACAAGGATTTTCAGTCCTTTGCTCTACCAACTGAGCTATGGCACCATTCTTTCGTTTGGGATTACAAAGGTAGGAATTTTTCCTGACTTTGCAAATTTTCAGAGCACTTTTTTCTACTTTTTTGGTATTTTTAATTTCATACCAGGTTTGATGTTGGTTGAAATTCCGTTGAATTGCATTATGTCATTGGCACTTACGCCAGGATAGCCCTTCGCGATACTATATAGAGTATCGCCCTTCTTTACGACATAAGTTATATAGTCCTGCGAATTTCCACCGGCATTTTTACCGGAATCGACACTTGACCCCGCTCCTGAAGCAGTTGTTGATGTCGTTTTAGCCTCAGATGAAGCCGCGGCTGAAGAACCGGCCGAAGCAGCATTGCCCGATGAAGTCGATCCTGCAGAAACTGCACTGCCGGAAGAAGTTGCAGACGAATTTGATGAAGACGCTGTCTTTTCCGTGTTGGTAGACTTTGACGTTGACTTGGAAGAAGAAGTTGATGTTGTGCTTACTGGGCCATTCCCCTTTCCATATATCACCAGAACCTGACCGACACGCAGATTGTTGTTGCGCAGATGGTTCCATTTCTTCAACTGAGCGACAGTAACGTGATATTTTGACGCGATACGCCCCAGATAGTCACCGCTCTTAACCCTATATGTTATCCTGTTGCCGTTGCTTGAAGACGCAATATTCTGCAGAGTTGAAGGATTGAATAGTTCCTTGGCCCTGTGCGTATATACAGAGTCCTCAACCTCAATGAATTTGCCCGAATACTTGAGCGGCAGACGCAGGATATATTCACGCTCGCTGCCCGGAATGATATCGTGGACATACTGCGGATTGAGATCCCTCAATTCCTGTAGAGGAATTCCGGTCAAGTCGTGCACCTGCTGGAAATGCAACATCCTGTGAATCTGGAATGTATCAAGATGTGCAGGCATCTGTATCTTGTCCGGGACGATTCCGTGCTCCTTGTAGTAAGTGAACGCATACATCGCCCCCACAAAAGCCGGAACATAACCACGTGTCTCCCTCGGAAGATATTCATATACGGACCAGAAATCCTTTGCTCCTCCCGACCTTCGCACAGCCTTGTTCACATTTCCGGCCCCGCAGTTATAGGAAGATATAGCCAAGTTCCAGTCACCGAATATCTTATATGAGTCATACATATATCTTGCTGCGGCATCGGCAGCCTTGAACGGGTCCAGACGTTCGTCCACGTATGAATTTATCACCAGCCCATAATTCTTTGCCGTCGTATACATAAACTGCCACATTCCCTTCGCGCCTGCCCTTGAAACAGCAACCGGATTCAATGCAGACTCAATCACAGCCATATATTTGAGTTCCTCAGGCATACCGTATTTCGACAGAGTCTCCTCGAAAATCGGAAAATAATAACTTGCCAGAGCAAGCATCTTGGCCATCTTCGCCGGCATTTTCTCCGCGTACAAGATTATATAGTTGCGCACGGTCTCGTTATACGGCAACGTAACGAACGAATTGATTTTAGAAAGCCGCTCCAGATAAACCTTATCCGGTACATTGGAAGAAAACTGCACAGAATCCATATTGTAGTTTCCCTCCGGAATAATGTTCGCCTGACGGTGCAGATACCATATATTTAGCAGACTGTCAGTGACTTCCTGCGAATAAGTCTCCGGCGCTATACCGTCAAGCAATGAGAATGACTTGTTGCCGTCAACATATTCTTCCTCAACATAAGCCGTATCCTTCAACGCCTCCAGCTCCAGGAGAAGCGAGTCCAGCATCAAGCGCATACGCTGATTTTCTTCAATCAACTCTGATTTTGAGGGCTTCTTGTTATGGAAAATCTTATCTTTCAAGGAAGTACGATTCTGCGCATCCGAAAGTTGAGTACCAAGCAAAGCAGTTGCGACGACAGTCACAGTCGTCAATATAGTTCTGTAAAAATTCATTTTCAAATAATAATTTTCTGAAACCACTCCGAATCAGACCTGTCCGTCTATTCAAAAACAGTTCCGTACGCCTCAGAATCTGAGTCCGACACTGAGACCGAAAGCATTTCCACCTGCGGTGGACAATGCGGAACTTCCGCCGACATAGCTCCCGGAATTCATCGCATATCCCATATCCGGAGAAATCACAGTCGGAGAGACGCTCATTGAAAGGTCATCCCCAAGCTCGAAATTCTGCATATATGAGAACACATTGGCATCGATTATCTGAAGCAGATAGAATCCCATCAAAGCCACCACCGAATAATCCCTGTACCTACGGAAAACATCCCTGTAATACTTTGCTGTAGAAGCAGATACAGGACCGTCATAAGTAGAGTTCTCGGCTGTAGCCTGATTATATATTCTCTTGTATCTCAGATAATTCGTGTTGTTCGTGACAAGGAAATGCGCCGAGCACATCAAACCGGTGTAATATATAGGAATCTTCCAATACTCGCCGTTATAGGCCTGTCCAAGTCCCGGCAACAAGGCCGAATACAAAGTCGCCTTTCCCGCCTGAGGATACACGTCCCTCTTATAGTTCCCGACGCCGTCCAGCAACGCACCCCAATATATCAGTCCTGTACCGATGAAGCACAAATTGCTGATAGTGCGATTGTCACTTCCTCCGTCAACATTGTATTTATGACGGAAATATATTCCGGCACCTGCAGTAGCTGCCATTCCGCCATAGATTACAGGCAGTTTCCAATACTGCTTGTTGTACATCTGCTGCGTTCCGACGAATACCGTGGAGCCGGCGAACAAAACGCCTATGCGACAGTCACGTTTATGCCGCACTCCCCCGAAAAATTCCTTGAATGTAAAGGCCGCATCGGTAGAATCTCTGGCTGTCGTATCGTTTTCGTCATTGTAATTCTGGGTAAATGCCTCCTCCTTGAACTGAGCTTCAGCATTGAAAGAAAATCCCAGAATGCAAACTGCAACGGCCAGAACTATATGATATAAATGTCTTGACATCCGGTTCCACGTCAGATATTGGACTCGTCCAGAGCCTTGAGAAACTTCCTTATTTCATCGTCCGAATCGAAATGTATGGTGATTGAGCCCTTACCGGATTCGGTTCTCTTGAGACTTATGCTCTTGTCAAAATATTTGCCGATATGTTCGAGCACCCTGTTATACTCCTCCGGAAAATCCTGAGTCACAGCTACTTTGCCAGAAGGTTTCTTAGTCAGGCTGTGAACTTTATCCTCAAGCTGACGGACCGACAGGCTGTTCTTGATCACCATATCGCAAAGCTGCTCCTGAACCGCCGGGTCATCCACACCGAGCAACACCTTCGCGTGTCCTACGCTGAGCAGTCCCACCTTCAGATCGTGCTGCACTTTCGCCGGCAACCTGAGAAGTCTCAGATAATTTGTCACGGAAGCACGCTTCTTGCCAACGCGGTCAGCCATCTGTTCCTGAGTCAGACAACATTCCTCAATCAGTCTCTGGTAACTCATAGCGACCTCGATCGGGTCGAGATTCTCTCTCTGGATATTCTCCACAATGGCCATTTCCAACATTCCCTGGTCATTGGCATCTCGGATATATGCCGGTATCATATCCATTCCGGCAAGCCTGCAGGCTTTGAATCGGCGCTCACCGCTGATTATCTGATAACGGTCTGCAGATTTTTTTCTTACGGTAATCGGCTGTATAAGTCCGAATGTCTTTATCGAGGCCGCAAGTTCTTCCAGAGCTTCCTGGTCAAACGACATTCTCGGCTGAAACGGATTCGGTTCAACCATATCCATAGGCACGCGCAAAACATCCGCAGTGTCCTGCGGATCTCTGGTACCTGCAATCTCCTTATTTACGTAACCGACAGGGCTGCGGAGCTGGTCAAGATTGCCTGCATCTCCAAGCAAGGCGCTCAGTCCTTTACCCAAACCTCTTTGTTGTTTACTCATCTTCCGTCCTAATTTTCATTCTTTTCGAGAACTTCCTTCGCGAGATTGAGATAATTGGAAGTTCCGTTGCTCATCACATCATACAATATGATCGGCTTGCCGTGCGAAGGGGCTTCGCTCAATCGTATATTCCTCTGTATGATTGTATTGAACACCATATCCTTGAAATGTTCCCTCAACTGCCCGAGCACCTGGGTATGTACCTTGGTCCTTCCGTCAAACATCGTGACGACAAATCCTTCGATTGTCAGAGACGGATTGACGCCGTTCTGCACCAGTCTTATGGTCTGAAGCAGTTTTCCGAGGCCTTCCAACGCGAAGAATTCCGGCTGCACAGGAATTATCACGGAATCGGATGCCGTAAGAGAATTTACGGTAATAAGTCCGAGAGACGGCGAGCAGTCAATTATGATGTAGTCATACTCATTACGGATGGGAGCAAGAGCCTTTTTCATTATGGATTCGCGGTCATCGGCTTCCAGCATCTCAATTTCAACGCCCACGAGATTGATGTGGGACGGAACCATCTGAAGATTTGCTATCTCAGTCTGAATCAAGGCATCACGGATACCTATTTCACCGATAAGGACTTCATACAAAGTCCTCTTGCGGTCATCTTCAGGCGAGAAATTCAATCCTGATGTAGTATTTGCCTGCGGGTCCGCATCAATGACCAGCACCTTTTTCTCAAGTACAGCCAAAGAGGCCGCAAGATTGATTGCAGTCGTGGTCTTGCCGACTCCGCCTTTCTGATTTGCTATTGCAATGACTTTTCCCATCTATAGAGTTTCTATGTTCCACAAATTTAACAAAATAATTCGTTCCAATACGGACCTGTTGATAACTTTTCGTTTCCGGGCGTTCTATATCGGGTCAACATCGAGCGCAATGTGCCCTGAGTATGAAAATTCAGATTCAAACGCTTTAACTGCGGAAGCTATAACAGACTTCCTTTCAGCAAGATTCGCATCTTTTTTCAGGGAAATGCGGATGTTCCTCAAATACTGGTTCATCTGTCTGTCAACAACGGGAGAATATGGTCCAAGAACTGATACCGGAGATGATGATGTCTGCAGAATCGGGACGGAATTCAAGCCAAGTTTCCGCTTCACATACAATGCAAATTCACGTGACATTTTTTCAATCCTTCCCTCATTCGCATCCTTGAAAAGTATCTTCACAATCCTGGAGAACGGAGGATATCCAAACTGATACCGCTCGTTCATCATATTATCTATCAGCTTATTATAAGCATCCTCCGACGCTGCCGTAGTCGTAGTCGCCGTCGTAGTCGCTGTCGCTGTCGCATTATCCGTTCCGCCAAAGACCGAATAAACCGGATGAGCGGGCTGGGATGTCTGAATCACGAAGACACCCTTGTCGCCACGCCTGCCGCTGCGCCCTTTGAACTGCTCGAGCAACTGCAGGGCGCGTTCATCGGCTCGAAAATCCTGCTGACCGAGAAAAGAGTCAGCCTGAAGCACAGCTACAAGCGAAATACCTCCGAAGTCAAATCCTTTCGCTATAATCTGAGTACCAATGAGAATATCTATTTCCTTCCGCTCGAACAACTTGATTATCTGAGTTTCACGCGCGGAAGACGCTGCCACGTCACTGTCCAGCCGGGCTATCCTTGCACCCGGGAACAACTTGGCCGCCTCCTCTTCTATTTTCTGTGTCCCGGCGCCGATTGGTTTCATATCCGAACCGCATTTCGAACACTTCCCGGTATAGCGGGTACGCCAACCGCAATAATGGCACATAAGGACATTTTTGTCGCTATGATAATTGAGCGGCACATTGCAATGCGGACATTTCGGAATTTCACCGCATTCCGTGCACTGGACCGCAGGAGAATACGCCCTGCGCGCACGGAGAATCAGAATCTGCCCCGACTTGGACAACGTCTGATTGATTCGTTCTATCAACTTGTAGGAAAAACTTCCCGACATACCGCGCTTATGGCGTTCATCCACCGTGCTGATAATCTGAATTTCAGACTTTCCCGTACCGAAATAGCGCTCAGACAGCTCAACATAGCCCGCACGTCCCGAACGGCAGTTGTATATAGACTCGAGAGAAGGCGTTGCAGAGCCCATAACCACATCAGCACCGTGAATACGCGCAAGCATCATTGCTGTATCCCTGCCGTTATAGCGCGGTGCAGGTGCATCCTGCTTATATGACGTGTCGTGTTCCTCATCCACGACGACCAGTCCAAGGTCGTGATGCGGAAGGAACAATGCGGATCTGGTACCAAGCACGACATATTCTCCGGAGCGGATCTTGTCAGATATCGCCTGACGTCCCGCGGCAGTGACTTTAGAATGGAATATCAGCAATTTCTGACCGAACACCTTGCCCAATCGTTCTTCCAGTTGTCTGCTTATTGCAATTTCGGGAATAAGGTACAGGACATTGCGCCCGCTTTCGAGTACGGATTTGGCAAGTTTCAAATAGATTTCCGTCTTGCCCGAGCCGGTAACTCCGTGCAGAAGAACAGGTTTATGAGCCGCAAAGAATCCCTGTATCTTGTTGTACGCTGCCGTTTGTGCAGAACTGAGCGATATATCGGCAACGGAGTTTTCCGTTTCGCTATGGATATCAGGCATTGACAGCGACTCCATCTCAGCCTCAGCCGCTTCCATCTGCTGTTTTGCAGATTCCGCCAGAGATAGATATTTTTCTTTAGTCTCAAACTTCCTTGCGCGGGATGCAAGTTCGATATTGCGCTCGGCCTTAAGCCTGGCTCTCTCGATTCTTGCCCTCACTGCCATAATCTTGCGGTCCAGGCAGAGCATACTGCGCTCTTTCTTTCTTGCGTCCGTGAACTCCTTATCGATTTTGAGCGCCGGATATGCGGCCTTATATACTTCACCCAAAGAGCAGAGATAATAATCGGCAACAAAATGCCAGAGAGCGAGTTCCGACTCGGTCACAGGAGGGATATCATCTATAATAGAATTTACCGGCAATATCCTGCTTTCATCCACTTCCGGAGTCACGGAAACTGCGTCAATTACGCCGATATAATCTTTATGCGCGAATTTCACAGACACTCTCTGCCCGACCACGACCTGCGAATCGACTGTCACATTGACATAATATACCGGCTTCCAGTCCAGACGGAGAGGAAGTATCACCGAAACGTATATTTTAGTCGAGTCCGGCATTGAGAAGGTGTTTGAAATATTTTCCCGAATCACAAAATTATAACATATCTTTGTCCGCACAAAAGCCATACCGATGACAGAAGAAGAATTGACATTATTTCCCGAAGATTTGCGCAATGCAATATCGGTCAGCACAGCAGCTTCGGACAGCGACCTCAGCACAGACGACTGGGACAGCGAGTACAACTGCAGTTACAGCGCGGGCGGAAGCAAACTCCTTGATGCAGAGAACTTTCCAGACACGGTCAAGGTCCGGGAAGGCACAAAAATAATATGCGACGACGTATTCTCTTTCAAGGAATATATGGCTGATGACTATCCTGTCGGCAGCGAAATCCCAGAAGAAGCCAGAGTCTCTTTTCTTGACAAGATTTTCTTGCCTGACTCCGTCGAGCATCTCGGCAGTCGCGCTTTCAAGGAGTGCGGATGGATACAACGCGTCAAATTGCCTACTTCATTACTAACCATCAGAGATGAAGCATTTTACGGATGCTGGGAGCTCAAGCAGATAAGTCTGCCGGCAGCACTGCTGAGCGTAGGTGAGCGCGCGTTCTTCGAATGTTTCTCGCTCGAGAAAGTCAGACTCAACAAAGGTCTTAAATTCATCGGCGCGGAGGCATTCAGCTTCTGCGAATCGCTGAAAGAGATAACTCTTCCGGCAGGACTGGCCGCGATTGGCTCCGACGCGTTTTTCGGATGCAAGAAACTGCGCAAAATCAATGTCCCTGCAGGCTCTACAGCTATGTACAGGGAGATTCTTCCGGTATCATTCCATAAGTATATCAAAGAAGTTTAAGAATTTGCTTATAAGTATCCGGTCCTAAAAGTTATACGACAGTTGGAATTTGATTTCCAATTTCGAGGGCTTTGGCGCACCGGATGAAGACAGGCTCCACGGAGTGTCGGAGAATCCTGCCCTGAGCCACATTTTCACAACGGAGCGGCCGGAACGATTCTCTCCGGCACCAACGATATCCAATGATAACCTGGAAACCAAAGAAAGCGCATAACCGCGTCCATAGTACGCCGGAACATTGAAATTGCCCGGGGCATCCCTTTCATAACAATAGATCCTGTCATCCCATTTGTCCGCCCAGAAGAATGTGCTGCGGATAAACACCGCGCCGATTCTTCCGAAGTAGCCTTCATCTACATAAACGAGCCCCGCAAACTTGTCGGTAATCACAGGAGCAAGCCGCAAGACCGTCTGCCAGTCGCCATACAGGAATTTAGCGTCTGGACGGAAGTCAACCCTGTTGCTCAG
The DNA here is from genome assembly GCA_963636275.1 of Acutalibacteraceae bacterium. Classification (GTDB taxonomy): domain Bacteria; phylum Bacteroidota; class Bacteroidia; order Bacteroidales; family UBA932; genus Cryptobacteroides. The sequence goes on along the minus strand of CAVHJF010000004.1, from coordinate 5,033 downwards.
CCCGTAATTCCTCCATTTTTCGCGCACATTCAGCGAAATCGTCATATTTTCGGATATTTGCCACGGATATGTCAGCTGGACTTTCACCTGACGTTTTTCTGAATCAGACAGATGCGCATAGTCTGCGGTAAATTGCAATGACCTGAATGTCAATCCCGTAGCCACACCGCTCTCCCCTGTCTTACCGGACCACGCTCTCACTGGCGCACAATGTGTCATATCATATCCGGAAGGCATCCAGCGTCCATAAACTGCCAGTTTCCAATTGTCACCCAATGGCGCCATCACGCCTCCGTTTATTGCCGGCTTCACAGCGCAGATGTCCAGAGCCGCCTCTCCGAAAACCTCAACGCCACGCCAACAATACCGCATATCCACCGACGTCTTGGAGGCGGACACTCCCCAGTCATCTCCCAGCCGGAAGCCATTTGCCCCATCCTCTATATTTTCAAGTTTGTCAAAAGTGCCGTACAATGTAAAAGAGACGGCCCCGTTTCTTGAATGCCAGGCGACATTCAGTCCGGGCAATATCTCAGGGGCAAACCCGGAGCCGTTCTCCATCCAGGGTCTGACACCGGGAAAAGCCGAGAATGCCGAAACCGAAAGTTTTCCGAACTCGAATTCAGCGGCAAGCCCCCTCATCGTTGTCGTAGAAGACAATGATTGTGAAGGCCTTATCCCTGTTGACCTTTTCCAGAACGATATTACCGACTGCACGCCGGACATTGAAAATCCGGTCCATAGCGCAAGACCTTGTCCGAAATGCAACGCATAATCTCCGATCACCAGGGCCGACAAATGTCCGCGCCCATCCAAAGCCGCATAGAAAGAAGTCGTGGACGGTGTCCAACGCGAAGATGCCCAGTTGTTCTTCAGAGACAAACCGGCAGCATAACGGGACTGGGATTTGACTGAATATTTGACATTCCAGGAATATTGCCCAAGAACATCGTCTACTTGTCCGGGGATTGACAGTTTATTTGATTCGTTCATTATCAGGGAGTTTCGGGGACGCCGTCCGGATGCGGAGTTATAATCAGCAACCGATGTCAATGACCTGAGCGAGACGAACGGTTTCAGGGCCTCTGTAAACTCTTTACCGAATCCGTTTACAGTTGCCAGTTCCGCAAATGACATCACATCTCCGCATCTTGCCCGGTATTCGAGAAACGAAGCGACCTGATAGACGGATAACAGCCCTGACGATTCTAAAGATGAACGGCTTGCACGATTGATTTCCAACGGTACGTCGGCAAGGTCGCGCCAGTGCTCCACCTCCTCTTCGGACAGTTCTTCCGCGGAAGTTGCGCCTGTAAGATACAGAACAGCAGCGATTATGTCATTTTCGGGGCCAGCGCCAGACTGAGGACCACCGCCAGCCCTTGACAGGATACCGCTCACAAGGCCGGAGGATATGGAGTTTAAATCAGCCGAATTATTTGCCGACAAAGGCAACACGTCTAGCCGAATGAAGATTATGACGCACACGCAATGAATCCGGACGCCACAAAAAAAATCAGACCACAATTTCAGCATAACAAGACAGTTTTATAATTCTGTCTCAGCCGAATGGTCCGAAGCCTTGCCTTTAGCGACCGCTAATGTAATCATTTTCTCCGAATTCTCCATTGGTTCATTGAAGAACTGTTTTGAAATAATTCCTCCAGTTCCATACACGGCCTATCCGGCCCGTTCCATTTACTGCGGGAAGTTGAACGGCCCTCTTATTGTTTCCTTAAACTTGCTGTAACCGAATTTGCCCAGTCGGAGAAAATTTCCTAAATTGCAAAGATTTCGGAATTATAATATTATCGTTTCGATACACAATAGTACCACATCCAAAGATTCAGCAATGAGCCGTATTATTGATTTTTTCAAGATAAGCGCGCCTTCGGAGAACAAGGTTCCCGCAGAGAAAGTTCAGAACGTCTATAAGAATTTCGCATTCCAGTCATTCCTGGCCGGCACAATAGGCTACAGCCTGTTTTATGTCTGCAGGACTACTTTGAATGTGGTGAAACAGCCGATTATCGACGGAGGTCTGCTTGACGCGACCCAGGCCGGTGTGGTAGGTTCCTGCCTGCTGTTCGCATACGCAATCGGCAAGTTTGTAAACGGATTCCTTACCGATTACAGCAACATCCGCAAATTTATGGCAGCCGGACTTTTATTCTCCGCCATCGCCAACCTCGTAATGGGTCTTTTCGGCATATTCGACGGTATATCAGGAAGTTCCGCTATATTCAATTCACTGTTCTTCGTATGCTTCTGCATAATGTGGGCAATCAACGGCTGGTGCCAGTCTGTAGGTTCGCCTTGCGCCGTGGTGGCATTGTCGAGATGGTATCCGCTCAAGACCCGAGGTACATTCTACGGATTTTTCAGCGCCAGCCACAACTTCGGAGAATTCCTTTCATTCCTCTTTGTAGGTCTGATTGTCAACGCTTTCGGATGGAAATGGGGCTTCTATGGTGCCGCATTGGCCGGTTTCCTTGGAGTTGCGCTCATCTTATGCTGGATGCACGACACGCCGGAGAGCAACGGATTGCCTTCCATCAGAACTTTGGCGGGAGAAGAGGAGGAGACCAAGTCCGACTCCGAGCCGAAGAAGGATGTGAGCGGCCTGCAGAAACAGGTGCTTAAGAACCCTGGTGTATGGATTATCGCACTGTCCAGCGCATTTATGTATATGAGCAGATACGCCATCAACGGCTGGGGCATCCTCTTTCTTCAGAAAGTCAAGAATTTCAGTATGCCCGAAGCCAGTTTCATCATCTCAATCAATGCGTTTCTCGGTGTCATAGGTACTATATTTTCAGGTTGGATATCAGATTTTCTGTTCCACGGAGACAGAAAATATCCTGCCTTCATTGCCGGAGTGCTGGAGACCATATCTCTGGTTCTGTTCCTGTTCGGCGGAAACAGCTGGTTCTTGAATCTTTTGGCAATGGTTCTCTTCGGTATCGCAATCGGCGTACTGATATGCTTCATCGGCGGACTTATGGCTGTTGATCTGGTGCCGAGAGAGGCCACAGGCGCTGCGCTCGGTGTGGTCGGAATGGCAAGTTATGTCGCAGCCGGCGTACAGGATATCATAAGCGGTGTACTCATTGACGGCAACTCTGTTGAGAGAATCGTGGACGGAGTCAAAGTCATAGACTACAATTTCGGACCGGTTTCCTGGTTCTGGATTGCGGCGGCCACAATTTCATTCCTTTTGCCGGTACTTAACTGGAAGCGTAAAAAAGCATAAATAACTGAATTTCCGAATACAAGATTGAAATAAAATTCATTATCTTTGCGCCCCTAATAGCCGTTGAGACCTGAAAAGTCTTAGACGGCTTTAGTTTTATTCAGGGTGATTTATGGATAACGGAAAAAGCAAAGAGATGGATATGCTTCACGGACCTCTGTTCGTGAAGATCTTGGTTTTCGCTCTGCCTCTTGCAGCCAGCAGCATACTTCAGCAACTTTTCAACTCAGTCGATGTCGCAGTCGTCGGACGTTTCGCCAGCAGCGAAGCTCTTGCCGCAGTGGGCAGCAACGCCCCGGTAATAAGCCTGCTTGTCAATCTGTTCCTGGGCCTATCTATGGGAGCCAATGTAGTGATAGCCAATCATATCGGCCAGAACGATATGCAGGGAATCCGCAAGGCGATAAGCACTACAGCTTTGCTGTCAGTCATAAGCGGATGCTTCCTGCTAGTGGTCGGAGTAGTCGTCGCGAAACCGATTCTTACTATGATGGGCGCGCCGGAGAGCGTTCTGAATATGGCTGTCACCTATCTGAGAATATATTTTCTCGGAATGCCGTTTATGATGATTTATGATTTCGGAGCCGCCATATTGAGGAGTCGTGGCGACACCAGAAGGCCTTTGTACATTCTCATTGTCGCCGGAATCATCAATACTGTGTTCAACCTCATTTTTGTCATCTGTTTCGGAATGGGTGTGGCAGGTGTTGCAATCGCAACCGGAATAGCGAACGCAGTCAGTGCTTTGCTTATCATCCTGATACTCAGGAAAGAACCGGAGCCATTCAGACTTCATCTCAAGGATTTGCGGATACATTTGCGCGAGCTGAAGCCGATAATCCAGATAGGTATCCCCGCAGGACTTCAAGGTGTCATTTTTTCCATTTCGAATGTCGCCGTACAGTCAGCAGTCAATGCTTACGGAGCAAAGGCAATCGCAGGCTCTGTAGCGGCATTGAATTATGAGTTCTATACATATTATGTGGTGGAAGCGTTCAACGGTGCCGCCATCAGTTTCATAGGTCAGAATTATGGTGCCGGGAACAAGGAAAGAGTCCGTAGAATCTATACTATATGTATGTCTATGAGCGTGTTGAGCTGCATTTTATGCGCGTTCGCATTTGCAGGAGCAAACGACTTTTTCCTCAACTTCTTCTCTACCGACCCGGACGTGCATTATTACGGGCGCATCAGACTGCTGGAAGTCCAGGCGTTCCAGGCTATTGCCTGCAGCTACGAAATCTCGGGCTCTTCGTTGAGAGGAATGGGATATTCTATGCTTCCTACACTCATAATGGTGTTCGGAACTTGCATATTGCGTCTTATATGGGTTTACGCGTTGTGCCCGATTTGGCCTGGATTCCGTTTCCTGATGGCCATCTATCCGGTATCCTGGATCATTACCGGCTCACTCGTACTCCTCGCATTCATCATTGTATTCCGCCGCTGGCAGCCCGATTTATCTACCGGCAAGGCGTGACCTGAGTCAGCACGAAATTACACTTTTTCAGACTACTCTGTACTAACTTTTCATATCTTTGTGAAAAGCACTCACCGACTTTGAAGCGACTGTTGTTAATAACCATCCTATTGAGTCTTAATCTTTTCTGTGCGGCCTCAACAGTACAGCAGGACAGTTTGGCCAGAATAATCGGTGAAGTTAGCCAAACGGGCAAGTCAAAGTTGTCCCCTGATTTAAAATTGCCTTTAGGCGGATGCGTAGTACAGCTTTTCTTCGAGAAAAACGGCAAGTTGGACTCGCTATATACTGTTACCGGTC
>CAVHJF010000003.1:0-137466 GCA_963636275.1 Acutalibacteraceae bacterium | reverse complement strand
AAACGAGGTGATATCCGTGACTTTTATAACAAACCTGACGTTCCCATAGATGTCCCGGAGGATGGGATCGGCAGGCAACTCACTTTATGGTAAAATTTCTCCGGACAGCAATGATCCATCTAACAAAATCACCTTGCCCTGGATCTTAACTTCTTCCGGCATTAATGCGGTTGAAGTTCGGAGCGATTTTTTTCTGAGCGGAGAACTCAACTGCTTAATGCGGGCACAAGGCTTCACACGTAAGCCGGCAGCAGAAGAACTGCTTTGAGATTACCAAAGCACCGTTGCGTGGACAGAAAAAGAAATCAGCAAATATCCATCTAACAAAATCACCTTGCTCAGGATCTTAACTTCTTCCAGCATTAATGCGGTTGAAGTTCGGAGCGAATTTTTTCTGAGCGGAGAACTCAACTGCTTAATGCTGGGCAAGGCTTCACACGTGAGCCAGCAGTTACATCCGGCAGCAGAAGGACTGCCTTGAATTTACCAAAGCGCCATTGCGTAAACAGAAAACAAATCAGAAAATGCACGTCCAACAAAAAGAGCAGGGCTCATCACCCTGCTCTTCATATAATATCTTACCATTGAGACACGTCCGACAGACTTATGCGCAAAGCCCTTCATCTATAACACCAAAGACGCAGTCCGGATTTCAAGCCTCGATATGGCACCTTTACTTTCCTGCAATAATTTTGCGATCCTCATCAAGGTCAACGCCAACACGTCCAGCAATCTCGCGTTTCTTTTCAGAAAGCGCAGCCTTGTGACGGATAACCCAGTTCTCGACATAGATTGCAACACAGGCAGTAAAGAAATAAACTATCGTCTGTATAGTCATCGCAATCATCTGGTCGTGAGCCGTCCACAAATCACCTCCGGCAGTGTTCATATTTATGAATCCCTGACATCCGAAAGTCGTAGGGAAAATATACGAGAACCATTTCCAGAAATTAGGGAAAGCCGCAGTCGGCCAGGAGAAACCTGTGAGGAACAGACATATAGGCGAAATCACAAGGAACAGAAGGAATACAGACTCCCTCCTCGTGATCAGCGAACTCCAAGTCATAGAGAACATCACGCAATCCGTAACAAAGAAAAGAAGCAGAAGGATGATATTCCAGAACTCACCTCTCTGAGGAATGCCGAAAATCGCAGGCACAATGCAGGCGATATAAATGGATATACCCATATATATCAGCCAATAAGCCAATCCACGTCCGAGCACCACACGACCAACGCCGTGACCTTCCAGTCTGTCAGGCAATATGGCGAAACTCCTGTTTTCCTCCCTTGCAGTTCCGACCAGCATTGACATTCCGTAGAACAACGTCTGCTGCACAATCACAAGAAGTATAGCGGACAACAAGAACAACGAATACGAGAACGCCCTGTTATAAGGATTATTCTCCTCATAAGGTATAGCCTGCACAAGCTGGGCTGCCTGAGCACCCGTGAAACCAGCAGCGGCGTAACGCTCCATCTGGATACTGCCCACCTCCTTGAGCATCACCTGATTGGATGCCATCAGGATATTCTTGTAGTACAGGAAGCTGCTCATATCAGCATAAGCCGACACCGTAGCCGTCTCCATACGCGCAAGCTTCTCGCCGAAATCAGAAGGAAAATACAGATAACCACGGATTTTACCTTCTTTCATAAGCTCCTGAGCCTCAAGCACATTGACGCAGTGATATTTCACCGCACATTCTCTTGTGGCATCAACCTCACGCGCAAAACGCCTGCTCGCAGAACAGTCCGCATTATCAACTATCGCAATAGGAGTCTCGTTAAGGATGCCGTTCAGGTACATTACATTATACAGAAGAGGATAAGCAAGACCCGCCAGGAAAAATATGACCATAACTCCGGAATCGGAGAAAATCAGCTTCAATTCGTGCGTGAAGATTTCCCAGAAATCCAGCAGCCAGGATCCAAAATATGTTTTCTTCTTCATAACAGCCTTATTTTTTAGGGAAATTCTGGAGGACATAAGCACGCTTCAACCTGTAAATCACCACCATAGGCAAGAACAGGAATATAAGCAGATGCACAACTTCACGCCACCATCCGGCAAAACCGGTCGCAAAAATCACTTCCTTTGAATACAACTGGAAATAATGCCTCAGCGGGAAAGCTTCTGCAAGTCCCTGAATATAAGGAGGCATCGTCTCTACCGGAAGCGTAAATCCTGACATAGAGAATGCCATCACGCTATACAAAGCGCCGATACTCAGCGCCAGACGAGGTATAGGAAGCATACCTATTATAAATATAGCCACACCTTCACTCGCCAGCACAAGCAGAACTATCGCCAGGAACATATTCCAGATGCTTCCGTTTATCGGGAAGTGCATCCAGTCATACATCAACATTATCAGTATCAAGCCGATAGACGAGAACAGCACGGTGTAAACCACCAGTTTGCCGAACAGAGCAGTAAACATCGAGTCGCCTGCAGTTCTGATCAGATGACGTGAAGTGCCATATTTGAGCTCTGCTCCGAGAGAATATATAAGTACGATTATCACCGTCAGCTCCAGCACTCCTGGCAGGAATATGTTAGTCAGGTAATAGCCGTAGTTAGTATATTGATTTCCAATCTGATGCACATCAACAGTCACAGGCTGGATGCGCCCCATTATCGCCTTCTCGTTGACACCCTTCGCTCGCAGAACCTCACGCTGCACGGCACCGTCCGCAAGATTTATCATCGTAAGAATATTCTTGTACGACAATGCTCCGCCGACAAAATAAAGCCCGTTCAGATAGTATGAAAAGGTCGGACGTCTGCTCGCCTGCACATCGGCATACATACCTTTCGGAATAACACAGATCGCAGTGATTTTACCGCTCTGCATATCCTCGCGCGCCTCCGCGAAAGTATCATATTTGATAACCTTGCCCAACTGGGTGGCATCAAGCTGACGCGCGAAGTTTCTGGAAAGCGACGAATTGTCATTATCCACAATTCCTATAGGAAGGTCGTGCGGAAGTCCCTGCTTAAGGAAAGTCAAGAAGAATACGGCGCAGAAAGCAACGGTCACGACAGAGCCCAGAAGATAAATAGGTCTGTTCCTCATTATCCTGAGTTCCCTGCGGACAATCGCTCCTATGTTATGCCAAAATCCCATACTTGTTATTTCTTAAGAATCTTGCTGTCTTTTACGATTGCAGACATTCCCGGACGCAGGCCGTCAAGCGGAGCATCAGGCACAGCCCTTACTTCAAATGTCTTGGCATCGTACATACCGGTCTCCTTGGTAGCTTTCCAAGTAGCATAAGACTCGCGGACTGCAATATAATTGACAGTAGCGACACACTCTACGCCATCCAATGCAGGAATCGTGACTGTAACCTTGTCGCCCTGCTTGAGACCGTGGAGATAATCCTCGCGGACATTGAATGTGAACCACATATCGTTCAAATCTGTCACTGTCATAATCGGAGAGCCCTGGCCTACAAGTTCGCCGACCTTAGGGAATGTTGCCGAGATGATTCCTGAAGCAGGAGCAGTCAGGTACAACTCATCCAAAGCGGCATTAACCTCCATAAGAGCTCCGTTGGCCTGGTCAACAAGAGCGGCAGCGGCAGCCTTGTCCTCTGCACGTGCTCCGTTCACAGCCATATCATATTGGCTCTTCGCAGCCTTTGTAGTAGCGATTGCAGCGTTGTACTGAGCCTCAACCTCATCATATTTCTGAGCGGAAACAACTTTCTGGTCGTAAAGGTTCTTGATTCTGTCGTAAGATTTCTTCATAACCTTCTCTGCTACAATGGCTTTCTGCCAAAGTTCATACGCTCCGGCAATCTGCTCCTTGCGGGCACCGTTCTGCGCCTTTGTCTCCTGCGCAGTTGCAGCATTCTTGAGAGCGGTAACCTGCTCGAGTTTAGCGCGAGCCTCAGGGCAGTCAATAAATACGACTGTATCACCCTTGTTCACCATATCGCCCTCTTTGACGAAAAGAGTCTCGATTCGTCCTGCCACCTTGCCGGAAACCCTGTATTCTGAAGCCTCAGCTTCTCCCTGAATTACAAGCGGCCTAGGCCTAGACACGAAATAACCTATCACAGCTATCAGCACAATGATGGCCAGCAAAGCGACCACGCCGATTACCAGATTGTAAGATTTTTTAGACTGTTCCATATTTTTAACTTTTTATTATCCAGATAATTATTCGTTTCGATTTCAGATTGACTGATTCAATTTTCACGTTCTTTTCAAACCGGCAGATTATCAGTCCATATCAGATTTGTAACTTCCTTCCGCCTTCTGCAGATTGACATAGTTCATCTGAAGTTCTATGCCGGCGTCGATATACTCGGAATGGGCCTGAAGCCAAGCCGTATGCGCAGCCAAAGCGATATTGGCAGTGATTACGCCAGCCTCGAATCCGACAGATGCAGTACGCAGATTCTCCTCAGCACTCTTGAGGTTGTTCTCTGCCATATCAAGCTTCTCCAATGTTTCCTCCTGCTGTTTGCGCAACTGTGTAACCTGAAGATTGATAAGCTCCTTAGCTTCTTCCAACTGACTTCTGTAGAGAGTAGCCTCAGCCTTTGCCTTACGCGTTTTCTGCAAAGCCTCAGTTCCGTGGAATATCGGAATGCTGATTACAGCGCCAACATTGAACATTCCTCCGAACTTGTTCTGATATCCGTTGTAAAGATTCGGGTTGGATACAATATAATTGGCGGTCAAGGCAAGCTTAGGCATCATATCGGCACGCGCAATCTTGACTTTCGCGTCATAAATCTGAGTCGCAAGATTGAGACTTCTGGTCTCCGGCCTGTCATCATACACGGCTTCCAAATCTTTCTGTGCCGTCATCTGAGGAACAGGAACGACGTCCAATGTCTCGTCAGCAAGGGTAATCTCAGAATTGAGGTCAAGACCTATCTCCTTGCAGAGAAGCATCTTGGCGAGCACAAGACCGTTGGTCGCCTTTGTCTTCATCATAGCAGCCTCATTGGCCTTCACCTTGATTGACAACGCGTCAGACTCCGTGGCAACGCCCTCATTTACAGAGATATTCACATCGTGCTCCATTTTCTCGAGCAAGTCAGCGTAGTTCTCCGCAAGTTTCTTTTTATTGGCGACAGAAACCACCTGCCAATATGCCTGATCAACAGTCGTAAGCAAATCCTGATATTCCTTGTCATATTTCGCTTTGGAAAGGTCCTCGGCAAGCTTAGCCATCTTATTGGCATTCACGATCTTACCGCCCATAAACAAAGGCTGCTGCAATGAAACCACTCCCGCGAAGATATTATGCGTGTCCGGATGGAGAAGATCATCGACCTCAGTTCCAATCTGAGTGATCGCTGAGCTGATTTCGCCTTTCTGCAGAGCCGCAAGCACTGACTGCCCCAACTGGCTGTTGATTATTTCAGTACCGCCCGGCATTTTGCTGAGAGCCTCTACAACTGTCGTCACTCTCTCGTTGACAGAATTCTGAAGCGCAGAGCCGGCGCCTGTCAACTTGCCTGACAATTCGTCATTTATCAATGCAAGGCTTTTCTCATTATACATATATGTACCCGTGGCACTGATATTCGGAAAATAATTGGCGCGCGCTATCTTTCTGTCATAGCCGGCCATCTCGACCTTCGTTCTGGCCTGTTCAATGCTCCTGTTGTTCTTAAGAGCCATCTCTCTGCACTGTTCCAGCGTGAGAGTTTCTTGACCTGTCATACCCAGAGGCAGCATAAGCACCGCTGACATCAGACAGATTTTTTTCATCAAATCATTCATATCTAACACATTGTCATTATTCTAAAACAACGGAAACACCCTTTTGGTTTCCGAGGGGGTGCAAATATACAAAAAGGTTGCCATATTATCCGCAAAAAGGTTAAGTTTTAACTAAAAAATGATATTTAGGTCGAAAAAAAAGATTTTTAGCAATAAAATAAATTAGTATATTTGCGCCCATTATGGAACATCAGGAAGTACTACACAATATAAGCATCAGGAAATTCAAGGATCTTTTTCCTGATATGCCCGGCAAGGGACTGGGCGAAGACCTTCTCATCGCGGATCTTCACTATGACAAGGAGTTGAAGGTATTTCAATATCCGTTCAGATTCGACGGATACATATTGATATTCTGCCTTAAAGGCCACATACGCCTGGATGTCAACCTCGATTCATACCAGATTGAGGAAAATTCGCTCATATTGAATATTCCGGGCAATATCATAAGGGTTGCGGGCGTTGAAGGGAACGACGAGGACCTTCATTTCATCATAGTAGCGATGTCGAAGAACTTTATGTCAAGCGTACGCTTCGACTTCAACAAGCTGTTCAACGAGAGTGTCGCTCTGATGGACAACCCCTGCATATCGCTGAATGACAGCGAGAAAGACATTTGCGCAAAATACCTGCAGCTTGCATCAGACCTACTCACAAGCGACATACAGAACAAGAAAGAGGCTCTGGGAGCACTCGTCTCTTCCATTTCATACGTTCTCGGCACCATCTGGACAGGCCGTCTTTCGGAAGCTGAGCACAACCGCCGAGCTACATCAGCTAAAGCGAAGAACATCTACGACCAATTCCTGCGACTGGTTACAGACCACCACACTACAGAAAGAAATATGGCGTTCTACGCAGATAAACTGTGTCTAACGCCAAAATATCTATCAAAACTGGTAAAAACAGTAAGCGGAAAATCCGCTCCTGAATGGATTGACGCTTTCGTCATCCTTGAGTCGAAGAATATGCTGAAGTATTCAGACCTTTCCATCAAGGAAATCGTCGCGAAACTCAATTTCCCGAACCAGTCGGTATTCTACAAATTCTTCAAGTCGCATACCGGCATAACGCCGAGCCAATATAGGAACGAGTAGGTCACGCTCCGGCTTTATTGCTTTTAAGCGACCGCTGTACGGCTTACAAATCCTCCGGGATTGTGCAAGACTGATATGTGAAAGTGTCGCTGCGGTCCGGAAGGGTCGTCAGCGTCAACGTATTCTTGCCGGTGCTGACCTCATATTGAGAGGAAAGCTCTTTACCGTTCGCATAAGTACCGCTGAGCACATTACCCGTGAGAGTCCACTGTCCGCTATAAGAAGCATAACGTCCCTCGCCAAGTTTCTGCCAAAGCTGGAATGTATTGTCTTGCGTAAATCTTACATAAACAGACACTGTCGCTTCTCCTACAGCCGCGCTCTTGGTAACGAATTCCACGTTATTGAGTTCCCAGTCGCCGTAGATTCTGATTGCCTTGTCACCTTTCTTGCAGGACGAGAATGCCAACAATGACAACGCCGCAAGCATTATTGTAAATATCTTTTTCATTATAGCCATCCTCCATTATCGCTCTTGTGTGTTTTTACTATTACGGACACCTCACGGCTGATTTCCATTCCGCCCATCTTGTCGTCCGTACCCAAATTCTCGCCTCCGCCGACTGCTTTGACAGTAATCTTCGCTGAACCGCACTTGGTAGGATATACCCACAGACGGCCATATTCTATATATGGTGTCTGCTTAAGTCCCAGAGCAGTAATAGCTTCAGTTGAGACTTCCACGCCGGTGTATGTCAATGAAGCAGATGATGTTCCGAAATAATCGGACAAACTCAGCCACTGGTTCTTGCCCACTTCCGCAATAATGCAAGGAGTTCCTTCGATATTCATCATAAGTTTCCAGGCATCGATCGAGCCCGTGCCCATTTTCTTACGATAGTTTCCTAACGGAATGACGCTAATACCTGCTCCAGAAACATAATCCTTTGACGCCGAAGCCAGCCTGGTTTCAAAATCATTGGCAGAAGCAAGAATCAAGCTCTTGAACTCCTGAAGCGTAAATGTCTTACCGAGTTTCTTTGCATACGAGAGCCCCAAAGCAACCACGCCGCTGACGTGAGGACAAGCCATTGATGTTCCCTGCATATAGCCATAATCCGAACCATCCTCGCTGACTTCTGAAGGCAGAGTTGAAAGCACCATCGCGTTATATGATGTCCAAGGAGCCAGATAAGCCTCTCCGCCAGGAGCGGAAATATTGCAGCCAGCGCCATAGTTGGTATAGTATGCCGGAAGATAATCAGGTCCGAAAGCGGAGACACTGATACATTCAGTCAAACCACCCGGATATGCTGAAGTATTATAGGCCTCGTTTCCAGCCGCAAATATCACTATGCCGCCGTCAAGGACATCATTATTCTTTGATGCCTCAAAATAGCGGATTGCATCATATTCCGCGCACCTGTTTTTAAAATCAGCATCAGAGGAGAATGTACCGGCATCGTATCCCAATGAGCAGGACGCGATAGAGGCGCCCATATCTGCCGCGTATTTAAAGGCTTTGGACAAGTGAGCAGAAGAACCTCCATTGTCATTACTGAATACCTGGCAGGACATAATCCTCACGCCATCATTATTTCCTGAGCCGCCGGCAACACCTGAAACACCGACACCGTTATTATTCACGGCAGCAATCGTTCCGGCACAATGCGTTCCGTGTCCGCTATCATTTGGCGAAGCCCAAGAAATCGCTCCGTTGTCATAGAAGTTATAGCCGTACACATCATCCACATAGCCGTTGCCGTCATCATCGATGCCGTTGCCGGGAATCTCTTTGGAATTCTTCCACATATTAGCGGCAAGATCCGGATGCGTATATTTGACACCCTCGTCCACGACAGCCACAATAATCGAGTTGTCGCCGGTCGTGAGCGTTTTCCAGACATCCTCAACATTGATGTCAGCACCTTTATACACAGAATTGGCGACAGACTTGTCACCGGTGTTCTTGTAATGCCACTGGTCCGGCAGCGACGGGTCATTGAATGCCGCAGAGCTTGCCATCAGATGGGCGTGTTCCTCCGGGATATACGGATATGTCTTACAATCGGAAGCACGCTTGTACTGTATATTATACTGAATGGTCTGAACACAACTCAGAGCGGACATATCTGCAACCAAAGCATCAATATCAGCATCGGCTTCAAATGCTACCTGATACCATCTGTCGAGTCCGCACTTGTGGCTGAGTTCCTCTTTTCCAGGGAACTGGGTAAACAGCGGTTCGACGGAGAGAATCCCTGATTTTTCCTGAAGAGAAGCCAAGGCATCACTGTCCGGCACGGTCTCAAACTTCACCAGGACATTGCTTTGATTCTGAGCATCTGAAGATTTGGTGTTGATCACCTTGCTCGTACGAACAGCCGGAGCATCGGCTCCGTTGTTCTCTTTCTGAATCTCCGAACAGGCGGCAGACAAAACTGCCAAGCCTATCAGGCCTAAATATCTATTCGTTTTCATCCTAAAAAAATAATAGCGTTTTCGGGAATCCGGCTGAATCCTATCCTGTAGAAACACAGCAGATTCCACTGTTCAAAACATCTGCTAAAGATAGTGACTATTCGAAAAAATTACAAATTACCACTCCGAAGTCATCTCATCCATCCGAATCCGCCTCGTCACCATACTCATCAAATGGAGTGTCGCTATAGCAGCAGGCAATTTGAAAATAACAAAAACAAGAGGACGACCAGAATTGACAGTCGCCCTCTCATTTCCATTATTAAAATCAAATATTAAAGTACAATATTGCTTGTAACCTTCCTGTTCTGATTTTTGTTGAAATCAACTGGTGCTTTCTGAATCGGAGTCGCCTCAAATTCGACTGCAGCACCGGCTTTTCTCTCCATCGGCATATTCAGGCCGGCTACAGATGCCTTCGCACTGGCCTTCTTGACAACCTTATTCAGTTTTTCAGCAGAAATAGACTTACCAAAATTAGCAATCTTAACCTCATAAGGTTTTACAGATGACGTGGAAGCAGTGCTGAAATCAACAGCCTCGTCGAGAGTAAACGTCTCTTCGCCTGCGCCGAATGTACCTACACCAGGTACGACATACGCAACACAGAAAGTAAATGTATGAGACTCAGCATCATACTTACTATCAATAAGATCCGCATATTCATCATCTTCCTCAGTATAGTAGTCCTTTGCCTCAATAACGTAAACGTCACCATAGGATGAAGTATAACCGGTGAACTGTGCAGGAACTCTCACCTTACCTGTTGCAGGATCGAAGTTGAACGTAAAGTTGACACCATAGTACCAGTCAGGAATCTGATATGTATTCTCGTAATTCGGATTCTGGTACAACTCCAAGCCTTTATCGGTGACAGGACTAGTGACGGCAACCGTATAAAGATAGTCACCTTTACCCTTAAGAACATTAGCAAGACCTTCAGTAGTAACTTCAGCCTCAACAATAGTTGCCAAATAGCCGTTGCTTGCCTTTACAACCATCGTATAAGAAGTCAGAGGATCCAAACCGGTGAACAAATCAACAAGACCATCACCATTCACAAGCTCCAACTCTGAATCATCGATAGATTCGACAGCAGAAATCAGCACATTGAGGCTGTCTGCATCAACATCTTCAAGCTTGTCAGTCTCGATGAGACCGATTTTCACGTCAGTAAGACCAGAACCGTAAACAAAGAACTCTGCAGAATTAATTTTCGTATAGCCCTTATTTGCATATTTGGATGTAAGCTCTATACCTAAAGTTACATCAACCTCGTAGTTATCCTCATCGCCGTGCTTTACATAATTGAATACGTCATAAGCATCTGACTGATATACGCCGTCACCGAAAGCGACCGCTACAATAGTGTAAGTTCCTGAAGCACCGAAACTCATAGAGAGAGCACCCTCTTCAGGTGCAACGTGAGCATTCTCTTCGGTACCTTCAGCGATTGCCTTGGCATATCTCTCGCGAACCGCAAGACTCAACTCACCCTCATAAACCGCAAAATGTACTGAATCAACGTCCGCACCCTTTGTAAATGATACAGGGACACTTCCATTTGAGCACTCACCCACTGATACTGACATAGAATAGTCTGTGAGCACAGCACCTGGGAATACGATTGTGATATCGTCATCTTCCTGAGTCATATTCCAGCCACCTACACCGCTGATATAGTAGTAAGGTGCAATCTGTACGCCGGCAGGAGTTCCGTCTTCCTGATATTGAAGGACTTTGTTATGTGTAAAGTTAGACTCGTCAGCAAGACTTCCGAAACTGTTAGGATGAACCATCCAAATCGGAGCTGACGGATAATTCTTATTATAGATTCCAGTATTGAAAATATTGAAAATAACCAGATCGCTCTGAGTAATCGAGACACCGCTACTCAACTCGTCGCCAGGCTGCAGTACCCTGAACACAAAGTATTCGTCCTGGTTGTCAGAATAAACCGTTTCTCCAGTTTTCGGGTCCGACATTCTGATTCTGAACAGATTCTTGTTGTTGTCGTTTTGGAAAATCTCAACCGGCGCAGGAGCTGTGAACCTCCAATATCCTACATCACCGTTCTCATACCAAGTACCCGCTCCAAGATCATTCCACTTTTCCTTGATTACTGTAAAGTCGATTGAAACAGGATTGCTGCTATATTTTGAAGCATACATCGGATCAGTGATGGTTATAGAGATACTGTAGCTCTTACCTACCACGACACCGTCAAATGTAAGGTTACAAGTTGTTTCTGACTGGCCGTCCTTGAATACGATAGGAGAAACCGAGAACAATTTGCTTGTATCCACGATCTCAACCGGAACCTCGATATCTCCGGAGGCGTTTCCTCGGCTGACAGTGATCACACCCGTAGAAGGATCTGCCGGGTCAAGAGTCACGTCAGATGTTGAACTCTGTTCAGGGAAATAGACTTTGTAGCATCCGTCAAGGTCTTTTTCGCCCGGATTCACTTTCTCTTCCTCCTGGCATCCGACAAGAGTCAAAGCCATTGCTGAATAAAGAAAATATTTAATATACTTGTTCATAATCAACCAAATTATAAATTATTAGTCCGTTACGCCGTCTCTAAGTTCCGGATTCTGATCCTGAACAGGAAGAGCACCGCTTGTATTGTCAACGATAGCGAAGTTGGTATTGAGCTCACTCGTTGTGAAACGGAGAAGCAACCATCCGTCATCTGCAGGCATATTGAACCTGAACGCAGCAGGGAAATTAGTACTTTCATCATTGTCGTGGAATCGTACCAAAGGCTTGTTCAGACGTCTGATGTCTGAAACTGAGAATCCTTCACCCCAAAGTTCCACACGACGCTGGAACCAAACCTCATCCAAGAATTCACGTCCTGTCGCATTAACCAGATATCGAGGATTACGATAATTCGTGACGAAATCACTCAACACCGCCTGAGCAGAATTCTGATCTCCATTTCTGTAAAGAGCCTCAGCTTTGATGAGAATCATTTCCTCAACACGCATAAACGGCCAGTCTTCTTCGTTAGTAGTGCCACCATAAGTGTACATACCGAACTTGACATTTGTATAAGGGAGGAATGGCTCCTTTTCATTGGTAATCTTGAGATTTGCGAGATCCTTACCTGTCTTGCCGTCCCAGCTGACTCCTTCAGCCTCAAGAAGAGGTGAATACAAATCCTCGTCAACCCACCAGTTCTTACGGACATCAGAACTAGGAATCTTATTATAAAGAAGAGTGTTGATGCGCGCGTAATTCTGAGTGCCGGCAGAATAACCGTCTCCTGAGAAAGAACGCACCCACGCACTTGATGTCGCATATATGTAGCGCTGTGCCTGATCCACTGTCATATCATATCCCCAAATCCAGTTATGATCCGAGATATTATAGAAAGATGGTGTTGAGATTTCCTCCATAGTTGCTGGAGTATATCCGTCCATAGCCTTGTCGGCATCAGATGCTGCTTCTGCCCACTTACCCATATCCAAATAAGCTCTTGCACGCAGACCGTAAGCTACATTCTGGTTAATCTTGCCCTTGTCAGGTCTTTCATAACCTTCGAGGTGTTCGATCGCATAAGTAAGGTCGCTGACAATCAAATCATAGACTTCCTGGACCGTTGCACGTGGGTTATTCGTGAAGTCTGTTGTCTCTTCCGTTACGATAGGCACGCAAGGTTTGTCAGCGGCGATCTGATAATTCTGCTGAAAATAAGGAGCAAGATGGAGGTATGAGAAAGCTCTCACAGCCTTTGCCTGAGCCACCTTATAGATAATCTCAGCGTCCGTATCCTCTGTAATATTGAAAGAAGTAATCACGGTGTTCGCCAATGCTATCTCGTTGTACACCGCTGCATAACGAAGATAAGGATTGTAATAGTCGGCATTTCTCGAAGTATATTCACCGCAGACGGAAAACCAGTTGTATCCGTTATCTGCCAATGTCATATCAGCACCCTCCAGATCATTGGAGAAATCCATCATAATGAAGCCGAAGTCATCAGGACGGGAGTATCCCAAGCCCTTTGGCTGTCCCAACTTCAGATACATACCGGAGAATGAAGCGTCAGCCCTCTCAGGCATAGCAGTATTTATCTCCTTGACCTGCTCGGCAATAAGTGTTCCGCCCTGAGGCTCCAAAGAATCGATATCGGAGCAACTTGCAAGCACAACAGCAGAAACTGCCAATACTGTATATTTATTAAGTTTCATATTGCTATTCATTAAAAATTAGAATGTCAATGTAATACCTCCGGTAATGTTTCTCATTGCTGAATATGCACCACTGTTCAAACCTGAACCGCTGGTATAGGAACCGAGTCCCATAGAGTAGCGAGGGTCCATACCTTTGCGAGCCGTAAACACTGCCAGGTTGTCACCTGTAACATATACTCTGAGGCTGGCAAGTTTAATCTTGTTAGTCCACTTCGCAGGGAAAGTGTATCCCAGAGTAACATTGTTGATACTCAAATAGTCAGAGCTTGTAAGGTATCTGTCAATTGCTGTCTGGCCTTCAGCTGTACTGCCGTCGAGACGAGGAACATTTGTATCGGTATTTTCCGGAGTCCAAGCCTTGAGGGCATCCTTATGCCAAGCCTGACCTGCTGACGATGAAGTGTGCATCAAAGCCTGATATGTACCGTCGTAGTATTTACCGCCCAACTGATATGAGAACTGAATTGAGAAGTCGAAGCCATAAGCGTGGAGGCTGGTTCCGAAACCACCATAGAGCTTAGGCAGAACTGAGCCGCACTCGAACTGATCCGCCTCGTCGAAGCTGTCAGTTGTAGATATCACCTCATTGCCATTTTCATCGGTAGTCTTGTAATAGTATAGAGCCTTACCAGTATTCTTGTCAACACCGGCATACTTTCTCATATAAGCCTCGTAGAGGGAACCGCCCACCTTGTAGATGTAGTTGCCGCCTTTGATACCATTCTCGGAAACGCTGCTGTCGAGAGAGAGAATCTTGTTTACATAGTGGCTGAAGTTCGCATTCCAATCCCACTGTAAGTGTTTAGTCTGGAAGATGTTTCCGTCAAGCGAAACCTCAACACCATAGTTTCTGATGGAACCGACATTGACAGGATAGTAACCGGTAGGGTTACCTGCTGAAAGAGGAACGTCCTTATTATAGAGAAGGTCCGCAGTCTTTTTGTTGAATACTTCAACGGAACCGTTGAGATAGCCGTTGAACAATTCAAAGTCAGCACCTACGTTGAACGAGTGTGAAGACTCCCAGGTAAGTTCGCTGTTACCTTTATATGAAAGGCTTATTGAATATTCTCCGGTACCTTCATTGTAAGAGTGGGTGTACTGGTCAGCGTAAACGAAGTAACCGCCGAGGTTATCGTTACCCTGAACACCGTAGCTGGCTTTGAGTTTGAGCATATTCACCCAATCCACATCGCTCATGAATGATTCTTTGGAAATCAACCAAGCTGCACCTACGCTGCCGAAGTTACCCCATCTGTGACCCGGAGCGAAACGAGAAGACGCGTCGCGACGGAATGAAGCACTGAGGAAATATCTGCCGTCGTAATCATACTGAGCACGTGAAAGGATACCTTCTGTCATATACTGAGTAGAAGATGAATTCACTACCCTGCTGGCAGTACCGTCAGCGTTGTTCAACTCACCGATGAACGGGCTGAACAAGTGGTCATTAGAACCTGAAAGAGACTGGCTGCGGAGTCTGTACATCTCGAAACCTGCAAGGAAGTCGAAGTTGTGTCTGCTTCCGCCGAAATCAGTCTTGTATTCAGCAAGATACTGTGTGTTGTAGGTAAATCCACGGTCTTGAGATACATAGACCTGTCCGTCAACTGAACTTGCAGAACCGTACGGGCTATACAGATAGTTGGCGCGAGTATTGTCGCTGAAGAAACCCACGTTCGCAGTGAGGCTCAAGCCTTTGACCGGAGTAATCACTGCTCCGACTTTTCCATTGAGGACATCGCTGTAAACCTGACGTTTGTTATACTCATTGTCGCGGACTGCGTTACCGACGAATGAAGCACGTTTGAAACCTGTCTGGTTTGCGTCATAGATCTTCCTGCCGTTCTCAGTCATAATCTGATGAGTTTCAGCATCACGGACATACAGAGGATAGATAGGAGCCATCATGTTAGCCGTGTAGAACACGTTGGTAGATGAACCGTAAGAAGATGAGTAGCTGGCAACCTGTGAATCTGAGTATGTATAGCTGAGGTTCGTGACGAACTTGAGCCATTTCTTTGCCTGATAGTCAGTATTTACTCTGGCGGTGTAACGCTTGTAGCCTGAATTGCTGACGATACCGCCGTCGCTCAAGTAGCCGACACTTCCAAAGTATGAGAATTTGTCCTTGCTTCCGCTTACTGACACATTGTACTCCTGTCTGAATGAATTGTGGAAGACTTCATCATACCAGTCATCCGGAGTGTACCAGTAAGTACCGTCGCTATAACCCAATGTAGCGTTAGGGTTAAGTTTGAAGTTGGTACCGATCAGTTTCTGTCCTTCAGGAACAGTATAGACCTGATAACCGAGACCGCCGTTGTTCTCATCGAAGAGATACTTGTCTGCATAAGCGTAAGCCTCTGCAACTGTTTTGCCGGCATAGATCTGAGAGTTATACATCATCTTATAGTAGGTCTCATAGTACTGGCCCGGATCTGAAATTACATCATACTGCGGGATAAGTCTTGAGTTTGAACCGAATTTGGCATCGAATTTTACGACTGCATCTCCGGCCTGAGCCCTCTTGGTGGTGATGAGGATGACACCGTTGGCTCCGCGGGCACCGTAGATAGCACTTGCGGCAGCGTCCTTCAATACAGACATAGACTCGACATCGTTAGGGTTGATGTCAGAGATTGAGCCGCTGTAAGGCATACCGTCAACGACATAGAGAGGTGCGCTTGACGCGGACATTGAGCCGATACCTCTGATTCGGATAGACGCTCCGTTGGATGCAGGGTCACCTGATGATGAAATCAGCTGAACGCCAGGAGTCGTTCCTGCGAGAGCTGTGGTCACGTTTGTGGCAACTCTGTTCTCGATGGTCTCAGCCTTCACCATTGAAGCTGAACCTGTAAATGAGCTCTTGGTTGCAGTACCGTAAGCAACCACAATAGTTTCTTCGAGGAGCTCTTTGTCTGACTCGAGTTTAACGTCAATGACAGCCTTGTTTCCTACTGTCACCTCGACAGACTGATAACCGATTGATGAGAAAACGAGTGTTCCCTCTTTTGGGGTGGAAATTGAATACTTTCCATCTACGTCTGTATTGACGCCAGTCATTGTGCCTTTGACAACTACAGATGCGAACGGAATAGTCTCACCCGTACCTGCATCTGTGACGACACCTGTGACTTTAACATCCTGGGCATACAAAACCCCGGATAAACCGAACATCAGGACTGCCGTGAAAAGAAGACAAATCTTTTTCATAAGCAATTACTTTAGTTTAACATAAATATTGATACATTCTTAATTCTCAACAGTGTATGTACACTATCAAAACGCATTTGAAAATGCGATTTCGACAAAAATGAAAATTTATTTTCCAAAACGCAAGATGCACTAAAAAGGCGTTTTATAGCATTTCCTACGACATAAAACGATGAATAGAATTTTAATTTCTCAAAATAGATAATTATCGCTTCCAATTTGAAAGTACATTTCGCCATTTGGGCGTTAATTTATAATTCAAATATTTTTTGAGAGTTTTTTGCATTCCGACGCCCGTCGCACTGTAACATAATAAATATCAATTAGTTATCCATCACGAGCGTATTTATTAAAATTTTAATAAAACCTATTGAAACGTTTTCTTTTTTCGTAGAATGGCGATTTTAGGCTGATAACAAGTTTCAAACATTAAGGGCACACGGCTTCTTTGTATAAAAATTCAACAGACTTCTTAGATGACTATGGTTGAACAAAGAGTTTTTTCGTGTATTTTTGCGTGACGCAATACCTATATATTATATATGAACTCGGACATAAGAATCTGCACACTGCTGCTCACCCTTTTATTATCCGGATGCTCGATGAGCCGGGACGAGATAGTTCCCGAATCTTCCGGAGTAAAAGCAGAAAAAATCCTCAACGTAAAACAGAACGACAGCGGGAATGACATCCTGCTGTATGTGGACAACTCACTTGCAAGCCCGGACGCGATGGAAATGCTGGCTGGGAATGTAGGCGCACTTGGGTGCTCAAGGGTATTTGAGCCGCTCAATACTGAGGAGGAGCTTGTCCGCTTCGGCCTTGACAGATGGTATATTATGAACTTCGACTCAGACATCGAGAGCCACGCGGCAGCGCTGACAGCGATAGACGGTGTCCTCAAAGTCCAGTACAATAACCCGGTCACACGCCTTGACGACGGCAAATCCGATTCATATTCTCCGCAGGCACAGACCAAAGCCGCTTCATCTTCAGACAATCCGTTCAACGACCCGATGCTGGGCAGCCAATGGCATTATCACAATGCAGAAAACGGCAAGCCTCTCTCCACATCCGTAGCCGGCTCAGACATCAACGTTTTCGATGCCTGGAAGCTAACTGCAGGAGACCCTTCCATAATTGTGGCTGTCGTGGATGAAGGAGTTGCTTACAACCACCCTGATCTGGCGGCAAATATGTGGAAAAACACGAAGGAAATCCCCGGCAACGGCATAGATGACGACGGCAACGGATATATTGACGACGTCTATGGATATAACTTCTGCGACGGCACAGGCAACATTTCCTGGGACAAAGTAGGAAACGCAGCCACGAGTTCAGGTGACACAGGACACGGCACGCACGTAGCCGGCACAGTCGCCGCAGTCAACAACAATGGCAGCGGAGTATGCGGAATAGCCGGAGGTACAGGCCAGTCGGACGGTGTCAAGATAATGTCGTGCCAAATCTACAGCGGAGGCTCTAACTCAACGGAATACGATCTGGCAAGGGCTATCCGATACGCCGCAGACAACGGAGCAAGCATTCTGCAATGCTCCTGGGGATTCAGTTCCGGCGCAATAAAGAGCGACGCATCATACAGAAAGACACAACCGCTGGTGGTTCAGGCTATTGAATATTTTGAGCAGGCGGACAGACAAAAAATGGGATTCAACAATCCAATCAACGGAGGAATCGCCATATTCGCCGCAGGAAACGACGGCAAATCGATGGTCTCCTACCCCGGAGGACTGACGGACATCATTTCAGTTACCGCGATAGCATCTGACTTCAGGCCAACCGGATACACCAATTACGGAGACGGGGCCAACATTGCCGCTCCAGGTGGAGAATACTCCTATACAGCTTACGACTCCTACTCTTATGACATCGAAGGCTGCGTATTGTCAACGATGCCCGAAGGCTACAGATACTCAGCAAATTACGACGGCAACGGATACGGTTATATGCAGGGCACATCTATGGCCTGCCCACACGTCTCCGGAGTGGCCGCGCTCGGACTGTCATATATGAAGAAACTGGGAAAGACCTGCACTCCTGAAGAGTTCAAGGCGATGCTTCTCACTTCGGTCAATGACATAAACAGCCACTGTCTGGGAGTCAAGAGGACATATATGTACGATTCCGGCTACATCGGCTCGATGTCATTGTCCAAATTCAGAGGGAAAATGGGCACCGGAACGATAGATGCCTGGAAACTGCTTATGCAGGTTGAAGGGACACCCTGCCTTATGGCAGCTGTCGGACAGGAGAATGTGCTGAGTCTCGAGTCTGTTTTCGGAAGTCAGTATCCTTCTCTCACATACAGCAGCGTTACAATTTCTGACGAAGACTCACGTTCTCTAGGGCTTAACGAGTCGCCGTCCATAGCCTCAGGAAGACTGATTATAAGTCCCAGACGCTCCGGAAATGCGAAAATCGTAATCAAGGCGATAGCAGGAGGAAACAAGACGGGAACTGACAACGAAATGGGAGGAATGGAGATAACTAAGACTGTATCTGTTGTGGCAAGAGGTGTCATCAGCGGAAACGGGGGATGGCTTTAGAATTTAAAATCAATTGATATTATGAGAGTTAACAAATATATTCATTTTGCAGGTTTACTGCTTGCCCTCTTCATGCCGGTGTCCTGTTCAAAGGAGAAAATGCCTGACATAACCGGGGAATGGAAGTTGGACGACATAAGCACTGTCACAAAGGGCAACACCTACGGAATCAATGTATATCTGACGTTTGAGTCTGACGGGACTTTCTGCTTGTGGCAACAGTTGCAGGAAGGGCTTTACGAGTGTTATCAAGGAGAATGGAGCAACAGGGAGGATGTCATCTACGGTACATACGATGACGGCAACCCCTGGGGATGCGGTTCATACAAGGCAGCAATCAAGAAAGGTGCTCTGAAGCTTACAGCGCAGAATGACACCAAAGAGGTCACGACATACGTCAGGACAACAATTCCGGACGAGGTCAAAGCCTCTGCGGAGCGGAATCTTACGGATTCGCACAAATAATAGAGGCGGCCAGGGAGCGGTAGAGGCAGCGACAAGTTGCGGCAGAAGGCGGCGACAAGTCAAAGTAGAAAGGATACAGGCGCAATAGACGCGTTCCTGCAGAAGGTAGAAACAAATTAAAGCAGAGGGCAGCGGAGGCCGCAAGAAAGCAGGAAATGGCAGAGCAACAGAAGTTCGCACATAGGAGGGGAACAAACAGAAAATGAAAGCAAGCGAGTATATAGAAATTTCAGGCGCAAAGGCACATAACCTCAAGGGAGTCAGTCTGGACATTCCGAGAGGTAAATTTGTGGTAATCACCGGTCTCAGCGGAAGCGGAAAGTCATCGCTGGCATTTGACACCATCTATGCGGAAGGCCAAAGGCGGTATATGGACACGCTTTCGACTTATGCCAAGCACTTTATGGGCATTCTTGAGAAACCGGAAGTCGATGAGATAAACGGACTCAGCCCTATCATCGCCATCGAGCAGAAAACCACAGGCAACAACCCGCGCTCCACCGTAGGCACAATCACGGAGATTTTCGACTTTCTGCGACTGCTCTACGCCAAAGCCTCACGAGCATTCTCTCCGATGACCGGGAAAGAGATGGTCCGTTACACAGACGAGCAGATTGTCAGTCTGATAATGCACAACTACAACGGGAAGAAGTGCCTGCTTCTCGCGCCGCTCGTACGTGGAAGGAAAGGTCATTATCACGAACTGTTCGACCAGCTGCGCAAACGCGGATTCACTCAGGTCAGAATAGACGGAGAACTCAAGGAACTTACTGACGTCACCGCACTGGACAGATACAAGGCGCATTTCATTGAACTTGTAGTTGACAAACTAAAGCCTGTTCCCGGAGACGACAAACGCGTGAAAGACTCTGTAAACATCGCATTGGGAAGGGGCAAAGGCTCCATAGCTGTTATGGATATGGAGACAGGCGTGCTCCAGCACTATTCAAAACATCTCGTGGACCCGGATTCGGGAATATCATTGCAGGAACCGGCGCCGCACTCGTTCTCATTCAACTCTCCCGAAGGATATTGTCCTCATTGCAAGGGACTTGGAACAATCGTCAATGTAAATATCGACTCAATCATCCCGGACAGGACAGTATCGATAGCAGACGGAGGAATCATACCGCTCGGTAAAATCAGAGAGACTAGGAAATTCGACATAATACGCTCAATTGCAAGACGTTACAACTTCTCGCTATACGACCCGATTGAGGACATTCCGGATGAAGCCATATCGCTCATCGTATATGGCTCCGACGAGCTGTTCCGCGTAGGTGAAGGGACTCTCTCGGAGATGGTTTCATTCCCCGGCATCGTGGAGGATATCGACGAGAAAATCATCTGCCCGGTATGCCACGGGACAAGGCTTAACGAACAGACCAACTGCTTCAGAATAGACGGCAAAACCATTTCAGAGGTCGCCGCAATGGAAATCTCCACGCTGTCGGAGTGGCTTAAGAGTCTGCCCGGAAAGCTCAACACCCGTGAGAACACGATAGCACGCGACATCCTCAAGGAACTCATAGCCAGGACAGGATTTATGCTCGACGTGGGGCTTGACTATCTGTCACTTGACAGGGCAACTTCTTCATTGTCAGGAGGAGAGAGCCAGCGCATCAGGCTTGCTACGCAGATCGGTTCCAAACTGGTCAATGTCCTGTATATTCTGGATGAGCCGAGCATCGGACTGCATCAGAGGGATAACCGCAAGCTGATCAATTCATTGAAAGAGCTGCGCGACGAGGGGAACTCGGTTATGGTAGTCGAGCACGATGCCGAGACTATGTACAACGCGGATTGGCTTGTAGATGTGGGCCCCGGAGCCGGGGACAATGGAGGACGGATATGCCTGAACGCTCCTGTATCGATGCTGCTCGAAGGCAAAAAGCCTGACTCTGAAGTCGCACGGCACTGCATCACAGGAGAATCGCTGACTCTGGAATATCTGCAGGGGAAAAAGCGGATTGACATCCCGGTCTTACGGAGACGTGGCAACGGCAAGTTCCTGAGTCTCAGAGGCGCAAGCGGAAACAACCTCAAGAATGTGGACATTGATTTCCCTCTGGGTGTTTTCATAGGCATAAGCGGAGTCAGCGGAAGCGGCAAGTCATCGCTTGTCAACGAGACTCTTATGCCGATACTGAAGAACAAATTCTACAACGCGAAAGCGCATCCGCTCCCGTACAGCAGTCTGTCCGGCATTGAGAACATAGACAAACTCATTGAAATAGACCAAAGTCCGATCGGGCGCACGCCGCGAAGCAACCCGGCGACATTCACCGGTGTATTCAATGATATACGAAACCTTTTCGCAGAGACTCCTGACGCGAAAGTGCGCGGTTACGGCCCGGGCAGATTCTCGTTCAATGTCCCAGGAGGACGTTGCGAAGCCTGCAAAGGTGCCGGTCTCAAAGTGATAGAAATGAACTTTCTGCCGTCGGTCAATGTCGTATGCGATGAATGCCGAGGAAGGCGTTATATGGATGACACCCTCGCCGTAAGATATAAAGGAAAGAGCATCAATGACGTATTGGAGATGCCGATAAGCGAGGCTTACGAATTTTTCAAGGAGATTCCGAAGATTTCCCAGAAACTGAAATCGATGGTGGATGTCGGACTCGGCTATGTGCATCTCGGGCAGTCGGCAGTCACCCTGTCAGGAGGCGAAAGCCAGAGAATGAAATTGGCGGCAGAACTCTACCGAAAGGACACAGGAAACACCTTATACATACTTGACGAGCCAACTACTGGCCTGCATTTTGAAGACATCAAGGTCTTGCTCGGCGTGTTGCAACAGCTTGTCGATAACGGCAATACGGTCATCGTCATAGAGCATAATCTTGACGTGCTCAAATGCGCCGACTATATGTTTGATATGGGTCCTGACGGAGGGCGTCGCGGAGGTTATATTGTCGCGCAGGGAACTCCAGAGGATTTGGCGGAAAACGAAAAATCCGTTACCGGACCATATCTGAAGGAAGTTTTACACCAATTTGATTCAAAACAGTATGGAAAATAGCGACAAGTTCCGTGTTCTGCTCGTCAATAACGGTAAGCATTATGAAGTTCCTCGCCAGAAAAGACTGGCAGACCTGTCTTCAGAAGTATGTCCAATCATAACAGATAAGGAAACCGGGGCAGAATATCCCGTACTCGCTGCACTTGTTGACAATCTTCTGAAAGAATTGGATTTCAGGCTGCCGGTATCCCACGAGGTGAATTTCATCGGATACAACCATCCGGAAGGCCGTCTTGTGTACAGACGCTCGCTCTGCTTCGTTCTGCAGAAAGCAGTTAGAGATTTGTATCCGGACAAGGTGCTCATCATAGACCATTCTCTGCCAAGCGGCTCTTATTGTAAAGTCTGCGAGCCCGGAGTCAACGATGACGGACAGCGCAATGTCCTGAAACTCACCCAGAAAGAGGCTGCAGACATCAAATCCAGAATGCAGGAAATCATCTCCACGGACCTGCCGTTCACCACTGAAAGGATTGACGCCAAGGATGCCGAGGAGACATTCATCCGCAACAATCAGCCTATGAAGGCAGAGCTCCTGAAATCGCTAGGAAAATTCACTTTCAGGGTTTACTGGCTGGACGGACTTATGGATACATTCCACGGTCCGCTTGTGCCGTCAACAGGTTATCTGAAAGTATTTGATCTTCTGCCCTTCTCTGAAGGATTCTGCCTCCAGTACCCGTCCGTAGGCGATTTCAGCAAAATCATACCGGTACAGACCCAGTCCAAGATTGCCGCGACATTGTCTGAATACTCCGCCTGGTGCGCCAACCTGAGAGTCAGCAGCATAGGCACGCTTAACCGTGCGATACAGGAAGGATATGCGGTGAAAATCATAAATATGTCAGAGGCGCTGCACGAACGCAAATATGCAGAGATTGCCGACAAGATTTATGCGCGCAGGGACAAAGTCAAAATCGTGTTCATCGCCGGTCCTTCATCAAGCGGCAAGACATCATCGTCACTCAGACTGGCGATACAGTGCCGTGTCCTAGGACTTGTGCCAAAGGTAATCGAGCTTGACAATTACTTCATTGACAGGGAACTGACGCCTAAGGACA
This sequence comes from Acutalibacteraceae bacterium, assembly GCA_963636275.1. Taxonomy (GTDB): domain Bacteria; phylum Bacteroidota; class Bacteroidia; order Bacteroidales; family UBA932; genus Cryptobacteroides. The sequence goes on along the minus strand of CAVHJF010000003.1, from coordinate 113,657 downwards.
GCAACGGGAACTACGATTTCGAAGCTCTCGGGGCTATGGATTTGAAACTGCTCAACCAGCAGCTGAACGATTTGTCTGCCGGCAAGGAAGTGGAACTGCCGCGTTATGATTTCAAAACCGGAAAGAGTTGTCAGTCAGGCAAATATCTCAAGCTGAACGAGAACGACATCCTCATAATGGAAGGAATCCACGCGCTCGACCCGGCTATGGTTCCAGACGTTGATCCGTCCAGAATTTTCAGGGTATATGCGTCTGCGCTTACTTCGCTCGGAATAGATGAGAACAACAACATTTCCACGTCCGACAACAGACTGCTGAGACGTATTGTGCGCGACAACAGGGTGCGCGGAATCTCGCCGGAAGACACCATAATGCGTTGGGCAAGTGTGCGCCGCGGGGAATACCTCAACATTTTCCCTTTCCAGGAGAATGCAGACGCGTCATTCAATTCAGCCCATCTGTATGAATTGCCGACACTGAAATACTATGCAGAACCGCTTCTGCGCCGCATATCGCCGTCATCTCCAGCATTCGACGAGGCAGTCAGACTGCTCAAGTTCCTGGACTACATTGTAGCCCTGTCGCCGGAAGAAATCGCAGCAATCCCTCCTACTTCACTGATGCGTGAATTCATCGGGGGCCAGACATTATAGGGTCAGGCCTCCTCTTTCTTCGGCTCGAAAGTAAAGAACTTATATTGGAACAGTATGAGATATAATGCTCCTACTGTAACGCAACTGTCGGCGAAATTGAATACCGGCTCGAAAAAGCGCAACGGGCTGCCGCCTACAATCGGCACCCAGTCAGGCCAGGTCGTGTCAATCAGCGGGAAGTAGAACATATCCACAACCTTACCGAACATCACGGGAGCGTAATCTCCTCCGAATTGTGCCACTTCGTACGCAGTGGAGGCGGAGAATATCTGGCCGTACACCAGGCAGTCAACGATATTGCCCAATGCTCCGGCAGTTATCAGCGTGAGACCTATCAGGACTCCTGTCGGCGCCGGTGAGTATTCGACAGGTTTTCCAGCCGCATCAAGTCTGACCGGACGTCCCTTGCGGACAAGTTTGGTAATCCACCAGCAGAGGAATCCGAACAACACAAGACGGAAGGTCGTGAGCACGAATTTGCCGGCCATCCCTCCGAACTTCATTCCAAACGCCATTCCTTCGTTCTCAATGAAGAGAATCTTGAACCAGTTCCCTATAACATTGAAATTCTCGCCCAAGGTCATATTCGTCTTGACCAGGACCTTGATGACCTGGTCAATGACGACTAAAGCTATTCCAAGTATGAGAAGTCGCTTCCCTTTAGAAATCTTCATAAGTCTATCTGCCGCCCTTGCTGAGCTTCTCTTTTGCTTCTACAGTAAGGGTTGCGTGAGGGACAAGACGAAGGCGCTCCTTAGGGATGAGCTTTCCTGTGACACGGCATACGCCATAAGTCTTGTTCTCGATACGCACAAGCGCAGCCTCAAGATTCTGGATGAATTTATACTGGCGCTGGGCAAGCTGACTGGCTTCTTCCCTGGTCAACTGCATCGCTCCGTCATCCTCAACAGTCTTGAATGAAGGTGTTGTGTCCTCTATATCGTTTGTGCCGTTGTGCATTACAACGTGTCTGAGCGTGTTGTACTCTCTCTTTGCCTTCTCAAGCATATCCAAGATGATCTTCTTGAATTCCTCAAGCTCCTCATCCGAGTAACGGGTCTTCTCCGAAGCCTCCAAGTTCTGTCTGTTCTCTTCCATAAGCAAAAAGTTTTATTTGCGTGTTACCGCAATTTTGATTGTTGCATCATTCCACTCGACCTCAACTGCACCTTCAACCGCATCAGACTGGGATTTCAATTCCACTGTCAATGCAAGTGTCTGAGCCGCAACGTATTCACGATATGAGCCAAGTGAAGTGTTTATTTCATTATATGCTTCTCCGTCAGCAAAGATTACGACATTCACCTTGTCGGTGACATCGAAGTCGCTGTCTTTACGGATATTCTGTATTCTGTTGACGAGTTCACGAGCAACGCCTTCATTCTTGAGCGCTTCGCTGACCTCGATGTCAAGAGCGATTGTCAACGGACCGTCAGAAGCTACAAGCCATCCCGGCATATCTTCAGATGATATCATATAATCGCCCGGATTGAGCACGACTTCACCGCCCTCAAGGTTGAGCGTATATGACATTCCCTCGGCCTCGGCATTCTGTATTGCATTTATCTCCTGCTGGGAAATCGCTCCGAATGCAGCCGCAATCTCTTTCATACGTTTGCCGTAGGTCTTGCCCAAAGTCTTGAAATTAGGCTTGATCTTCTTGGTGATGATGCCTGCGGTATCTGAAATGAATTCAGCCTCCTTGACATTGACTTCACCGAGAATGAGGCCTTTGACCTTCTCAAGCTGTTCGCGGACCTTGTCTGAAATGACAGGCACTACTAGTTTTGAAAGAGGCTGACGGACTTTGATATTCACCTTTCTGCGTAGCGCAAGCACCATTGAAGACGCACGCTGCGCAAGTTCCATTCTTTCTTCGAGGTCCTTGTCTATGACAGCGCCGTTGCACTCCGGCATCAGGACGTAGTGCACTGATTCCTGGCCATCCTTGACGAGATCAAGATAAAGCTGGTCCATATAGAACGGAGCAATCGGAGCGCCGAGTATGGCAACATCCTTAAGCACCTCATACAGAGTCTGATAAGCAGCAAGTTTATCCTCATTGTCCGCACTTCCCCAGAAACGCTTCCTGTTGAGACGCACATACCAGTTGCTCAAATGGTCGCAGACAAAATCCTGAATCATTCGGCCTGCCGATGTGACGTCATAGTCTTCATAAGCAGTTCTCACATCCTTTATCAATGTGTTCAGCAATGAGATAATCCAACGGTCAATCTCAGGCCTTCTCTCGTACGGAACAGCAGGCGCCGCAGGATCGAAGTTATCCACATTCGCATACAGGGCGAAGAATGAATATGTATTGTAGAGCGTACCGAAGAATTTTCTTCTGATTTCGTCAACGCCTTCCTCATCATAGCGGAGGTTGTCCCAAGGCTGCGCGTTCGTGAGCATATACCATCTGAGGGCATCTGCTCCGAACTTGTCGAGCTGCTGGAAAGGATCCACCGCGTTGCCGAGACGCTTGCTCATCTTGTCGCCGTTCTTGTCCAGAACCAATCCGTTGGAAATCACACGTTTGAAAGCAGGTGTACCGCTGACCATAGTGTGGATTGCGTGCAATGTGTAGAACCAGCCTCGTGTCTGGTCAACGCCCTCTGCGATGAAGTCGGCAGTGCATCCGAACTTGGATGTCTCTTTGCCTCTGAGGCCTTCCTGCGCATACGGCATAGAACCGGAGTCGAACCACACGTCAATAAGGTCGCTCTCGCGTGTCATCTTCTTCCCGGAATCGGAAACGAGATATACATTGTCCACATACGGACGGTGCAGGTCAATCTTATCGTAGTTTTCCTTGCTCATATCGTCAGGATTGAAACCCTTATCCTTCAAAGGATTGGAGGTCATAATCCCGGCTTTGACGGATTTCTCTATCTCAGCGTAGAATTCTTTCAGGCTACCGATGCACTTCTCTTCCTTGCCGTCTTCTGTACGCCAGATAGGAAGCGGTGTACCCCAGAATCTGCTTCGTGACAGGTTCCAGTCCTGGATATTCTCAAGCCACTGACCGAATCTGCCGGTTCCTGTTGATTCCGGCTTCCAGGTGATGGTCTTGTTGAGAGCCACCATCTGATCCTTGACTGCAGTAGTCTTGATGAACCAGGCGTCAAGCGGATAATAAAGCACCGGCTTGTCAGTTCTCCAGCTGTGAGGATAGCTGTGCACGTGCTTCTGTATCTTGAATGCGCGCCCGTCCATCTTCATCATCATACAGAGATCGATATCCAAAGTAGTCGCATCTTTAGGCAATGAATCGTCGAACGCATTCTTGACATAACGTCCGGCATACTCTTTATACTCAGGGGATACAAATTCCTTTACATACTCAGGATCAAGGTCTTCCATCGGGAAGAAACGTCCGTCGTGGTCAACCTGTGGCTGACGGTTACCGTTCTTGTCGATTACCATCATCGGAGGTATACCTGCCGCGGTCGCCACCTTCTTGTCGTCCGCACCGAATGTAGGAGCGATATGGACAATACCTGTAGTGCCTTCGTCAGTTGACACATAGTCGCCCGTGATCACCCTGAAAGCGTCACCCTCGAGCGGCTTGAACCAAGGAATCAGCTGATGATATCTGATGCCTGCGAGCTCTGAGCCTTTGAATGTTCCGTCAAGAACCTTGAACGGAATCAGTTTGTCGCCCTGTTTGTAGTCATCAAGCGGAATCTCTGCGGCCTTCGGATTGAACCAGGATGAAACGAGAGCCTTTGCGACGACATAAATAGCCTCTGCACCTGTGTATGGGTTGAATGACTTTACCCTGACATACTCAATGTTAGGACCGACGCAAAGTGCTGTATTTGAAGGCAATGTCCAAGGAGTGGTTGTCCACGCAAGGAAATATACAGGAAGCGTCTCAAGGCCGAAAAGCGGCTGAGATTTAGCATCCTTAATCACCTCGAACTGAACTGTCGCCGTGGTGTCAGTAACGTCCTTATAACATCCAGGCTGGTTCAACTCGTGCGAGCTGAGACCTGTTCCGTCTGACGGAGAATAGGGCTGAATTGAGAATCCCTTGTACAGCAATCCCTTATCGTAAATCTTGCGGAGAAGATACCACAGAGTCTCGATGTAACGGTTGTCGTACGTGATGTACGGGTCGTTCATATCCACCCAGTAGCCTATGCGCTCGGTCATATTCACCCACTCGCGAGTGAATTTCATAACCTCGTGACGGCAGGTGTCATTATATTCCTCTACGGAAATCTTCTTTCCGATATCGTCTTTATGGATGCCAAGTTTCTTCTCCACACCAATCTCCACCGGAAGTCCGTGTGTATCCCATCCTGCACGGCGGTTGACTTTATATCCGGTCTGTGTCTTGTATCTGCAAATGGCATCTTTAATAGAGCGGGCCATAACGTGGTGAATGCCAGGCATTCCGTTAGCTGATGGCGGTCCTTCGAAGAAAATAAACTCCGGGGCGCCCTCTCTCAGTTCGAGTGATTTCTCGAACGCGTGATTCTTCTTCCACCTATCCAGCACTTCGCTTCCGACAGATACCAGATTCAAGCCCTTATACTCTTTGAATGTCATAGTTTTTTATATATTTTTGCAATTCGCAAAGATAGAAATTTAATACTAGAAAGAAAAATATAATGGGGATGTGCGCGTTGGATATAATATTGTCGATTTGCCTGGTCGCGGCTCTGATACAAGGAATCATCAAGGGGTTTACAGACCAGATAATCGCGCTCGTATCCATCATCGCCGGGACCTGGATAGCCTATAAATTCTCCAAGGTCGTCTGCGGAATGATTCTCCCCTATCTCCAGATTTCCGAGCGGATACTTTACATCATAGTATTCATTCTGATGGTGGCAGTTGTAATCATACTGTTCCACCTCGTCGGAAAAATCATCAAGGCAAGCATTCAGTTCGTGATGCTGGGATGGCTTGACAGGGTTCTGGGAGGCGTTTTTGCACTTCTGAAGGCGGCATTAATTCTCGGCATCCTGATAATTCTTTTCAATACGATAAATTCGGCATTCGGAATCATTCCCGAATCAGAAATAGATAAATCGGTGATATATACACCGCTCAAAAGGCTCGCGTACGGCATTTTCCCATATTTCAAGGAACTGCTGTTCAAGAGTTAGAAGATATTTGAACTTATGGCTAGAATACTTTTTATAGAAACTTCCACTGCATTGTGTTCCACAGCGTTGTCTGAGGATGGGAACATTGTGTCAACCAGAGAGAATGACCAACGCCAGCACGCTTCTCTGACGGCACCTTTCATAAAGGAAATGCTTGATGAGAAAGGAATTACCGTCAAGGATTGCGACGCGGTATGTGTCAGTATGGGACCGGGCTCTTACACCGGATTGAGAGTGGGCGTATCCACCGCCAAAGGACTTTGCTTCGGAGCCGGACTTCCGCTCATCGCAGTCGGTTCTCTTGACACTCTAGTTTGGCAGGCAATCGGAGAAGGCTTGCTGCCGGAAGGGTGCGAATACATCGTGCCTATGATTGATGCCCGCAGAATGGAGGTTTACACAGCAGTATTCACCGCTGACGGACGACAGGTTTCTGAAACAGAGCCGAAGATCATCGATGCAGACAGTTTTGCGGACATTCTCGGCAAAGGCAAGGTTCTCTTCATCGGGGACGGCGCCGGAAAGTGTGCCGATGTCATCAAATCTCCGAACGCGTCATTCATCCAGGCCTGTCCAAAGGCAAAGTCTATGCTCACTCTGGCGACCAGGCGTTTTGATGAGAAGAAATTCGAGGACACAGCCTATTTCGAGCCGTTCTACCTGAAGCAGTTCGTCCCTACCGTTTCCAAGAAAAAGATTATCTGATAGCACATTCCGCTATACAAGACAAGTAATATAATTTCATTGCAGGCTAAGAAACTGTTTCCAAGCACGAGGCCGCAATGGGAATCTCAAAAAAGCACCGCAACTCCGACATCGGAATCACGGTGCTATTTTTTAATGACTTATCAAAGAATATTTCTGAAGATACAGGAATTGAGGCGGACTCAGCCAAAGCGTGACCGGCCTGTCTCCTCATTTGCAATATTATCAGAACTTAGAAGCGAGGAATTTGCGCAAGGTTGCGGCATCCTTAACTTCAGGAGCATTGACCAGCGAACCGTTAATGATAAAGAACACTATCGGGAGTGAACTGATGTTATACAGGTTTGCCGCCGTGCCGTTTGAATCGCTCACATTTGTCCAGGCTAGCTGCTGATTCTTCACTACAGAAGCCCACGCAGCCTTGTCAGATGACACGGATACGCCGTATATGTCAAATCCTTTGGCGTGATATTCATTATAGACAGGCTTCAGCGCATCCTGATTGAACATCTTCTGAGCAGCATCTGACGCGTCCCAGAAATAAAGCATAACGACTTTAGAGTTCAAGCTGCTGAGTTTTACCTTTTTGCCGTTGACATCGGGGAGTTCCACGTCAGGGAAACCGGTCGAACCTGCGTTCTGGATACGGTTGTTCAGTTCGAGCATCTGGAATCTCCTTGAAGCCTCCTTATCCAACGCCTTCACATATCTGGACTCCGGATAGACAGTCTTGAGAGAGTCACACATATTCTTGAAATGGATGGCGTCAGTAGCCTGGCCGAATACCGGAAGGCCGTCACCAACAGTCTGATACAGAACAGGAATGACAGTCAGAGAATGTGAATTCTGAAGTATATATTTCACTCTGCCGCGATAGTAGGCGATATACTGGGAGGCTATTTCCTTTCTTGCCTGAGCAGCCTCAGGTGATGACGGATCCAAATCTTCCATCCTGGCCGATTCCGTATAAAGCTTGTCATTGAATTCAGCCTCGTCGCGCTCCACGTCCATCAGTTTCAGAGTCTCATCTGAACCGGTTACGGAATATGAGCCAAGCGTATCCGCGCTGACTTTCACTTTGTCACCTTTCTGGAGAAGAAGCGACGCTATCCTGGTATCTTTATAGAAAAGATAGATAAACTCCGGCTGGCCCGGCTCGATTTCCGGCTTATAGACAAAACGGCCCTTGCCATCAGTCTTGACAGTATCAAGGACTTTGTATTTGTTCACGTCCAGAAGCTTGACCACGATATCAGATTTCGGAGCATCGGCTACAGTCACCTCAACCTTGGCATTGTTGCAGCAAGACGAGAATGCGGTCAATGAGCCCAGCAGGGCGATGGCTATCCTAAAGTTCTTCATATTACTTCACGTTTTGTTTTTCGTATTCAGCAAGTATCGATGAGGCTATCTGCTTCATCTCATCATCTGAAAGCTTCAGCTTTTCCTTACTGAAATCAATGTCGCTTTCTTTCTGCAACGGCACAAGATGAATGTGAGTATGAGGAACTTCCATACCGAGGACACACACTCCGATACGTTTGCACGGAACTGCCGCCTGCAATGCGATGGCTACTTTTTTTGCAAATGCACAAAGACCGAGGTAAGTCTTGTCATCGAGATGAAAGATATAATCATCTTCCACATTCTTGGGAATAACCAGAGTGTGGCCTTTCACGAGGGGATTTATATCCAGAAAAGCATAGAAATCCTCATTTTCAGCCACCTTATAAGACGGGATCTCGCCCTTGGCGATCTTTGTAAAAATTGTAGGCATCTGTTAAAGTGTTATATCCAATATCTTGAATTTCATTACGCCTGACGGCACTTTGGCCTCAACCACGTCACCTTTAGAATGGCCGAGAAGCGCTTTGGCGATAGGTGTGGTGGACGCGAGCTTTCCGTGAGCGAAATCCGCTTCGGTTTCTCCCACAATCGTGAACTCCATCACCTTCTTCATAGCAAGGTTCTCCACCTTCACTTTATTCATCATCTGAACCTTGTCTGTTCCGATCTGTGAGCCGTCAATGACTTTGGCATTCGCCACAAGATTCTTCAAATTCGCTATCTTAAGCTCGAGCAATGCCTGTGCATCTCTCGCCGCATCATATTCAGCATTTTCGGACAAGTCGCCCTTCTCTCTCGCCTCAGCGATTGCCGCAGATATGACTGGACGCTGTGCAAGCGCATCAGCAAGATCCTTTTTCAATTTATCAAGACCTTCCTGGGTCATATAATGTACTTCTGCCATGATTTTTTTGTATTAACACATAATTAAAAACGAGTCCTGCCCTATAGACAGAACCCTGACATGCATTGCAAAGATAATCATTTTTTGTGATTAATCACAACAGGCCGAGACAACGGACCCTGTCGTCCTCCAACTGCCTGGCCAACATAGTGAAGTTACTGAATTTCACCTCATCACGTATCTTCCTGACGAACTCTACAGTTATGCTGTGGCCGTATATGTCAGCGTCAAATCCGAAAATATTTGTCTCGATTGTAAGAGCGCAGCCGGCACCGACCGTCGGCCTCACACCGATGTTGCACATCCCTTTCCAGCTCTTGCCCAAGACCTCGACCTTGACCAGATACACGCCATTGCCGGGAATCAGTTTCATCGGATCTTCCAGGCTCATATTGGCGGTCGGAAATCCCAATGTCCGTCCGATTTTATTCCCGTCGACCACTGTCCCGCTCAGCCTGTAGCCATAGCCCAGCATATCACGGGCCGACACGACATCGCCTTCGGACAAAGCCTGGCGGATTCGCGTAGAACTGATGGCTCCCTCCCCAGAAGAAATATGTTCAGGACGTATGACATCCAGCCCGAGCCGCTCTGCAATCTCTGCGGTCTTGTCCGGAAAACATTGGTCAGAGCCTATCCTGTTGTCGTATCCCAGCAGAATCGCCTTGCCACCGAAGCGCCCGATGACATATTCCCGGAGATATTGCTCAGTAGTATATCCGCTGAACTCTCTCGAGAAAGGCACGATCTCGATATGCTCGACGCCTATTTCCTTGATCAGTTCCTCTTTTTCATCGAGAGACGTGAGCAGATGCAGATTCCCCTCTTCTCTGTGCAACACATTTCTGGGATGTGGCCAGAAGGTCACAACCATACTTTCATCCCCACGTCTGGCAGCCTCTTCCACCAATTGACGCAAAATAAAACGGTGCCCGAGATGGACACCGTCAAAAAAACCGGTGGCTATAACCATCTTACCAATCCAAAATCTTGTCTATGCGGCAAGAGTGCATTCTTCGGATAGATTCTCGTAGCTACCTGATACATTCCTGTACGCTCTGGCAGAATCGAACTCTGGTACGTCACCACGCCATCCTTGGAGTCTACGACTGTGAATTCACATTTATCCTGGATATGCAGTTTGCCTTTGTTGTCGCTCAACGCGAAAAGCATCTCGACACCGATGTCTTCAGGACTGAGGTCTCCGATGTTCAGCACAACTTCTGCCTTCAGTTCATTGGTAGGAGACAAGGTATATGATGAATCAGGCTGCGTGTATGAGAGCACTTCGATAGTATGCCATTCCTTGCGGACGTGCTTCTTCCACGCCGCAATCTCACGTGCAACCTTATAATCATCCGCAACAAGGCTTTCCGTCCTTACTGCCTGAGGAGCATAGTACTGATTTACATAATCGGTAAGCATCCTGTTGGTGGTGAAGTTGCAGGCAACCTGCGCAATCGTGTTCTTGATATAAGCCACCCACGTCTGTGAAAGACCGGTAGTCTTATCCACATCATAATAGAGAGGAGCTATCTCGTTCTCCAGTGTAGAATAGATTGTGGCTGCGTCAAGCTCATTCTGATAGTTGTTGTCATCGTATGTGCTTTCCAGAGGAAGTGCCCAGCCTGCGCCCTGCTTGTAACCTTCAACCCACCATCCGTCAAGCACTGAGAAGTGCATAACGCCGTTCATTGCAGCTTTCTCTCCTGATGTTCCGGAAGCTTCCTGCGGTCTTGTAGGATTGTTCATCCATACATCCACGCCCTGTACAAGCCTCTTGGCCAACGAGATGTCGTAGCCCGGGACGAAAATGATCTTGCCTATGAATCTGTCCTGCTTTGAGATTTCGACAATTCTCTTTATGAGATCCTGACCTGCCTTGTCAGCCGGATGAGCCTTACCTGCAAAGAGGAACTGAACCGGCATCTTAGGGTTGTTCACAATCGCATCAAGTCTGTCAAGATCAGAGAACAGCAACGTAGCGCGTTTGTATGTGGCAAAGCGTCTTGCGAAACCGATTGTCAGGACATCGTCACGGAGATTCTCCTTGATGGTGACAATCTGACTAGGCGAATAGTGATTTGAAATCGCCGGATTGGACAACTTGTGTTTGACTGTTTCGATAAGGACCTTCTTGAGGGTCTTTCTTACATTCCATATTTCACTGTCAGGAACAGAGTATATGCCTTCAAAGCATTTCTTGTCGTAGTGATGTGTCTGGAATTCAGGGCCGAACACTCTTGAATGAATCTCTTTCCATTCGCTCGCCGCCCAAGTAGGATAATGCACACCGTTGGTCACATAGCTGATATACAGTTCCTCTGGAAGATAACCCGGATACATGTTCGCAAAAATCTCCTGGCTCACTTTGCCGTGAAGCATTGAAACACCGTTCACGTTCTGGGAAATGTTTGCAGCAAGAATACTCATGGAGAATTTCTCGCCGACATTCGAACCGTTAAGTTTGCCGAGGCCCATAACTGTCTCCCAGTCTGTCTTGAGACGCTGAGGATAATGTCCTATATATTTTCTGAGCAATCCTTCCTCGAAGGCATCGTGTCCTGCAGGCACAGGAGTGTGTGTCGTAAAGAGAGATGATGCACGCACAACTTCAAGAGCCTCAGGGAATTCGAGATTGTCATTCTGGATATATTCGCGAAGTCTTTCCAGGCCGATGAACGCGGCGTGTCCCTCATTGCAGTGATATACTTCAGGATTCAGACCGAGAGCGCGCAGAGCACGTACACCGCCTACTCCAAGCAGCAACTCCTGCTTGAGCCTGTTTTCCCAACTTCCGCCGTAGAGATGATATGTCACCTCACGGTCTTCGTCTATATTCGCCTCATAGTCTGTGTCAAGGAGATACAAGTCAGTCCTGCCGACAGCCACTTTCCAGATGCGCGCGGTAATGTTGCGTCCCGGGAATTCCACACTGGTAGTCAACCAGTTGCCCTCTTCATCCATAACCGGAGAAGCAGGGATCTTGGTGAAATTCTGAGCGTCATATCTGGACACCTGGTCGCCCTGTGCAGAAAGCACCTGAGTGAAATATCCGTAACGGTACAGCAGACCGACTGCCACCAGATTGACGTTCATATCACTGGTCTCCTTGAGATAGTCTCCCGCAAGGATACCCAGACCTCCTGAATATATGCTCAATGAAGAATCCAATCCGTACTCCATACAGAAATATCCTATTGAAGGACTTTTCCTTTCTGCCTTGAGAGCCATATAATCATTGAATTCCTGCATCACGCCCTGATACATTCCCATAAATGCAGCGTCCTTGCTCAGCGCCTTGAATCTCTTGAGGCTCACGGTGTCAAGAACGGCCATAGGGTTACGGCCTGAATCGTGCCAAACTTGCGGATCAATCGCCTTGAACAATGCTTTAGCGCTCTCGTTCCAACACCACCAAAGATTCTTGGAAAGAACTTCCAATCCGCTCAATGCCTCAGGCAGATGCCTGGTGACCATCACACTCTTCCAAGAAGGTGTACTTACAGGTATTTTTTCGTAATTCATAACTGGTTTTTCTGTTGACTGAGGATAAGCTCCATTCTCGGATATTACCTTGTCAATGGATTCCGAATATGCTTTCTGATAATATACTATTTGATTTTCCCACAATGCGATGCTAGAAACATCCTTCGCATTGTCCATATATTCTTTCTTCTGTTCATCCGTAAGCCCGGCTATTTCCAAGATACGGTTTGCGGTGGCTTCCACCACACTGAAATAGTTGGAGTCGGTACGTCTGACGACAGTTATTCCCGGATGCGGTTTCTTGTAATGAGACTCGACCCATTCTCCGAATCCTGCCACCGACGTTGTCAATGTAGGAATCTTGAACGCAAGGCTCTCCAGCGGAGTGTAGCCCCAAGGCTCATAGTATGACGGGAACAATGTCAAGTCAAGACCTACTAGCAGGTCATAATACTTCATATTGAACACTCCGTCTGTACCGTTCAGGTAAGAAGGAATGAAATAGATGTTGATATGTGACTTGGCGCTGTTGTCAATGCCGAGTTCCTTGATTCTGCGGGTTATCTGGTCATACTCCGGAGTCATCAGAACGTGGGTAACCTGCGTGGTATAGTCGGAACTTCCATTGCCTGAAAGTTTTGCCACAAGTTCACGGTCCGGACCGTTATGGCCTGAAGGAATCATCACGAACGCGTGGATTTCCTTTCCTTCATAATTAGAGTTCTTTATCTGACCGACAGCATCAATGAACGCATCCACACCCTTGTTTCTGTATTCATATCTGCCGCTGATGCCGACCAATATTGCATCATCAGACACTTCTTTTCCGGACATCGCGGATGCGACTTCAAGCAGCTTCGCGCGCGCTTCCTTGCGTTTTTCAGCATACTCCTCCTCAGTCGCAGGCGTGAAACTGTTCTCAAAACCGTTAGGCGTAACTACATCCACATTTCTTCCCAGGAAATGAAGACATTCCTTTGCGGTAATGCCACTCACTGTCGTGAAAATGTCAGCGTTTTCCGCAGACTTCTTCTCCAGCGAGTGCATAGCCCTCACATTGAACTGGTTAGCTTTGTCGTCCGAGTTATACGACTCCATAGAATCATACAACGGAAGATTGTTTCCGGAAAGGCATCTGCCCACCACTGTAGCGTGAGTCGTGAATACGGTCGCCACAGGAATTTTCTTATACTTGAGATACAGCACGCCGGAACCGGTCTGCCACTCGTGGAACTGAGCCACTACCCTGTCTGAAGACGAGGTGAAATAGTTGCAATAGCTCTCAATCACCTTACCGGCGACATATCCGAACAATACGGACTCCTTATAATCCCAGTTACCGGTAATGGAATCCACTCCGAAACGCTCCCAATACTTTGCGAGCACTGTATCCGTCTCTGTAAGGAACTGTTTATAGTCAACCAATATCACTATAGGTCTGCCAGGCACATTCCATCTTCCGACACGTAGTCTCAGACCAACCTTTGCAGCTTCCTGACGCCAGTCCTGCCACAATTGTGTATCCTCACAGAAATCCGGATTCACGTCAGTGTTCATCCAGACATCAGGACCTATCAGAATATGATGACGCTTAAGCTGCGCTTTCAGAAAAAGGGCTTTTGTTGCGATTACAGTATAGATTCCGCCGACTTTATTGCAGACCTCCCAACTTACCTCGAACAAATAATCAGGTTTATTCAATTCTTTCGCCATTACTTTTCAGCTTTCTTTTTTACAGCGCGTTTTGCGGGCGCTGCCGTTTTTACCGCTTTGGTCGTTTCTGGCTTTTTGGCAGTTTTCTGCTTTGCAACAGCCTTGACGGCCGCCGTCTTTGCAGAGGCTGCACGCTTCTTCACGACCTTCTCCGGTTTCTCTGCTTCCACAGCATTTTCTCCGGAGATATTTTTTGAGTCCGCAAATTTAGCAACTGTTGCGGAATATTCCTCATCCACCCTGATAATAAAGTCGCTCAAGACATTCATATAATTGATAAATGCCTCATACGGAGTATCATACGGGTTGAAATACTTGTGCACTTCACCATCCGAGAAGAACTTTGTGCACATATAATAGAAGTGATCGCTCTCCTGAAGATGTCCGAACTCATTGAAAAGCTGCGGATCATTTATGAGGGCAAGTTTTTCATACAGGCCATAAAGTTTGTTGAACGCCTCCTGCTGAAGTTCATTTCCCAACCAGGCTGTGACATCACGTTCCTCATCAGCCCAGGAAATAGGCTCCGGCACTTCAAGTTCGGAAACAGGCTTATACTGCTTCGCTGCCTCTGCCGGGGTCGAGAATGAGAATGTTCCGTCCGAAATCACCGCTTCCGGCAAATATCTCATAAAGTCGAAGATACCGGTTGAAGCATTCTGATGCTCACCGAATGTCTCGTAATCCATAAAGAGATTTATGACATCGCCTGACGTATTGATGGATTTCTTGATCCAGGACAGGAATTTGTCCGCAGTCAAAGGCCATTCGTTCCAGCCCTTGTCAGAGAATCTGAACGCGATATCATCGCTGAACACATAATTGCGCAGCAGAAGTTTCAGTTTCGGCTGCATCTCGTCTGCATAGACGAAATCAGGACTTCTCCACGCGAGAATATGTTTCGCTCCCTCTGTCAGCATTGTCTGGAAGCCCATATCATAGACCTGAGCACCTATCGAGTCTGAATAAATCAACTCCGTATTTCTGAAAGTCACAGGCGTAACCCCGAAATATTGCTCTATCGCAGCCTTGTGCTTCTGAACCTGATGATTGAACTCTGCCGCAGAAGCGAGGGAAGCCAATGAATGATAATAGGTTTCACACAGGAATTCGACGCATCCGGTATCGGCAAGTTTTCTGAAACTGTCAATAACTTCCGGAGTATATCTCTCGAACTGCTCCAATGCAGAGCCAGAAATGGAGAAAGCCACCTTGAACGAACCCTTGTATTTGGTTATGAGTTCAAGCAGCAGACTGTTCATCGGAAGATAGCACAAGTCGGCGACACGCCTGAGAATAGTCCTGTTGGTAAAGTCATCATAATAATGAGAGTCTTTTCCTATATCAAAAAACCTGTATAATCTCAACCTTGTAGGCTGATGAATCTGGAAGTACAGGCACAGACTTTTTTTACTCATATCTATATTTATTTTTTTATCACTGATTCATAAACATTCTTGATCTTGACGGAGGCGTTGTTCCACTTGAGAGTATTGACCTCGTCATAGCCGTATTTGGACGCAAATTCGGAAAGCGCAGGATATTTAAGCAGGGCATATATCTCGTCAGCCATAGCATCGACATCCCAGAAATCCACCTTGAACGCATATTTCAGCACTTCGGCGGCTCCGGACTGCCTCGATATCACAGACGGCACACCCGTACGCATCGCCTCCAACGGGGAGATTCCGAACGGCTCAGACACTGACGGCATCACATATACGTCAGAGAGAGCGAACATCTCCTGCACTTCCTTTCCGCGCAGGAATCCGGTGAAATGGAACCTGTCGGAAATGCCGAGCCTGGCCACCTGACGGATGGAACGTCTCATCATATCTCCGCTGCCGGCCATCACAAACCGCACATTGTCACATCTTTTCAGAACCTTGGCTGCAGCCTCGATGAAATATTCAGGACCTTTCTGGAAAGTAATACGTCCGAGGAATGTCACCACCTTGTCTTTCACGCCTCTTTCCACCTGTACATTGCTGCGCCCGCTGAAATCCACGGCATTGTGGACAGTGACCACCTTCTCAGGATCTATTCCATACTTGGTAATCACGATATTGCGGGTCAAGTCGCTGACTGTTATGACTTTATCCGCAGCCTCCATTCCGCGTTTCTCTATATCATAGACACGGGTGTCAATGTTGTTGTCACTGCTCCTGTCAAATGACGTGGCGTGAACGTGTACGACCAGAGGTTTGCCTGAAAGGCGTTTAGCTGCAATGCCGGCCATATAAGTAAGCCAGTCGTGCGCGTGAATCACATCGAATTCACCCTTATGGTTCATCGCGATTGTACCGCCGACCATAGCATATCTCGCAACCTCTTCCATCAGGTTTGACCCGTACTTTCCGGAAAATTTGTAAGTATGGCCATAATGAACCGAGAAATCGCGAACCTGACGTTTCCTGTCCTCCTCAACCAGAGTATGGAACTCTTCCGGATCGAGATACGGAACCATATTGGTACCGATATGCACAAACTGCACTTTATCCAGGAAATCATCGACATTCATCGATTCCGACATTGTTACGGGCACGTCGCTGGCGTTGATTATATCCGCAGCGCTCCTGTCCTCGTCTCCGGAGGCCGACGGCATGACAAACATCGTGTTCACTCCGCAGTTCGCCAGTCCCTTGACAATTCCGTAGCAAGCTGTTCCGAGTCCGCCGGCAATATGTGGCGGAAACTCCCATCCGAACATCAGCACTTTCATTATCGTTCCTCCTTATATTTATTGATAAGACTTTCAACGTAAAGCAATGCTCCCGTGCTCATCGCCGAAGAAATGGCTCCGTGCGGCTCGTGAGGTGGGTCACCGTCGTAAAGCTCTGAGAATGCGCCTACTCCGTGCTTGTTCAAATCCGAATAGAATCCTTCTATCAGCCATTCAGCACGTTTGCAGAAAGCCGAGCCGTTCATTCTGAACTTGATTATCGCATAAGGCATAAGCAATGCCGGCCACGCGCAGCCCTGATGATATGCCGAATCGCGTTCTTTCTGGGTACCCTCGTAAACGCCCTTGTATTTCAAGTCACGAGGCGAGAGCGTCCTGATACCTCTTGACGTAACCAGCTCTCTGTCAACTACATTCATCATACTGCCAAGAATCGTGTCATCCACCGGCTGATGAGGTACGGCCAATGCGAACAGCTGGTTCGGACGGACATCGAGATTCTGCCCGTAATTGTCAACATAATCGGCAAGATAGCCTCTGTCCTTTATGTAGAATGTCTTCTGATAATTCTCTTTTGCCAAATCCCTTACCGGAGTCCAAGCCTCAACAAACGACTTGTCCTTGGAATACTTGTTCTCCATATCGATTGCGAAGCAGAGCGCATCATACCAGAAAGCATTTGTTTCGACCTGATATCCAGCCCTTTCAGTCACAGGACAGCCGTCGATATAAGCATTCATCCAGGTCAAAGCGGTACGTTCTTTCTGAGCCCAAAGAAGTCCGTTAGGCTGCAGAGAGACCTCTTTTCTGTGTCCCGGCGCATAGCTCTCTATAACTTTCTTCACCACTTCGCCATATTTCGCCCAGACCTTCTTTTCCGGAGCTCCGGCCTCGATGTATGTCTCAAGCACGGGCGCGAGCATCAGCGGAGCCTCAACCTGAGTCGTACGTGAGTAGAAACGCTCCTCATTGTCCGCAATAAGGTTGTCGAGAATCTGCTCGAACTCGGCGAACTTGCCAGTGCTTATTGCAAAACCCGGAAGCGAGAACAATGTCTCCCTCAACAGACCCGTATATAACCACGAGAATCCCGCCGTAATCATCTTGTGACCGTTTCTGTCACGCACCAGCAAATCGGCGCAGTGCAACAGCTGATCGCGGTAACTTCCGATATCATCCATCTTCTTGAGGACAGACGTGAACTTTCTGGTGATGGTAGCCGGATTTTCTTCTTCGACAGATGCAGAAAGCACTATGGAATCGCCTTCCTTCATCTTGATGACGAATGCTCCCGGAACGAACAAGTCCTCTTTACATTCAAATCCGCGGCGGGCCTCGTCAGAATAAGTGATGCCATTGTACCAATATGGAGAGGATTTATATTCGAATGCGGAATTGCTCAGCTGCAGATTGAGAGCAGGAAAGCCTTCATACATATTGAAAGACACTCCGTTTCTCACCCTCTTGAAATCTGTGCGGGCTTCAGAATTCTGCTTTGTCAGGCTATGGATATTTCTGAACGCCAGGAAAGGCTTGAGAATCAAGTCAACTGCCGCAGGAGAGCGTCGAAGTTCATAGCGTATCATCACCTGATCCTTGTCCGGAGCAAGCATAATGCTCTTCACGAATTCGATCTCACCTACGCGATACTCGATCACAGGAATCGGGTCCGCCTTGAAGTCCACGATGTATTTATGGCCGCGCGGGTCATAAACGCCTCCGTAGCAATGTATTCCCAAGTTGAAGAGCTTTCCGTTGGCTGCAATGCTCTCGTCAACTGAAGAAAGCAGCATATACTTGCTGCCTCCGAAATTATCCACCGGCACACCTAACAGACCGTGATAACGCCTCGTGTTGCACGTGACGATGGAGGTATTGCAATACGCCCCCGTCTTGTTCGCGCATATAATCTCCCGCTTCAACGAATACGAGAGATTCACGAGCTCGGTTTTGTTAAATTTCAGAAATGCCATATACAAAATCCGTTTTTAGTATTATTATGATATGAGGAGAAAGCATCAGCAGCCGGATGAATCATCCGACTTTTCGAACACCAATGCGCACCGGCACGGCAGATAAACTGTCATAGTCGGGTCTGCACAATGCGTTTCTCCGGTTATTAGTCTGTTAAATCCATTATACCTCTTCTCATCCGAGTCCAGCGTCAGTTTCCACTGTCCTTGCGGAGCCGTAAAAGAATACCCGCTGAACGATTCTGAAGGGTTGAAGTTGAATGCAAATATAAAGTTTCCGCGCTTGAATACCAACACTTTTTTCGCCTCGTCCGACATCAGGATTTCAGGTTTTTCCGCCAATATTCCGGACTTATGGAACAGGTGAATGATATCCTCGTCAAAGTTCATCAGATATTTGTAGCGCAGATTGTCCGCCTTGCAGAGAGACCATTGTCTGCGGGCATATTTATAGGACCAGCCATTTCCTTCGCGAGGAAAATCTATCCACTCCGGGTGGCCGAATTCATTTCCCATAAAAGTCAGGTATCCGTCTCCCGCCGTTGCCAATGTCACCAGCCTGATCATCTTGTGCAACGCGACTCCCCTGTCCACGACAAGGCTATTTGAGCCGACAGACATAGACGTGTACATCTCCTTGTCTATCAATCTGAATATCAGAGTCTTATCTCCAACAAGCGCCTGATCGTGACACTCAGCGTAACTTATGGTCTTCTCGTCAGACCTCTTGTTAGTAAGTTCCCACCATATTTCTCCGACGCTCCAATGGTCGTCATCTTTCTCCTTCAGCCATTTTATCCAATGGTCTGCGACACCCATAGCCATGCGGAAATCAAATCCGAGTCCGCCCGAAGCAAACGGTGCTGCGAGTCCAGGCATTCCGCTCATATCCTCCGCAATGGTTATGGCATCAGGATTTATTTCCTTGACCAGCATAGCCGCGAGCGCGAGATATGTGACGGCATTTTCATCGACTCCCTTGTTGAAATAGTTGTCGTATCCGATGAAATCCTTTCCAAGACCGTGGTCCCAGTACAGCATACTTGTCACCCCGTCGAACCTGAATCCGTCAAGATGATATTCTTCCATCCAGAACTTGCAGTTTGAAAGCAGGAAATATTTTGTCTCGGACTTACCGTAATCAAAACATCTCGAGCCCCACGCAGGATGATGCCCCTGAGGGCCTTTGTAGAAATACAAATCCTCCCTGCCGTCAAAGAAGCCCAATCCTTCCGCCTGATTGTCAACGCTATGGGAGTGTACGATATCCATCACGACGGCTATTCCCCTGCCGTGCGCATCATCGACGAGATGCTTGAATTCCTCAGGTGTTCCGAAACGCGAAGACAACGCGTAGAAATTGGAAACCTGATAGCCGAACGAGCCGTAGTAAGGATGCTCCTGCAGAGCCATTATCTGCAATGTGTCATAGCCAAGCTCTTCCACGTGAGGGAGCACATTGACACGGAACTCCTCGAAAGACGAAACTTTCTCCTCCTCGGAACTCATTCCGATATGACATTCATAGATAAACGGATGCGGTCTCTTTCCCGGACGCTTGTTCTTCCAAACATACTGTTGCGCCGGCTCCCACACCTGAGCGCTGAACACGTGGGTAACAGGGTCCTGAACCACTCTTCTGACATAAGAAGGCAATCTCTCGCCCCCACCGCCCGGCCATTCGATGAACAGCTTGTAAAGTTCTCCGTGGCTCAGGAACATAGACGGGACGGTTATTTCCCAGTTTCCGTTTCCTGTAGGTTTCAGAGCGTACGCTGATGTGCGTTTCCAGTTATTGAATTCCCCTATCAGATATATTCGGCTGGCGTTCGGCGCCCATTCCCGGAATATCCAATTTCCGTCGGAGGTCCGGTGAAGGCCGTAATAAAGATGATTGTTCAGCCCTGCGGACAAAGAATCACCGACGCTTATCTTTGCTTTTTCTGCCAGAATTCCGGCATGCCTCGCATCTATAACCTCTTTGTAAGGCTTCAGATACGGGTCAGTATCATAAATATGGGGTTCTTCACTCATACTGCATCAATTTGTATCCATTTCATTGATTTTATCCCTTACAGAACGCAGATATGACCTGCAGGACGAAATCAATTCCGCTGAGCGTTTCACATATTTGTCGATATCGTCAAGCCCGGTTGACGGATCCTCAACGGTCTCAGCAATCTTCTCAAGCTCCGCCACAGCTTTCTGATAGTCAAATGTATTCATATATGTTGTCAATATAGTCAATTAATACCTAATTGTCAATCTTGTACGTATAATTATGCAATTACGTCAACAAAGTATCACTGAGGATTGGTCTCCTTTACCTTATTAGCCGGATTCACCGCATTGACAGTGCAGTCGAGAGTTCCGTCCGCAAACATCACCGACACTCTGTCTCCCGGGCATCTTCCGTCCACTGTCTTCATCACTTTTCCCTTTTCGTCCAGAACTAGCACATACCCTCTGGAAAGAATCTTTCTCGGGTCCGCGCCGAGTATCCGGCTCTCCAGCAGGTCAATACGGGATGACATCGCGGAAATTTTGTTGAGAAACGCCAGCTTGAGGCGCGTCCCGTAAGATGCAATCACCTGATCTTCATCAGAATATATATCCAGGAACACGTCCGCCAATGCAGTAGGTGTCTTGACAAATTTCCAGGCGACCATATCGCAGATATGATAATCCTGATCGTGCCCCACTGCAGTCAGCACCGGTATCGGGCATTTAGCAATCGCGGCTGCGACATCGTAGTCATCAAAACAGGCGAGATCGAGTTTGGCACCGCCACCTCGTAGAATCAGCACAGCGTCAAATGCAGGCTGGGCCAAAGCAACACGTTCGAGCGCATCCGCTATTGATGCCGGGGCAGAAACTCCCTGCATAACCGCCTCGAAGAGTTCCGTATGAAACGTGAAACCGTATTCGTTTTCGTGCAGATGACGCATAAAATCCCGATAGCCGGCGGCATCAGGCGCGGATATTACTGCGAGCCGATACGGAAGAGGTGGAAGCTCCAGAGATTGCTGCCTGTCAAGAAGCCCCTCAGACTTGAGTCTGGCAATGGTCTCCTGGCGTTCGCGTTCCTTGTCGCCCACAGTATATTCAGGGTCGATATCATTGACTATCAAGGAGAAACCATACAGCTGACTATAATTCACCTGCACCTGCACGAGCACATTGATGCCCTCTTGCAGCGAAATCCCGGTCACAGACTGGAAATACGGCGAAATGAGCCTGAACTTGGAACTCCAGATTATCGCCGTCGCCTTTGCGACAAGCCCTGACTCACCCGACTGGGAGAGTTCCATATAACAATGTCCGCCAGGTCTGGACTTGACTGCACTAATTTCAGCCTTAACCCAAATCCTGGACGGAAACATCTCTTCCAGACCCTCCTTCAGTTGAGTCTGGAGCGTATATAAGTCTATGACATTTCTTTCCATAATCAGTCTGTTCAAAACAGCTTCTCAATTCCGGAAAGAGGCGAAACAGACGCGGGCGGAACTATTTCTGCCTCATAAACATCTGCACAGGACATCCTGTCAGATCAAAATGCTCGCGCAGCTTATTCTCGAGAAAACGTTTGTACGGCTCCTTGATGTACTGCGGCAGGTTGCAGAAGAACGCAAATGCCGGGAACTTTGTAGGGAGCTGAGTCATATATTTGATTTTCACGAGTTTGCCTTTCCACATCGGAGGAGGATAATTCTCAATCTCCGGCAACATCGCATCCATAAGTTTGGAAGTGCTGACCTTTCTCGAGTAATTCTGCCATACGTGCTCGATTTCACCGAGGACATCCAGAATCCTCTGCTTTTTCAGCACTGACGTAAACACAATCGGAACATCACTGAAAGGTGCGATACGGGCCTGCATTGCCTTCGTATATTGCGCCATAGTGTTGCTTTCCTTCTCGAAGAGGTCCCACTTGTTTATGACAAGCACGCAACCTTTCTTGTTACGCTTGATAAGATTGAATATGTTCATATCCTGCGCCTCCATTCCGGTAGTTGCGTCAATCATCATCACGCAGATATCACTGTGCTCGATGGCACGGATCGACCTCATCACGGAGTAGAATTCAAGGTCCTCGTTTACACGGTTTTTCTTTCTGATACCCGCCGTGTCAACAAACACGAACTCGTGTCCGTATTTATTGTAATATGATGATATTGAATCCCTTGTAGTCCCGGCGACAGAAGTCACTATATTTCTGTCTTCTCCAAGCAGCGCATTTGTCAATGAGGACTTTCCGACATTAGGCTTGCCGACGATTGTAATTCTTGGCACGCCAGGGTGCTCATCTTCTGCTTCAGTATCTTCCGGAAGTCTGCGGAGCACTTCGTCAAGCAAATCACCCGTGCCGCTTCCGTTGGCTGAAGATATGCTCCAAATCTCGCCGAGTCCCAAAGAATAGAACTGGTAGGTATCAAACACCTTGTCTCCGGAATCGACTTTGTTTACAGCGACCACGACTGGCTTTCCGCTTTTTCTCAGCAAATCAGCTATTTCGGAGTCATAGTCGGTTATTCCTGTAGAGGCCTCCACCATAAAAAGAATAAGGTCAGCCTCCTCTATGGCTATGACAACCTGCTTTCTGATTTCTTCTTCAAACACATCGTCAGATCCTGATGTATAACCACCAGTATCAACTACTGAAAATTCTTTACCGCACCACTCGCACTTACCGTAATGTCTGTCGCGGGTTACTCCGGCCGTTTCGTCAACTATGGCCTGACGCATTCCCACCAGACGGTTAAAAAGAGTGGACTTGCCCACGTTAGGGCGTCCGACGATCGCTACTAAACTCATTTCTATAACACATTTATCCTCTCACGAGGGTTAATAATCATCCGCTGCCTTCAGAAGTTTTTCTGCATTCTTCCGACCGGAAGGCGCGAATCGTTCATCAAATCACAATGTCCGGTTCTTGTCACTCTTCGTGTGCCCCTGCGGATACAGACCGCATCCGGAACACGAATCACTATATGTACCTGAGCATACTGCATTATCTTTCTTCCCAGAGTACATTTTTGCAAATCTTTCATCATCTTCTTCACGCATACATCTGATTCCCAGGCGCTTCATATCCTCATTCGCGCCCACATCGGACTGCGGGAACGGCTTTTTGCGGAATATGATGTTGAAACACATCCCGAAAACTCCGATTCCTATAAAAATCAATGCCGCAAGAAAGACTTTCATTTCATTTTAATTTTAACCCCGCAAGATAACAACCTTTGAATAAAAACACAAAAAAAGCCGACCAGAGCAATCAGGCACCGGCCGGCTCGAATTTATCCTAATAAGTATATCTCTACGGAATTAGAATATAAATTCTGGACTGATAGGTTCGTTGTCGCAGACCTTGCGGATGATTCTCGCAAAAGTCTCTGTCATTGAAACCACCTTAATCTTGCTTTTATCAACGTTAGGGTCGCTTGTAAGAGGCACTGTATCAGTTACATACACCTCGGACAGCTTGGAAGCGTTGATTCTGTCGTAAGCAGGACCTGAAAGGATTGCGTGTGTCGCGCAGGCACGTACGCTCTTCGCTCCCTTTTCAATCAGGATATCGGCAGCTTTGGTCAAAGTGCCGGCGGTATCAATCATATCATCCACAATCACGACATTCTTTCCCTCAACCTCACCGATTGCAGTGATTGAAGCGACTACGTTAGCTCTTTCTCTGGATTTATGGCAGATGATGACAGGGCAGGCAAGGTCCTTCGCATAAGCGTTGGCCCTTTTTGCGCCACCCATATCCGGAGCCGCAATTGCCAGATTTTCAATATTCAAAGACTTCAGGTAAGGTATGAACACCTTGCTTGCATATATATGGTCAACAGGTATATCGAAGAAGCCCTGAATCTGGTCTGCGTGCAAATCGCAGGTCATAATTCTGTCAACGCCTGCCGCGCAAAGAAGATTTGCAACGAGTTTGGCTCCTATTGACACCCTTGGCTTGTCTTTTCTGTCCTGTCTTGCCCATCCGAAATAAGGCATTACTGCAATCACCTTATACGCAGAGGCTCTTTTTGCAGCATCGATGGTAAGAAGAAGTTCCATCAGATTTTCTGCAGGCGGGAATGTTGACTGGAGCACGAATACGGTAGCTCCTCTGACACTCTCTGTAAATGAAGGCTGAAATTCACCGTCACTGAATACTGTGACTTCGGAATCTCCAAGATGAATGGTGCCTTCGCCTTCGGGCTGAAGTCTGTTAAGTTCGTCAACGACTTTGACTGCAAAGTCTTTTGAAGCCCTACAGGCAAACAATTCCATTTTATGTTCGGTGTTCATTATTGAAGTTATTGGTTTGTTTCTTTTAATCCGGCGAGAACATCTCCTATGTATTCCAGAATCTCGTCACGGCCCAATCCGGTCTGAGCGGAACTCGTGAAATATTTCGGAAGTTCCTCCCATTTCTCGGACAACTGTCTCATATCCTTGTCAATCTGGGCGGTTCTTGACACAGGACCCATCTTATCTCCTTTAGTAAATATGATGGCGAACGGGATATCGCTATTTCCGAGTTCATCAAGGAAGTCCATATCCACCTTGCCGATATCGTGACGGACATCTATCAGCACAAAAAGCATAACCATCTCTTCCGAGTGGTTGAGATAGTCACGGATAACGTCCTGCAATTTTGCCCTTTCCTGATTCGGGAGTTTCGCAAAACCATATCCCGGAAGGTCCACCAGATACCAGGTATCATTGATGAGGAAATGATTGACAAGCTTCGTCTTGCCCGGGGTACCCGAGGTCATCGCCAGTTTGCCGTTTCCGGTCAACATATTTATCAATGAGGATTTACCGACGTTCGATCTACCGATGAAAGCGAATTCTGGGAGTTTTCTTGCAGGTTTATTGGCCACCTGCGTACTACTGCCCGCGAATTTGGCGCTTAAGATTTTCATGCCAGGTTTCATCTTATCCGAATATATGTTACGGTTTCGCTAAAAGTTTCGCAAAGATAGCAAAATTTTGCAGTTTTGTGGCAATTTTATAAATTTGCGCCGTAAAAATCCGACTGAAACAATTTTACATTTATAATATGGCAACAACAGCTGACTTCAAGAACGGAATGTACCTTAATTTCAATGGTAAGCCTTGTATGTTGGTTTATTTCCAGCACGTGAAACCAGGAAAAGGTCCAGCTTTCGTAAAGACTAAACTTCGCAATCTTGAGAACGGACGTATTCTCGAGAATACTTTCACCGCAGGTGCAAAAGTAGATACAATCAATGTTGAAAGACGTCCATACCAGTTCCTCTATGAAGACGAGGACGGATTCAACTTCATGCACGAAGAGACTTTCGAGCAGATTCACCTTCCAAAGGACACTGTAGATAACGCAGATCTTATGAAAGAAGGACAGCACGTTGAGATGATGTTCGTTGTTGATGACGAGAGATGTCTCACCTGCGAGCTTCCTACATACGTAACTCTCGAGGTTACTTACACAGAGCCTGCAGTTAAGGGCAACACCGCATCTACAAGTGCATTGAAAGAGTGCACTCTCGAGACCGGCGCAAAGATTATGGTTCCTCTTTTCGTCAATCAGGGCGACAAGATCACTGTAAACACAACTGACCGTTCATACGGACAGCGCGTCTAAGTGGTTGCAAAATAATTAAAAAGGATGTGTTCCTAATTGGAGCACATCCTTTTTTTCCATTAACCGATATTGACGTAATCGCGGATGTCCTGGGCAGAGACGGGATCGCCGCCTAAGATAAGCAGACGCTCCACCACGTTGCGGAGCTCACGGATATTTCCCGTCCAGCTCTTCTCCTGCAACATTGACATAGCCTCACCCGAGAACTCTTTCTTGCGCATACCGGACTCGCCGCTGATTTGAGAATTGAAATAATCCACAAGCAGCGGAATATCATCCTTTCTCTCATCCAGAGACGGAACGTGCAGCACGATGACGCTCAACCTGTGATACAAGTCCTCACGGAAATTGCCTTTCTCGATCTCGGCCCGGAGATCCTTGTTCGTAGCTGCTATAACCCTGACATCCACCTCTATATCCTTGTCGCTGCCGACTCTTGAGAGCTTTTTCTCCTGTAGGACACGCAACACTTTCGCCTGCGCTGCCAGACTCATATCTCCTATTTCATCGAGAAACAGCGTACCGCCGTCAGCCTGCTCGAACTTTCCCTTGTGCTGTTTCACCGCAGATGTAAATGCACCTTTCTCGTGTCCAAAAAGCTCACTTTCAATAAGTTCAGAAGGAATCGCCGCGCAGTTGACTTCTATGTACGGGAGAGCGCTCCTGTTGCTCTGCTGGTGCAGGCTTCGCGCCACCAGTTCCTTTCCAGAACCGTTCGGGCCAGTAATAAGCACTCTAGCATCCGTAGGAGCCACTTTCTCAATCATTTCACGCAAATGGCAGATTGGAGCGGATTCGCCTATCATCTGCTTGCCATAGACCTTTTTCTTCAGATTCGTATTCTCAGTCAGAATCTGCGAACGCTCTGTAGCATTCTTGATTGTAATCAGTATCCTGTTGAGGTCCAATGGCTTCTGAATAAAGTCGAAAGCGCCTTTCTTGATGCAATCCACTGCCGTATCTATATCGCCGTGCCCGGATATCATTATGACAGGTGAATCAACGCCGTCATTATGCAGTCGCTCAAGCACTTCCGTACCTTCCATATTAGGCATCTTGATATCACAAAAAATAACGTCGAAGCGTTCTTTCTCCGCGAGTTCAATTGCCACCTGGCCGTCTTCCGCCACCTCAACGCTATATCCCTCATCAGACAAAATCTCTTTCAGAGAGTTTCTGATGGCTCTTTCATCATCTACAACTAAAATCCTCATATTTATATTAATCTTTATTCTTCGGGTAGCGGACGGTGAAGCACGCGCCCTTCAACGAGAAGGACTGACTGTAGAAAATCTCGCCCCCGCATCGCTCCAATATATTTTTGCAAATCGCCAAACCAAGTCCCGTGCCACTGCTCTTCGTAGTAAAGTTCGGCGTGAACAGACGGCTTCTGTTCTCATCCTTGATTCCAGGTCCGTTATCCTCAACTACAATATCGTAGAAACCGTCCTTGCTGCTGTTACGGAGAGAAAGCACAATCTGCCCGTGAAACACTTCCTGGCCTGACTCACTCTCCTCGGCCTGCTTGTTCTCGATAGCCTGTACCGCATTAGTCAACAGATTGACAAACACACGTATAAGCTGAGGCTTAGGGCCTTTGACCATTGCATTTTTCAGGCCAAAATACTGGAACGTGATATTGTCCCTGTCATCGAACATTGAAATCTGATCGGAAGCCATACTGTCAAGGTCGATAGGAACCATCTCCTCGGTATAAAGTTTCGCAAACGTAGAAAACTCATTCGCGGTATCCGTGAGGACATCTATGCTGTCCAGCATCAGCCTTGAAATATCTTCAAACTTCGACTCCCAAGTCGGGTCATTCTTGCTCTTGAGCCTGATCAACCTCTGAATCTGAAGCTTCATCGGCGTAAGAGGATTCTTGATCTCGTGAGCCACCTGACGAGCCATCTCACTCCAGGCCCGTTCACGTTCAGCCTGTGCAACCTGCTTGCTCGATTCTGAAAGGTCGTGAACCATAAGGTTATACGCCCGGACAAGACCTGACAGTTCATCCTCATTGTCATAGATGATATACTCAAGTCCTCCAGTGCGCGCATAAATCATCTTCTTACCCATCTCCGTGATAGGCCTGAACATCCTGTCAACCACTTTTGTCGTCAAGAATCTGGTAATCAGCAGAAGCAGGAAGAATATGGTTATGACGAAAACGGAGTGAAACAGAGCATCCGATTTGAACGACAGTCCGGAATCAGTATATGGAGAACTGAGAATTGCTATCAGACGTCCTCTGTCATTGACGACAGGAGCATACATCGTGTAGAACGTGCGCCCTGCAATGCTCTCCTTATGGATATAATAACGTTTGTGGAGATATTTTATATTCCTGAATGCCTCCGGATTGGTTCTCGAGCCGAGAATCATCTTCTCATACACTTCCGGAGCAGTAGTATTGAACACTTTACCGTCAGGGCTGAAGAGAGTGATGTCCGAACGCGTGAATTTTCCGATGTCGTTGAGCATACCGGCAATCTCCGGCGTGGCAAGTTCCCGGTAAGACTGGAAAGGCTTCGTCTTGTTCTCCACGAGAGACTGAATGGTCGTTATCTTATTGTTCATCAGCCTCATAATATTCGCGTCATTGCGTCTATAGACGAACAGCACCATTATCAGGCTCATCGTGACAAGCGTCATAAGCATCGAAAGGAACAGCACCGCGTTCACTCTTGACTTGTAATAATTCTTCTCAAACTTGCCGGTACGTTTTTTCCTCAGGCCCAAAGCGCTTATCAGGAAATAAGACACGAGACAAAGCATAAACAAGGCGAGCACATACTGGGCTATGCTTATCCGAGGCCTTGATATTATGATGCTTTCGGTGGGAGAAACACGCTTATAATAATGCAGATACGAATTCAGAGACAGTTTGTTGCTGCCGTCCTCATTCAGATTTTCGCTGAACTCCTTGGACAGGACTGTAGGATACGGATAATCCCCCTTGTAGCTCACCAGATTGCCGTCAATATATTTGGCGTAAGAATATCTCGGAGGTATCACCACGGCACCCGGGGTACCTTCATCCATAATGAAGGCGTAGCCGCGCTCCTGCCTGTCTGACTTGGAATTGATGCCGAGAAGCATCTTAGTGGAGCCTTTGTCCGGAAGCCAATACACGAACATTCCAGTATATTGCGCCATTCCGTTGTCCGTACGGCTGTAAACGAATCTCGAATCCGGAGCTATCGGCACGGCACCAAGCACTCTATCGTTGAAATATTTACGTACCTGCGGGTCAGCGATATTATCCTTGAAAATATAAATGCTTATATCGAAATCCTTGGATATCCGGCGCATATAAGTCTCTGATATCCTGTTCAATATAATCTTGTAGTCTTGAGTAGACTCAATCACTTCCGGGATGGCATTGTCCGCCGCTATCGCCTCTTCTATTCCGCGAAGCTGCAGTTCAAGTCCGAGGTCTCTGTCAACAGACAACCGGTTCTGCCATATCTGAACCCTGTTATATTCTTTCTCTGTTCCCAAAATGGAGAACATCGACAGGAAATATGATGCGCACAATACGGCGAAAGTGATTCTTCCGGAACGCGAGAAAACATCATATTTCACCCCAGCGAGGCAGAACAACGGAACCCTGATTATCTGGAAAGACAATGCGATTGCGACCGCAAGCGCCATATAGGAGAAATAGATGTACAGGGAATATCTGCCCAACTGAGCGATATTGTACAGCTCAAGATTTATATTCGAGTTGAGTATCAGGCTTCTGAAACTCCAGGTCATATAGGCTATAGTCAATGCGTCTGCAACTATGACACCTATCAGCACCGCATAAGCGCGACCTTCTGAGCAGGCTACGGCTACCTTCTGACGATTCCCCTTCTCCGTGAGATATACGCAGGCATATATCAGCGTAATCCATATATTGATGATGAGCAACGCTCCCAGCGACTGGAAAATCGACCCGTCGGCGTACAATGTAGGAGAGAACAGTGCCGAGGAATCCTGAATGCTGCATCCGACGGCATACAGAATGCCCAGAGCCAATGTCACAGCCGCGATACTGTAGGACATCGTGCGGACATTGCGGTGAAAACCGAGATAAACCATCACGCCTATAATGAAGAACGCCGCGGAGAGCCATATCATAGTCGTGTCCGGAAGCAGAGGCGATATGCGCGAGGTCTCCTGAACTAGTTTCATCAACGGATAACCTTCCAGGGAGATGACCGCGCCGCCGCTGTATGATATAGGGAATACCGAGAAATGGTCAGACAAATGCAATCTTGGATTTATCCCGTTCACAGAACGTGAATCCACCGTATTCCGGATTTCGAGGCCTCCGATTATCCTACAACCGTGATCATCCGTCACAGCCTTCACCAGATACCATTTAGGTCCGATGCTCATATATTTCACGGAGGTATCGGCTTCCGACAAAGGAGATACGAGATTGTACCGCAGATTCACAAAGCGCTGAATCAGAAGACGATTGCTTATGTCGTCATTATCGAGAGAAAACTGATTGGACCAGGACTGGAGAGAATCGCCCACATACCTGTACACCACCATATCCTCAGGCAACTCCTTGATTGTCATCCAAGAATCAGGAGACAGTTCCACAGCCTCGTGCATATATCTTTCCAGCACCGAAAAACGCTTCTGAATATTGCGCGTGAGGCGTTTCGCCGCAGATTCCGAGTAATCGATACGGGTGTCGGCAAGGACATTTGCCAGAATCAGGACTGCACCGGCCAGAAAGAACAGGAACCAGACATTCTTGCCCAAAAGGGAATTCCAGAACGACTTGAGTTTCGTCCTCAAAACATCGGTATTGATCTTTCTACTCATGATGATACGGCTCTCCTTTCATTATCGTGAATGCACGATAAAGCTGTTCTGCAAATATAGTGCGCACCATCTGATGAGAAAATGTCATCACAGAAAGCGAAATCTTAGAATTGGCCCTCGAATAAACGGCATCTGAAAAGCCGTACGCCCCGCCTATCACAAATACGATATCACGTCCGGAACAGGACATCTTGTTCTGCAGCCAGGAAGCGAAATCCATTGAGCGGAATTCCTTTCCGTGCTCATCGAGCAGAATCACGTCGTCAGAAGTCTTCACCAGCGAAAGAATCAGCTCACCCTCTTTGGATTTTATCTGCTCTTTGGACAGCGACGACACATTTTTAAGCTCAGGAATCTCATTTATAGAGAATTGCACATAATGGACAAGCCTGGATCTATATAGCTCCAGACCTTCTTTCACCCAATGCACGTCAGTCTTGCCGACTGTAATAAGAGTCATTTTCATCAGGGGTGTAAATATAGTCAAATGGCTCGGTATTTGCAAAGAAGAGGTCTCGGCTAGACAGGGCGCATCAAAACCCTTTCAACAGATTTCTGAATTATATTATATGAAGATTAAGAGCATCGCACTCCTTCTTACTGCGGCAATA
Source organism: Acutalibacteraceae bacterium (assembly GCA_963636275.1). Classification (GTDB taxonomy): domain Bacteria; phylum Bacteroidota; class Bacteroidia; order Bacteroidales; family UBA932; genus Cryptobacteroides. The sequence continues at coordinate 82,002 of CAVHJF010000003.1, read as the reverse complement.
TCATTATGCTGCGGCAAGTCTGCTTCTGCCCAGAACGACGGGTACGATGTCTTCATTCCCATTGCGAAATACATAAGGCAGGGTGATGCCGAACGGCTTTCTGCCTGGTTTGACGACAATCTTGAAATCTCCGTGGCTTCCACGACAAGCGACTCGAGCAAGAATCAGGCGAAGCAGATTCTCAAGTCCTTTTTCAACAACTACACTCCCAGAAGTTTCGACATCACGCACACGGCCGGGCGTACGAATATGAAATATGCCGTCGGCAAGCTGGTGGCAGGAGGTGAGACTTTCGAAGTAACTATTTTCGTATCGTTCAAACTCGATTCATACAAGATTCAGCAGCTAAAAATATTGAGGGAAAAATAATTTTTCATACATTTGTTCGTAAACCAACAAAATATGCATATTCCCGATATTATCATAGCAATCGACGGTTACTCATCTACAGGGAAAAGTTCTTTCGCCAAACTTATCGCAAAGGATTTTTCTTTTTTATACCTGGATTCAGGTGCGCTGTACAGGGCCGTCACGCTCTATGCGATGAGAAGAGGATTTGTAAATTCTGACGGAAGCATAGACGAGAAGTCGCTGATAAATTCACTTTCCGATATTGACATACATTTCGAATACGCGCCTGAAGGCAGTCATACATTCCTTGGAAATGAATGCGTTGACAGCGAGATAAGGTCTTTGGACGTATCATCGCACGTCAGCCCGGTCGCGGTAATTCCTGAAGTGAGGGAATTCGTTGACCGCAAGCTAGTTGAATACGGAAAGAACGGACGGATTGTAATGGACGGACGCGACATCGGAACATCTGTATTCCCGAATGCCGATTTGAAAATCTTTATGATAGCGGATGACCGGATACGGGCGGAGCGAAGGCTGAAAGAGATGAAAGCGAACGGACAGAACCCTGATTTCCAGGAAGTTCTGGACAATTTGAAGAGCCGGGACTATATTGATTCGCACAGAGACACGTCCCCTCTCCGGCAGGCGGAAGATGCGATTGTATTGGACAATTCCGATATGACGCTTGAAGATCAGATGGACTGGATCCGGGCTCTGATTCAAGAGAAATTCTGCAAATAACCTAATATCTCAACTTTGCAGAATGGCTTTTTCAGTTGAAATAGACACGGGTTCCGGATTTTGCGGAGGAGTAATCAGGGCCGTCAGCAAGGCGGAAGAAATCCTGTCAGAAGCAAACGGAAAGAATCTTTATTCGCTGGGCGCCATCGTACATAACGAGGCCGAGCTCAAGAGATTGGGCGATTCCGGATTGAAAGCCGTCGGGCTTGACGATTTGGGACAGATTCCGGGACATTCGAATGTACTTATCCGCGCACACGGCGAGCCTCCAAGCACATACAAGAAACTTGAGCAGCTGGGAATGAATGTCATAGACTGCACTTGTCCTGTTGTTCTCAGACTGCAGAAAAGTATCCGGGAGGCATATTCCCAAATAAAACCGCTCAAGGGGCAGATTATCATTTTCGGAAAGGTCGGACACGCCGAGGTCCTGGGACTGCTTGGTCAGGTGTACGGAGATGCGCTCGTGATTGAAAATATGCAGATGCTTTCGGATGCGTTTGAGGCGGAAAAAGTCTGTCTGGACGGGCCTATAGAGATATTTTCACAGACCACAAAGAGTCCCGCTGAATATGCCTCAATATGCAGCGTCATCGAGGAGAGGATGTCCAAGGAGCACGAATTGTCACCCGTGATTTTCAAAGGGACAGGTCTTCTGAAGATTCACAACACCATCTGTCACCAAGTCGCTGACCGTCACGGAAAGTTGTCCGATTTCGCTCTCCGTCACGACATCATCATATTCATATCTGGTAAGGACAGTTCCAACGGAAAGGTGCTTTGCAATCTCTGCAGGTCGCTGAATATCAGGACTTACCATATAAGCGAAGTAAAAGACATACGGCCCGAATGGTTTCGCGCCGATGACAAGGTGGGAATCTGCGGAGCAACTTCAACGCCGAAATGGTTGCTGGAGGATGCCGCAAAGCGGATAATGGAGTGGTAAACTCTCGCTCCTCCGGAGCGAATCGAAGTTTATTGTGGACCGGATTCCCCAAACCCCTTGGGTCGCAAGCAAGGTGAAGGCAGCACCAAAACCTCTTGGATCGCAAGTTCCGAATAGTCCGAATTTACTATTAGAGATTAGAGGCTTCAGCCTTTTTGGCGAGGAGGGCGGCGTGCTCGGCTCTTGCGCGCTCAACTGCCTGAGAGCGCTTGAGAACGAAACCTGAACTCAGATATTTTGTCCTTACATCTTCGTCAGCAGCAAGTTTCTCCGGAGTGCCGGACTGCAGAATCGTACCCTCATAAAGCAGATATGCCCTGTCGATAATCGCCATAGTCTCACCCACGTTGTGGTCGGTGATAATCACGCCGATATTCTTATATTTCAATTTGGCGATAATATACTGAATATCCTCTACCGCGATAGGATCGACACCCGCAAAAGGCTCATCCAGAAGAATGAATTTAGGGTCAATTGACAAGGCCCTCGCAATCTCGCAACGGCGTCTCTCACCTCCGGACAACTGGATACCCAGGCTCTTTCTGACCTTTGACAGGTTGAATTCATCGATGAGTGACTCAAGACGCTCCTTACGTTCGGCCTTGGTCATATCAGTCATTTCCATCGCGGACATAATATTATCCTCAACCGACATTTTTCTGAAGACAGAGGCCTCTTGTGGAAGATATCCGACTCCACGCAACGCCCTCTTGAACATAGGAAGTTCCGTGATATCCTCGTCGTCTAGGTAAATATTGCCCGCATTAGGAACTATCTGACCTGTAATCATATAGAAGCTGGTTGTCTTTCCGGCGCCATTAGGCCCGAGGAATCCTACAATCTCGCCCTGCTCGACTTCCATAGACACGCCCTTGACGACTGTCCTGACTCCATATTTTTTAACCAGATTCTCGCAACGCAGTTTCATATCATTCAATGTTATTTGACATCCAAATCAAGATCTTTTACAAATTTCTCAACTTCAGCATTTTCTGAAATCATAACCTTGGCTTTGTCTGCCGGCATATAAATCTTCTTTTCAACTTTTTCTTCCGCAATCACAGCCACCGCAAGACGGACTTGCGAACTTCCGAGTTCCTGCTGAATCTTCGCCTCAATTTCCTTCAAGAGTTCCTGCTCAACCCAGGTCTTCTGGGCAAGGTTCATCACATAGAACTCCAGGAGTTTGTAGCCTTCCATCGGCTTGACAGCAATCTTGGTCGTGGACAATGTCGTATATAGTCTCGGACGGGAAGCATAGTTTGCAGGGATTTTCTTCCAAGCTTCGAACACTTCATCGTCCTCCGGAATCCTGTCGGAAAGGTTGTTGGCGTTGTCTGCTGAAGTCTTTGCATCCTCATCGGTGATCGAGTCCAACGACAGGGACGAAGCAGACCTTGACGAACGCTTACGTCTTGCGACAGGGGCTGCAGTACTGTCGGTTACCCCGGCAGCGCTTGCAGCAACGGATTCCGTCGGTGTTGATGTTGCGGTTGGTGTTCCAGCTGCTGCTCCGGCCACTCCCTCAGTTGCAGCAGGTGATGATTCAACTCCGTTTACCGGTTGAGTTGCAGTTGCGACTCCATTCGCATCTGCGGACCCTGTTGAAATCGCCACCGCATCAGCATTTGCAGCAGAAGTTCCTGAGCCGTTTATTGCTCCATTTCCGGCAGCATTCAAACCGACATTGGCAACAACATTAGCGGTAGCCTTCGCGCCATCATCAGCACCCGCATTGGCGCCCGGAACCGCTTGAACGCCAGCCTGTGAACTCGGCTGTGCGGCATTCTGGGATGACGTCTGCGCTGAACCTATATTCGGCCGAGACGGTTGCTGAGGCTGGGCTCCTTGCGGCTGCTGAGGTTTCGCCTGCGCTGCGCCCTGTGCAGGGCCTTGAGCACCCGGACGTATTGATACCGGACCGCCCGTAAGGAAGCACAACTTCATAAGGGCAAACTCAATATGCAGGCGTGGATTTATACTCTCCTTATAACCTGATTCACATTGAGAAGTAACCGCAAGTGCCTCATACAGAAACTGAAGCGAGCATTTGTCCGCCTGCTCCTTATATTTTTTCTTGAGAGATTCCGGCAGTTCCAGCAACGCATCCAGCGCACCGTTTTTCGCAATCATCAAATTTCTGAAATGCGTACTCAACGAAGACACGAAATACAGCGCATTGAACCCTTTGGACAATATTCCGTCAAATTCCAGAAGTGCGGCCGCATAGTCATTGGCCAGCATATATTCCGTCATATTGAAACTATGCTCATAGTCAAGGACATTGAGGTTTCGGATGACATCCTCATATTTCACTTCAGTACCGCAAAACGCCACGGTCTGGTCGAAAATAGTGAGGGCATCGCGCATCGCTCCGTCCGCCTTACGCGCAATTATATGCAGCGATTCATCGTCTATACTGATTCCTTCCTTGTCCGCTATCCCCCTCAGATTGAACACGATATCCGGAATCCCGATACGGTTGAAGTCATACGTCTGGCATCTGGACAGAATCGTCGGCAACACCTTATGCTTCTCGGTTGTCGCGAGTATGAATATCGCGTGTGCAGGCGGCTCCTCCAATGTCTTGAGGAAGGCATTGAACGCCGCAGGAGAAAGCATATGGACCTCATCTATGATGTACACGCTATATTTTCCAACCTGAGGAGGTATCTGTACCTGATCAGTCAGGGCACGGATATCATCCACTCCGTTGTTTGAAGCGGCATCCAGCTCGTGTATGCAGTAAGAGCGGCCCTCCTTGAAGGATATGCAGGACTCGCACTCTCCGCAAGGCTCCATATCAGCGCTCGGATGTTCGCAGTTTATTGTCTTCGCGAAGATTCTGGCGGCACTGGTCTTTCCCACGCCCCTCGGACCGCAGAACAGATATGCGTGCGCGAGTTTTCCCCGAATGATGGAATTCTTCAGAGTCTTTACGATATTATCCTGGCCAATGAGATCCTCAAATGAATCCGGACGATATTTCCGGGCCGAAACTATATATTGAGAACTATTATCCATATATGACAATTAGCGTTCACCGGCTGTAAAAAGGTCCGCCGATTCCTACAAATTTAAGTATAAAATAAAGAAAAATCATTATGTTTGTATGAGAGAAAAACAACGCAATATGAACCCTGTATTGAAATACATCGTACGCGCGATAAAATACTTCTTCTATTTCGCCATCCTGCTTACAATAATTCTGTCCATCCTCGTTCTCGCACACGTTATAGACAACGACATCAGCACGATGTTCAGAAACGGATATGATTCATTGTGGCAGATCGCGATAATGTTCGCCGCAGTATCAGCAGTATATCCGGTATTCGGATTCACAAAAAAGGATGTTGTAATCCCGGGCGAATACAATGAGGTACGCGACGGGGTCGTGAAGTTTATGGAAAGCCGCGGATACAAGTTGGAGACCGAGAAAGACGGCAATATGACATTCAGACTACGTTCCGTACTGAACCGCATCACAAGAATGGCCGAAGACAGGATAACATTGAAAAGAAGTCTCGGAGGATTCGAAATTGAAGGTCTGCGAAAAGATGCGATACGCTTGGTCTATGGGCTTGAAAATGCTTTCAGAAGCAACGACTAGCACCTTAACAGTCAACGCTGACTTCTTAAGAGACAATATCTGACGCCTTACCGTGTTTGAGACTCGAGGACACCGACATATCGGTTAGAAGGTAAGCACACCTCAACAGGTTGCTGATTCAACCCATTACAAATTCCAAGTTTTTCAGAATCACTAAATACCCCAAGAATATGAAAGAAGAGTTCAAAACAGTTGCAAGATTTCCGGATCAGATCAGCGCAGAAATCGCTGCCGGAATGCTCAATGCCAACGGCATAACCGCTGAAGTTTTTGGGCAGACATCGTCATATCCTTCAATAAACGCCGCAATAGACAGCGTTGAAGTCAAGGTTAATGCAGAAGACTACGAGTCGGCAAGAAATCTTTTAGCCGCAAACGACAAGGCCGAATAAAATTCCTTACCGAAAGCACACTCAAGAGGTTCGCGCAAAAATTCATAAACGCGGACCTTTTCTTTTTTGCCTTTTTCAAACGCATCCTTGCATATATCCCAGCGGTGCAGGTTCAGCGCGTGTTTTCCATTGGAGAGTTCTGTCACTCGGATAGGGTAAAGCCAGCAGGAAATGGGTTTGCGGAACTTGCACTTGCCCGCGAAATATGCCCTTTCTATGGCGCAGAAACAATTACCGGATTCATCGAAATGTGTAAATGCACACTCCTCGCTGCCTGGACATAAAGGCGTCACGATGTCACCGTCCCTATCTATTTCAAAGAAACCTTTCTTATCAATCACCTCGCGCCCGCTTTCCTGCATTAATGGAGAAAAGGCAGGATATGCTTCCTCAACCCTCTCCGTTTCTTCCTCTGTCATAGGAGCTCCGCTGTCGCCGATTATGCAGCAACATCCCTTGCATTTTTCATAGTCACAAGCAAAGTATTCAGTTATAACCTCCTCAGATACAAGGCAATCCCCTATTTCGAATATTGTTCCGAACCTATTGTCAGACATATTAGCATAGTTTAAATTTTATCCACCGCTTCGGATTTAAGAGAGTCCACATTTTCCTTTAACTGACTGACTCCCAATGAGTCCCTCTGAGCCGCAGCACTTGCTTTCAAGGAATCCACATCTGCCTTCAACTGTCCGGATGCCAATGAATCCGCCTGATTCACGACAACCGAATCCGTTACAGAGCTATTGACTTCCGATGGTTTTTCCGGCAACGGCTTAGGCACAAATGGCAACGGCTTAGGCAACATCGGCATAAAACTCCTGAATCTGGTGGAATCCAGCCATTCCTGTTTACGGGATGTATTGTCCAGACCGATTGCACGGTAACCTTCCGATGCAATGCCTAAAGAATCTTCCGCAGCCTTGAGCGCAGGGATTTCGACCTCGACCTTGGCAGAAACCGGACGCTCAACTATATGCTCTCCCTCCAGGCGCGTACGCACGGCATAACCGGCGGTCCTCTCCTGAGCCATTTTTTCAAGAAGTCCGTTCACAGAACCTTCCGTTACCGCAGATATATTGTCCTTATACCTGGTTACCAAGTCCTTGCCGTAGGAATATCTGAGAGCGAGCATTGACATTATCATCTCCGGGTCAGAACTTCTGGCCTCTACCGACTTCAGCAGAATATTCTTATAATCAGTCACTTCCTTCGCCGAAACCCTTGCTGAAGCCACTGCATTTCTCATTGCGGACAGGACCTGCTCAACAGAATCCACCTGCGCCAGAGATGCCGGAACACCCGTCCTTTCCGTGATTGTTCCGTACATTCTGAAATTGAAGCGCTCCTCCGGAAGCATCTTGAAGTCCCAATCAGCGCGTCCGGACCATCCGAACCGCGCAAGTGTCGAGTTCAATTTATCCTGCAACGCCATCGCGGCAATATATGATACCATATAGTTCGATGATGTGTAAGTCAATGGAACTGAGACACCTAGTTCGACTTCTTCCTTACCGCCAACAGTTACTTTCGATGCGTATCCCGTGCCTGTCTTATATTGGATTCTCGAGCGGAACGATGTCGCCTTGTCCGTACTGAACCCACCAAGTTCGCGGCAGAGAACTTTCTTCAAGTCAAACTCATCGAAATCGCCCACAATTATCAGCGCACCGTCATTCATCTTCGCGAACTCCGCCCTGAAGAATTTGTCTGTTCTCTTCTGGAAATCATCAGCTATGCGGATGGTGCGTTTATATGGGGACCACGCATTTGACGGATACAGCAGACTGTCAACGACCGACTCCATTGAAGGCGTCTCCAGCATTTTCACATATTGACATTCCCGATAATAATTGAAGGCGTCCTTATTCATAGATCCGTTCACAGTCAACGAGTTCAAGGCTCGCAGAAGAAGCGCCAACTTCGATGACGGCGCAGCTCCCGACACTCTGAGATCAGACATTGTGACTTCCCCTTTCATAGAAATGCCGTTTGCGGAGAGCATATCCGCGAAACTGTAGCAAGTCATTCCCGGGAGGTCATACAGCTTCATCATATCCGACACGTATGCACCCTCTCCCGGTTTCAGGCCGGGGACAAGAGAATATCCTCCTTTGAGCAGCCACATATAATGGAACGTTCCCGTCTTCGGGGTATTCTTGAATATGACTTTCAAGCCGTTGTCAAACATCCATACCTGGCCTCCCGACAACGGTTCCGCCATCATTGATTTCAGTTTGATTTTGGACTGCGATTTTTTCAGCTTCAATGTATCTCCATAGTTAACCTTGTATGGCTCAGGCTGTTCAGCCATCCAGGAATCGACAAATCTGTCACGAATCTTAAGTCCGAGCAGCGAATCAGACTGCGTTTCAACTGTAAGGTCTTTAGATTTGTCAAGCAACGCAGACACGAAATTGTTGAAGAGGCGGGCTCCCAAATCGTCCTGGATATTCTTGGTAAGGAAGAAATCCATAGTCGTGGATGCTGAGGCCAGCGAAGAACCGTACAGATAAGAAGAAATGCACTGGTCCACATATCCCGCATTGCTCAGCTTGTCACCCGTATAATTTCTTTGCAGATTCATAACAAGCTCAGTCTGAGCGTCTCTGTATTCTTCAGGAGCAGTCCCGTAGGCATCGATTGCCGCCAATGTGCTTGACAACACACCCGCTGCTTCCGTGACCCATTTGTCTGACGTGATAATCTCGATTCTGAACTTTTCGTCACCGGACCCGTCTTTGCTGCTTACATAGGAGTATTTTATATCGGAAAACGGAATTTCCGCCTTACGCAGAGCTTTTATAATCCTTTTCTTCAGGATTATGCCCAGTTCCATAGCGAACTTCTGGGACACGAACGGCTGCACCGTGTTCATATTCTTTGCCGGCGTACGGGGATAGGCATATTCCGCCGACACTGATGACAAGCCTTTTGTCTTCGACGGGATGTTCTTATACTCAGCCTTCTCGGAACCGCTCCAGACATATTCTTTAGTCTGCTCCGAATGGCTGCCGCGGGTAACCAGCAGAGACAACATTGTCATCTTGTTTATGACCGCTCCGGCATCCACGTCTCCGGATATTATAATAGCCTGATTACCTGGAGAATATCTTCCGCCAACATAATCAGACTGAGTCCCGATTATATCAAACACCAGCAGCAAAGTCGAATCGACTAGCTCTTTGGAACGCGTAAGCTCCAGATTCTCAAAACGATATATTGTAGCGTCCGGATATATGGAGACATATCCGCCGGCACCGGGCCAGATACAGTTGCGGGAAAGAAATCCGAACGGGGAATTAGACTTGAAATGAGGGAGAGACGACAACGCCCCCATCGCATACACTGCCGAAGAACCTGCCGTGTAAGGAGTTTCATAGTCGTATCCGCTCTTCTGGACAAGGGCGACATTAGCCTTTCCCTTCTCGGAATTATTTGTGACTATATAATAGGCTATGCCGTTGTCCAAGGCACCTGTACGTATCTGAGAGGCTGCTGGAAGGGACGGCAAATCAGCCGCTGGCATCATAATTGAAAATGACAGCGCTGACACTAATATCAATATTCCGTATAGGACTCTTCTCATATAATGCAAAATTAAGATAATTTTATTACTTTTGCCTTGTTGCGATTATGCTGAATGGCGTGACGTTCTGCAAATATGACAGATAACGTGTCGCAACAGGCCACAACCAAGGCCAGGCTCTAAGCCCCAAAGGCTGTGCCAACGGACATTATATAACGTGATAACAACTAAAAACATTGATAATATGAAAAAAATCATTCTTGCAATGGCAGCTTTCGCCCTCTCATTCGGCATAGCTTGCGCACAGAACGGAGTAGCTGCTAGTTCCAACACACAGGATCTCAAATTAGCAACCGACACATTCAACAGCGGAGCTGAGGCTCTCACATTGGGTAACAAGACTGAGGCTCTCGAATATTTCCAGAAAGCTCTCTCGATCGCGGAGTCTTTGGGTGTAGAAGGCGCCGATGTTGCAGAAAACTGCAAGAACGCGATTCCTTCCACTATTCTTTCTATCGGAAAGGAACTTTACAACAACAAGAAGTTTGATGAAGCTGAGGCTAAAATGAAAGAAGCCGCCGAGGCTGCCACCAAATATGGCAACACTGAAGTTTTGGACGAAGTAAATGAGCTTCTCCCTCAGGTTGCACAGACCAAGCTTATGGAAAAGGCTAATGCCGCATTCAAGGCTAAGAACGTACCGGCCGCCATTGCTGGTTATCAGGAAGTTATGGCTGCAGATACCGCCAACGGCGTCGCAGCTCTGCGTCTCGGTCAGCTCCTCAGCGGAACAGGCAAGTTCGACGAGGCTGTCAAATATCTTGAAGTTGCATCCCGCAACGGTCAGGAAAGCAATGCGACATCTCTTCTTTCCACAACTTACCTCAAGAACGCATCTTCAAAACTTAAGACAGCGAAATATGCTGAGGCTGTAGAGCTTGCAGAGAAAGCCAACAGCTACAAAGAGAACGTTCAGGCATACCTCGTTGCAGGTCAGGCCTCCCAGAAGAGCGGAAAGAACAGCGCAGCAATCGAGTACTTCGAGAAGTATCTTGAGGGTGCACCTACCGCAAAGAACGCAAATGCCATCGCTTTCACAGTAGGAGCTCTCTATCAGCAGGCTGGCAACAAGTCTAAAGCTGTTGAATTCTACAAGAAAGTAGAGAACGATCCTCAGTTCGGAGCTCAGGCTAAAACTCTTGTCGCTTCACTCAGCAAATAAAATTCGCAGATGAAATATCTGGAATTGCTTGCTCCGGCAAAGAATATTGAAATCGGCATCGCAGCCATCGACTGTGGTGCCGATGCCGTTTATATTGCCGGGCCGGCATTCGGTGCACGCCAAGCTGCAGGAAACAGTATTGACGACATCGCCAGATTATGCGAGTATGCCCACAAATTCGGGGTAAGGATCTTCCTTACTGTCAATACGATTCTATATGACAATGAACTCGAGGAGGCATACAGGACTATGTGCAGGGCCGAGGATGCCGGGGTTGATGCTTTCATCGTACAGGACCTCGCTGTACTCAAGATGGCGGACGGCGGTCCTGACGGCAACGGGCGGAGAATCAGGCTGCCGTTGCACGCCTCAACTCAATGTGCAATAAGAGAGCCTCATAACGCACTATTCTATAAGGACTTAGGATTCTCCCGTCTGGTACTCGAGAGAGAATTGCCACTTTCTGAAGTCGAGGCTATCAGCAAAGCGACCGGATGCGAAATAGAATTCTTTGTTCACGGAGCCTTATGCGTATGCTACAGCGGGCAGTGCTATATGTCTGAGCACATCGCGGGGCGAAGTGCAAACAGGGGTGAATGTATCCAGGCCTGCAGGTCAAGATACGACCTGTTGGACAAGAGCGGGCACATTCTCGTAAAGAACAAATCTCTGCTCTCACTCAAGGACTACAATTTGATCGGCAGGCTCGAAGACCTTGCTGAAGCTGGAGTCACATCTTTCAAGATAGAAGGACGCCTGAAGAACATTTCCTACGTCAAAAATACCGTCAGAGCATACTCTGAAGCCATTGACAAACTGATTGCAAGCCATCCGGACAAGTATTCCAGAGCGTCATTCGGACGGGTAAGCAACGGATTCACGCCAGAACTTGAAAAGACATTCAACCGAGGCTACACCGAATTATTCCTGGATGGAAAGCGCGGGATGTGGTCGAGTATGGACAGCGCAAAAGGTATGGGCGAATCCATAGGAACTATACGCGCCATCCGCCCGTGCGGACATAACGAGATGACCATTCAAGTCGATTTCGGCAAAGTGCGCAATGGAGCCACACCGGTTCTTCACAATGGAGACGGCTTCGCTTCAATCAACTCGCACGGTGAAGTGGTCGGATTCAGGGGCGACATCTGTAGCGGAAACATCATCCAATGCAAGTCAGTCCAAGGCTTGAATGCAGGCTCTCCCCTGTTCAGAAACATAAGCGCCGAGTTTGAGAAGAAACTGGATGCCAATTCCTGCCGCAGACTCATCAATATAGACACGGACGTTGCAATAAGCGGAAGTTCTGAGACCGGATTCCTCATCACGGCGAAAGCAACTGCCGAAGACGGAAGGCAAATCTCACATTCCGAAAATGCAGGAAACACAGTCGCAGAAAACCGCGACAGAATGTGCGCATTGATTGAAAGCCAGTTCAGCAAGGCCAACAATTCCTGCCAGTTCAGTCTTCACAAACTGGATGTCAGCACAGACAAGGGGGATATGCCGTTTGCCAGCACCGCATTTCTGAACAGCATCAGACGCACCCTAGCCGAGAAACTGGAGGTAGTTCCTATATCAGCACGGCCGATGCTGAATCTGAGAGAAGGTCTATGCTCTTTAAGGGTATTAACAGGAACTGCCATTCCGTACATTACCGCGAGCGCCTATATTGACAAGACCACGTGCAACCCAGCAGAGATTACAGATAGCGTCTCAATAGCAAGGTACAGCCACGCTGAGGCCACAAACACCACAAACAGCGCCTCTGCTGACAAGAATACAGGCAGTCCTGCAGAGATTCAATACGGTGACATCAAAGAGAATCAGTTCCTTCCGGAACACCTTGACTACTCTTATAACATAGCCAACCGTCTCAGCCGGGAAGTCTATATGGCACATGGTGCAAAATCCGCAGACCCAGCCTACGAGCTCTCCCATACCGTAGCCGCAGAACTTATGAGGACAAAGTATTGTGTCCGCCACGAGCTTGGGCTTTGTCCAAAACAGGGGAAAGTTCAAAAGAGCGAGCCTCTGTTCCTCAGAAACAACGGACAGGTCTTTGTCCTTAAGTTTGACTGCGGTCGGTGCGAAATGACAGTTACATCTGAAGAAAAGAGAAAGTGACATCCACATCTCCGAAGCGGCTGGTCACATCGCTGTATTTCTCAAGATATTTCGAGGAAAGCTGCCCTCTCCAGACCAAATCATCCTTAGAATTGAATGGAAGAGACATCTCGAAGCCATAACTCTTGGACTTGATTTTGACGACAGCAGAGCATTTCCATTCCGTGCGCGTACCCCCGTCATCCTCAGTAAGAAGAAAAACAATATTGTCAAGCTGCTCCGTCCACTGGGAGACCAGCATCACATTCAGAGGAATTGTCTGATTCACCTGCTTGCGCTTGACCACGAGTACAAAATCGGTGATTTGAGGCGAATACAGTTTCAATTCGGCTTCAGTGCTTGCCGTGAACCCCTCGACACTTCCGCATTTGAATACGAATTCCGAAGCGCCTGCGAACCAGCAGTCATAGTTCCTCCTCATCTTGAAATCTTTGAGAACCAATGATTTCACGACTCCGTCCGCTTCAGAATCCGGAGATTTTGTACCGGTCGGAGTTATGACTATCGAGCCTCCGCCTGTCCCCCATTCAGGATTGTCCTTACGTATCATTTCCAGAGTACGGTACGAGCTGTCGTCATTCCTGTTAACAACCCAGACAGGCTGTGAGCCGGCCATAGATTCGTCCACCAAGATTTTCTCAACAGACCTTTCGCCATTGTCGTCTTCCGTGATTTTATACCCCACATTGACCTCCGCTCCATTTCCCGGATCAAAAGTCACTATCGGCAACTGCCCCTCATCCCAGTTCTCGGAACTTGGCCAATAAATCTGAATATCAGAGTTTTCCAGTTCCTGCAGATATTCTTCTGGAGACATGCCGTTGAGTTCTGCTCCTTCTCCCGACTTGGTTTTTGATTCCAGATAATCCGAGATAAGGTCCTTGAGCGGATTCGAATATGAGGTTGCTCTTGTGGCCTTTGTTTCTTTGTCCATACCGACTCCTGAGCCGGGTGACGAAAACAAGTCACGCATCATATATTCCTCATCATAACCATTCTCCGAAGAGGAAGAGACCGCATCATAGACCTCCTGCAGGTGGCAATTCTCTATCGGCAAAGCGGATAATAGTTTTGCTACATCATCAAGAGATACGGACGATTTCTGAGGAACGTCAATCTCTCCGGAATGGTCAACCTGTTCGCAGGCTGTGGCAACACATAAGGCAATGACTGCCGTCATAAATATACTTTTCATAGGCACCAGTAATTTTTAAAAGTCATTTCAGAATCAGTCATCCGATTCATTTTACAATGCAAAGTGACAAATAAAAAACCGTGTTCAGAAAATGAACACGGTTTTTCTTATTTTTCAGCGTCCCACAGCATCTGAAGGCCGTTTTTCAGGCATAGATTACTTGTGATATATGATATATCTGTTCTTGTCGTAAAGGTCTTTCACTATCTCGGTGTTGCGATAGCCTGCAGCACGGAATATTGTCTCGGTCTGCCTTGCAAGATCCTCATTGACCTCTGCCAGACCAACGCCGTCATTTTCAAGAAAACGCTGACTCCATCTCGCCACAGCCCGATAGAACAAGAGCGGGTCCTCATCCGGCACGAAAAGGGCTAATTCCGGCTCATAATCAAGAACATTCTTACGCATATCCGCTTTTTCGGAAGACCTGATATATGGCGGATTGCTCAATATTATATCGAACATCCCATAGTCGAAATCCTGCTCAGCATCGAGAATATCTGCACGGACAAATTGCGGTCTGTTCGCACTTTTTTCTTTTATCTCATCGGAAAAATTCTGTGCAGACGCAACTGAGAGGGCATCTTCAGAAATATCCACGGCTACGACCTTGCTGCCGGGAACAGACAACGCCATTGTCCAGGCGATACACCCCGAGCCGGTACAAAGATCAAGAACCCTCACCGGTGTCGCGGACTTTCCGTAAGGTGAACGCATCCTTGAGATTCGCGTTCCCATCTTTATGGCATCCTTGCAGAGCAATTCAGTTTCCGGACGCGGAATCAGCACGGACGATGAAACAGAGAACTGCCTCCCGTAAAAATCCGCCTTACCGAGGACATACTGAATAGGCTCACCTGCCTTGAGTCTCGTCATAGCCGATTCGACTTCAGGCAACTTCTTCTCGTCAATCTGGTATTGAGGTTCGATTATATGGGTATATTTCTCAGTTCCGAGAACAGCCTCACAAAGCATAAGCACTATGGAATGAGCCTCATTATAAGAATATAACGCCTCCAATTCCTTCGTGCTTGTTTTTACAAATTCAGACAGCAGCATTGCTCTTTCGTCTAAGAATTCTCTATAATGGCAGAAAGGAACTCCGTCATATCCAGACCTGCGGCGCGCACCATCTTAGGAACAAGAGATGCACTTGTCATTCCAGGAATGGTATTCACTTCCAGGAAATACAACCCGTCTTCCGCAGATATGTAATCCACACGTACAACGCCATTACATCCGAGATGCGCATATATTTTCTCCGTCACGCGCTGAATGGAAGAAGACATTTCCTCCGATATCTGTGCAGGACAAATCTCCCTGCTATGTCCGTTATATTTAGCATCGTAGTCGAAATACTCGTTTTCAGTAACGATTTCGATGACTGGAAGCGCCTTCACCACACCTTTGTCCATATATGCCGCACAAGTGAATTCGCGTCCGTTGATAGCCTTCTCAACTACTACAGAAGGACCTTCCGAGAATGCGAAATTCACGGCAGATTCAAGTTCGCCGGCCTCCTTGACCTTTGTAATTCCGAAACTTGACCCGCCGTCAGTTGGCTTTACAAACACCGGCAATCCTAGACGGTCAATGGCCTTCTTGGCAAACTCTTTCACATCCATACCCTTACGGATGAAAGCATCCGGAGCCATCTTGACGTAATCCGCGTCCCTCAGATAACTCTTGCAAGAATATTTGTCAAATGCGACAGTCGCCACGAAAGCACTGCAACTGCTATGAGGAATATTCAGCATCTCAAAGTAACCTGCCAGCAGACCATTCTCTCCCGGCGTACCGTGCTGCATTATATAGACGTAATCGAACTTGACTTTTTCGCCATAGACAGAAACCGAGAAATCGTTCTTGTCTATTTGAGGTCTCGCCTCTTCCGGAAACTGCACACGCATTGAGTTTTTCTTACGGAATGCAGTCAACGACCATTTACCAAAGCGGGCAAAAATCTCATAGACATCATATTTGGTGTCATCAATCCGAGAGGCTGTAAACTCTCCGCTCCTGCAGGCGACCTCCCATTCAGAAGAGTCGCTGCCATAAATCACCGCTATAGTGTTATACTTTCCCATTATATTTTGAAATATATGACTATCTAATTAAGGTTCAATGATTTCAAGTCAATCCGAGTTCATCGGGCGCGCCGTAAAGTTCGGATATGCCGCAAAATCCGTCAATCGAAATAATAATCCGCTTCGCTGCCGGAACTGCCGGTCGCATCCTCGTCTCCTCCACTGCAGTTCAAATCCACATTCATACCGGCAGGAGCAATGAACCTATCAGACTCAGAGATACCCAAAGTACCGTCATTCAAGACTTTGCGCATAAAAATGCCCCATATAGGCAACGCCATATTCGAGCCGCTTCCCAGAGCCAGAGCCTGGAAATGAACCTGCCTGTCTTCTGCTCCTACCCATACTCCGGCTGTAATCGTCGGCGTATAACCTATGAACCATCCGTCCGCATTGTCATTGGTTGTTCCGGTCTTTCCGGCAATCTCACCTTTCAACTGATATACGGAACGCAGTCTCGCACCCGTACCGTTGTTGATTACACCCTGCATCAGGTTCACCATAAGATATGCGGTCTGTTCACTGATAGCTTCACGTTTGCGGTTCGTGAACTCGCCCAGAACATTACCCTGGTTATCCTCTATTCTTGTCACGAACTGCGGAGTCGTATAAACTCCTCTTGACGGGAATGTATTGTATGCCGCGACCATCTCATAGAGAGATAGATCCGCAGGACCTACGCATAGTGACGGAACTGCATCTATATGGCTCTGGATACCCATTGCGCGCATCATTTCCGCCATCGGCTCAGGACCGAGCTGCTTCATCAAGTATGCTGAGATATTGTTGGAACTGTGGGTAAGACCCCATTTCAACGTAACCGTCTTGCCAATCCAGATATCCTTGTCCGTACTTCTTGGCGTCCATTCATCCTCTCCGACGATGAAGGTCTGAGGCACATTCACAACCTTTGTACACGGGCTCATTCCCGACTGCATAGCCAGAGTATATAGGAATGGCTTGACCGTAGAACCTATCTGACGCTTTCCCTGACGCACATTGTCATATTTGAAATAACGGTAATTAGGTCCGCCCACATAAGCCTTCAGATGTCCTGTCACAGGCTCGATTGCCATAAATCCGGCACGGAGAATTGACTTGTAATAGCGTATGGAATCGTCCGGCGTCATCGTCGTGTCGATATAGCCCTTTTTGTTCCAGGAGAACAATCTCATCTTCACCGGCACCGAGAAACTCTTGATAATCTCAGACTCGGAAACACCGTCATTCTTCATCATACGGTATCTGTCGCTCCAACGCCTCGCCTGCTTCATTACCCTGTCACGCGTCTCCTGATCGACGTCGTTTGAGAACGGCTTGTTTCTCTTTGAGCGGAGATCCCTCTCGAAGCTTTTCTGAAGATTTTTTCCAAGATGCTCTGCCACAGCCTCTTCCGCATATTTCTGCATCTTGTAGTTGATAGTCGTATAGATTCTGAGACCATCCTTGTCCAGATTGTATTCCGAACCGTCCGGTTTCCTGTTTTTCTCAAGCCAGCCATAGAACGGATCGTCAGCCCAAAGCAGAGAATCCGCAGTGTAATCTTCCCTATATGTATATTTGGATCTTACAGGCTTCTTGGCATTCATCACCCTTCTTATCATATCACGGAAATACGGGGCGAGACCGGCATTGTGGTCCTGCACCTGATAAGACAGGGAGATCGGAATCTGCTGGATGGAATCACGCTCCGCCTCAGAGAGATACCCGGCTTTTTCCATCTGACCGATAACGAAATTTCTTCTGACCAGAGCCTTGTCCGGATGCAATGCAGGATTGTATCTGGTAGGCTTGTTCACCATACCGACGAGAGTCGCGCTCTCTTCCACTGTCAGATCAGCCGGCTCCTTGGCGAAGAATGTCTGCGATGCCGCACGTACTCCATAGGCGCTGCTGCCGAAGAAAACGGCATTGAGATACATATCCAGAATCTCATCCTTGGTATAGTCACGTTCGAGTTTCACTGCCGTAATCCACTCTTTGAGCTTGATCCACACCATCTTGACCTTCGACAGGCCCGGGATGCTGCTGGAAACGTCGGCGCGCGGATACAGCGTCTTAGCCAACTGCTGGGTTATGGTACTGCCGCCACCCTGGCTTGAATCGCTGAGCAGCAATGTCTTGATAAGAACTCGTCCCAAACTCGGGAAGTCTATGCCGGAATGGTTGTAGAAACGCTGGTCTTCGGTTGCAACCGCAGCTTGGACAAGATATGGAGACAAATCCTTATAAGCGACGTACGATCTGTTCTCTATATGAAAAGTCGTAAGAACCTGTCCGTCGTCCGCAATGACTTCCGTGGCAAGTTTACTGTCCGGATTTTCAAGTTCCTCAAATGAAGGGATATCTGCTAAAGTCCACACCATCAATAGCATAAGCGCAAACATAAGCACCGGAACCGAAAAGATAATCCAGAACCACTTAACACATTTTTTTCTCGTATCGTCAGTCATAATCGTCAATCTTCGAGGGGCAAAAATACATAGAAAATTTGGAAAATATCCGCTTTTGTTTCTTACTTTGCAGTCCATTTAACAAAAACCGCAAAAGCAATGGAGGGGAACCTTGTCATAGTCGAGTCTCCGGCAAAAGCCGGAACAATACAGAAGTTCTTAGGGAAAGATTATATAGTAAAATCAAGTTTCGGACATATCAGGGATCTTCAGGACAAGAAATTGAGCGTCGATGTAAAGAACAATTTCGCACCTGAATACGTCATTCCGGCGGAAAAGAAGAAAGTTGTCACCGAACTGAAGAAACTTGCAAAAGAGGCGCAGACTGTATGGCTCGCATCCGATGAGGACCGTGAAGGAGAAGCCATTTCCTGGCATTTGTACGAGGTTCTGGGTCTGAAGAAGGAGAACACGCACAGGATTGTATTCCACGAGATTACCAAAAACGCAATCACCAATGCAATCCAGAATCCGCGCGAAATTGATATGAAGATGGTTGACGCGCAGCAGGCAAGACGTGTTCTTGACAGACTCGTCGGATTCGAACTCTCTCCTATATTATGGAGGAAGATTCAGCCGAAGCTTTCCGCAGGCCGTGTGCAGAGCGTTGCGCTCAGGCTCATCGTGGACCGCGAACGCGAAATTCTCGGATTCAAGAAAGAACCATATTATAAGACAGAGTGCCTGTTCCATCCGGAAGGCACCAAGGCCGGGGTCAAGGTCAACGCAGTTCTTGATACGAAATTCAACAACATCGAGGACGCAAGAAGATTCCTGGAAGACAGTGCGGACGCAGTATTCTCGATAAGCAGCATTGACAAGAAAGAAGGCACCAGAAGCCCGGCGGCACCGTTCACGACATCAACGCTGCAGCAGGAAGCCTCTAGAAAGCTGCATTTTCCGGTAAGCCTCACGATGCGCGTGGCGCAGAGCCTTTACGAGCGCGGTCTCATCACCTATATGAGAACTGACTCCACCAATCTGTCCCAATTGGCTCTCGGCACATCCAGGAAATTCATCGAGGACAACTTCGGAGAAGAATATTCCCATACACGCCAATACAAGACTCATTCGAAAGGAGCACAGGAGGCACACGAAGCCATCAGACCTACATATATAGAGAATACAGGCATCGAGGGCACGGCCCAGGAGCAGAAGCTCTACAACCTTATCTGGAAAAGGACAATAGCATCCCAGATGACTGATGCGCGTATCCTGAAGACGGATATTAAAATCGCCTCGGACAAAAGGAATGAAAAATTCGCCCTGCAGTCAAATCAGGTAATGTTCGACGGATTCCTCAAAGTATATATGGAAAGCTCCGATGATGAGCAGGACGATGAAGAGGTCCTCTTGCCTGAACTCCACTGCGGAGACAGGATGGACGCCATAAGTTTCTCATCCAGCTGCAAATTCACAGCAGCCCCTTCAAGGTATTCAGAGGCCACATTGGTCAAGAAATTGGAGGAACTGGGCATCGGAAGACCTTCAACATACGCCACAATCATCA
Organism: Acutalibacteraceae bacterium; assembly: GCA_963636275.1. Classification (GTDB taxonomy): domain Bacteria; phylum Bacteroidota; class Bacteroidia; order Bacteroidales; family UBA932; genus Cryptobacteroides. The sequence continues at coordinate 61,836 of CAVHJF010000003.1, read as the reverse complement.
CCACCCTCACTACAGGGCGCGGATACATAGTAAAGGGCGACAAGGAAGGCGAGCAGATACCTGTGACCTGCCTGACTATGAAAGACGGCGTCATTTCAGAGATCGCCAAAACAGAGACCATCGGCGCGGAAAAGGGCCGCCTTATCCCTCAGGAAATCGGCATCATCGTAACTGATTATCTTGTAAAGAATTTCCATACGATTCTCGGCTATGACTTCACTGCCAATGTCGAGAAGGATTTTGACAAGATTGCAGACGGCGAACTGATCTGGAACGATGTCATAGGGCAATTCTACACTCCATTCCATAAAAAAGTTGAGGAAGTCATCAACGACAAGGAATACAGCCACGTCAGCAGAGAGCTCGGCAATGATCCGAAAGACGGAGAACCTCTCGTGGCTAAGTTCGGACAATATGGCCCGTACATCCAGAAAGGAGAAGGCGAAAACAGGAAATTCGCGAATCTAGCTCCGGGACAACTGATAGAGAGCATCACGCTGGAGGATGCGGTCAAGCTGTTCCTATTGCCGAGAACTGTCGGGAAATACAATGATACAGACATAGTTGCGACAAAAGGCAGATTCGGGCCGTATCTCAAATTCGGAGACAAGAACATTTCTCTTCCGAAGGGCAGCGATCCGCTTACCGTCACGTTGGAAGACTGTGTCAAAGCCATCAGCAATGATGCTGAGAAAGCTGCAACTAACACAGTGATGGCCGAATTCCCGGACAGCCACATTCAGGTCATAAACGGACGATATGGTCCGTATCTCAAGCAGGACAGCAACAATTTCAAGATTCCGAAGGATGTTGACGCCACGACTTTGACGGAAGAAAAGTGCAAGGAAATCATTGCCAATTCTGAACCGACAACGCGCTCAAGACGAAGATTTGTCAAGAAATCCAAGTGATTTTCTTAAAATAATTAAGTAATTCAGTCGATTTTGGTATTTTTTTCTAGAACATTTGTTATTTTTGCCTTGTTCACGACGTAAAAATAGCTTCTACTATGGTAAAATATCACATCGACCAGACGGATCAGAAGATTCTGTCATTTCTTGTCAAGAATGCCAGAATGCCATTTCTCGAAATAGCCCGAGAGTGTGGCGTTTCCGGAGCAGCCATTCACCAGAGAGTCAAGAGACTTGAGGCAAATGGCGTAATCACCGGCTCCAGACTGCTTGTAAGGCCTCAGGCTATCGGCCTCAACATCTGCGCATTCATCAGCATTTCACTTTCCGAAGCTGACAAATACAACGAGGTGGTTGCGCAGTTGAGAAAGATTCCCGAGGTTGTGGAATGCTATTTCGTAACCGGAAAATACACCCTTCTTGTCAAGATTTATTGTCTTGACAATGACCACCTTATGGAGGTCCTGCTGAACACCGTGCAGAAGATTCCTTACATCCTGTCAACAGACACGATGATTGCTCTCGACGAGGCTATCGACCGCCAGGTATGGGTCAAGGATTACCGCAGCACACGTTTCAGCGGCCACGATGACATTGAGGAGTCTGAAGAGTATTAAGCGACAATATGGCTTCCGCCAATGAGAGGTCCTCTGGGGAAGTCAATTTGATATTGAGCCTCTCGCCTTCAACATAGGCGAGGGGCATTTCGTTTGCCTCCGCCACCGAAGCGTCATCAGTAAACGACGTGTCGAACGGCTGAAGATATGCATTTTTAATCTGCTCTGAGAGAAACACTTGAGGCGTCTGCGCACCGAATACGGAGGACCTGTCTACTTTAGCACCCTCGACGGATTGCCGATAAGACTTCCCTTCCGCAACTGACGTATTCAGGACCTTGAGCGTATCCACCATAGGAGTTACCGGCACAGCGCCTGCCACATCCTGTTCCCGCTCCATTACAGCAAACATAGAGCGTATCAGCTCTATGGAAAGCAACGGGCGAACGCCGTCGTGTATTGCCACCAGAGCACCGTCAGGTACATTGTTGAGCGCTGACTTCACCGAATGGAATCTCGTGATTCCCCCTTTCACAATAATCTGGGGGCATAGAAAAGCTGTTCTGACGCAATAGTCCTTCCACCATTTGACATAATCGCCGTCCAGCGGAAGCACTGTGATCACCTTTATGTCCGGTATCGCATCGAGGAATTTCTGGATGGTCCGTCTCAGTATAACGACGCCGCCTATTTCAAGAAACTGCTTGGGAAGTTCCGATTTCATACGGCTTCCGTGCCCGGCTGCCATAACTATCAAATATTTATCTCTTTTCATTTTTTCTTAAGAGAAATAATATGAATAGATTCTACTTTTTTTGTAAATTTACGGAAAATAAGGAACTGTCCGAATTTTATTTGACAGGAATTCAAACATAGTCTAAGTCTAAACTAGAAAAGAGTATAATTCAGATATGGGATTTTCGTTCTTGACTCAAGAATTAGCGATGGATCTCGGTACCGCCAACACTGTCATTTTCCAGAATGACAAGATCGTCCTTGACGAGCCGAGCATCGTTGCCATAGATAATGCAACAGGAAAATGTATCGCGCTGGGCCACAAGGCCAAACTTATGCACGAGCGCGAGCAACCGGGAATAAAGACTATCCGACCGCTCAAAGACGGCGTCATCGCAGACTTCAATGCTGCAGAGATGATGATCCGCGGTTTCATCAAGCAGGTCAACAGCAAGAAAAGCAACTTGTTCTCACCTAACCTCCGACTGGTAGTGGGCATCCCTTCAGGAAGTACGGAAGTAGAAATCAGAGCTGTCCGCGACTCTGCTGAACACGCAGGCGGACGTGACGTATATCTTATCACTGAGCCTATGGCCGCCGCTCTCGGTATCGGCTTGGAAGTCGAAGCGCCTAAGGGAAGTATGGTCGTTGACATAGGTGGAGGTACTACTGAAATCGCAGTCATTTCATTGGGCGGTATCGTAGTTCAGGACAGCATACGTACAGCCGGAGACGTATTTACGGGCGACATTCAGGCATACCTGAAGCAGCAGCACAACATCCGCATCGGTGAGACCACCGCAGAGAAAATCAAGATTGCGGTCGGCTCCGTGCTCCCGACATTGCCGGAAGAGCCTGACACATTCACTGTCAGAGGCCCGAACCTTATGACTGCGCATCCGGTGGAAGCCACAATCTCATATCAGGAGATAGCGCACTGCCTGGACAAGTCAATCACCAAAATCGAGTCTTCGATTATGCACGTCCTCGAGCTTACTCCTCCTGAGCTGTATTCAGATATCGTGGAGAATGGAATTTTCCTTTCAGGCGGCGGCGCATTGCTGAGAGGCCTTGCCACGAGATTCTCCGAGAAGGTGAACATCCCGTTCCACGTTGCGGAAGACCCTCTTCACGCTGTGGCCAGAGGAACTTGCATTGCATTGAAGCACATCGGCAATTGCTCTTTCCTGAAGCGATAGATGCAAAAAAAGCGCAACATACTAAGTATAATCATAAACACGGCAGTCTTCATAATTTTGGAGATTGCCGCGCTTACTATGTTGAGCCACAGCAGTTCCGTACAGAACTTTTTCCTGGCCAAGTGGTCACACGCAATACAGGGAAGATTGTGGGGCACGACAGAAGCTATATCCGAATACTTCTCGTTGAAGGAGAAGAATAAGGAACTTTCAGGGCAGATTTTCAAATTGAATCAGGAGATCGAGTCTCTGAACAGACGCATAGAGAGTTCCCGTCTTGATTCATTGTCAAACAGTTACGCCAGCAACTCCGGTTCTAAATTTGACTTCATCCCGGCTAAGGTCATCAAGAACAACCTCAACAAACAGCACAACTACATCATTCTAGAAAAAGGCTCGAAGGATGGCATCACCCCCCAGTCCGGAGTCATAACCCCGGATGGTGTCGTGGGAATTGTAGATGCAGTCAGCCGGAACTACTCCTACGTAATCTCTCTCCTGAATTCAGAACTGAATATCAGCGCAAGAATCGGAAACAGCGGAGCAGCAGGCCCTATGTCCTGGGACGGCACGAGTTCCAATAAGGCAACACTGAAGGAAATCCCTCTCCAGTACAAATTTGAAGAAGGAGATACCGTCTATACAAGCGGATTCTCATCCATATTTCCTCCGGACATTCCTCTCGGAGTAACAGGCAAGACAAAAGTGGTGAACGGGGCGACCTACGAAGTGAAGGTGCAGCTGTTTCAGGATTTCTCGTCATTGAGATACGTGACCGTGGTCAAGAACAAGGATATGCTCGAAATCGAGGAACTGGAGCAACACCAAGAAAGCAAAAAGGAGAAAAAATGAAGCAGAGCTATTTCCTGACATTTCTTCTGATACTTTGCGTACAGATGCTTATATGCAACTATTTTCATATAAGCGCTTTGCTGACGCTGAGCATTCTGCCTTGCGCCATTTTGCTCCTTCCAACCAAGTGCAATCCCGTGGTGGCGATGCTGATTGCTTTCGTCTCAGGGCTTGCTATCGACTTCCTTGCTGACGGAGTAATCGGTCTCAACGCACTTGCGCTCGTACCTGTTGCACTGTCACGACGCGGAGTGTGCAGACTGGTATTCGGCAGCGAACTGCTTGCCAATGAGGAAGATGTATCTATGATGAAATATGGCGTCAGCAAAATGGCAATCGCCATATTCATAGTCCAGTGCATATTTATGGCTATCTATATCTGGGCGGACGGCGCGGGAACAAGACCGTTCCTGTTCAATCTATCAAGATTCCTTATTTCTGTGCTCACCGGAACAGGAATATCTCTGATAATAGCCAATATTCTCGACCCAAACGACAGGAAATAATATGGAGAACGAACCTCGGGTCAGCAAACTCCGCATAGGATTATTGATTTTTGCGGGTATTCTTCTTTGCCGTTTGTTTGCCATTCAGATTCTTGATGACAAATACAAGATCAACGCGTCCAACAACTCGATGGTCTATGACATCATCTACCCTACCAGAGGAATCATTTACGACAGAAACGGAAAAATCATTGTCGGAAACAAGGTCGCATACGACATTCTAGTCACGCCGCGCGAAGTGCAGGAGTTCGATACTCTGCTGCTGGCCAATGTGTTGGATATAAGCCCGGATTTCATTCGGAACAAGATGCAGGAGTACCGGAAGAACCGCAGGAGAATCGGATTCCAGTCAATGGTTATGCTCAAGCAGATACCGTCCTCAACTTATATGAAATTCGTCGAGGTGCAGTATAAGTTCAAAGGGTTCAAAGGACAGGTCCGAAGCATCAGGGACTACCCGGTGAATGCGGGAGGAAACCTGCTGGGTTATGTATCCGAGGTAGACCAGTCATTCATAAAGAAACACGCCGGCGAGTACCGTCCTGGAGACTATGCGGGAAAGACCGGAATCGAAGCCGCCCGTGAGAAAGAGCTCAAAGGTGAGAAAGGATACCAGATCTATCTGAGAGACTCGCACAATCAGATTCAGTCCAGGTATAAGGACGGAGAAATGGACAAGGAAGCCATCCCGGGCAAGGATGTCGTCACGACCATCGACGCTGATTTGCAGCAATATGGACAGGAACTGATGCGCAACAAGGTCGGCAGTCTGGTGGCAATAGAGCCGTCAACCGGGGAAATCCTCACTATGGTTTCCAGTCCGGGTATTAACGTGGAAATGCTCGCCGACATTGGAAAGCATTACAGCGAAATCGTAAGCGACCCGCACAAGCCTATGTTCAACAGGGCGGTGCAGGCTCCATATCCTCCGGGTTCCGTTTTCAAACTTGTGAACGGTCTCATCGGCCTGGAAGAAGGCGTACTTAAGCCTGAATACACCTATCCGTGCTACAAAGGATACCCGTATGGCAGCCACAAGCTCGGATGCCATAACCATAGGTCCCCCCTTGATCTCGAAGACGCTATTATGATGTCCTGCAACGGATATTTCTGCTATGTAATGAAGAATGTCCTTGAGAACAAACAATACGGGGGCACGGCTGAGGCTCTCGACAAATGGCGCGAATATGTGCAGAGTTTCGGTTTCGGGCGCAAACTTGGCAGTGACTTTCCGGCCGAACTAGGAGGAACGATTCCTACATCTTCATATTACAACAAGATTTACGGCAAGAACGGTTGGAAATTCACGACCGTCATATCGCTTTCAATCGGTCAGGGAGAAATCGGAGTAACTCCTCTCCAGATTGCCAATATGTGCGCAACTGTCGCAAACAGAGGATATTACTACATTCCGCACATCATCAAGGACTCCGATTCGCTGAAGATTGACCAGAAATACAAAGAAAGGCAGTACACGCTGGTGGACACGCTTCAGTTCAAAAAAGTCATCAACGGAATGTGGAAGGCGGTGAACAGCGGATTCGGCTCCGGAGGAACAGCCAGCATCGCTGCAGTAGATGGTTTGGATATATGCGGAAAAACAGGAACTGCCCAGAACCCAAGGGGAGCGGACAACTCCGTATTCATCTGCTTTGCGCCTAAGGATAATCCTAAAATCGCAGTGGCTGCATACATCGAGAATGGAGGTTTCGGAGCGACTTGGGCGTGTCCTATCGCATCCCTGCTAGTAGAGAAATACCTGAACGGGGAAATCTCCGACTCGCGCAAGCCACTGGAGGACAGAGTCCTGGAAGGCAATTTAATGTCAAGAGTAAAGACCTACTGATATGGAAAGCTACAGCAGCAGAAATTTCGCACAGGCCTACGACTGGAAATTGATAATACTTTATCTGGCCCTTGTATTCATCGGTTGGATAAACATCTACGCATCCGTACACGGGCAGGACGTCACAAGCATTCTCGACTTCAATGCAAACTGCGGCAAACAGCTGATCTGGATGCTGACAGCTTTCTCCTTGGGCGGTCTGATAATATTCGTATTCAGTCCAAACTTATGGGAAAGCGGCGCCTTGCTGTTCTACATTATGGTAGTAATACTGCTGGTGGCGGTCATATTCCTGGGGACGGAGGTTAAGGGTTCAAAGTCCTGGTTTACATTCGGTTCCGTAAGATTTCAGCCGGCAGAGGTTTCCAAAATCAGCACATCTCTGCTGCTTGCATTCATTATGAGCCGGGCCTCATTCAGACTCACACGACTTAAGGACTTCCTGATGGTCGCCGCAACCGTCATAATCCCTATGCTGATCATTCTTGCCGAGAAGGAAACAGGCTCCGCGCTGGTATATGTGGGATTCATCTTTATGCTGTACAGAGAAGGGCTTTCCGGTTGGCTGCTTGCGATGATAGGGCTTGCCATATTGATTTTCATCCTCACTCTGGTCGCGTCTCCTTATACTGCCGTATTGGTGCTTGCAGGAATCATAGCATTCTGCAATGCTCTGAATTCCAAGAATTTCTGGAGATGGTTACTGATTGCTACGGTAAGTATTACATTGCTCGCATTCTTGCCGCATTTCTGGGGACTGCTTCAGGAAGCTAAAGGTGAAGCTCTGCCTATTCTTATGAATATCAAGCCGCTGTATATTCTTCTCGGGATATCTGCAATCTGCATCCCGATCATTGTATGGCAGTCGCTACGAAACAAGAGCAATTATTTTTCACTTGTATCGGTTCTCACTTTCATTGCCGGAGTGGGGCTCGTGCTTTCAGCGGATATCGTGTTCAACAATGTCCTTCAGGACCATCAGAGGAAGCGTATTGAGGTATTGCTCGGGCTTAAGGAAGACCCAGCCGGAGTCGGATATAATGTAAACCAGTCGATGATTGCCATCGGTTCCGGTGGCTTAATGGGAAAAGGATATATGAACGGCACGCAGACGGCCTACGGATTTGTCCCGGAGCAAAGTACTGACTTCATATTCTGCACTGTAGGAGAAGAATGGGGATTTCTCGGTTGTGCGCTAGTTATTTCTCTTTATGTGCTGATGATTCTGCAAATCATACGTGATTCGGAGCGCAGCAGGGAAAAATTCACCAGAGTTTACGGTTACTGCTTCGCCAGTTGTCTATTTATGCACTTGTTCATAAATATAGGTATGACTATCGGCATTATGCCGGTCATAGGCATTCCGCTTCCGTTTATGAGCTATGGTGGCTCGTCCCTTTGGACATTCACCGTGATGCTCGCCATCTTCATCGCCCTCGACCACAAGGAAAAGAAGTATTTTTAGAAAAGGCGGCAAGGGATACCCCAGCACCGAACCCGCAGAAAGCCATTCGGAGCGAAGCGAACTAAGCAGAACGGTTCAAAAGCAACTCGGAGCGAAGCGACTCAAGGGGTTTGGGGAATCCGGTCCCCAATAGAACTTCAGTTCGCTCTGGAAGAGCGAGGAATTGATTGAGAAAGAAGACGGGAGATTCAAGAGAAGAACGACCGAAAGCGGTTTTTGGAAAACAAAAAAAGGACGGCCAAAAATTTAGCCATCCCTTCTATATTATATTTATCTATCTAATTAGCAATTCATTGCGCCACAAACGTGGATAACCTGTCCGCTGACATAAGAAGAGAGGTCAGATGCAAGGAAGAGCGCAACCTTTGCAACATCTTCCGGAGTACCGCCTCTACGCAGAGGAATAGTCTTCACCCACTGCTCACGGACATCCTCAGGAAGTGCTTTTGTCATATCTGAGATAATGAATCCCGGAGCGATACAGTTGGCTCTGATACCGCGAGGGCCCATCTCTTTCGCAATAGACTTCGCAAGACCGATAAGACCAGCCTTCGACGCAGAATAGTTGCACTGTCCAGCATTACCGGAAACGCCTACAACAGAGGACATATTGATAATGCTACCGCCACGCTGCTTTGACATAACCGGCACAGCCGCGTGAATGAAGTTGAATGCGGACTTGAGATTGACATTGATGACTGCATCCCACTGAGCCTCACTCATTCTGAGCATAAGACCATCCTTGGTTATACCTGCGTTGTTGACAAGCACATCAATACGACCGAAGTCTGCAAGAATCTGGTTTACAACTTCTTCTGTCTGAGCGAAGTCAGCGGCATTAGAAGCGTAACCTTTCACTTTATGACCGAAAGCCTCGAGTTCCTTTATAGTTTCTTCTGCGGCTTCATTGATGACGAGATCGGTAAAAGCGACATCAGCTCCTTCTGAAGCGAACTTCAGTGCGATAGCCTTTCCAATTCCTTTGGCTGCGCCTGTAATCAGCGCTACCTTTCCATCTAATAATCCCATTTTGATATTTTTTATTTATAAACAATTTGACTAACTTTGCCATTCCAATTCGCTTTGGTGGTGGAATTGGTAGACACGAGGGACTTAAAATCCCTTGGGCAGCAATGCCTGTACGGGTTCAAGTCCCGTCCGAAGCACGAGAAACATCACAACGCCTTAAAGCGATGCGATGTTTTTCTCGTTTAACAGGTTCTTGCCTTCTGCAGTAAGCGCGTAGGCTATGCGGTCCGCATAATGCTTCTCCACCTTTCCACGCACAATCTTCATTGTACTGTTGACCATATGGTTCTGCTCGGTGAACGGCTCGTCAGCGACAATGATTGCGGCCGGAAGCCATCTCTCAGGGAAAATGCCTTCACGTGAACCGCCCTTGCGATAAGAATTGACTTCTTCCTGTATCTTCTTAAGCATCAGCTCCTTGGCCTCGCGTGAATTCAGATCCAATTCCGGATTGCCGCTCTTCACGTATTCCTTGAGAGCCTCTTTGTTAGGAACAATGACCACAGTGGTATAAGGGTCCTGATTGTTATGGAGCACAACCTGGTCAATGAACTTCGAACTGTCGGTAAGAGAATCCTCGAATCCTTCCGGACTGTATTTCTCGCCGTCTGCAGATATGAGCAGAGACTTGAATCTTCCTACTACATACAAAAACTCCTCATCCTTCATATATCCCATATCTCCGGTATGAAGCCATCCGTCAACAACGGTCTCGGCAGTGGAAACAGGGTTCTTCCAATATCCCGCCATCACATTTTCGCCACGTACGACAATCTCGCCGCGCTCACCATAGCCGAGAGCATTGCCTTCTCCGTCGCAAATCTTGATATCCATAGGTTTTACAACGCGACCTGACGAGCCGAAAATGCAATGTCCTTTGGAGTTAGCTGAGATGATAGGGGTCGCCTCTGACAGACCATAGCCCTGGAACATAGGAATTCCGATGGCGCAATAATATCTCTGCAGCGCAATGTCGAGAAGCGCACCGCCACCTACGAAGAAGAGCATTCTGCCACCGAGGCCCTGACGCACATTCTTGAAGATGAGCTTGTCAAACAAAGCGATAAGAGGCTTCTTCCAAAGCTGAAGAATACCGCCTCTGTTGTAATACTCCTTATTATATGAGATAGCCAGATTCAATGCGAAGTTGTAGAGTTTCTCAACCTTAGGTCCCTTCGCCTTGATGCCGGACTCGATATTTTTCTTGAAATTACGTGCAAGTGCAGGTACTGAAAGCATCACGTGAGGACGTACCTCCTTGATTGCCATCGGGATATTCTTCAATGATGCCATCGCAGTCTTACCTACAGGGACAGTAGCGATGCTGGCACCGTAGGACATCATAGTATAGAATCCAGCCACGTGCGCGAAGCAGTGGTCGAGCGGAAGAATAATCAGCATTACCGCATCAAGAGGGACGGAAATGACTGAATGAGCCTGCTCCACATTTGCAGTATAATTCCTGTGAGTCAGGAGAATTCCTTTAGGGTCTGCTGTAGTGCCTGAGGTATAGCTTATGTTGGCATAGTCATCAGGTCCGACAGACGCAGCCCTCTCTTTCAGCGCATCAGGATTCTCGGCATTGAATTTCTCGCCCAGACGCACCACCTCTGACATCGGGATTTCGTTGTCTTTGTATTCCGGCATGTCGTCGAATACGATAACCTTCTCGACAGCAGGGGTTTCGCTCAAGATACGCCTTACTTTCGGAAGCTGGTTGGCTGATACCATCACGAATCTCGAATCGGAATGATTGATTCGGAATACCAGGTCACTGCCCTCTTCCAACTTTATGGAAAGCGGAACGTTCACTCCGCCGGCATACAGGATACCGAGTTCTCCGATAACCCACATATTCCTTCCCTCAGACAGAAGCGCCACTTTATCACCCTTCTGCAATCCGAGAGACATAAGTCCGGCAGCCACCTTATAGGCATCAAGCCTTGTCTGCTCAAATGTCGTCTCTGTCCATTTGTCCGCCGGTTTTTCACGAAGGAAAACGTGTGATGCGAACTCGTGTGTATATTTCTCTACGAAATCAATTATTGTAGGTCTTGCAGTTGCCATATTTCATCAATTATTTGGTGTCTTCGTTAGGGAACAGTCCGAAAAGTTCGGAATCTATCATATCTGTAACGGCCTCGAAATCTTCCTCCCTGTTTCCGAACTTGTATTTGTCGGCATCAATCACCAGCAGGTGACCCTTGTAGGAAGAAATCCAGTTTTCGTAACGCTCGTTAAGTCCTGTGAGATAGTCGATTCGTATAGTCTTTTCATATTCGCGGCCGCGCTTCTGAATCTGAGCCACCAGATTAGGAATTGAGGACTTGAGATATATGAGGAGGTCAGGCATCTTCACCAGAGACATCATCAGATCGAACAAATCCGAATAGGTCTCAAAGTCACGTGAACTCATCAGTCCCATATCGTGCAGATTCGGAGCGAAAATCCTCGCGTCTTCGTAGATAGTCCTGTCCTGGATTATGACTTCTTCGTTCTTGGAGATATCCACGACATCCTTGAAACGCTTGTTGAGGAAATAAATCTGAAGGTTGAACGACCATCTGTTCATATCGTCATAGAAATCAGACAGATACGGGTTAAAATCAACCGACTCGAATTTTGGAGTCCAACCATATCTCGCCGCAAGCATCTTGGTCAGAGTAGTCTTGCCGCTACCGATATTTCCAGCTACCGCAATATGCATAAAACTATAATGTTTATCTATTACACAAATTTATCGCCGCCTTTGAGCATCAGCTCTCAAGCAGCGACACAAAAGTAAGAAATTTCTGACTAGGGACAAAAACATTGCACCCTATTGAACATAGATAGGCTACTTTGGAAGTTGCCGCACTCATTTGACAAGTTTGAAAGTAGCTATATCACTGGATAGTTTCTCTCCGTTCAGGTAGAATCTTCTGGTTATGGAAGGATCTCCGTTTGCCTTCCATTTGAATTTGTTGAATATTGTTATGGTATCAGAACTGCCGTCTCCCCAGTGAATCACCAGCTTCCTGTTGTCCATATTCTCCTGTCCATCCAACTCTCCGAAGCAAAGGCGCCACTTGCCGAACGAATCCGCGTTGACTGTCAATCCGCAGAAATGCGGCAAATAGTATTTAGTCTGAGGTCCGGACTCTTCAGTGCTGACAGAATACGTCTCCCCTTCCCATTCGGCTGTAATCTTACTGATATCCAATGTTCCCTCGGTCTCATCAGGATCGATAAGATTCTCGCCGTCAGCATTATTGACATAGATCTGAACGTCGATAGGAGCTATATCCCATATCACATCATCGCCCACAGAAGCGCAGGACGACAGCGATATGCAGGCAGCAGCCAATATGAAGCAAAAATTCACTATATATTTCATACTATCTACAAATTAGCATCGGCAAATAAGATGCAAAACAGTCCCTGTCCGTTGCACAGGAACGCCGTATTCTCTGAAAAAAACCATACCTTCCGCCACAAATCCAAAGATTTCACCACATCTTCAGGCCAATCGGCGGAATGTGGAGAATGTCACCACAAAAGTTCCGCCGGATACAATTTATCGACTAACTTAGCACCCCGTTAAATTAAACGACTTCAATTATGAATGCAGAATTCAGACAAATCTTCGAGCGCGAATACACTTGGATCGCAGGTTTTATGAGAAACGTAAGACGGTATGCGCGCAGAGAAGCCCTCATATATCCGGATACGGACAGAAGATGGACATACGACGAACTGAACAGGGAGAGCAACAAGTTTGCCTCCGCTATGCTCAGGGACGGAATGAAAAAGGGAGACGTGATAATGTATCAGCTCCTCAACTGCCCGGAATTTGTTTTTGTATATGTAGCCTGCCACAAATTGCATACGGTAAACGCCCCGATAAATTTCAGGCTCAGCCCGGGAGAAATCGCGCAGAACATTGACGACTCCAAGCCGAGGATTCTCCTGTTCGACTCGAAACAGGAAAAGACCATCCTTGAGGCCGTGGAGCTTGCCACATTCAAGCCGGAGAAACTGATTGTGACGGACACTACAAGCCATGGCAAGATTGTTTCTTACAATGATTACGTGGGGAGCATGTCCACCGAGGACCCTGTCCTGCCATACGAATTGAACATCTATGACGAGACAACCAGGCTATATACATCAGGCACAACCGGCAGGCAGAAAGGAGTGCCACTCATCAGTATCAACGAGGTACTTTCCAGCCACGACGTGATGATTCATTTCCCGATGAGCTACAAGGACATCTCTATGAATACGACTCCGTGGTTCCACAGAGGAGGTCTCCACTGCGCAGGACCTTGTCCGGCTCTATATGCAGGAGCCTGTATGGTGATTATGGGCAAGTTCAACGCCGACAAGACATTGGATTATATAGGAAAATATCATATCACTTTCGTAGTGGGCGTACCTACTGTGCTTGAGGATCTTGCGAACGCCCAGGAAAGCAATCCGCGCGAGCTGACATCCCTCAAGGGAATCGTGACAATGGGAAGTCCTCTGGACAAGGCGGCCTGCATCAGGTACCAGAAGGTTCTCACACACGATATTTTCAACGGATACGGCACTACTGAAACATTCTGGAACACATTCCTCAGACCTTTCGACCTTCCTGAGAATGCCGGAACAGCAGGTGCATCCTGCGTTGACGATGATGTAAGAGTGGTCAAGGTCTATGACGACAGGAAAGCGGAGCCGGACGATACCATCGCCACTGACGGCAAGGAAATCGGCGAGGTAATAATCAGCACACCGGCCAAATCGCCGTACTGCTATTACAACAATCCTGAGGAAACCAGCAAGAAATACTACAAGGACTTCATCTACACCAATGATTTGGCGACTTGGGACAAGAATCATTTCGTCACGATTGTAGGTCGCAAGGACGATATGATCATTTCCTCCGGAGAGAACATCTATCCGACTCAGGTTGAGGAAGTTCTCAATATGAATCCGAAAGTGAAGGACTGCATAGTCACAGCGGTTCCTGACAGGGTTAGAGGCCAGCTGGTGACAGCATACGTCATCAAGAATGACGAGTCGCTGACCGTAGAGGAACTTGACAACTTCTGCAAGGAAAGTCCGCATATCGCCAACTACAAGAGGCCACGCTACTACAGGTTTGTCGATGACATCCCGTTCAACGCGACAGGCAAGAAGCTGCACTTCAAGATAAAGCAGACTGCCGCCAAAGACTTGGAGGCCGGGCTTCTCACCAAGATATGATGTTTCTGCAAAAAAGTATTAAATTTGCGATGTGATGAAATTTTTCGGTTCACATCGCTTTTTGGCAATTCTACTGACTGCCACCTTATTTGCGATAAATTCTGCTGCCCAGACCTCATTCATAACAGGCCTGGAGGGTGGGTTTGCATTCTCCGCGGCGCAGTGCGGTGATGCGGCAAAATCATTCTCATTCACCACTGGAGGGCACACATTCAAGGTTCTTACCTTCTATTATAACGGCAGCACTCTCACTGCAGTGGAAAATGCTGCAGGCAAGAGGACGATTCTTTTCGTCAACGGGAAACCGAATATGCCGACTTCTTCGGGCAAGAGTTATCCGGTTCTGGGATTTTCAGGCAATGCCGAGCTCAAGACAAATGAATACACGGTCGGAGCGCACGATTTCACGGACGACGGAGAAGCGGAACTGCTGATAGGAGTACGGACAGGGGATGGAAAAGGTCAGGGAATATATATCTTCTCATTTTCCGCCGGTCAATGGAAATGTCTGGGAGAGATGGTTACAAAAGGGCGTGCGATACGTTCCAGCAGGGTTTTCAGGCAGACCGTGACCATAAAGGATGCCGATACCAATGTCCTGTACACCTGGACCTATCACGGAGGGTATTTCGACTTCCTTTCCAGCGATCATCAGAACAATCCCGATCTCCTTTATTAGCGGATTTTGACTTTATTGTCAGATATTGACAGAACTTTATTCTTAAAACCATGATACTTAAAGCAATCTACATTCTCGGCCTCGTGCTGACAGTTATGGCGGCAATCGATATTTGGAAAATCAATGCTGACGCCATCAAGAAACTCGTCGTTATAGTCCTTCTGCTGCTCACAAGCTGGGTTGGAATCGCATTCTACTACCTTTACGCAAAGGACAGACTCGCAGGCTGGCTAAACAGCTAAACAAAGAGCGACTCGGTCGCTCTTTGTTTGTAGAATGCTTCTGGAGGGCGATAGGGATTGAGAAGGACTCCGTTCGCTTCTCTCACTCCGGACCCTCCCAACGTTTTCTTCGTGGTCTTTGACCACTTGTCTCCGTCGGGCACCCTCCCGCTACTCGTGTCCGCGGGTGGACACGCCTCCTCAATTCCATCATCCTCCCGCATAAATCATATCCGAATACCACTCATACGAGTGAACTGAAGTCTTATTTGAGAACGGATTTTTGTAACGCCGTTGAGGTGGCGAGGCTGAATTCACATCCGCAGTACAGCTGATTGTAGAAGTTGTGCTCGCGGATGATTTCATTTCTGCGGTCCTGAAGGCCGCCTTTGCGCCAATTCATCTCCCACCACTTGACCCCCGGGAAAATACTGCACACCTGAAGCCCCGCTTCATTCACCTGAGTCAGGTCCTTCCATCTGGAAGATGCCAAAGTAGTCGTAAGCACATCAAAGCCATTCTCCTTCGCATATCTGGCCGCGCGCTCAAGACGATATCGGAAACATTCGCTGCAACGCTTTCCTTTCTCCGGCTCGTGCTCCAGCCCCTTCGCAATGCACCGCCACTCGTCGTGGCTATACTTATCAATGACTATCTCAAGCCCCGTTTCTTCCGCATAACGGATACATTCATCACGCCGAATTTCAAATTCCGAAACAGGAAAAATGTTTGAATTGCTATAATAAATCACAGGCCTAATTCCGTGATTTACAAGACATTCGACTATTGCAGAAGAGCAAGGAGCACAGCAGGCGTGAAGCAGCAGCCGACTGCCCGGCATATCAATCTTCAACCTATTTCTGACTATCTGACTCATACCGCAAATTTAACCATTATTAGGGATTGTAGGTATAGTTGCGAGGGTGTACCTTTGCAACATTGGATTGAGATTATAAGCCATATAGTTAAAGTGAATCCTTTTGATTGTTGTGAAAAGCGGTCTCCTGTGAAGGAAAACCGCTTTTTCTTATGAAAAGGCACATTCAGCGGCTTGCAGTGTCGTTCCAAAATTAACAAATAACGGAAAATTTTTACTTAATTTGCAGAGGTTGTTTGATTCGACAATCGGCAGACAGACAAGTTGCCGCAGATTTCAAGGCAGCCTGAGAATACACTAATAATATATTTATGACTGTTAAAGATAAACACCAGGGCAAGCTCTTCTCTCTCGGGATGAAGATGGCTGAAGTTCCGGATGCGGACCACAGACTTTTAGGAGTAATCCGCAGATTGGGGCTCACATTCGGATTCGGCGAGAAGACCGTTGAAGAGGTCTGCACCGAGAATGGCGTAAACCCGCACACCCTCCTGCTTATCAGCAAAATATATGTGCACGAGAACTACATTCCTTCCAAAGAGGAATTGTCTCGTAGCAGCATGAAAGACATCATCACATATCTGCACGGCTCACACGACTTCTACATCGGCATCGCTCTGGAGAATCTGGATAAATCGATAAGGGAGATGATCGAGAACTGCGACGAGAAGCACGTGAATATCCTCATGAAGTTCTATGACGGATACAAGTGCGAGATTCTCAAGCACTTCGAATATGAAGAAAACACGGTATTCCCTTATATCAAGTCCATTGACGAAGGAAAATTGAGCGCAGGAGGATTTGATATAGACCAGTATGAGGAAAATCATCCGGACGTGGACGAGAAGCTGAACGACCTGAAGAGCATCGTGATGAAATATCTCCCGAAAGAATGTGACGACAACAAGATACAGAATGTATTGGACTGCCTCTACACTCTCGAGGACGACTTGGAGAAGCACACATACATAGAAGACGAAATCCTTGTACCTATGGCGGAAGCCAAGGAGAAGGCGCTGGGAAAGAGCCCGGCCGGAATCAGGAAGTAAACAATGAGAGAGCCTGTCAAGAGAATACTTATAATCGAGCCTTCGATAATCATCGCAGAGGGGCTCCGGCAGATTGTGGACAGTTTTGCGGAATATTCCGTATGCAACATTCTGCAGGACCTGAACGGAGGCATAGAGAATTGTCTGGACGAATACGATGCCGATCTCGCCATCGTGGACCCGGCAATATTTGACAGCCAGACTAGAGCCGGAGGACGGGAACTCATAAAAGGCGGGCTGAATGTCCCTGTCATCGCATTGCTGTCTTCAGCTATGGATGCAAGTTTCACTGCAAGCTATGACGCGACAATTTATCTGACCGACAAATCGGACGAAATAGAACAGAAGCTGTCAACCACTCTGAAATCCAATCCGCCTGAACAGAAGGGCGACGGAGAGGAGTTGTCGGCAAGGGAAAAAGAGATTCTCGTATGTGTCGCCAAAGGCATGTTGAACAAGGAGATAGCGGATCATTTCAACATTTCCATTTACACGGTAATCACGCACAGGAAGAATATAACGAGAAAGACGGGCATCAAGACAGTCGCAGGTTTGACGGTCTATGCCCTGCTGAACAACCTCATAGATATGAACTCGATGGAATAGGACTTCGGGAAGAGGTTGTCAAAAGGATTTGAAACAATATGGACTTTAACGGAATCATAGTGGGGGCGGCCACATTTTTAATAATAGGTCTTTGCCACCCGCTTGTAATCAAGGCTGAATATAATTACGGAAAATGCGCGTGGTGGCTCTTCGCCGTAGCCGGCATAATTCTGGCCGCATTCTCATTGCTCATCGACAACAATACAGTCTCCACCGTATGCGGAGCTGGAGCATTTTCATTCTTCTGGGGAATCGGTGAAATGTTCGAACAGGAAAAACGAGTCCTGAAAGGATGGTTTCCGGAGAATCCGAAACGCCACGGACATTACGAGGCGCGCAGGAAAGCGACAGGCATCCGCAGATGGACCAAGCCTGAAGAATAAATTTCTCCTTGAATCCCAATAAATTGGGATATAAACTGAACGATATTCATAATAACTTTGCACCCGGTTAAGAGTGGCAAAGGCGCATTGCCGTGCCGGCCACTGCGTATAATGAAAGATGTATGAAACTATCTGACTTGAAAACTGGAGAACGCGGTGTCATCGTAAAAGTGAACGGACACGGAAGCTTCAGGAAAAGACTTATCGAAATGGGATTCATCACAGGCAAGAAAGTCACTGTGGTATTGAATGCCCCTCTGAGAGATCCTATTGAATATGAGATACTTGGATATAAGTTATCATTGAGGAGAAGCGAGTCTGACCAGATAGAGGTAATCAGCGAGAGCGAAGCCAAGGAAGTCATCAAGCAGAACCACGAATACGACACCATTTTCACGGAAGACTGCGACGAAGAGATGTCTTTGAACAAGATGATGGACAAGCTCGCAGCGGAAAGAGAACACACTATCCGTGTCGCCCTGGTCGGGAATCCGAACTGCGGAAAAACCTCGCTTTTCAACATAGCGTCAGGCGCTCACGAGCACGTGGGCAACTACAGCGGCGTGACCGTGGATGCCAAGGAGGGTCGTTTCGAATACAAGGGCTACAAGTTCATCCTTGTCGATTTGCCAGGAACTTATTCACTTTCAGCATACAGCCCGGAGGAACTCTACGTCCGCAAAAATCTTATCGAGAATGTTCCCGATGTCGTAATCAACGTGGTGGACGCATCCAACATCGAAAGGAATCTTTATCTGACGACGCAGATAATCGATATGAACCTCAGAGTCGTAATGGCTCTGAATATGTATGACGAACTGCAGTCGAAAGGTGACAAGCTGGATACCAAGCAGTTGGGCTACCTTTTAGGAATGCCGGTATGTCCTACCATAAGCCGTGACGGAACAGGTATCCCGGAACTTTTCGACACTGTCATAAAGATTTATACGCAGAGCGACCCTAAACTGGCACGACACATCCATATCAACCACGGTTCCGAGATAGAAAAGAGCATTGACAGAATCAAATTCATACTCCAGCAGAATAAGCCGTTGCGCGACAGATATTCCACCAGATACCTGGCTATCAAGTATTTGGAGAACGATAAAGATATCGAGAGAGTTATCGAGGCGCTTCCTGACAGGGATGAAATCATTACCGCCCGGACAGAGGAAGGCAGGAGGCTAGAGGAACTGCTTCATACAAATGCCGAGTCAGCCATCGTGGACGCCAAATACGCATTCATCCAGGGCGCATTGGCCGAGACCTATCAGCCGCATCTGGAAATCGCGCCGAAAAAGACTGTCACAGACAAGATTGACGCAATAGTCACAAACAAGTGGCTGGCGTTTCCGATATTCATCGCCCTGCTTTATGTCATATTCCAGACCACATTCGCTGTCGGTGATTATCCTATGCAGTGGATTGACTGGCTTGTCGGAAAAGTCGGCGAATTCGTGTCGATGTTCATGGCGGACGGCTGGATTAAAGACCTTGTCGTGGACGGAATAATCTCAGGCGTGGGCAGCGTGCTTGTTTTCCTGCCTAACATCCTGATTCTGTATTTCTTCATCTCTCTGATGGAGGATTCCGGATATATGTCCAGGGCGGCGTTCATCGTGGACAAACTGATGCACAAGATTGGCCTTCACGGCAAGTCTTTCATCCCTATGGTAATGGGCTTCGGTTGCAACGTGCCTGCAATAATGGCCACACGCGCCATCGAAAGCCGTAAAAGCAGGCTCATCACCATCGCCATACTCCCGTTTATGTCTTGCGCGGGAAGGTTGCCGATATTCGTGCTGATAGCCGGAGCATTTTTCCCTCACAATGCGGCATTGGCATTGCTCGGCATATACCTGACCGGTATCGTCCTGGCGATTCTTTCGGCTATGGTCATGAGCAAATTCGTCAAGGACGACGACTTGCCTTTCGTTATGGAGTTGCCGCCATACCGTATTCCTACCGGCAAGGCAATCTGGAGGCATACTTGGGAGAAGGGACGCCAATATCTCCAGAAGATGGCAACGACCATTCTGGTATGCTCTATCATAATCTGGGTGCTCGGGTATTTCCCGAAGAATGAAGGACTTACGGCAGCACAGGAGAGATATACCGAAATCCGCGCGAACGGAGGAAATGCGGCAGCAAGAGATAATGCAGCAGACGGAAGCATTGTCGAGAACGGAAGCAACATTGCAGACGGAAACAGCTCAGATGAAGACGAGCTCACAGTCCTTGCCGCACAAATAGATTCACTCTACGCATATCAGCAGGAACATTCATATATCGGACAGTTGGGACATCTTGTATCCCCTGTTATGGAGCCGCTCGGATTCAACTGGAAGATGGATGTCGGTCTGCTTACCGGCATTGCTGCCAAAGAGCTAGTGGTCAGTACATTGGGTGTAATGTACGCAGAGGGCGCAAGGGTTGCCGAGGGCGATGACTTGAGTGAGGATACGCAGCTCCAGAATGCTCTGGTAAACGACATAACTCCTGCCGCGGCATTGGCATTTATGATATTCGTGCTGCTGTATTTCCCTTGCATCGCGACTTTCGTGGCCATCAAGAATGAAACCGGGAAATGGAGCTGGGCTATCGCCTGCTGCACATACACTATGGTTGTCGCTTGGATTGCGGCATTCGCGGCTTACAGACTGGCGCTGCTGTTCTTGTAAATTCCTGCCCGTCAGACAGTTCCCCACCAAGGACTGTTATTGTCCGCTGAATCCTAGAACAGACCGTAAAGCTCAGAGTCGATTTTGTCGGTAATGAAAGCGAAGTCCTCGGGATTGTTCTGAAAATCAAGACCATCCGCATCTATTTCCAGCACACGGCCCTTATACTCGGAAATCCACTTTGCATAGCGGGCATTCAGGCCTTCAAGATATTCAAGACTGATATGCTTCTCGTAATCACGTCCGCGCTTCTGAATCTGAGAAACCAGATGAGGCACAGAAGACTTGAGATATATGAGCAGGTCCGGTGCCTTCACCATTGACATCATCAGACGGAAAAGGTCCATATATGTCTCATAGTCCCTGTCCGTGAGATTGCCCATATCCTTATTGTTTGCCACGAAAATATGCACCCCCTCGAAAATGGTCCTGTCCTGAATAATCACATCCTTTGAATGTGCGATTTCCAGGACATCCTTGAAACGCTGGGTCAGGAAATACACCTCCAGATCAAAAGACCATCTCTTGATGTCCTTGTAGTAATCTTCAAGGTAAGGATTGAAGGTAACTGCTTCATACTTAGGCACCCAACCATAATGTTCAGCCAACATTCCCGTCAGCGTGGTCTTGCCGCATCCTATATTTCCTGCTATACCTATGTGCATAAGAATACCTTTGTAGAGGTGCAAAAATACGATTCTTTCGCTAGGAAAGCAAAGAGGATAATGATAGTTTTAGTATTTTTGCGCCAGACTTTTCAAGAATATGCTTAAGGTATTGACATTTCAATTCAACCCGTTCGGGGAAAACTGCTCTCTCGCCTGGGACGAAACCGGCGAAGGCGTAATCATTGATCCCGGCTTCTATGATGTTTCGGAAGCACAGAATCTGTATATGAAAATCGATGAGAAAGGCATCAAGCCGAAGATGATTCTGCTTACGCACGGGCATTTCGACCACATATTCGGAGTCAAGGAATGCGCTGACAAGTACGGTATCCCGGTTTATATGAACAATAATGACAAGAGTGTGGTTACCAACGGGTTAAGTCAGAAGTTTGACCTGAAAGTTCCTGATACGTCATTCACCACCGCCCCGCTGGAGGACGGCCAGACAATAAAATTCGGTAACACGGAATTCAAGGTAATCACGACTCCGGGGCATACTCCAGGCGGAGTCTGTTTCTATGATGAGGCTGACAAAGTCCTGTTTTCCGGAGATACACTGTTTGCCGGCTGCATCGGGCGCACAGACCTTGTGGAAGGCGACTATGACAAGATTATCGTCTCGATAATGGACAAACTTATGGGTCTGCCGGGCGATGTGACCATATTCCCGGGGCACGGGCGTAGAACCGACATCGCGGAAGAACGCACCCACAATCCGTTTCTGCAGCCATTCAACGAACCGGATCAGGACAACCTTGACTGGGACGCTGACGGCATTGAGATAAAAGGCATAAACTAGACGCTTCCAGGGACAGGAACTCTATACTTCTTCCTCCCCTACTACTATTTTCATACGGTTCCAGCCCAATATTGGCAGGACAAAAGACAACAGGCAGGCGGACAGCCAGAAAATCGAGACCGGAGTAAAGTCATATACGCTTTGTTCCATCTCGGCAGAGCCACCCTGAATAAGATATCCGCTTACTATATCCTGCACAGCGGCTGCCACGTAGCTTGATATGCCGACTATTCCGAGAGCGGCACCTGTCGCCTTGCGAGGTACAATATCCACAGCCATCAGCCCGGCGACTATGCAATAGAGGACGCCTATGGACAGGCTGAACAGAGATATATAGAATATATTCAACAGATAGCCTCCACCTGCAAACAGGAACAGAGCAAGCGACACGAGACACAGAATTCCGGACAAGACGACCGGTTTCACCCTGTTGCCCTTGAACACCGTATCGGAAAGCCAGCCGGCGAAGATTGTTCCTGCAACACCGAACGCTTCGGAAAATGCGATAATCTGGGTGGCGGCAGGCAATGAAAAGCCCCTTGACTTCTGAAGGAAGAGCACTCCCCAACCGCTTACTGCATATTGAGTTATATATACAAAAGCACTGGATGCAGCGATTATCCATATTCCCGGATGACGGAAGACGATTTTCTGCAGAACTCGGGTCGGCATAGTATCGACTTTCTTCGGCTGTTCTCCTGAAAGTTGCTGCACGGACGGCAGGCCTTTGCTCTCCGGAGTATCTGATACATAGCACATTACAGTCAGACCGCCGACTACTCCGGCCACTGCTGCGAATATGAATCCCCACTCCCAGCCAAACGCGCCAACAACCACTCCTGTCAATATGAATGTCAGGAACTTGCCTAAATATGGGCTGGCGCTGAATATGCTGTAATACGTGCCGCGCTTAGAAAGAGGGAACCAGCGCGAAAGGTTGATTATTCCCGGAGGCGCACCCATCGACTGCACCCATCCGTTGACACCCCACAGCAGGAAGAATACGACAAATATCAGAGCTCTCGGAATCATTGCCACCGAGCCGAAAATCCCGAACAGACCCATCAGCAGATTGACCAGCGCGGATACGAACAGCCCGACTGCCATAAACCTGCGAATGTTGCAATAATCTGCTATAAATCCGTTGACAAACTTGCCTATGGCATAGACGAAAAGCAGAGCAGAACCTATAAGTCCCAACTGCCCGGCGGTAAAGACTCCTCCGTCGATAAGAGGCTGTTTCACCACGCTCAAGGTCATCCTGCACACATAATACAGACTATATGCTGCCGTAGCGCCCCAGAAAGTGCGGTTTCTCAGTCGTCTGTAAGTCTCGTCCACATCTTCCGGCCGGACTTTTCCCGCAGAAGGCTTGGATATTCTGAAATATGTATAAAGACTCATCCGTCAGTGCATTCCTGCCTGAAAAATTAATCATAGCATTTGCACGCACAAAGGTACAAATTATTGAAATAATCTGCGCATTTGAGTATTTTTGTGTGCCCTTAACGGGATATAATGACAAACACATAACTACGTCCAAATGAAAAGAATCATCATCAAGTCGGCGATTGCCGCAGCCTTGCTGAGTCTGACCGCACTCGCACAAGCACAGACACCGAAAAATGTGGAATACACATTCACAGAGGCTTCAGAACTCACATTGATCGGAAAATTATTCCCGGACACCCCGAATCCTTATCATAGAATAGATACCGTAAAGCACAAAGGATTTACCAAATACGAGAATCTCCAAGTGCGCCAGTCATCCGGAATCGCAGTCACTTTCAAGACAAATTCCACGACTATTTCAGTAAAGACCGAGTTCGGCTACCTCGACAACAAGACAAACACAGGAGATTACTCATCCCACGGATATGACCTTTATATAAAGAAGGACGGCAAATGGTTGTGGGCGGCCACAGGTTGCGCTCCAATCGGGAAGGAAGAAGGATATAATCAGGTGATTGCCAGGAATATGGATGACAGCGAGAAGGAATGCCTGCTTTACATTCCTCTCTTCAGCGAGGAGAATTCCATCAAAATCGGCGTGCAGAAAGGCGCCTCCATCGTCAAGGGAGAGGAACCGTTCCGCCATCGTGTAGCCATCTTCGGTTCAAGCTACACCCAGGGCACAAGCACATCAAGGCCGGGTATGACATATCCTGCACAGTTCACCAGAATGACAGGCATCCAGCTCCTCAGCATAGCCTGCGCCGGAAACTGCAAGCTCCAGCCTTATTTCGCTGATGCTCTTGTAGATGCAGATGCCGAGGCATTCATCTTCGACGCATTCTCTAATCCGACTCCTGCTCAGATTAAGGAAAGACTATTCCCGTTCATCGAGAAGATTCAGGCCGCTCATCCGGGCGTTCCGCTTATCTTCCAGCACACGATTTACAGAGAGAGGAACAATTTCGACCAGTCCAGCAACAAGTCAGAAGCCGACAAAATCGCGGTATCTGACAGCCTGATGAGGATTGCAGTCAAGAAATACAAGGATGTTTACTATGTTGATTGCACCAATGCTACTGACAAATATCACGACAGCAGCGTTGACGGCGTGCACCCTGGTGACCACGGATACACACTTTGGGCAGAATCCGTAAAGAAACCGATCCTCAAGATTCTCAAGAAATACGGAATCAAATAATTCTTTGAAGAATGCTACGGCGATAAAGCGCTGACTCATAGACTACTCTTATGAGCAGATGAACAAGATAAGCCGCCATCAGAATATGAACAGCCATTGTAGGAGTTCCCGCGATGGCTGTTTTCATTATGCCCCACGAGATGAACCATACCGCAAGAAATCCGGCCGCAGCCCAGATGCAGGAATTACGGATTGGCTTAGATGCCGTCGCTCCGGTATAGATTCCGTCCCAGGTAAATGCCGCACATCCGAAAATAGGCATCAGCGCAAGCCAGGGGATGAACTGTGTCGCCGAGTCAACCACCTCCGCGTCAGACGTAAGCATCAGCAGCATCGCCTTCCCGAAAAAGGCATAGATAAGAACGAATACGCCTGCAACCGCCATACTCCATTTGAACACCGCCACGACAGTCTTGTTCACTGCATCTCTATTTCTTCTACCCACATATTTACCAGTCAGAGCCTCACCGGCATAGGCGAACCCGTCCGTAAAATTCGAAAACAGCATTATGAGCTGAACCAATATGGAATTCACGGCAAGCACCAGGTCGCCATATCTTGCAGAAATGACCGTCATACCGGCATAAATCGCCATAATGCACAGCGAGCGCAGGAACAGATCGGAGTTGAGACTGAAGAACTTGCGCATTTCAGCACCCTTCAGACAATCCAGGACATCCCTGAGCCTGAATCCGGCAAACACCTTTTTGAAATATTTGAACAATATTACAGACAAAGAAAATATCAGCCCCGTGTATTGCGCCACTACGGTGCCATATGCTATTCCCATAAATCCGATTCCGCTGAATCCGATGACAGGCAAGCCCATTGACAGGATTATGCTGCAGGCTATGTTCACCGAATTGACTATCAGGTCCGACGCCATCGGGCTTATGCCATCCTGCATTCCTATGAACCAACCCTTTATGGCCATCAGAGACAATGCCGCAGGCGCAGCCCAGATGCGTATATGGAAATAATTCTCCGCCAGAGACTTGACTTCAGGAGTACATTTAACGAAAAGGAAGACCAAATCGACAAAGAGATATTGAATAATGAGGCAGGTCAAGGCAATCATCATAGAGACGCTCACAGAACGCACCAAGGTGGAGGCAATTTCTCGCGAATCACCGCGCCCGTACGCTTGGGCAGTCATTCCGCCCGTGCCTGTCCGGAGAAACACAAAGTTCCAATACAGCAAATCGAACAGCAGCGAACCGATAGACACAGCCCCGATAAAAGTGGCTGAATTCCCTGCCAGATGCCCTGCGACCGCAATGTCAGCCATCCCGACCAGAGGTATTGTGATATTGGCCAGAATGCTGGGAACGGCAAGTTTCAGGATATCTTTGTCAACTCTTTTCATCAACGGAATTTCTTGTCATCTTCAATCATACCGAGATATGAGGAATAGCGTTCCGGACTTATCTGCCCGTTTTCGACAGCCTCTTTCACAGCGCATCCCGGTTCGTGCGTATGGGTGCACGGGACGAAACGGCAATGTTCCGCAGCCTTAAGCATCTCCGGGAAATATCTTGCTATTTCTTCTTTCTCCAAGTTCACAAGACCGAATCCCCTCAGTCCCGGAGTATCTATCACAGCACCGCCAGAAGCCAACTTATACATCTCATAAAGAGATGTGGTGTGCTTACCTTGAAGATGGGCAATGGAAATTTTGCCGATTTTGGGGTCAAGTGACGGGTCCAGCGATTTGATCAGCGAGGACTTCCCCACTCCGGATTCGCCGGAGAACAGGCATACCTTATCCTTGCATATATCACGCAGCACATCTATTCCCTCCCCGGTCTTGACAGAAGTCTGCACAACATTATATCCCGCTGAAGTATAGATATTTACAAAGTTTTTCAGCGTCTCGGGCGCTTCTTCGCGATAAAGGTCAACTTTATTCAGCACAATCGTGACCGGCACGCCGTAAACCTCGGAGGTGACCAGCATCCTGTCCAGGAAAGGCAGTTTGACTTCAGGGAAATACAGCGTAACCACGGCAAACAGCATATCCACATTTGCCGCTATCACGTGAGACTGCCGCGAAAGATTCGTGGACTTGCGGATTACATAGTTCTTCCGGTCCAGGACCTCCGTGATCAATGCCGGATTCTTCAGCGTCACGGACTCGGCCGAGTCCTCCGGAGTCTCGAAATACACCTTATCCCCGACCGCCACAGGATTCGTCGAATCGTTCGACTTCAGTCTGATTTTTCCTTTGAGCACTGCCGGAAACGGATTCCAATCCGGCAACATTGACAGCATATAATGGCTGCCTGCATTTTTAACTACTGTTGCTTCTCCTGTCATATCGGGAGTTGATTATATTGTCTTTTTCCTGAGCCGTTCAGCCGGTTGCAAGTTGCGTTCAATCGAAATTTGAGCCACCTCTGATCTTAACTGTCAGGATGAAATGTTTTACCCTGAAAAATTGTTCCGCATTCATCAGAGCCACACAAATTTAGCAAAAAAACTATTGCAGTTACACGCGCATTTATATACTTTTGTTGTCGGCCCATTGCGGTTTCAACCCTCCGGACGCGATGTCTAAAACTTTGTCATTATGAGAATTTCAAAGGCCTTTCTGTTTGCACTCTGCCTTCTTCTTCTGGGCAGTGGTTGGCTTTCTCTCTCTACGGCCGACGCAAAACCTGCAAGACCCGGTATCATCAAAGTGATTCAAAAAGACGGTTCGGAATTGAGAATCCGCGTATTCGGAGATGAATTCTACCACTATTTCACAACCGAAGACGGATACGCACTCACTGACGCGGGAGACGGCAACTGGTATTACGCCAAGGCAGACAGCAAAGGGAATCTCATATCAACCGGCATAAAGGCCAGACCGACAGGGCTTCTTAACGAGCTGGAACGCAGCCAGATACATAAAGGACTGAAGCCGCGCGGAATGACAGACGAGCAAGTCCGGATGAAACAGTTCTGCTCGGCTCCATCAGCGATTCAAATCACCTCTGCCGGAGAGATTTCAGCACCTCCGGTCGCCACAGGAACAACCTGGAAAGCAGAAGGCAGGAAGAAAATCCTCGTACTGCTTGCCGAATACAAAGATATTCCTTTCACTTCAGGCACAAAAGAAGCATTCAGTTCCCTGCTCAATGACACCGACTACACGGTAAACGGAGCAACCGGGAGCGTATGGAAATACTACTACGACAATTCAGACGGCAAATTCAGTCCGGAGTTCGTAGTCGCCGGACCATATACACTGTCCAAGCCGAGATCAAGCTACTCCAATGATGCGGCCGCAATGGTATCAGAGGTCGCCAAACTCGCGGATGCCGACATCGATTTCAGCGAATATGCCGAGAACGGAACAGTCCGTGACGTATTCGTATTCTATTCTGGCGGAGCAAAGAGCGATGCCGCGGCAGATGCTATATGGCCTCACAGAAGCCAGCTGGTTTCCTCGATAACTCTTGACAACGTAAACTTGCGCGGATATGCCTGCAGTTCCGAATTGGAAGCCACAGGCAACGGCTCCGACACAGGATTCGCTACAATCGGTTCATTCTGCCACGAATTCGGGCACATAATAGGTTGGCCGGACCTCTATGACAGCAATTCGGACAACGGAAAGGCTGACGGCCCAAGGTTATTCTCGCTGATGGATATTGGCTGCTACCTCAACGGCGGCAAGACACCTCCAACCTTGGGAATCCTGGAGAGATGGATGATGGGATGGGCAGAGCCTGTCGAGATAACTGATGAAGGCACAATGACGCTGAATTCTGTCGCGGACAACAGCGGATACGTCATACGCACAGACAACGACAACGAGTATTTCACGCTTGAATGCAGAGGTACGGACAAGACAGTCTGGGACAGCAAAGACTACCTTGACTATTACAAAGCCGGGGCATCCTGGGGGCTCATTGTCGGGCACGTGGACATCTCCAGCACTGCCGGCTGGAAGAATTATGCTCCTAATGACATTCCCGGCAAGGAAGGATTCACCCTCGTAAGGTCGGACGCATCAAGCGAAAAAGGATTTAGCGCAGAATACATTCCTTCACACTGTTTCTTCCCGGGCCACAAGTCAGTGACAAGCCTGAGCAGCGACACATCAACCGGATTCATCGCCAGAGACGGCAGCCGAACCAGGATGGAAATCGCGGACATCAAGCTTAATGAAGCAGACAAGACAGTTACTCTGACATTATCCGAGCCAAGCACAGAGATTTCCGACATTTCAGCCGAAGTCTTCGAGCACGACGCACTGATTGCCTGGTCCGACGACCTTTCCTCTTCCTGGACTGTAACTTGGAAAGAGGACGGAGCGACTGCCGACGCCGGTTCAGCCAAAGTCAGCAGCAAAGAGTTCCATATACCGTCATTGAAATGCGGGCATAAATATATTGTCAGCATTTCCGGCGACAGAAGTGACCAAGTCAAGTCTTCATCATTCACAACCGTTTCAAAATCAGACGGATATCCGAGGATAGCGCTATCCGAAAGCACCCCAAAGAGCGGTGAGAAAATCCTGGCAATGCTGATCGGAAGCAATGATTTCATTGACATTCAATGGAATATGGACGGTGCAAAAGCCGACGGATACACTTCATTCACAAAAGGAGAGCATTATGTCCAGGCTGTCGTGACATTCGCAGACGGTTCAAGACAATATTTCTCCAGATACATAAATATAATCCTATGAAAACACGTCATCTGATAATATGTATCGCAGCCGGTTTCCTTGCACTGGCCGGATGCTCCGGCAACAAGGAAAGCGAGAACCCTTTCCGCAATCAGATGGAACAGACCCAAGCTTTCTGCATCTGGCAGGACGGCAAGCAGGCGGTTACATTCAGCAGGACCGGCTACCAGTTCTGCTGCAGTCCTAAGGACAAGACTGTCAGAATACTGGACAATGACGGGGAGAAATATACGGAACTCAAACTTGACGAAATGCCGGCTGAAGGCAAAAAGGTCAACGGCACATTGCAGGGAAATATGGGCGTCAGCGCTGGCAGCATCAAGAATCTGTATATTCTGAAACAAGATACGAGAAATGTCTGGCTATGGTCAGACGACAGCAATACCGGATTGGTTTTACCGAAGTATGGAATACTTTAAATCTTTATTCATATTATGAGACAACGACTAGTATTATTCTGGCTTATGTTTCTGACGGCCATCGGACAGGTGACCGCCCAGAACATAAACGTGACTGGAAAAGTCATTGACGAAAGCGGAGAACCGGTCATTGGAGCATCAGTCCTCATCAAAGGGACCAACAAAGGAGATGTGACCAATGCGGACGGAGAATTCAAGCTTTCAGCTGTGCAGCAGGGACAGACGCTGATTGTTTCCTGCATTGGAATGAAAACTTTGGAAGTCGCTGCAGCTCAGCAGCTTGCCATAACAATGAAAAACGATGACGAGTATTTGGACGAAGTGCTTGTTGTCGCGTTCGGACAGCAGACAAAATCATCGTTCACAGGTTCTGCCGCAGTGGTGAAGAGCGACGCACTCGAAAAGAAGCAGTTGACCAATGTCATAAGCGGACTTCAGGGTGAAGTTGCAGGTCTGCAGATGATCAATGCCAGCGGTTCGCCTTCAGCAACGCCATCTATCGCCATCCGCGGATTCGGCTCCATAAACGCCGGCACGTCACCTCTCATAATTGTTGACGGTGCGCCTTACGACGGAGGATGGAACAACCTGAACCCTAACGATGTCGAAAGCATAACAGTCCTCAAGGATGCCGCTTCCAACGCGTTGTACGGTGCACGAGGCGCCAACGGTGTCATTATGATCACCACAAAGAAGGC
Organism: Acutalibacteraceae bacterium; assembly: GCA_963636275.1. GTDB lineage: Bacteria > Bacteroidota > Bacteroidia > Bacteroidales > UBA932 > Cryptobacteroides. Next base: position 31,090 of record CAVHJF010000003.1, on the reverse strand, counting down.
CAAGGCAGAACGTGCGACTGTCACCCTCGACGCAAAATGGGGCGTGAATATGCGCGCGACACAGGATTATGACAAAATCACAGATCCTGCCCAATACTATGAGACTTACTACCAGGCGCTCTACAATTACAACATAAGAGACAACGGAATGTCAGCGTTTGCGGCTCACCAGGCAGCAAACAGCACTCTTGGCAAGCCGGCCACAAACGGAGGCCTCGGTTACATTGTCTATTCAGTTCCGGACAACGAATATCTGATCGGAACAAACGGAAAACTCAACCCTCACGCTACGCTCGGCAACAGGGTTTACGACAACGGCAAATTCTACACATTGCTCCCGGACGACTGGGTTGAGGAAGGATTCCGCAAAAGCCTCAGGCAGGAATACAATCTGAGCCTCAGCGGAGGTTCGCAGAAATTGAGTTTCTACGGTTCACTCGGATATCTGAACAATCAGGGTATCGCATACAACTCTGATTTCGAGCGTTATACGGCAAGATTCAAAGCAGACTACCAGGCAAAGAGCTGGCTCAAAGTCGGCGCAAGCATGAGTTACGCTCACACTGACCAGAATGATGTCAACGACGGTGACAACCTGTTCTCGATGGTTTCCACGCTGGCACCTATCTATCCGGTATATCTTCGTGACGGAAACGGCAAGATAATGACGGATGAGAACGGAAGGGTTTATGACTACGGTTCAGGTGAAAACGGTGGAGCGAAACGTCCCGCCAACCTTCTTCCTGCACGAAATCCTCTGCAGGCCAATGAGTTGAACAAAGACACTTCAAAAGGCAACGTGAGCACGCTCACCGGTTATGCCGACATCACTCCTATAGAAGGATTGAAAATCACATTGAACGGAACCGTAACGGACGACGAGTGGAAGAACACTCTCAAAGTGCAGCCTTTCTACGGCAATACAGCCACCACATATCCAGGCGGTTACATAGCCAAGACAGCTTACCAGACTTACACTCTGAACTTCCAGCAGATCATCAACTATGAGAAGCAGTTCGGCAGGCACAATGTCTCGATAATGGCCGGACACGAGAACTACAACTACAATTACAACTACGTCTGGGGTGACAAGGAGAATATGTTCTCATATTTCGAATGCAACGAGCTTGACGGAGCTGTGAAAGTATCGGACAACGGCAGTTCATCAAGCAAATACAACACTGAGGGTTATTTCTCCAGGGTTATGTACAACTTCGGCGAGAAGTATTTCGTATCCGGCTCATACAGACGCGACGCTTCATCCCGTTTCCATCCGGACCACAGATGGGGTAACTTCTTCTCCGTCGGCGGTGCCTGGACAATGAACAAGGAAAACTGGTTCAAAGTTTCTTGGATAGATATGCTCAAACTCAAGGCCTCCTGGGGTCAGCAGGGCAATGACGCCATCGGAGATTACAGATATACAGACACATACTCCCTTGACAATTTCAACGGCCAGGTAGCATTGATACAGAGCAGCGTCGGCAACCCGAACATCACCTGGGAAACCAACAGCAACTTCAACTCGGGTGTGGATTTCGAAATCCTGCACAGCAGAATCTCAGGAAGCGTGGAATATTTCCGCCGCAAGACCACAGATATGCTCTGCTTCATATATGTGCCTATGTCAGGAGGTTATTCCGGCTCGTATGACAATGTCGGAGATATGCTGAACCAGGGAGTCGAGGTTGACCTGCATTTCAACGTATTGAAGACCAGAGATTTCAACTGGAACATCAACCTCAACGCCACACACTACAAGAACGAAGTCCTGATGCTCAATGAAGACAACAAGGGCAATGTGCTTGACGGGCATCCGGGATATGTCAACGGCTTATATTTCCACGGAGAAGGACTTCCTCTGCACACATTCCGTCTGAAGAAATATGCCGGAGTGTCCGCTGAAGGAGAATCTCTCTGGTACCAGGTTGACGAGACCACCGGAAAGACAGTCAAGACTACAAAGTCCAGCGACGCGACATATTACAACTGCGGAAGTTCAGACCCTGTCCTCTATGGAGGATTCAGCACAGCGCTCACTTTCAAGGGATTCGACCTGAGCGTCAACTTCAGTTACAGTCTCGGCGGAAAGGCTATGGACTACGGCTATCAGGCATTGATGGGCAACCCCTCATCGGGAAACACAGGATTCGCACTCCACAAGGACATTCTCAAGGCCTGGTCTGAGACCAACAGGAATTCTAACATTCCTCGTTTCCAATATGCTGTCTCAGACGCAGATACAGGAGCAAACGACACATCCGACAGATTCCTGACAGACGCCAGCACACTGACTCTGCAGAATGTGAATTTCGGATACACCTTCCCTAACAGATGGATCAGCAAGATAGGGCTCAGCAATCTCAGACTCTACGTCTCCGGTGACAATCTCTATTACTGGAGCAAACGCAAGGGATTTGACCCTCGCGGAAGTTTCTGGGGCTCGACCTCAACGTCTTCGTATTCACCTGTCCGCACATTCACGGGAGGTTTGACCGTTCAGTTCTAATGTTGGACCTTTAAAAGAATCAATGAATATGAAACAGTATATAAAAGTTTTATCTACAGTGTTCTGCGGGGTCGCATTGCTCAGCATTTCAGGCTGCATCAAGGAGACCTTCCCAAGTTCAAGCGTAGTGCCGGGCCAGTTGAACAAGTCCTCAGCTTCACTTGAGTATCTGACCAACAGTCTGCCATCGTTTATGCTGACGTGGGATACATACGGCAGTTCAGGCGACACAAGAGACTGGGGTTATGCCTGCCAGATGTATATGCGTGAAGTCTGCGGCGAGGATTTCCCTATGGCTGACAACGGATACAATTACTGGATATATCTCGAGAATGGCATCTCGCTCAGATATATGTACTACTATCCTTATTATTACTATTATTCGTTCATCAAGAACACCAACAACGTAATCTCAAAGGCGAAGGCGATGTCACCGGAGAGCAATGACGCGGTAAGGCATTATCTCGGAATCGGACTGGGCTACAGGGCAATGCTCTATCTCGACCTGAGCCGTCTCTACGAATACAGGAACACAGGTGTGACCGCAATGGACAACGATGCCGCCGCAAGAAAAGTCATCGGCGTCACAGTGCCGATTGTCACCGACCTGACGTCAAAAGAGACTCTGACGAACAATCCTTGCGCTCCATTCTACACTATGTACAGATTCATAATGAACGACTTGAACAATGCCGAGGTTGATTTGGACGGATATACACGCAGCCACAAGGCATTTATGGACAAGAGTGTAATCTACGGACTCAAGACCCGTCTCTGGCTTGAAATCGCCACAAGATGCGAAAAGAGCGCAGCAGACCTTGCCGCACTTGTCGCAGCCGACTCGAATGAGGACGGATATGGAAAGCTCGGAATCACTTCCGCAAATGACTGCTACGCCAAAGCTGCGGAATATGCGAAACTCGCTTACAGCAGCGTCGGATATACTCCGCTGACACAGGAAGAGTGGACAAACGCGGAGACCGGATTCAACACGGCACAGCCGTCCTGGATGCTCGGCACACTTGTCACTACCAAGGAACAAATCAACAAGACATATTGGAATACATTCCTCGGTTATATGGCGTCAGAAGCAAGTTGGGGTATGACCCAGGAGTCATATATGGGTTACAGATGCATATCCAGCGCACTCTTCGACAAGATTTCCAGAAAAGACTGGAGACGTTACAGTTGGATTGCGCCTGACGATGCGGGAGTCACTCCAATCTCTTCAAAATACACTGTCAACTCGGCATTGACTGATGAGAAGTGGTCAGAGATGCCTGCATACGCCAATCTGAAATTCCGCGCCGGAAGCGGCTCGCTCGACGTTCTCGAGACCGGTCTGATTGCTTCGCTTCCGCTTATGCGCGTTGAAGAGATGTACTTCGACTACTTCGAGGCCATCGCCCATACGGAAGGTGTAGGCGCAGCCGCAACCGCATTGCAGGACTTCATCAACACATACAGATACACAGACAATTCGTACACTTGCAGCGCTGCAGATATGGACAGTTTCATTGAGGAACTGATGGTTCAGAGACGTATCGAGTTCTGGGGCGAAGGCATCAACTTCTTCGACTACAAGAGACTCGGTCTTGCTGTCACAAGAAGGTATGACGACAGTAATTACGAGGCTGATTATCAGCTGAATTCAATTAAAGGATACACTGCGCCGTGGATGAATTATATGATTCCTGAGACCGAGAAGGACAGGAACGTGGCGGTTGTCATCGCACCTAACCCTTCAGGTGTCATAACTTCAAACGGAACAATCAACTATAAAACCACTGAAGAATGATGAACAGAAATATTATATCAGCAATGTTCGCAGTTGCGCTGGCGGTATCGGCAACCAGCTGTAAGGAAGACAGTTACAAGCCGGGTCCAGAAACCGCAGACGGAACAGTATCCGCATATTTCACTTCGGACAATGAAGCCAACGTCATCATCACTCCGGAAGAATATGCCGAGTCCAACACTGTGACATTGTTTGTCCACAGAAAGATTGCGGACGAAAGCGTTTCCATACCGGTAATCGTCACATACAAGGATGACAAGTTCGACATCCCTTCAGCCGTAAAATTCGACGCCGGAGACGCGGACACCACCTTGGTCATAACTATGAACGGTCTCGAGCAGAAGAAAGAATACGCATATTCAATCCGTCTTGACGACAAATTCGTGGACCACTACACAATCAACGACGGCTCGGATGTTTTCACCGGCTCCGTAATGATTGCAAAATGGGTCAAGGTCGTGGAAGATGCAGTGTTCTACTACAGCGACAGCGTATTTGATCCGACATATTCCGACATCTACTGGCTTGACGGTCAGAACAGGTTCTATATCGAGGACTTCCTCGGTTCTGAAATTAACCTCGGATTCAGAATCAAGCATTACAACGACAATGGCAAGGAAGCATTCTCGGCCAGCGACACGACAACTTGGAACGGTATTTTCGAACCGACCGACCATTTCTACAATGACCCTGACGGAGGCTCCTGGTGGTGGTTGATGAAGGATGTCACAACTGAGGAATATGCTTCGTGGACGCCTGAAGGCTCAAACATCGGTGTCGATTATATCAACTTCTACAGGGATGACGAGAACAGCTATGCTATGATCTACCTGGCAGGAAAGAAGGAGAATGACCCGGACTGGTCATATGGCGGCTGGCTGACCCCTTACGTCTATCTCTCTGACGGTTCTTCAGGATACAAATCCCTGTCATTCTATTGGGAGGGAATTACGGACCTCGAATAAGTAACCGGTTTTCAAAACAATTTCTAAATGAATTTGAATATGACAACATCATATAAAAGAATCTGGAATATCGTCGCGGCATGCGTCACTGCATCTGCATTGGTATTTTCCTCCTGCAAGGAAGAGGAAGTGCATACGGTGCCGGTTTCAGCGCCGTCCGCCTCGCTGTACACAGCAACAGTCAATTCCCTGACATTCACTTGGGAAAAGATTGAGAATGCGACTCAATACGGATACCAGCTTTATGATCCGGCCGGGAATGAAGTGGATGGAGGCGTAACCTCCGGGACCACAGCCACATTCACCGGGCTTGAAGACAACACCACCTACACCCTCAAGATATGGGCATACGCCGCTTACGGCAGCAAAAGCTATGACCAGTCAACAGTAGTGGAAATCAGCGGCACGACTCCTAAGATTGTACCTCTTCCTGCTCCTGAGGTGACCATCTCAACGGAAAACGGTGTTGAAATCAGCTGGAACGCGGTAGATTTCGCAGCATCTTACGAATATTACTATAATCTTCCGGACGAGGAGGTGGTAAGAGGAACGACAGAATACACCGGACTGCGGCTGACGATGCTGACTCCGGGAACTTACGAATTCGGAGTCAAGGCTATCAGCGGAAATGAGGCATACAATGATTCCGAGTATGCAATATCCTCATTTACAGTGGTCAAGGAGAAGAGATGGGAAGCGGAAGGAGTATTCACTCCGCTTGACTCCAAGCCGGACAGCACCTGGACTGCCGTCATCGAAGGATGGAGCGACGGCTCTTACGTAATCCGCAACTGGTACAATGTAGAGGGATATGATTTAGAGTTCACCGTGAACTCTGACGAGACATTGAATGTCACCAACGCATCCGGCGGTGCCGTGGCGTCAGGATTGTCAGGAGACGAATACGACATCTATATTTACACGGCATACTACAATTCTGAGTATTACTCCAACTTCTCCGGGACAAAGGACAGCGGATACCTCTGGTTCTACAATTACAACTCGGAAGGATTTTCAGAATTCACCTGGCCTGCGCCTACGGAACCGGCAACAATCGACGACCTTGTAGGAACTTGGTCACAGCTCACGACAGGAACTGACTACACAGGATACTATAGTGGAGACTGCACTGTCACCAATGACGTCACAATCACCAAGACCGGGGAGACAACGATTTCATTGACAGGTCTTTTCACGACCTACGACTACCCTCTTACGGCCACATTCGACGAGGAGAATCAGACATTGACATTTGCGCCTCAATCTTGGCTTGATTACTACACGTTCAGCGTATATGAAGACACGACAGCGTCAGTTGTCGCATCTGTAAGCAAGAACAGCATCACCATAACGAACTGGTCCGCACGTGCGGAATACGACGGCGTATGGTATGACTACGTGGCAAACATGAAAACCGTACTGACGAAATAGCCGGGCTAAGACCTCAACACGATAAAGCAATCGAGGATGACTGATTATTCTTTTCAGTCATCCTCTTTGTTTTATCCTTCCGCGGTTTATGTCGTGACAGCCTCCTAAGCCGTCATTATGCCGACATTCAAAACAACCTCATCAAATCCATCGTCATAAATTCTTCTGCGTTAATTCCTCCATCTCCGACAATAAACGAAGACGTCGGCTTAAAAAGTTCCCGGAACTTGTCTAGCCCGCCGGTACGTTTCTCGGCATTGCTCTTTACCTCTATTGCCACTAATGAGTTATTCTTTCTGAGGATAAAATCCACCTCATCGTTACGCTCCCGCCAGTAGAAGACATCAAAGCGACGAGCAAATGCCTGACTGACAAGATATGCACCGACTCCAGACTCGAATGTGCGTCCCCACGACTTCCTATCAACGATAGCTTGGTTGAAGGTCATTGGACTGTACACCATCTTCAATGCATTGTTATAAACCTGAAGTTTCGGAATGCTGGATTTCCGCCGGGCCATATCTATGCTATATTTACGAAGGCCACATAGCAAACCGCACTCATCCAAAAGATTAAGGTATCCGGAAAGAGTTGAGGTATTACCGGCATCCTGCAATGAGCCAAGCATCTTGTTCAAAGATAAAAGTTCACCAGAATATGCAGCCCCGAGTTCAAAGGTCTGGCGCAGAAGCGCCGGCTTACCTATAGGGGTATCCATCAGGATGTCCTTGTTAATGGTCGCATCTATGATTGCTGACTGGATATATTGTTGGAAGCGATCCTCATCATCTATTAGAGATGCCGCACCAGGATATCCGCCATAGAATATATATTGGTCGAGAGACCATCCGAAACAATCCCGCATTTCAGCATAGCTCCAGTGGCTCATCCGTATTTCCTCGAAGCGTCCAGCCAACGACTCGGACAGTCCTTTTTCAAGCAAGACGCGGCTGCTTCCCAGAAGCAGCACCTTTATATTCCGGTCATTGAAGGTATCTTCGTCCCATTCCTTCTTTACAGCCTCACTCCAATTAGATATCTTCTGAATCTCGTCAATTATAAGAATTACAGATTCTAAACCGTTGTTCCTTTTAAGTCCTCTGGCTGCTTCCCAGCAATTTGATATCCACGCAACGTTAGAGGCCGGGACATTGTCAGCGGAGTAAAACAAGTAGGGTGCGTCCAGATCTTTCAGCACCTGCTTCACAACGGTTGATTTCCCTACCTGACGAGCGCCCATCACGACTTGAATAAACTTGCGCGGCTCTTCAAGGCGGCTCTTAATCGTTTGATATTCAATTCTTTTATACATTGCTTTACATTTTACGCAGCCCAATGCGAATTTTTACGCAATGCAATATAATACTTTTTATTCAACTTCTGCAAATAAGGATGTATCTCCGTTGAAAACAACTTTTGAGCGCAATGCCTACGGCTCGACTTCTTCCCAGATATAGATCTTGTCGCCGCGACGCAACCGGGCCGGTATTTTGCCATCAGATGCGACTGGAGCGGAAACGCCGTCATTGATCTCAACGTCGCCGTCACGGACTCCTTTGTTCTCCGGAGTTATGGCAACGGAGCAACGCACTCCCTTGGTTGCGACTTCAGCAGGCTTCAACGCGACACGCAAATCATTCACAGTGAACTCCACAACGCCTGTAGTCGAACCAGTCGCTATGCACTGCGCCCCGATTTTGAGAGGCACGGACTCTATCGCGATTTCGGCCACTCCGATACGGTCGAACCAGTTGGTTACCTTACCGCAATATACTTTTTTGCGTGTAGCCTGGCTGCCATAGATATTGCTCCATTCGCCCAGATATGCGCCTTGATAATAACCGTCCCAGAATCCCCTGTTGAACACCTCGGACAACTCCGCCTTAAGGCTGGAAGCAAGTTCCGGAGTGTAAGTGCCGTCGCACACCGCATCTGCGGCACGCCTGTAACAGTTGGCGCAACGCTTGACATATTCCGCTGACCTGGCACGGCCTTCAATCTTGAACACCTTGACGCCCGAGTCTATGATTTTGTCCATAAACTCGATTGTACACAGGTCTTTAGGCGACATTATATATTTATTGTCGATGTTTAGCTGATTGCCGGTCTCGAGGTCAGTGACTTCATATCCGCGCCTGCAAAGCTGATAGCAAGCTCCCCTGTTGGCAGATGCTCCATAAGTCTGCAGACTAAGATAACATTTCCCGGAAATGGCCATACACAAAGCTCCGTGAGCGAACATCTCTATTCTTACCGGATTTCCTGACGGGCCTGTGATATTATCTCTGAGAATAGTTCCGTATATATCCTTTACCTGATGCAGGTTGAGTTCTCGCGCAAGCACCACTACATCAGCGAATTGCGAGTAGAAACGCAGCGCCTCGGCGTTGGATATGCTCAACTGAGTGGAGATGTGCACTTCCATACCTATTTGCCTGCAGTACATGATCGCGGCCATATCTGACGCGATTACCGCATCAACGCCAGCCGCTTTGGCAGCATCAAGCGCCTCGTGTGCCGGCTGAATGTCCTCCTGATACAGCACTATGTTCAGTGTGAGATATGTCTTGACTCCATATTGTCTGCATATCCTCACCACCTCGGCAAGGTCTTCGGGCTGAAAATTGTTTGCGGAATGTGACCGCATATTCAAGTTTCCGACACCGAAATATACTGAATCCGCCCCTCCTTCTATCGCTGCCATCAGGCATTCGAAATTGCCGGCAGGAGCCATTATCTCTAACTCTTTCTTATCCATTTATCTGTGCTCTTTTGCAGCTGTTTTTTGAAAATTGCCAGGAATCTAATTCTTTCTTCCTATAAGGTTGTCCGCGAAATTCTTGAGCAGGCTGAATTTCTCCTCGTCCAGCCCGATATTTCTGGCGGAATCAAGGGCTTCATCGGTAAGTCTTACGATTTCTTCCTGAGCCATCCGGTCCACACCTAGTCTTGTATAGATTGCTTTTACGGTATCAATCTTCAACTTCTTTTCTTCCTCAGTTTCAGCCGACATCGAAAGTCCGCGTTCCATTGCTTCTCTATCCAATTCTGAAGCCTTTATCGTGAGCCAGCATTTCTTCTTGTTGATTATGTCGCCTCCGATAGGTTTTCCGAATACCTTCTCGTTCCCGAATGCGTCCAGCCAGTCATCTGCGATTTGGAACGCAAGCCCAAGCGCATAGCCGTAATTGTACAACAGTTCTGCGGTCTTGTCGTCTGCACCACCTATCAGACCTCCCATTTTGGCCGAGCAGGCGATAAGAACTGCGGTCTTTAGCCCGATCATCTCCATATACTGGTCCATAGACACGTTTTCCATAGACTCGAAGTCCATATCATATTGCTGTCCCTCACACACTTGCGCCGCGGTAGTATTGAAAAGGTCAAGCACCTTTCCCAGAACATTTCCCGGCGCTTTGGCGATACGCTTGTAGCTGTCTATGCACATAACGTCCCCGGAAAGTATTGCCCCGTCTTCACCCCATTTTGTCCAGACTGTAGGATTGCCTCTGCGGAGAGGTGATTTGTCCATAATGTCGTCGTGAATCAAAGTGAAAGTATGAAAAATCTCGAGTCCTGCAGCCGGTTGGAGCACCTGTTCACCGAGTTCATCCTTGAAAAGGGAATATGCGGTAAGGCAGAGTCTCGGGCGCAAACGTTTTCCACCTCCGCTTATCATATATCTCAGCGGGGCATACAGTCCGTCAGGCTCTTCGGGGAAACGGATGTTTGAGAATAATTCCCTTATATTATTGTCAATCTGAATTTCACTGATCATAACTTCTGAATTTATGTATTCTTTTGCAGCGTTATGCTGTATTTTCCTGGCTGAGGTCGGCTCTGATTATTGGACAGAGATTAGTTCAATCTCAAACATAAGTGCCGATGCTGCAGGGATGCCGGGTTGTGAAATATTCCCATATCCGAGCTCAGCAGGCAGATAAATCTCCCATTTGTCGCCGACGTGCATTTCTTTGAGTGCAATCTGCCAGCCTTCAATCAGGTCTCTCATTCGTATTGCGAGCGGGCATCCGCCAAGACTCGTGTCAAAGCATTTGCCGTCCATTGTCCTGCCGAGATAATGGCATACAACCACGCTCAAAGCTCCCGGCTGTTTCCCAGTTCCAGGACCGGCTTGGAGTTCTTTGTACAGTACGCCGCGTTCCAGAGTCTTAACGCCGGCCTCTGCGGCTTTTGCTTCAAGCCATTCCTTGTTTGCTTTCGCGTATTCCGGATTAGGTTTTTTCATAATAGTATCAATAAATCCCTCAAAGATACGAAGAAGCTGGCTAATTTCAGGTCAAAAATCCAACTTTGAATCTTATTACGGATCCCGGAAATACACAAGAAAAGAGGACGTTTGAAATTGCTTTCAGACGTCCTCTTTGTTTCTTTTCTTCGTTCAGCGGGATTTCACATCTGGCATAAACGAGATAGATAACTAAACACTACTAACTAACCATTATAATAACCAACCAATAATATTATTCACTTGACCCCAGATATTGCATTTATCGTGCCAAACCGAAAATCTATCATTAAAACAATAATCGACGCGAGTCACATCACTACGCGTAGCTGTGCATTCCGCCGAGGAGGAAATTGACGCCGAAATATGTAATCAGCACACTCAGGAAGGCGATTACGCAATACCAGTGAAAGAATTTGGCAGAATCGAAAGCACGCAGTCTCGAGCTGTGAAGCGGAGCCATATAAATAAGCATCGTTATCAAAGCCCAGACTTCCTTCGGGTCCCAGGTCCAGTAATGTCCCCACGACACATTAGCCCAGACCGCACCGATGAATATGCCTGTCGTAAGCAGGAATACCGCAGGGTAAAGCAGAAAATGCGACAGCGCCGCAAGAGACTCCGATTTGGCGATATTGCCGCGACCAGACTGCACCAGGCCCTGAATTCCGATGAATGTAATCAATCCGAACAGCGAGTAGGAGAACATTATCACCATCACGTGTACAGACAGCAACGGCGACTGAAGCACAGGCATAAGCTGAGTTATCTGGGGGCTTCCGTGCCCTATCATCGCGACAAGAAGCGCAAAAGACGCCAGCAACGGACCGAATCCCAGTATTATTCTGAATTTTCTTTGCAGCAGGAGGGTCACGACCAATACTGAGAAAGCAAGGAACTGCATAGTCTCAAACCCGTTCGAGAGCGGAATATGACCGGACACAACCCAGCGCAACCCCAGCAGAACAGAGATATGCAGAAGCATCAGAACTGCAAGCACTCGACTGGCAATGACGCCCGGGCGATCGCAGATGCCGATGACATACAGAATGGCAAGCAGCAATGAGACAGTGAGATACAGCATCACCGGCCAGCGGAGAGAATTCAGCGAGTTATAGGCCAGCTCAATGCTCAACTTGGAATTTGAAGGGACAACCTCGCCGGCTCGAAGACGCTGATAATCACGGATTTTCCCGATAAGCATAATCGCCTTGGCATTGTCCCCTGTCACCACACACTCATTGACATAATCCAAGGACTTGCGGACAAACATCCATTCTCCTTCCGGAAGTTCCACATCAGTCCTGCGCTCCCCCGGGGCAATCCACGACAACTTTCCGCTTTTCTCGGAATACGGAAACATCCTCAGAAATTCGCCATTGTAGAACATCCTAATAATGTTGAACTTCTCGTCCGCATCACGTAGATGTCTTACCATTGCGAGATCTCCGTCTTTATAGGCTTTCTCCAACGGCTCCTTCAATTTATATTCATTCTGATCGCTCCAGAAATCATCATAAGAAGCCCATTGACCGTCTATCCCCAAAGCGCGGCGGGCTACCTTGTCCTTTATCCGGAAAATCTTCTTGCCCTCCCAGTCCATAGGGCTGAAAGTCCATCCCGTGAAGACATCCAGAGCGGAATAGCCCGACCAAGCGGCCTTGCCGGACAGCTTGGTAACGAAGTCCTCGGCTACCGTTCCGACCGGACAGACTCTGCCGTTATACAGCACGCAAATCTTTCCGAACTCATTGACTATCTGCTTATCCGGAACAACTGAGTCTTGCGCGTACGCATTGAGCGAAGAGAACAGTACCACGGCAGACACGCTCACAATCGCCTTCTTGTACCAATGTCGCATTCCTGATGATTTGCCAGCCAGCAGCAGGAGCATCGAAAGCAGCAGAAGCGCATATCCGGAATACGTAATCAGGATTCCCCACGTATCGTGCAGAACCAGCAGATGCGTTCCCTGCATATCGCTGTCATATCCTGACTGCACAAAACGGTATCCGTTATGAACGCCGATATGATTCATTGAGACAGACAGGTCCTCGTCCCCGACCATAACGTGGGACACATAATCTGACGGGGCGTCAGTTCCGGGATAATAGAGCACTTCAAAGCTGTCCAGGCGCAACGGAAAACCAAGTTCCTTGACGGCACCGTCCTTTGTCTCGAACGTGTCCGAAGTCTCGCCTTCACGCAGATAAACATCTCCGCTTACGGCAGTGAGATATGAAGTCAGCGCGCCTGCAAGTATGATCAGGAAAGAAAGATGCAGGAGAAAAACAGGTATGCGCCTGTGCATTTTACTCCCCGCCATCAGGCATACGCTTATGACTGCAAGCACTGCCCACAGCAGCACGAACCACCAGGAGCCATAGACATACTGCGCCACAAATGCAGTTCCCTTGACATTTTCTATACAGGTGGCCACAGCCATCACGACAATAAGTACGACCACAATACCGGTCACCCAGTTTCTTAGACTTTTCATACCGTCAGGATTTTCAACCGCCTGTTTATGAGGCGATTCGAGCACAAAGATAATGAAATGGACGGGCAATACACATCCGGTGCATCGGGCCCGCCCATAAAATCAGAACTATCGCGTATATTTTCTTGAGATACAGCGGCTTAAGTAAGCAGCACAAACATTAAATTGACTCGCAGAAGAAAATCACCGCCTCTCGCTGTTCTGAAGTAAGTTTGCGGAACTCCTCTACTGAATGACGGGCGTCACTCTTCGCATTGCCGTGCCACATTATGGCTTCGAGAGTATTCTTCGCGCGGCAGTCGTGGAGACGATCCTCTGAACCTGTGCAAAGTTTGCTGAGGCCACGTCCCCAAAGCGGAGTCGTACGGCACCAACCTGTACGGATGTCATTCTCCATATAAAGTCTGTGCTGAACAAAGTCAGAATATGGCCAGATTGTCTGCTTAGGATAGCGTGGCATATCGTCATTGCCGAACATCATATTAGGGTCCTGGATGTTGTCATCTCCGGTTGTCCAGGACGGACGATGGCAAGCGGCGCAACCAAGTTCGGTAAACAGGCGTTTTCCTTCCTTGAACTTGTCCGTATTCACGTTACGTGCTGCAGGAACAGCCAGACCGCGATGCCATACCATCAGGTTCTTGTATGCCTTGTCGGACATCTCAGCGTCGAGAGTTGTGCTGGTAAGATATGCGTAGATATTGTTCGCCACATTATCCGTGTGCCACTCCGGATGCTTTTTCTCAGGATCGATGTCATTGATATACTCCTCAAATCCGTCCTGCACGTCAGGGTCATTCATCGCAGTAGTGGCATAGATGGTGCCGTCCAAATCGAGGTAATGTTTCCTTCTGTCGGAGCGGGTCACATTGGTGATGTTCCAGATTGCATTTGCTCCAGGACCGTCAAGCACAGGACCACGGGAAAGTGCATAAGTATAACGGCGGACATAGGATTTCTTGTCGCCTCCGGTATATTTTGAATTCCATTTCAGACCGGCCTGATCCCAATAAAGAGGATTGAGAGCATCAGTCTTGCCGACAGAGTTGAAATATTCACTTTCGCTAACCCACTGTGCAGTAATATCTTCCTCAGGGATAGCATCTGTAAGTCCTGTTCCGTAGATGCCGATAGTAGATTCCAGACGAACGCCTATCTCATCAGGAATCTGATCGACAGGAATCACCACTTTCTGACCGTTTCTGAGCACAGTCATCGGTGAATAATAAGCGTCTTTAGCTATTGTAACCTCCGGATAAGTCAATTCGTATGTTTCTCCGTCATCGAACTTGTTCCCCCATTCGTCAGTATAATTCTTCCATTGAATCTTAATCTTCGACTCGTCTATAGGAGCCTTGAACGGCTCAATCGCAACTGTCTGAGGCATACCGGCTACAGACCTCACATACTGATCTGTCTGCTTGTCATATATGACCAGAAGATAGCCGTTACCCATATCGCTCGCACGATAACGTTCCTGACGTTTTCCGTGGCCGTAATTCGGATGGCAATACAGACAACCTACACGCACCGCCAAAGGGCCGAGTCCGGTAAATGCACCGTCCGTATTCGAGTTGAAATCTCTCTCGAAGAGCACCTCGCCTTCCTGAAATTCCAGATCAAGACCGGCATTTTCAACTGCAGGAGTAGGCTGCTGGTACGCATAAGCATTGACCAGAGTAGTTGTACCCAGCTTTCCGCCGGCATAATACTCATCAGGATTCTCTTTAGGATCTACAGGTCCCAACGAAGAATTGTTGGACTTGGAACAGCCGGCAATGGCCAGGACCGCAAATGAAATTGGTATTAGACTATTAAGTTTCATAGTGTATCGTTTATCCGGCAATAGCCAGTACCCGGCAAAGGGCACTGACTACCACCAAAATCCTTATATTGATATTATTCGTACGAACCGATAAGTTTATCAAGGTCAGACAAAGCGCTGTCCAGTTCATCAAGAGCGGACATTGCATCTTTTGCAGACTGGTCACTGTAGTTCAGCACAAATGGCTTCTTCATTTCACTTACAACAGTAAGCGCATTCTCCATTTTGGATTCAACATTCTCAGCAGCAGCCTTGAACTCATCGATATTGAGGCAGACTCCGATAAGAGAATTTGCTTCTGGAGTAGCTCCGGAAACAGTCCATCCGCCATAAAGAGTATGCTTGCAGGACATAATGTTGTCATAGAAGTCCTGGATGGAATTGTATGAGTGAGGAGACTCGATGTAATTCTTATCAGCACCTGTAGCAGGCAGACCGATTTTTGAATCACGAACCTCTCCGATGATATCCTGTGCTCCAGAGATAATCTGACGTGTTGCAAGAGATATGGACGAGTAGCTTGAACCTGCATTACCTGCATTCTTGAACTCTTCGCCGTAATCCTTTGATTCGAACTCAGCTTCATCAAGAAGTTCCTGCTCTTCATCAGAAACGCTGCCGCCCCAAGCGGTAACAAGCTTCAATGTATTCAGATACAAGTCCTGAGCAGCGCTCTTGGCGAAATATATCTCATCAGCAGTCATATCCGCCAGCTTGCGGGATTCACCTTCACGGAAGATAAGATACTCGATAGCGTGGAAACCTGTCAGGTTCTGACCTGTAGCGATGGCGTCGTCTATAAGCGCTGCATCTTCCTCATTAGTAGCCGGATGATACTTTGCCATATAATTGTCAAACTGCTTCTTGTTGAATGGCCAGGTATCAATGTGCGGGTCAATACCGAAGTCACCGGCTGCACCGAAAAGGAAAGCCTCAGACCACTCCCAGTCCTCACGGGCTGTTTTCCAATAATTTCCAGCCGCAACAACATCCTCGTCTGAGTTCAGTTTATTGAGCTGCTCTACCAACAGTTTGCTATTGTCTGCAAGTGCTCTGTAAGTAGGTTTTACTGTTTTCTCAACAAAGTCAGAATTTACGGTCTTGAATTTGGCCTCGAGAGCTTTAAGCGCCTCGCTCTGGCCCTCTGACTCATCACAACTTACGGCGCTCATTGAAAGAGCAAGCACTGAAAGTGCGACGAGTGAATAATTAAACAACTTTTTCATACTATTTTTTTGATTATTTTCAGATTAATTTTCTATTGTCAGGAATCGCGTTCCCGGATATTAACGGTTGAACCAGCCGACGAACATTATGCCGAGTGAAATGCTAGGTTCATTGTTGTATTCGGTATCCAGATAGCGCTTTGAATATTCCGCTTTCACGATAATCTGAGGAATAGGCATATAGTTGATACCAAACGCCATACGCTTCACGTGGTCATAATCGTATGCGACCTTCTTGTTGCCGGAAGCATAGGTGTTGTAATCCTCATAACGTCCGAAGACATAGAGTTTCTGCTTGTCTTTCAGGTTGTTGACGAGCCCGAAAACATCATATCCGGCTTCGCCTCCGAAAGAATATGCACTGCTTCCGATAGGAGAATGCTTGGACGGAGAGCCATCCTGCTGCGTATGTTTAGGGAAGGCGTTATTGAATGTCGTTATGCGCTCTGCATCAGAGAGATGAGCATAAGTAGCATTTCCTCTGACGATAAGATTCCATCTATTCAGTTCGAAACCGAAACTGCCTATAGCCAGGGCTCCGTGGCAGTCGTCATAAGATGCGGAAGCTTTCCTTTCAGTATTCTTGAATGAATGGCCGTAGTAGCCGCTCAAGCTGAGCCTGAGTCCGTCAACGGAATAGTTGTCGATTCTCGCTGCTCCGGCATACGTATTTCCGATTTTGTATTCGTAAGGGCTTGCGGCTCCATAGTGCACGAAGCAGTTGTGTCCGAAGCGCTCAGCGTCCAGGCCTGACGTGAAAATAGCCTCGTATCTCCACTGAGGAAGTTTTCCCCACAATGAAACTCCGACCTGATGCCAAGTGTTTGGAAGGAACTTGGCCTCTCCCTCTGTACGATAAACTGAGAAGAATTCGTTAGGCAGGTGATACTGGTTGATCTCGCCTACAGGAATTATTATTTCTCCGGCCTTGATATTGAAACGGCCTTCTGCAAACGCCTTGTTCAGCCAGAACTGCTCAAGAGCAACCTCTCCGCCACGTTCTACCTCTGCCTCGTACTCTCCGCTCTCTTCCGCGTCTATCTCGACAGCCGATTCGGTACCGCCGTGCTCAAACTCGATTTCCATTCCGAGAGTCCAGCCTTTGCCGAAATCATAACCGAGGTTCAAGGTGACGTGCGGCAGGTCAAAGCGGCCGTGAGACTTGTCATCCTTGTATGTTGCCGGGTCCAGATACCTGTAGAAATTCTGGCTGTAGAAATTACGCGACATCACCGCCTCACCATAACCACCTATGGAGAAACGGCTGAATATATTCTGCAATTTTGTAGCTTTCTCGGATTTCTGTTCTTTCCCGACTTCCTGATTATCAGTATTTTCTGGCGCAACTTGTGCGAAGGCAAAAATGCCTGACACCATAAGGGCGCCTGCTGACAAAACAATCTTCTTCAACATTTTTCGCTAGTTTTTAAATTCCGGTTGCAAATTTATTGCACACAAAAAGCGTGGACAATCCCAAAAAATTGGTATTGTCCACGCTCCTTATAACTAATTGTTAGTATATGTCCGGGGAGGTTGTCCACCGGCCCGCATATACCGGTGTATTTTTCTTGACTGATTAGTCGTGAAGACCTTTCTTACGCAGATAATCAATAAGATATGCAGGTCTGTCGGTCTGAATCATTGTCGCGCCCATATTGATGTACTGGTCGTAAACCTCGCCAGGATTCTTGCATTCATAAGCCGCATCGTCATCATTGCCGACACCGCCGCACAATGACGGCCACAAAGTGTTGATCCAAAGTTTCGAGCCTGTAGCGACAACTTTCTTCGCACACTCCTCGACTTCCGGTGTCATCTGATTGTAGCAAACCTCATAAGCAAGAGGAACTGTGCCAGTCTCCATATACTCGGAGAACAATTTCTGTCCGCTAGGCTTCAAAATATCAATAATCGGCATATACATCATATTGTGAGGATGTGCTGCCATCTTTTCATTGACAACTGCAAGAGGCTTCTTGCCTTTGATGAGAATCTGGTCAGTAACGCCGAGCTCCTCAGTAATGGCGAGAACCTGATCATAGAACTCATATCCCTGGTCAACATTCACCACGATGCGGTCCTTGCAGCATTCGAGAGCCTGACGGAGTGTAGGCATCTTGAGTGTGTCTGTAGCCACATTATGAGCCCTCTTGAGGTTGAATGTCATAAGAGAATCGTATGTAATGTCGCATACACGACCCTTTCCGGTTGTAGTTCTGTCTATTGTACGGTCGTGGCAAAGAACCAGCACGCTGTCTTTTGTCATCTTGAGGTCGAGCTCCATAATGTCAACGCCCATTCTGATGACAGATTCGATAGCCGGGATTGAATTCTCAGGATAGTTTCTCCAGTCACCCCTATGCGAAGCGACTACCACCTTCTTTGAATTAGGGTTGTGGATTTCAGCCACGATTTTCTCTGCCCTGTTGGCATACTGCGGCTCGCTGTTGCAGGAAAGCACAGCTCCAAGTACAGCTATTCCGGCCATACCCTTGAGAGCAACTGATAACATTTTACTCATCATATCAAACTGTTGTTTTGTGTTATTTCTCCATTATAATTTCGAAAGTAATTTCCGAAATCTTCGAAAGTTACAACTTTTTGATATAATGGACAAATGAAAAGCGACAAGCGCAGACAGCCGTCAGAGACAGCCCCCACAGCCGGTTGTTAGCCATACAGTTCCCTGAGCACCTGCAGAGACTTGATGTTGATTGCCGATTCCGTGTGAAATTCCAGATACCTGATAATCGAATCGGCTATATCATTGCGGGTCTTGCCGTTAAGAGGAATAAGCATCGCCTCGGGCAAATCCGAACGCATCAGTTTCTCGACAACAGCCTGATTTTCACCGCTGAAGGCCATCATATCAAGAGACTCCGGACGGAATCCCAACGCCACGCATAGTTCCAGCAGGAAACGTATATGGAAATTGGAGAAGTCAGAGTCAATGGCATCGAGAGTGAGTATCTGACGTTCGCACCAGTCATAGAGCCCATCCTCATTCGCACCGTCTTTCACAACGCGGTACAAGACCTCCGCCATAAACAAGGACATCGTGTTCTTGAAGATATTGTTCCTTATTCCTATGAGAGGGAATTTGGCCGACAACGGTTTGGCATACCAGAGATCAGACTTCTTGTTCTCGGTTATGTCCAGTTCCAATATATTCAAGGGGAGATAGAACGCCATCCTCGCTTTCGCGCCCGTGCGGACAAGAAAACTTTTTCTGCCGTAGCTCCGGCTCAATACGTGCAGGACAATGCTGTTGTCACGTATCTTCGTCGTATTCAGAACTATAGCAGACTCATCCATTTGCCGGAAGGATTCTATTGCTGTGATTTAAGCCAGGAAGCCATCGAACGCAGAGCCTTTCCTCTATGGGAAATCGCATTCTTCTGGTCATCAGTGAGTTCCGCTACCGTCTTGTCAGGATAATCATCAGCAATGAATACAGGGTCGTAACCGAATCCGCCGTTGCCGGCTTTCACATAAGAGATTTTCCCCTCCATCGCACCCTCGAAGAAATGTTTTTCTCCATTGAGAATCAATGTAATGACGGTCTTGAACCGCGCACGCCTGGTCGCTTTTGGAGTTTCAATACCATATTCCCTGGCCACAGAAGCCTCGAATTCCCGCTGAGACATCTCTTTCAGCAATTTATCCGTATTGGCATTGAAATCTTTGGAAGGACCTGCATATCTTGCGGAATAAACACCCGGCGCACCGTCGAGAATATCCACTTCAAGTCCTGTATCATCCGCAAAACAATCCGCGCCGTCAGTGTGGTCGAAGATGTATTGCGCTTTCTGTAATGAATTGGCACGCAGAGTCGTACCTGTTTCAGGAATATCTTCATTTATTCCTTTGTCGGCTGGGGTAACGAGCTCAAATCCCTCACCTAAAATCTCTGATGCTTCACGCAGTTTACAGCTATTGCCCGTTGCAAAAATAATCAACATACTGCTTTATTTACCTAATCTTATTTCGGGTGCAAAGGTATCAATTTCATTGGCAATCAACAAAAATTCTTACTTTTGTAAGATGTGGCCGGGCAGAATAGCACCAAATCAAGGCACAGACATTGCTCTTTGGCCATCGGTTTCCAACAGGCAGTTTGAATAAACTGATTTAGAGAAACCGGACGTAAAACATTTATATAGAATTATGAAGAAGTTAAATTTGGCTATCACATCCGCACTGCTGGCAGTTGCGATAACCCCGGCTTTCGGACAGTCCAGAAGTTTCAAACTCGGGCAATGGGTGGAGATACAGAACGCGATACTCAAAGAACTCAACAGGTCATACGTCGATTCTCTGCCGTTGGACAGAATAGAGAAAGCCGGAATCGAGGCAATGCTGGAAAATCTTGACCCATATACTATGTATGTGCCGGAAGAGGACAACGAAGACTTCGAATTCATGATCGGCAAGACATACGGAGGCATAGGCGCCCTCATCTACAAGCCGACAAAAGAAAGCAACGTGGTCATCAACGAACCTTATATGAATTCCCCTGCATACAAAGCCGGACTCAAATGCGGAGATGAAATTGTCGCAATCGACGGAGCCGGTGTGAACGGGCTGGATGCAGGCGGCGCAACTTCAAAGATGAAGGGCAAACCGGGGACCACCGTTGTGTTCGACGTGAAAAAACTGCGCGGAGGAGACACTTGGCAAGCCGGTGATACTGTGAAAGTTACTGTCACCAGGGAGAGAATCCACCTAGCGGATGTGGAATATGCCGGAATGGTGAATGACACTACCGGATATATCCTCCAGACAGGATTTACCGAGAATGTTTCCAACGACATACGCAACTCATATTTCAAGTTGAAGAAGCAGGGTATGAAGCAGCTCGTGCTGGACCTTCGCGGAAACGGCGGCGGACTTATGAATGAAGCAATCAACATTGTTTCCCTGTTCGTTCCGAAAGGTTCGCTCGTAGTATCATCAAAGGGCAATTCCAATGTACCGAGTCAGGAATACCGCACCACGACAGAACCGGTTGATACTGAGATTCCTATCATAGTACTCGTGGATTCCGGCACAGCATCATCGTCCGAGATTGTGTCAGGCGCATTCCAGGACCTTGACCGCGCCACAATTATGGGCCGCAGAACCTACGGCAAAGGTCTTGTGCAGAGTGTGCGCCCGCTTCCTTACAACGGACAGTTGAAGGTCACCACTGCCAAATATTACACTCCGAGCGGAAGATGTATCCAGGCGATAGACTACAGCCACAGAAACGAGGACGGCAGCGTAGGCCATATCCCTGACTCACTCACCCATCAGTTCACTACTGCAGGAGGACGCCCGGTACGCGACGGCGGCGGAATCACACCTGACGACACGCTTTCCGTAAAGGAATACAGCCGACTGGTTTATTCTCTGGTACTCAACGGCATCATCGACAGATATGCGCTGGAATACGCAAGGAAACACGAGAGCATCCCGGCGTTGGAAGATTTCCATTTCAGCGATGCCGACTATGCTGATTTCATAGAATATGCGAAAGAGCAGAAGTTCGACTACAGGTCAAGCGCAAAGACTCTGTATGACCAGATGAAGAAAGAGCTTGAGAAGGATGGGATGGCAGAGTCTATGAAAAATGAGCTGGACGCACTCGGAAAGCGCATTGACATTGAGAAAGAGCAGTTCCTGCTGATGAAAAAGGCGGAGATCATTCCGTTCATAGAAGAAGAAATTGCAACAAGATATTATTATCAGGAAGCCGGAGTACAGGTTCGTCTGAGATATGACAGCCAGCTCAAGGAGGCATTGGGCAAGCCACGCATTGACGTGAAACTTGCCAGCAAAGCAAACTGAAAGTTCCGGGCACCTGACACGACAAATGTATTATAAAACCTTAACTGACAAAACACTATGAGTACCAAGGACAAGCTTGTTTCCAACTTCCTCCTCGGCACAGCCGGTGGAATCCAGTACCTTAAATTGAAGAAGGCCAGCAGGAATCCACGACAGACAAGTGCAAACACATTGAGAGAGATTCTCAATTATGCAAAAGATACGGTTTACGGCAAGGAGCACGACTTCGCAGGCATTCTGCAGGCTTCTGACGACAACGAACTCTTCTCTTTATGGCAGAAGAACGTAAAGCCGAACGATTACGAAGACTTCCGTCCATACGTCGAAAGGCATAAGCACGGCGAGAGCGATATCCTTTTCCCGGGAAAGCCTGTATTGTATGCGACCACGTCCGGTACGACCTCGGAGCCTAAATGGATTCCGATTACCGAAAGATATCTCAAGACCGTCTATGGCAAGATGACAAAGGTCTGGCTGTTCAACTTCGTCAAGAACCGCCCGAATGTCTATAAAGGGAAAATCCTTTCCATTGTAGGTAAAGTCATCGAGGGATATGCACCGGACGGCACCGTATTCGGTTCTGTTTCAGGAGTCACACAGCGCGATGCGCCGGGATTTGTCAAAGCGCTTTACACCAATCCGCAGTGCGTCTATTCCATCAAGGATTACAATGCACGTTATTATGTGCTTATGAGAATGGGCGTGGAAAACGATGTGACACTGATAGTTACCGCCAATCCTTCCACAATCGTCGAGCTTCAGAGCAACGTGAACAAGTTCTACGACGAATATGTCAAGGACATTGAGAACGGAACCATCTCGGACAAAATCAACCTAGAGCCGGAAATCAGGAAAGAACTGGAAGCCTGGGTGAACCCTAATCCGAAAAGGGCTGCCGAACTGAAGGCGCTGAAAGAGAAGTACGGTACAGTGCTGCCTAAGCATTATTGGCCTAACCTTCAGATTCTCAACACTTGGAAATGCGGAAACACCAGGGTTTACCTTGACAAGATCAAAGGTTCATTCCCGGAGAAGATGCTGCATCAGGAATTCGGATATTTCTCTTCAGAATGCAGGTTCGGACTGGTTATGGACGACACTCTGAACACAGTGCTTTTCCCGCATTACCATTATTATGAGTTCATTGCGGAGGAAGATATCGACAATCCGGCTCCCAAGTTCCTGCAGCTGGACGAGTTGGAGGAAGGCAAGAAGTACTGCCCTTACGTGACCACGTTCGCCGGACTGTACAGATACAATATGAATGACCTTCTTGAGGCAGGCCCTAAGTTCCAGGGGACGCCTACGGTTCATTTGATTCAGAAAATCAACGGCATTGTCACGATAACCGGAGAGAAGCTGCACGAGAGGCAGTTCATAGAGGCTGTTCACAAAGCCGAGGCCGAGACAGGACTCAAGACCGCTTTCTTCATCGGTTTCGCCGACCTCGAACTTTCGGCATATCACTTCTATTATGAGTTTGCAGACCAGAGCACATCTCAGGCTACCGCAGAAGAGTTCTCAAAGGTTGTGGACAAATATCTCCGCGAGCAGAATGTGGAATATATCGCCAAACGCGATTCTCTGAGGCTTAAAGATCCTGTAACTCACAGGCTTTGCAAGGATTCATTTGAGAAATTCAAGAGCCGCTGTATTGCCGAGGGAGCCAGGGACGGTCAGTTCAAGCTGAATATTCTGCTTCAGGACGAGGTGCGTCATTCCAAGTTCAAGGATTTGATACTCAATGACTAACAAAGGAGCGAAATACTTCTTTAGAGCCCTTGTGCGAAACAAAGATCCTTTTGATTTACTCTCAAAACTTGAGAATCTTGAACACTCAGATTACTGACACAAACAACTCGGCCAAGCCGAAGGCAATAGTTTTCGATCTTGACGGGACTTTATACGAGTCCCGTCATTTTCCTTTTAGACTGATAATGTCAAATCCGCTGCATATAGGCTACCTGGCAGCAGAGCGGAGATGTCGTAAGATGCTCAAGACCAAGCAGTTTTCAAATGCCGACGAGTATTATGACGAACTGTTCCATCTGATGGCTGGAGGTTCTGACGCCAAAGCGGAAAAGTGCCGCAAGTGGTTCAATGACATCTATATGCCGTCACAAATCCGCATTATCGGCAGAGATTTCGGCCCGAGACCGCATCTGAAGAAACTGATTGCGCATCTGAAAAAAGATTACAAAATCGGGGTGCTTTCCGATTACGGGTTCGCCGAAGAAAAGCTCAAGGCGTGTGGTGTGGAGCCTGGCGATTTTGACTTGATACGGGAATCTCCGGAGCTAGGAGGGCTAAAGCCGAACAGGACTGTATTCGAGAGATTCTGTGAACAGCTTGGAGTCGCTCCAAGTGAGGCGGTAATGATCGGAGACAAAGTTTCTTCAGACGGAGGTTCGCTTGACGCCGGAATGCAGTTCATCCATATAATCAACAGTGAAAAGGACCGGGCTATCGGTCAAAACCGTAGTGGATGCCCGGATAGTAACGCATCAGGCAGCGAAACTGAAAGCCTTAATGAAAAGGCCTCCGGCAGCCATCAATACGTTGATTTATTGTGGGATGAGTTGCTAGAACGCTTCGGATTGAAATTCTAAACTCTTCCGGACTGCAATTTAAGGCCCCTTGGAATTCGGTTTTAAACTACTTGTCGCGCCCGGCTTTAAAACTTTAGGGTTCAGGTCTGAGCGCCTAGGATTATAGCCTCGATTTCATTGAAGTGCAACCTCAACCTACTGCAACACGGCAGGCCAGGGATTATTGATAATGCCGGCCATCGAAACCATCTGACGATGGGATTCCACAAGGATACGCTCAACCTCTTTCTTGCGCGGAACAGAAGTATCCGGAATGACAGGCGTACCTATATGCAGCGTGAGCAGAGGCACATCCGGCTTCTCGAACAGTTTGTAAATTCCTTTCCTCGGACGATAAGTTATCACGCAGGGAATCACCGGCAGGGCATATTTGTATGCCATAGTGAACGCTCCGGTCCTGAATGACCTGATAGGAGTATAAAATCTCCAACTGGCAGCCTCCGGAAATACGTGTATCCACTGCTTGCGCCTGTGCAGTTCATCGAAAGCCTCATTGAAAGAGCGCATTCCCGAGCGAGACTCCGGAATCGGAATACCGCCGGCAAAACGCATATACCAATAGTCTTTTCCGCGAAGGTGATCTCCGAATATAGGGAACCATACGTCACTTGCCCCGACCGCATCCACAACGCTCACCAGATCCCAACGGTAAACGTGATTGCACACCGTCATCGCTCCGTCCTTAAGCAGGTCAGAATAACGTCTGATATTCTCTTTCCCCTTGATTCTCAAGCCATAACGCAGCCTGTTTACCGGGCACACGTAGATTTTGCGCACAAACCAGTTAAGAAAATGATGAAGCCTATAATGGAACGAATCATCCAGGTAAGGGTATGTATCATCCAACACCACATCGCGCCCGTCATAACGAACGCCGGCAATGTGTTCTTCTGAATTGTTTTCAGGATATTCAACGTCACAATCCGGTATAAACACACCGTCTCTGACCTTCAATTCCCGATATTTCGCATTATCAACACCCTTTCCCATAGGAAGTCATTTTAATCAACGGCCTTCAGGCCATTTTCAAAGCACTTTATGAACGTGGTTTTCTCTTCGGCGACTGAGTCTTGGAGAACTTGATTGCCTGTTTCACCTTGGCTTTGCGGGCCTCCTTGTTGCCTTCTCCCGGAGCAGGTCTTGACGACTTTCTCGGAGCGCTGTCATCCCCCGATTTTCTGCGGGATGTCTTGTCGAACACTTTTGCGGCAGGACGTCTTTCCTCATATTGTCCAGGAATATCCTCATATTGCTCTACGTGCTCTTCCTCTCCAGTTTCAACCAATTCATAATCAAGCAGTTTTTGCTCAAGATTGGTTGATTTGACACGTATCTTAACCAAGTCTCCCAGGTTATATTTCACGCCTGAACGTTTGCCCACGATACAGTAATGATCCTGGTCGAATTCGAAGAAATCGGACCTGATGTCACGAAGAGCAACCATTCCTTCTATCTTGGTAGGCTCAATCTCGACGTACATACCCCATTCCGTAAGACCGGAGATATGTCCCTCATACTCACCGCCGACCTTGTCCTGCATAAACTCTACAAGCTTGTATTTTGTGCTGGAACGTTCAGCCTCTGCCGCGATAACCTCTCTCTCCGAAGCATATTTGCACTGCTCCTGATAATAAGCCTTGCTCTGCGAATCGGCACCGTCCAGATACATCGCCAGAAGTCTGTGCACCATCGTGTCCGGATAACGGCGGATAGGTGAAGTGAAATGAGTGTAGAACTTGAATGCCAAGCCATAATGGCCGATATTGTCAGTGCTGTAACAAGCTTTCGCCATTGAACGCAACGCCAAAATCTCGATTGCGCCGAATTCCGGTTTGTCTTTGGCATCGGCAAGCAAGGTGTTCAGGGCCTTTGCCAACTTCTTTCCGTCCTCGGCTTCCTCCATCGTATAGCCGAAATTGCCAGCAAACTCTCTCAAGCCTGCAACTTTCTCAGGATTAGGTACATCGTGGATACGATATACAAATGTCTTCGCATTCTTCTTGGCCACGCCGTTCATCTTGCCTTCGGTGGCAATGAATTCAGCTACAGAGCGGTTTGCAAGGAGCATAAATTCCTCGATAAGCCAGTTGGCCTCCTTGGAGATTTTCTGATAAACACGTATCGGACGGCCTTTCTCATCCACCTCAACTTTCATCTCAGGCCTTTCAAAACTGATTGCGCCGGATGTAAATCTGCGTTTACGGAGGATGGATGCCAGTTTGTGCAATGTAAGGATGGCCTCTTTAAGTTCGCGTGGAATGACGCAGCCTTCATAGAGTCCCGCACCCATCATTGCCTCTGAACGTCCTGCAGCCTTGAACTCGGCAAATGCGTCTCCGGACTGCTGAGCATCTTCTTTCGCTTTCTTTGCGCGCTTTGCGGCGGCCTCCGGTGAGGCTTCCAGAATCGGGTCTGCAACTGCGGAGTGAATACCGTCTGTACCTCCGCGCAAGTCCATCTCGAGGGACTTTTCACCGTTATCAATGATCTGCTGTGCGGTCTCGTAAGCGAAACGGTAATTTGATCTTATGACTGTACGTCCGAACCAGTTGCCCACGATTTTCGCGAGAGGTGTAATCTCAAATACTGCGGAGAATGTAAGTTTCTCCTCATTAGGACGCAATGAACAAAGCTTATTGGAGAGTTTCTCCGGAAGCATAGGCACCGTGCGGTCAACCAGATATACCGATGTGCCGCGTGCCTGCGCCTCTTTGTCAACGACGGTGCCCGGTGTCACATAATGCGACACGTCTGCTATGTGGACGCCCACTTCATAGTTGCCGTTATCCAACACCTTGAAAGACAGCGCGTCATCAAAGTCCTTGGCATCTTCAGGGTCAATCGTGAATGTAAGTGTATCTCTGAAATCGAGGCGCTTCTTGATCTCTGCGGATGTAATTTTATCAGAAATGTTGTCAGCGGCGTTCTCCACCTCAGCTTCGAATCTGTATGGAAGTCCATATTCCGCCAATATCGAGTGCATCTCAGTGTCATTCTCGCCCGGCTCGCCCAGGACATCAACCAGATGGCCTTTAGGGTTAGGTTCTCCCCTATCCCAACTGTCCACCAGCGCGGCTACCTTGAGACCGGAATGAACTTTCAATTCAGCATCTTTTCCGTCCACTGTCTCGGTCACGCCTGCGACTGTAAATTCCTTATTACCAAGAGATTTCAGATATCCTGTCTCCGGAAGGTCACCACGCCTGCGCATAAGCGGCTTGCCGTCGCCGTCAGTAATGTCGATGCTGATATCGTACGGCATCACGCGACTCTGCATAAGAACCCAGGCCTGATTGCCGACAACGTGAAGAACTCCCACAAAAGGTTTGCGCGAACGCTCTTCTATCTTAACGATTATGCCTTCCTGACGCTTTGTATCCGTCTTTTCTCTGGTTATGGCAACTTTGACCACGTCTCCGTTCAACGCTCCTCTGGTCTTGCCGTTTCTGACATAGACGTCATCATCCATCCCCTCGACTTTCACAAAGACATATCCGTCACGGGTCATCTGTACAGTTCCCGTCACTTCCGGACATTCCATCAAAGGCTTTTCATCTTTCTTTCTGCGGTCTTTACCGAAATTGCCGCCATTTCTGCGCCCGCCATCTTTTCTCGGGCCATTTCTTCTTGAATCTCCGTTCTCGCGATTGCCGCCGTTACGTCTTCGTCTGTCAAATGCCATTTCTTTATCTATTAAGAATTTATGTCGTTCCGAGCTACCCGATATGGGTGGAATCAACACAACAATTCGCAAAGTTACGAAGAAGTTGCTGTATTTTTGTCAGAAAATCGTAACTTCACATAAAAGAGGTATTATGAGCAGTTCTATATGTCCGTTCAGAGTCGGGAACGGATTTGATGTACACCAGATAGCTCCGGGGCTGGAAATGTGGCTCGGAGGAGTAAAGATAGATTCTGATTGCGGTTTTGTCGCACATTCTGACGGCGACGTGGCAATCCACGCATTGTGTGACGCCCTGCTGGGCGCGCTCGCTCTTGGCGACATCGGCCATCATTTCCCGGACAATTCAGACGAGTGGAAGGGTGTGGACAGCAAGATTCTCCTTGCAAAGGTTGTGGAACTGGTCCGCAGCAAAGGATATTCCGTGGGCAATGCGGATATAACCATCGCACTGCAACGTCCTAAAATCGGCAAATACGTACCTCAGATGCGTTCTACACTTGCTAAAACTCTTGGTGTTGATGAAGACTGCGTGTCCGTCAAGGCCACCACAACGGAGAAATTGGGATTCGTAGGCAGGCGCGAGGGGTGCGAGGTATGGGCGACCGCATTGGTTTTCAAAGCGGAATAAAATACTGCTACGGGTTTCCTTCCGGATTCAAATGCTTGAAAACTCCCCGGCGACCCACCGGCAAGCACCAAACAGGTCCCCGAAAAGGCCTTAAAAAAGAATCTTTCGCAGAAATTTAAGCAGATTGTGGGCAAAAAGTTTGCATAACAAGAAAAGTGTTGTAAATTTGCAGTCCCGTTGTTCAAGCGACGGGGAACAGTTACATTGAGATATGGTGTAATGGTAGCACTACAGATTCTGGCTCTGTCAGTGAGGGTTCGAATCCTTCTATCTCAACAAATCTGGCTCGCAAGCCAGTCCTGGCGGGTTAGCTCAGCTGGTTAGAGCGCATGATTCATAATCATGAGGTCCGCAGTTCAATCCTGCGACCCGCTACGAAATCAAAAAGTCGACTGATTTTTCAGCCGACTTTTTTGTTATATAGCGAAGTATTATACAGTGATTTCCAACAAGATACCCTCAAAGCCCCTTATGCAGCTTTCATAGTATCCGTCGCCTGTTGTGCGCGGTCCGCTCAATGTCTCGTAGCCATCGGCCTTGAGCGTGGCCGTCAATTCATCCACAGCCTCTTTGCTTCCGACAGCAAAAGACAGATGAATGAAGCCCGCGCGGAATTGGCTATCGTTGTCACCCTCCACTTCGGGGCGTGTCATAAGTTCAAGTCTTGACGTTCCATCGGGAAACGTCAGAATGTATGTGCGCAGATTGGTGCGCGGATTATGGTACAAGTTGTTCGGTGTCCCGTTAAAATACTTCTCAAAGAAGGCTTTCATTCCCTCCAAGTCTCTGCAATAGAGCGCGATATGATCTATCTTCATAAGTCTAACATTTATCTATTTATTATTTTTTATGCAGCCGAGAGTACACTCCGGGCGAGTATAAATCCTTATTTCACTATATCCATCAGTGTATCAAAGCTGTCCACCTTGCCGTATTTCACGTTGGCGGTAGAGAGCTGCTCGAAGAGTTTCTCAGCACAGGCTATCTTGCCTTTCTCTATATCACGCAAATCCATGCTTGACATACTTCCCTTGGTCTCCGCCACGAAATAGACGTGTTTCACCGTGCCTTCCTGGAATGCTATCGCCCAGTCGGGAGAGTAGTTACCTACAGGAGTTGGTATATGGAATCCTTTCGGGAGTTTGGCGTACACTGCCACTTCCTTCGCCGTGTCGATGTTGCCAACGAACTTCATCTCGCCGTCGCTATCGGTGAACACATAGTCCACAATGCTCTTTTTGCTCTCATAGGCGTGGTCGATGGTGGCGTGCTTCTCCTGCGTGAATATGTCGCTGTCGAATGCGCCCTCCACTTGGTTGTAGCTGATGTGCTCCACGATGATGGTGGCTTTCTGCTCCATAATAAGTCGGCTCACCTTGCGGATAAACTCCTCGGGGTTTGCCTTGTACATATCAAACTTCGACGGCATAATCTTCGAGAGGATGGTTGCCACGGTCTTTCGGGTCAATTTGGTGGCAGAGCCTATCTTGCCCAATAAATCGTACTTCACACTGCTCACCACATCGGTGCGCACATTGTACTCCGCCCTCTCCTCTTGCAATATCATGGAACCTTCCGCCATATCGTCAAACGTAGTTTCGTCCTTCTGTTCGCCACGGGTCACGACATAGCTAAGCTGTGTAACCGTCAGTTCCTTGTTGATGGCAGCCACTGCTTTTTCTATCAGTTCCTCGCTGTCGAAGTCCACGGTGTAGGCATATTTGTGGTTGATGCGCTTCCACAACTCCTGAAACTCCTTCTTGGCGAAGTTGTCGTTCAGTTTGTTTTCGGGAGCCTTCGTCTTGCTTCCGTCCTCTATCATATCGTCGAGAGCCT
>CAVHJF010000002.1:0-138180 GCA_963636275.1 Acutalibacteraceae bacterium | reverse complement strand
ACATAGACATTTCCGACATTCGTCTTCATATAACCTCCGTACCAGGTAACACCGACTCCGAGGTCCACCAGGACACTGTTGTAGCGGTCAAGCACAGGACCCGCAGTAGAGACAAAATCCAAATCTGATATGCCAAGCGGCTTATTCGCCCCGGACTGATTCATATATACAGTTCCATTGACAACATTGTCAGTTTCGATTCCCTGCCGCGCGTATGAATACTTCAACTTGACGTCATAGAAAATGTATTTTTCAGCAGGATTTTCAGAGCGGAAACGCACGTTGAAATTCCCTGAATTATAGCCGACAGACCTCGCCTGGTCCTTGGTGTGAATACCGAGATAATCCGCATCGAATGACAACACGGCCTTCGAGAAATCAGCCTGCCCGAAAACGCCGCCGTTCGAATACATATCATACCCGCTCCATTTATCTCCGGAACGCTTCAAATTGGAATTATCATCCAAAGTAATCTGATTGTAATTGCCTATATATGAATGGTGCGAACCATATACGGACATTCTGAAACGGCCCTTTCTTACAGGTTCCCAGACTGCGTCGAAAGCCGGGCGCAACTGATATCCGGCACCGGCTCTGAGGAAGAATTTATTTCCGTTGTAGCCCGAAGACTCAGGTCGCATCTGCAGAAAATACGGCTTGAAATCGTATGCTCCTTTGTAAGGCTTCTCAAAAACAGAATAGTCGAAATCCAGATCGAACTGCAACAAGGAATCCGGAACCGTCATCACCTGAGACGGTTTGTGGACTTCCATAAGACTTCCCTCGTATGCTCGCGATACTGACACTGTAGGATTCAGATTCTGAGCCGAAAGGGACACGCCCGAAACCATTGCAAGCAATGCTGACGAAACTATATATATCTTGTTCATACTGTCAATTTTTAACTGATTCATTTTACCTCAACGTTTACTCCCCTCTTTCTTCAATCTTTTTCAGACGCATCTCGACATTGTCCAGGACATCGTCATTTCCAGCTGAGGTATAACCGTCTCTGATGCTTTCAAATGTAGCTTTCGCCTGTTTCATTTCTCCGCGCTCGGCAAATGAGTCTCCGAGTAAGATAAAGGCTTTCGCAAGCCAGTAAGTCTGTCCTCCGGCACTGTCGGCGAACTTATAGACCAAAGTCTCCACATCGTTGAAGAGAGCATTGTCATACGCGTCCTGAATGACCAGATAAGCAGCTTCCGCACCTTCGTCCGAAGATGGAGAGGCTGACAATTCTTTCATCAGCGCCATAGCTTCATCTCGCTGACTCGTTGAGAGATAAGACTTTGCCAACACATATTTCGCGTGACGCAGATCTCCCCTGTCACTAGCTTTATCTGCCAAAACCTTGTCAGCACCCGCAATCGCCTTCTCGTAATCTTTTCCGTAATATGCGGAATTCATCATACCGACCAAAGCCGTATGCTTGTTGCTTTCGATGCGAGCATTCGCCGAAAGTGATTGATATCCGGAATAAGCGTCGGCATATTTTTCAAGTCCGTATGAAAGTTTCGCATAGCTGAGAGATGCAGACTCGATATATGAGCTCTCCTCGCCGTCAATCACTTTCTTGTACCAGTCGCAAGCCTGTTCCTTGTTTCCGAGATATTTATAGGACTCAGCCATATAGAATTCGGCAAGCACGACATTGTCTCCGTGAGGATATTCCTTCATATAGGCCTGCAATGAGGATAATGCCTTCTGATAATTCTCGGAGAGGAATATCTGCTCTGCAGCATTGAAGAACATAGACTCCTGGTTTTCCTCTGAAGTTGACTCTCCGTCCAGAGTCTTGAGATAAGCATAATACTGCTCAGGCTCCTGTTTCGTCTGATAAATGGACTCAATCGCGCGCAAGGCATCTGAAGAATATTCGGAAGACGGCATCTTGTCCACGACCTGTTTGTAATAAGAAATCGCCTCATCGAATTTCGAATCATTAGCCGCAAGCATTCCCAATCCGATCAGAGCCCTAGCCTGGTATGTGGTGTCGCGCCCCTCCGAAGCAAGCGTCGTGAAAACACTTTCCGCATTCTTGGAATCATTGATGCCCATATAAGCGCGTCCGAGCTCATACATGGACTCGCAGTAATACGGCGTCTCAGGCTTTGCCGACTTCACTGCCGCCAGCAATTTGACTTCGTCTTTCTGCTTGTCCAGCAATGAATAGGAAAGTCCCGCCTGATAATATGGATACAAATCATCACCGAAGGCGTTCTCATCTATAGCGGTAAGATATGAGGAAATCGCATTCTGGTAGTCCTTGCCCATAAAATAAGCATCTCCCTTGCGCACCAGAGCATCTCTTCTGTATTTTCTGTTACCGGACTGGAGATAATTGTCAAACCACTCCTGCGAGGCCGGATAATCATCGCGTTTGAAATAGCAATAGGCGACATCATAAGGCAGGATATCGCCTTCAGGCTTACCGTTCAACGCCGAATTGTTGTACAGTGTCTTGAATATCTCCGCTGACTGGGTGAAGTCGTTGTCCCTGTAGTAGCACTCCGCAAGCCAGTAGCGCGAAAGCTGGTTGAACGGAGTACGCTTGTCAGAATAATATGCGGCCGCCTTCAGACAAGGAATCGCCTTGCGGTAAGAGCCGGCAGCTATAAGTTGATTAGCCCTCAGATAGTTGGCTTTCATATAGTTGCGCTGCATATCATCATCCAAGACATCGACTTTGTCATAAGCCTCGACAGCTGACGCATAATCGCGGTTGTATAATGACGCCAATGCCATATAGCTGTAAATCTGGTCATCCTTCGCCTTCTCCGGATAAGCCTTCATATAGGCTGTGAATACAGACGGGTCTCTGTTGATGTCAAATGCCAATTTAGCATAATTGAAATAGGCATCTTCCTGTATATCACGGTTATACCCGAGTGAAGAGGCATTCTTGAACGCCTGCAGCGCCTGCACCTTGTTCTTTGTTTGCACATAACTGTAGGCGAGCTGATAATCTGCTATCTGCCCCAATGAATCACTTTTGTCGGTGATTTTCGTAAAATTATCTATCGCACCCTTATAATCGCGCATAGCGTAGAGCAACGAACCTGCATAGAAATAATCCTTATCGGATGTCCCTTCAGTGGCAGTTCCGATTCTGTCATAATAGGACTTGGCGGAATCGACATCTCCCTGAACAAGATACGATTCGGAGATAATCCTCGCAAGACGCGGACGACGCTCTACAGGGACCGAATTGAAAAGCTTTGACGCATTGTCAGTCACGTACTTGTAGTCCTTGTTCATAAAACGGCATTCCATTATGTAGTATGCCGATTCGCGGGCAAAACGCTGGTCTCTCTGCGATTTCGAGAACCATTTGATCGCCTCGTTGAAATTCTCTCTTGCATAGTAAATGCTTGCTGCCGAATATGCGGACGGTGCCTGAAAATCATTCTTCGGCATTTCCGTAACTTTCAGGAAACCTTCAAGAGCAGAATCTTCTGAGCCTGATTCAAGTTCAGAATAGGCTTTCTTGAATGTATATTCCGCAATCTGGTCTTTGTAAAGGCCCTTTTCGTCAATATATGAGAATTCCGCAGCCGATTCTGAATAATCCTGCGCATCAAACAGATTCAAGGCGTGAGCATATCTGATCTGCGGTACAAGTCCTGAATATGGATAGCTTTCCACATATTTCATCAACTTGGTTTCGTAGCCTACAGATTTCATCTTTATATCGCAGAGCAAGGCATATCCCTTGGCTACAGGATCGTTGTCAAACGAAGAAAACACTTCACGGGCCTTGACATACATACCGTGTTCATAAAGGTCCTTGGCATATTTCATCTGACCGCGCTGTCCTCCCGGCACAACATACGAAGCCCCCGCGCCGTGCTCTGACTCTGAGAATGCAGGAACTGATATGGCCATTGCAAATGCAACCGACGCTCCTGCTATTATTCTGATATTCATAATTTTAATCAGTTTTTCAAATCCAATCTGACTATTCCGAAATCATATCTGTCAACATTCCGCCGATTCCGAATTTCAGTCATATTCAAAACGTGTAAAATTACGAAATTTTATCCTCTTTTCCTATCAAAAAGTTTCTCCCCGTAGCCCCAACTAATTGAAACCAGCATTGTACTTTAAGGCACTTCGGAGCGACGCGACTCAAGGGGTTTGGGGAGCACAAAAAAAGAGGATGACCAAATAGTCATCCTCCAAGTATAATCTTTCAGATTATCTGAAATTATTCGATTGTTACGACTCTGTTAAGAACTGCAGAAGTATATTTGTTGTTCTTCGCACCGTCAGCCTTAACTTTTACGTGCTCCTCAGGAACGCCATACTTCTCGACAAGAAGCTTCTTCACATTGTTTGCACGCTCCTCAGAAAGGCGCTGGTTGGTAGCCTCTGAACCTGTGCTCTTGTCGGCAGAACCGGTAAGAACGAACACCTTGTCAGGCTCAAGTTCAAGAACACTCTTCACATAGAGGTCAAAGTGTGCTGCTTCACGCTCAGTGAGTTCAGCTTTTCCGAGCTCGAAATAAAGAGTTGTAGTAGATGCTATCTCAACTGGCTGAGCTACGGTAACAGTATCCGGACGAACATTCTTAAGGTCTTCAACCTGATCCTTAAGATTCTTGTTCTCCTTGTCAAGAGCATTCACGCGATTCTGAAGCTGATTGTACTGATCCTCCGTGAAAGGTACAGGAACAATAGCAGGCATTGCAGATGAATGACGTTTGAAACCAGTCTTGCCAAGATTGATAGCGACTCCGAATCTTGCAGAAGGAAGAACACCGAACTTGGTGTTAGGACGTGGAGAAACGTGAGGGAAATCACTCTTTGTTCCATATACGGACAAATCCAAGTAAAGATTCACCCTATCGCAAAGACGGAAATTATTCAGGAGACCACCTCCGACACCGAACTCATTGTTGCCCCTTGCACGCATATAAGCGAATGAAGGATATACAATCACATTCCAAGTTCTTGTCTCTTTGTATCCGCTGAAAGCATTAGACAGATTCCAAAGGAAGTCTACGTGAACGGTATTGCAGTTGAAAGTACCGTCACAAGCAGTGTAACCGTCTTTTGCCTCAACCTTATTCTTGAGACCGGCCCAACCGCCTCTGATACCGGTGGATGGAGTCAACCATTTTCCTACATAAATATCAGTTGCTACACCGAATTTGCCGTCTACACCTTTACCATACCAAGTATTGACACCGGCGCCTACGCCTACGAACCAATTATCACCGAAACGGTTAGTAAGATATGGTCCGCGGACAATCTTTCCATTCTCGTCACGATTTCCGTTTTCCTGAGCATTCATCGCAGGAGCTACGGAAAGTGCACCAGCCATAAGGACAAGAGCACTAACGAACAACTTTGAAGTTTTCATTTTAAAAACGATTATATTATTTGTTCTAGTTTCAAACAGAGGGCAAATTTACAATAAAAATAAATGATTAAAAATATCTTATATAAACACCTGTCTCAAAGAATAATAATGAAACACTGAGTTAAATCGTTTCATCAAAAAGACATCATCATTCTCCCCTCTTGAGTTCTGCGCGGATTTCTTTCATACGCTTGTCCGTAAGAGGATACAGAGCTATCACAAAAATGCCCATCGCAGAACCGATTGCCGGAATCCAGCTTATCAGAGCCTTGATTGTGGCGATTGCCTCCGGAGTCTGCACCGCACCTTTCGCATTGTCATATCCGAACGCCATAAGCACCCACAGCACGATTGCACTGCCGAAAGCGGCACCGAACTTCTGCGCCATCGACGAAGATGAGAATATCAAACCGGTTGAAGCACTGCCGTTCTTGTATTCAGAATAGTCTGCCACATCGGCGAACATAGACCACAGCAAAGGAGAATTAATGCCGATTGCTATACAAATGAGAATCTGCAGCACCATCAATGTCCACATACCGGCAGGCGTCTCCGGCAGAAATACCACGACAACACTCAAAACTGTTATGATGGACAGAACTGAAAGGAACGTCGCTTTCTTGCCTATTTTCTCTGATATCGGCACAGTCACAATCACTCCCACCAGCTGAGAAATTTCTCCGGCAGTAAGGAATGCGGCCAAAGTATATACAGCATTGACACCCAGCACATCAGAGAAATAATAAGCCGCAGCGCCGCCACGGATACAGTTGAACAGAAGAACCGCAACTCCGCCTCCAAGGAGCATCCACCAAGGCCCATTTAACACAAGGCACTTGAGGTCTTCCCATACGGATTTCTGCTCCACAGGCGCGGCATCGGATTCAGACTTCTCCTGAGCTTTTTCCTTCGCCATTTCGGCCTCAGTGACGTGCTCTCTTGTCATAAAGAATGACAACAGGAACAGCACTGTACAGAAGACACCGATAATAACCATCGCCATTGTCCAGTCGCCGGAAGTAGAATCAGCCAGAGTCCATTTCTCCGGCAATGTTCCAAGCATAGCGGAACGCAATCTCAACAGCGGTTCGAATGCACCCATTGCGATGAAACTGCCTATGAACGCAAAGAACATACGGAAGGACGAGAACACGGATTTTTCTCTCGAATCATCAGTCATCACGCCCAGCATCGCACCGTAAGGCACATTGATCGCCGTATAGACTGTCATCATCAATATATATGTAGCGTAAGCATAAACAAGTTTGAAAGTCTCGTTGCTTGTCTGAGGAGTGTAGAACGTAAGCACTCCGGCTATTGCGAAAGGCACTGCTATCCACAGCAGATACGGACGGTACTTACCCCATTTCGTGCGGGTTCTGTCCGCGATAAGTCCCATCACAGGGTCAGAAATCGCGTCATAGAGTTTGGTCACAAGAATCAGAGTACCCGCGTGGGCCAGACTCAGACCGAAAACATTGGAATAAAAGAATGGAAGATAGTACGAAAAGATTTTCCAGAACATCGATGACGACATATCACCGAAGCCGTATCCGATCTTTTCCGACAATTTTGCTTTTGCTACACTGCTCATATATGTTTGTTTGCTTTTGTTTAAAACGGCGATTCTCCCGAAATCTTGTCATAACCGACTTGCTGAAGCCGATTCATTCAGAAGAATTTTCAGCGTTTGATTTCTGAAATTTTATTTCTCAACAGATTTATAGTGGACGTATCTGACAGATATACAGAATTGAGGCCCTGCTGCTCCTGAGCCGGATCACCGCAGTAATCATCGCCTTTCTGCCAATAGACATTCACTGGAGACTGCTTCGCCAGACCTCCCCACGTCCAGAAATTCACGCCTGCCAGAGCGCCGCCCTGAGACGCGGATTTCACAATACGGTCGAACACATTGGAATAATATTCATTACGCAACGCCACACCGGACTGCTTTGAGAACTGGAAACCGTCTCGCGGAAAACCGAATTCTTCCAGCACCACCGGCTTGCAGAGTTTCTCGGCTAACGCTATATGCTGGTCAATATAATCATTCGTGTTCTTTATCGCTGTCGGAAGGTCCTGTTCAAGAGTCTCTTTCCGGACCCAACTCCAGTTGAAAGGCCAGATATGTATGGTAAGGTAATCAATATCCTTGCAGGAATGTATCTTTTCATAGAGTTCCATATCCGATTCGCATCCGAAGCTTCCCTCGCTTCCGGATGACACCAGATGATTGTGATCCAATGACTTGATCTGAGCAGCAGCGTCATATAGCCAGTCCACGAACGCGGCTTTCACAGAATCCGATTCAGAGAAACATCTAGGTTCATTGCAGATTTGCCAGGAAAAAATCGCAGGGTCTTCCGTGTAAGGCTTGCCGGTAACCGTATTGACACGGCCGACTATGTTTTTCACGTCTTCCGCAAAGAGTTCTTTAGCTTTCGCGTTGGTGACGAACTGAGATGTGAATGCCCTGTAGTCATCCCAGGCTGCATCTGTAGTGCTCAACGCCTTGCCAGCTCCTGCCCATTCCAGATACTGGCCGAATCCGCCTGACCACTCCCAGGCATTGTTGATATACAGCACGGCAGACATATCACGTTTGCCAAGTTCAACAAGGAAACGGTCAAGTCCGACAAACACTTTTTCGTCATATTTACCCGGTTCATATTGCAGAACAGGCTCAACTTTGGATTTGACACCCTCATTTCCGTCCGCGCCTACCAGCACACGAAGATTTGTTATGCCGATTGATTTCAACGAATCCAGCTCAGCATACAAGCGGTCCGGGTCTGCAGCGTCCGTATCGGACAGAAGAAGCGGGCCATACCACATATTCGCGCCGATGAAATAGGATGATTCATTTCCGCGTACAAATTTACCGTCTTGAACTTTCCAGAAGTCGACTTTGTCGGAACACGACACCAAGGTCAATGCCAAAGCTAATGCAATTGATTTTTTCATACTCACTTTCAGAATCTTGGAAGTTGTTTTAAGTGTTATAATAAAGCGCCGCAAATTTAGGCAGACGGCTTCACCCAAACAAATACAAAATTGACATATTATTATGATTAAATGCGATTCACCAGTGTCGTCAACAGTTAAACAAAGACCTTGGTTTTCTTGTACAAAGCACGGAAATCTCGCGGAGTTATGTTACGTTTCGACTTGAAAATGCGGTTGAAGTTGGACAGGTTGTTGAAACCGCTTTCATAGCATATCTCGGAAATATTTTTCGTCGAATCCACCAGCATCCTTGCCGCATAACCCAACCGTATGTCCAACAAATAGTCTGACAGCGACTTACCAGTACGCATTTTGAAGAAACGGCTGAACGCCGAAGGACTCATTCCCACCATCGAAGCCAAATCATCCAGACGCAGCTGCTCCGAATAATGATCATTGATATATTGCTTTACCTTGGTCACCCGCCTGCTCTCCTGATTTCTGGTCGAATGAGCGAATGAACTGCTGGCCAATATCTTATACGGACCCTTTGACAATTCGTTCAGAATCCACAGAAATTTAAGGAACTGAACGAAATGGTCCGCTTCAGATGCGAGATTATCCAGATAAGGATAAACCCTCATTATTGCTTCCAATGAAAACGCAATTCCGTGATCCGCAGATTTGAGCATCTTTCTGATAGAATCAAACTGATTCTTGGCGAGAAGCGAAGGCGAAAAGAAATCCGGAGAGAACTGAATCGTAATCTCGCGAATATCAGTGCTTTGACAGTTTCCTTCCTCCCAGACGTGTTCCAGGTTTTCCGCACCGATCAGAGCCAAGTCATATTCCCCGATGGTCTCCATACTGTCACCGACTATACGCTTGACTCCCTCCCCGTGCTCGACAAAGTTCAATTCGAACTCCCGGTGACGATGCAGAGGATATGTAAATTCAGTCTTATGGCGGTCAACTATATGGAAACAATCCAGTTCCGAAAGCTGCGTAATTTCTGTAAGGACCTCACTCATAGCGTTATCAATTAGTGGATATTAGACAAAGACGGCGCTCACGCTTTGCACGAACGCCGTAGCTTATTACCGGCTCAACGAGCTAAAACAACCGCTCTGCCCTCATTATCCAAAACAATGGAATTGAGCAGGTTGAGTTTTCCGTTTGAGACAAGTTTGTATATCAGTTCTCCGAAGAGAGTGTTCTGCCAGGCGAACCAGGCTCTGGTAAAGTTTGTCGGATCATCTTTGTGGAAAGACTCGTGGATGAAACCAGTTCCGGCATCCGTATTCATAAGTGAAACAATGCAATTCTGTATTTCAGCATCATCCAGAGAAGTGAACGCACGCATCATTATTGACATAGGCCAGATCATATCATATCCGATATGCGGGCCGCCGATACCTTCCCCGGCTTTGCCTTTGAAGAAATACGGATTGCTGTCGCTCAGCACAAACTTACGCGTATTGCGATAAACAGGGTCATTCGGTTTCACATCGCCAAGATATGCGAGAGAAAGCAGGCTTGGCGCATTAGAGTCATCCATAAGATATTTATTGCCGAAACCGTCAACCTCGAAGGCATATATTTTACCGTATTTAGGATGTTTTACTATTGCATATTCCTTGATGGCTTTTTCCACCTCGTCCGCAAGAGCCCTGCATTCTCCGGCCATTGCAGCTTCCTTATTCACATTTTCAAGGATTTCCGCAGCCTTGCGCAAAGATGAGACTGCAAAGAAATTGGAAGGGATGAGGAACTCGAATGTGGTAGCATCGTCAGAAGGCCTGAATGATGACGCGATCAGTCCGCAAGGCTTCACCGGATTACCGAGTCCGCCACAGCATTTGGTATCCAGCTGACGGTCGGTGACGCGGGTGAACACATAACTGCCGTGTCCTTCCTTGCGCTGCTGCTCCTTGAGAGTCTTGAGAATAGCCTTCATTCCGGAGAGCCACTTGTCACCGAACACAGACTCGTCGCCTGTCACTTTCCAGTATTCGTACGCAAGACGTATCGGGTAGCAATGAGAATCTATTTCCCATTTTCTCTCATATACATTCGGATTCATCTCCGTACCGTCAGTTTTCCAACCGTCACCGGTAGGGCCGTCATTGAACGCATTTGCATACGGGTCAATGCTCAACGAGAGGAACTGTCGGTTTATGACGCCTGCTATCATCCTGCTCAGATGCCCGTCTGTCCCGGCCAACTGGACATAAGGCCAGACCTGTGCACCGGAATCACGCATCCACATCGCGTGAATATCTCCAGTATATACGAATGTATCCGGATTTCCGTCGCTGTCGTCCCTATAATGCACTGTAGTATCCAAGGTGTTAGGAAAACAGTTGCGGAACATCCAGGCGAGTTTGGGATTTGTCAGTTGACTTGTAACCTCATTGATCACATTTTCAACGGATTCCGAGGTAAAGAGT
The DNA here is from genome assembly GCA_963636275.1 of Acutalibacteraceae bacterium. Taxonomy (GTDB): domain Bacteria; phylum Bacteroidota; class Bacteroidia; order Bacteroidales; family UBA932; genus Cryptobacteroides. The sequence continues at coordinate 127,413 of CAVHJF010000002.1, read as the reverse complement.
CTGTTCTGCGGTTCAGGGCGCTTAGATTCGAATGTCTGGGCGCCGGCGGTTACTGAAGCGACGAGTGCAACAAATGCAGTTGTCAGTATTCTGTGGTTCATACTATATTATGTGTGTTTCTGTTTTCAGAAATATGTTTTAGCGTAACTATATTGTGTCAGCTATGCAAAAATATAAAAAATTTCAGCATCACAGGCATACTGCAGAATAAGTTTGATACTTTTTTACCAATTTATAATATGAGGCGGACTCACTCTTTGCCTTTGCCGATTATTTATGTTATCTTCGTAAGATTGAACACGACTGTATGAATAACACTCCTGAAATATCAACCCTGCGCAAAGAAGTGCAGAATGAGCTCGAAAACAACATTCTCCCATATTGGATAAACAAATGTATTGACCCGAAAGGCGGATTCGTAGGCAGAATCAACGGACTCGGAGAACTGGACCCGAACGCCGAAAAAGGGGCGATTCTCAACGCCAGAATTCTCTGGGCATTCTCAGCCGCCTATAGGGTGCTCGGAAAGCCGGAATATCTTCAGACGGCCACCAGAGCCAAACGCGAAATAATCGACAAGTTCTATGACAAGGAGTTCGGCGGAATTTTCTGGAGTCTGGACAAAGACAGCAATCCGCTAGACACGAAAAAGCAGATTTACGCCATCGGTTTCGCAATCTACGGCTTGAGCGAATATGCCAGAGCGACAGGAGACGACGAAGCTAAGGAGTATGCGATCAGACTCTTCAACGACATCGAGTCGCACAGTTTCGACACTGAGAAAAACGGCTACCTGGAGGCGCTGACAAGGGAATGGGCACCGATTGCAGATATGAGGCTCAGCGCAAAAGACGCCAACGAGCACAAGACTATGAACACCCATCTGCACATCATAGAACCTTACACAGCATTGTACAGAGTTTGGAAAGATGACAGATTGAAAGAACGTATCCAGAACCTTCTGTACATTTTCCGCGAGAAGATTTTGGACCGAAAAGACGGTCATCTCCGGCTGTTCTTTGACGATGATTGGAACAGCAAGTACAACATCGTTTCATACGGTCACGACATTGAGGCATCCTGGCTTCTGCACGAGGCTGCCACAGTCATCGGGGAAGATATGGAAAGCATCAAGTCTGATATAATTTTGATTGCAGATGCAGCTTCCGAGGGATATATCCCGGACGGAGGAATGATATATGAGTTCCATAAAGACAGCGGAGCCTTGGATGCCGACAGGCACTGGTGGGTGCAGGCGGAGACTGTAGTCGGCTATCTGAACATATATCAGCTGACCGGAGACGCTTCCGCATTGAAGAAGGCGACGGACACTTGGAAATTCATCCGGGAGCATATCGTGGACAGGGATGGAGGCGAATGGTTCTGGAGTCTCAAGGCGGACGGCACACAGAACCGCACTGACGACAAAGCCGGATTCTGGAAATGCCCTTACCACAATACCAGAATGTGCCTTGAAGTCATCGAACGGGCTGAATCATAAATACATAAATAACCAACACATAATAATAATATGAAAAATCAGTTATTAGCATTACTGGCGTTAGCCGGGACATTCGCATTGTACGGTACGACTGCTGACGCAAAAATCAAATTGCCTCAGATTCTCGGAGACCATATGGTGCTCCAGCAGCAGAGCAACGTAAATCTCTGGGGACAGGCTGCGGCATCGTCCAAAGTAAACGTCAAAGTTTCCTGGTCAAAAGAGAAATTCAACACTGTCGCCGACAATGAAGGAAAATGGAAAATCGCCATTCCGACGCCTGCGGGCAGTTATGACAAACAGACAATAACCATCGCGGACAAAGATGGAAGCCTCTCTCTCTCAGATATTCTCGTGGGAGAAGTATGGTTGTGCGGAGGACAGTCAAATATGGAAATGCCCCTCAACGGGTTCAACAGTTGTCCTGTAGAAGGTGCAGTTGAAGCGATATTGACTGCCGGATTATGGAAAGACAAAGTGCGCGAGGTCAAGATTCCGAAGACAGGCTCATTGACCCCTCAAGATACTGTAGCGGGGAAATGGGTCGAGACCACGCCTGAGTCAGCAAGGGAATTCACTGCCGCAGGATGGTTCTTCGCAACCGCGCTCAACAATGCCCTTGACGTACCTGTAGGCATCATCGCCTGCAACTGGGGAGGCTCTGCAGTGGAGAGCTGGCTGCCTAAAGAACTTGTTTATTCATATCCGGAGAACACAATTCCTTTAGGTTCACACGAGCCGGTCAAAGAGAAAGGCGGCTGGTATCACTGCTGTTCTTCTTACGTGATGTACAACGGAATGATCTATCCTGTACACAATTACACAATCAAGGGATTCCTCTGGTATCAGGGCGAGACGAATGTCGGCTTCCATAATTATTATGCGGACAGGCTTTCCACAATGGTCGGAGTATGGAGAAACCTTTGGGGACAGGGAGATATTCCTTTCTACGAAGTTGAGCTCGCTCCTTGGACATATCGCGGAGACGGAACACTGGGAGCACGCATACGCGAAGCACAGCGCAAGGCTGCCGAAATCATCCCCAACAGCGGAATCATCTGCACCAACGATCTTGCATATCCATACGAGGCAGATCAGATTCATCCTTGCCAGAAAAGACAGGTCGGTGAACGTCTTGCATTGCTGGCGCTCAACAAGACCTACGGTATGAGCGCGCTGCCTTATGAAGGTCCTATTTACAAAGGTCATAGCGTAGAGGGTAATCAGGTGACCGTATATTTCGAAAACACCAAAAACGACGGACTCAGTCCTTGGCACGACATCAAGGGATTTGAGGTTGCCGGCGAAGACAAAGTTTTCCATACTGCGAAAGCGGAACGTAAAGGCAATGCCGTAGTATTGACCTGCGATGAAGTTCCTAATCCGGTTGCCGTGAGATATTGTTTCCGCGATTTCCAGCTTGGAAACCTTACCGGAACAATGAATCTGCCTGCAGTGCCGTTCAGGACTGACAAGTGGTAATGTTTCGCTGATTTTGCGTATCTTTGAGATATGCAATTCAAGATATCATCAGAATACAAGCCGGCCGGAGATCAGCCTAGTGCGATTGACGGAATATGTTCCGCTATCAAGCAGAATGCAGATGCGGTAACACTTTTGGGTGTAACCGGTTCGGGCAAGACTTTCACGATGGCTAATGTCATCGAAAAACTTCAACGGCCGGCCTTGATTCTAAGTCATAACAAGACATTGGCTGCACAGCTGTACGGGGAATTCAAATCATTCTTTCCAAACAACGCTGTGGAGTATTTCGTTTCATATTACGATTACTACCAGCCTGAAGCATATATTCCTTCAACAGACACCTATATTGAGAAGGACCTGAGCATCAATGAGCAGATTGACAAACTCAGGCTCAGCGCAGCATCGGCTCTTATGTCCGGAAGACGGGACGTAATCGTCGTTTCAAGCGTATCCTGTCTGTACGGCATAGGCAATCCGCAGGACTTCCACGAGCAGACAGTGACCGTACGCGTCGGCCAGCAGATAAGCGAGACCAGGCTTCTGTACCATCTTGTGGACGCATTGTTCAGCAGGACAGAAACAGATTTCAAGCGAGGTACATTCCGTGTGCGCGGAGACACAGTCGATGTATATCTCGGTGGTGCGGACGAAGCCGTGCGCATTGAATTTTTCGGAGATGAGATTGATGCGCTGTCATTGATTGACCCCGTGACAGGTGCTACAATCGAACAGCTCACGGAAGTTCCAATCTATCCCGCAGGCAACTTCGTAACCACGAAAGAGAAGTCGATTCGTGCTGTAAGCATGATTCAGGACGACCTCGTGAAGCAGATCGAATACTTCGAGAGCATAGGCAAGAATCTGGAAGCCAAGAGGTTGAAACAGAGAGTGGAATACGACCTCGAGATGATCAAGGAAATGGGATACTGCCCAGGAGTGGAAAATTATTCCAGGTATCTTGACGGCAGAAAAGAAGGCCAGAGACCGTTCTGCCTCATAGACTACTTCCCGAATGACTTCATAACCTTCATCGACGAGAGCCACGTGACGATTCCTCAGATCAGGGCAATGTACGGTGGCGACCATTCCAGGAAGTCCGTGCTCATCGAGTATGGATTCCGGCTTCCGGCCGCTGCTGACAACAGGCCTCTAACATTTGACGAATTCGAATCGATTACCGGCCAGACCGTATATGTCAGCGCAACCCCGTCAGAGTATGAACTGAACAAGTCGGAAGGACTTATCGTCGAGCAGGTTGTCAGACCGACAGGACTTCTGGACCCGCCTATTGAAGTGCGCCCTACTCACGACCAGGTGGACAATCTTCTTGAAGAGATACGCCAGAGGGCTGAAGTGGACGAGAGAGTATTGGTGACGACCTTGACCAAAAGAATGGCAGAGGAACTTGACGATTTCTTCGGCAAGAGAGGCGTCCGATGCCGATACATCCATTCAGACGTGGATACAGCCGAACGTGTCGAGATTATTGAAGATTTCAAGAACGGGCTTTTCGATGTACTGATCGGAGTCAACCTTCTGAGAGAGGGGCTTGACATCCCTACCGTGTCGCTGGTGGCCATTCTGGATGCTGACAAGGAGGGATTCCTGCGTTCCAATGTCGCACTGACCCAGACTGCCGGACGTGCAGCCCGAAATGTCCACGGACTTGTGATAATGTATGCGGACTCCGTGACAAAGTCAATGCAGGAGACAATCTACGAGACCAACCGAAGACGAGCCAAACAGATAGAATACAATAAGTTGCACAATATCACGCCTAAGCAGGTAGACGTCAAGCACAATATGCTTATTTCCGAACTCGGAGGAAACTCAGGCGACGGCGGAAAGAATCTCGGACGTGTCACGGCTTCCAATTCATACGACTCCCCTACCTTCATTCCTAATCCGAGCGCTCTCGGCAAGGGCAGAATCACGGTCGGACTTGGTGATGACTCAAAACGCAAATCAAATTCCGCTTATACGGACGGCTATATCAATGCTGACTTGGCGGCAGTACTTCAAGACCCGGTAATCCGGTCAATGTCACGTCCGCAAATCGAAAAATCAGTGGAAGAAGCCAGACGGAAGATGAAGAAGGCTGCGGCAGAGTTGGATTACACCGCTGCTGCCAGATACCGTGACGAAATGTGGGCTCTTCAGGAATATCTGAAAGTTTGGAAAGAGAGCTAAGCCTCCTTTTCCGCACTGCCGGATGCTATGGAACGTGCGGCGACAATCCCCATTGTCCACGCGGCCTGAAGATTGAATCCACCTGTAACAGCATCAACATCAAGCACTTCGCCGGCGAAATATAGCCCAGGCCACTTCCGGCATTCCAATGTTTTGGAATTGACATTCGACAATGCAACTCCTCCGCAGGTGACAAACTCGCCCTTGAACTTGTTGCGCCCGACAATCGGATATATGTCGGATGTCAGCACATCCGCCAGCCGGCTCATTCCCTTGCTGCCTAGTTCGGCCCAACGCCTGGAGTCCTGCAATCCCGCCCTGTGCAGGAAGAAGCTCCACAGACGGCTGTTGAACACCTCCGAAAACACACTGGACAACTGTTTCTGCGGATTCCGCGAAGCCGATGACTTGAGCATAGCCATAGCGTCATTCCAGTTCTTCTCATCCCCCAGCCAATTCACGGTAAGAGACGCCTTATAATCGTTCTCAGCGAGAAACCTGGCCGCGTATGACGACAGTTTCAAGATTGCTGGTCCGCTCATTCCCCAGTCCGTTATCAGCAGAGGTCCAGTCGCGCGGAATTTTGTACCGGCAATACCGGCGACAGCATCAGACACGACAGTTCCCATAAGACTTGAGAGTTCTGCATTGCGCGAAGGCTTTGAATTTTGCGCGACCGCTGATTGCTTTCCGTCGCTGGACTCATTTTCTGCGCCGATGTTGAAACTGAAAAGTGACGGAACAGGTGACATCATATCCAAAGCGAACGGCTCAAGCATTGACAGGCCTTCCATTCTCGGACTTCCACCCGTCGTAACAAGCACCATATCAGCCTTTTCCGGCAATTGTTCACCAGTTTGTCCTCTCTGCGCGAATGAGATTAGAAAACCAGCGTCATCCGGACGCGGTTCTATTCTGGAAACTTTATGCTCCACGTATATTTTTACTCCGAGCCTCCGCATCTGACTTTCAAGCAGATACACTATCTCCATAGCATCCTGGGACTTCGGGAACACGCAATTGTCAGGCTGAGTTACAAGCCGCACACCTCGTTCTTCGAACCAGCCAATCGCATCCTCATTGCTGAATTCTTTAAGCTGATGACGCATAAGTCTATGCCCGCGCGGATATACGGATTCAATGCTCCGCACATCAGCGAATGAATTGGTAAGATTGCACCGTCCCCCGCCTGTAATCGCAACTTTCGCGAGAATTTTCTTTCCGGCTTCGAAAACCGATACTTCAATATCGGGCGCAAGTTCCTTTATATTGATTGCCGCGAAGCAACCTGCAGCCCCGCCGCCCACAATACATACCTTTTTCGATATCGGATTCATACGATTCTCTTGCTGTTCTGAAATCATTTCAAGTTTCCAAGCCCCGCCGCTGCGGCTCAGGCCTGCCTTGCAAAATTATATATTTTTATCGTACCAAAGCCACACATCCATCGTTTTACCAGTTTTTTGTCCATCCGGACTATTTCAAAACAGATTTCAAATTATTAAATTTGGGATGATTCGCGGTAAAATTCCGAGATAGTACAGACTCTAGCCTGCGGAAGTTGTTAATTTTGAATAAGGAGATGATATGGATCTGATAGACGAAAAATTCCCGCATTACAATGAAGACGGCAGGGCGATGATCCGTCGCGCCTGGACATTGGCATCAGAAGCATTGAAGGACGATTTGAGGGACAACGGACATCCTTTCCTTGAACATCCTATGAATGTGGCACTTATCGTATCCGATGAGATTGGCTTGCAGGCTGAATGTGTGACTGCGGTATTCCTGCACGAGGCGTTGCGGAAGCATCCAGATTATGATATCAAATCCGCCAACTTCCCGCCTGAGGTTTACACTATGGTGGATGGTCTGGACAAAATCGCGACCATAAAGCCTAAGGACACACGTCTTGAAGCGGAGAACTACAAGAAACTGATTGTACAGTACTCTACAGACCCTCGAGTCACCGTCCTTAAAATCGCGGACAGACTTGAGGTGATGAGGAATCTCGAGATGTTTCCGAAACTGTCAAAGGAAAGGAAAATACTCGAGACATTGATGCTGTACATCCCTCTTGCACATCAGCTCGGACTTTACAATATCAAAAGCGAGCTGGAGGATATTTATTTCCGATTCGCGGATCCTGTCGAATACCGTCTTATCACCAATAAGCTGAAAGCCACGGAGAAAGACAGGATCAAACTCACGGAAGAATTCATCAAACCTCTCGAGAAGAAGCTTTCGGATGCGGGCATCAAATATAAACTGAAGTTAAGGACAAAGACTGCCTACTCCATCTACAAAAAGATGCAGAAGCAGAAGGTCCCGTTCGAGGGCGTTTTCGATGTCTTCGCAATCCGTTTCATCATTGACTGCGACGAGGACAGCAAGACAGAGAAAGACCTCTGCTGGAAAGTATATTCTTATGTTACAGAGGAGTACGAGCCTGATACCCACAGGCTTAGGGATTGGCTGTCAAATCCGAAGTCAAACGGATACGAGTCTCTGCATATTACCGTAAAGAACAAGGACAACGCTTTTATAGAGGTGCAGATCCGGACGAAGAGAATGGACGACATAGCCGAAAACGGTCACGCCGCCCACTGGTCCTACAAAGGCATCAAGCACGAGGTCACTATGGACAAATGGCTGACCTCTGTGAGATACAATCTTGAGCATCCGCAGGACACATCCGCAGAGGACCTGCCTCAACCGCCGTCCAAGGAGATTTTCGTATTCACGCCGTCCGGAGAGTTGAGAATACTCCCTACAGGCTCATCTGTGCTGGATTTCGCGTTCAACATTCACTCGAATCTCGGAGTCAAGTGTACCGGCGGAAAAGTCAACGGCAAAGCCGTATCCATCAAGGAGAAGCTCAAGACCGGAGACATTGTGGAGATTATGAGCGGAAAGAACCAGAAGCCGTCATCGGACTGGGTGAATTTCGTCGTATCCACCAAGGCGAAGAACAAAATACGCCAAGCACTGAGCGAAGCAGAGTACAAGATCGCCGCAGAAGGTAAGGAATTGCTTAACAGGCGGTTGAAGAACTGGAAGTTGGAGTTCCCTGACGATATGATGGCGGAATTCATGAAGAAGCAGAAGCTGCCGACAGTCAATGCCTTCTTCGCCGCCATAGGAGACGGCACTCTCGACATAGACCAGATCAAGACTTTCATCACAAGTCACGATGAGAATGAGGCCAAGGCGATAGAGGCTGCACGTGCGGCAGACCAGGCTGCGGCCGAAGAGTCCAGGAACAAATGGATTTCCGGGAAGTCCTCTGACGATATTCTAGTAATCAATGCCAAGGACTTGAAGGGACTCGACTACAAGATGTCCAAGTGCTGCAATCCGGTGTTCGGTGATGATGTGTTCGGATTTGTGACAAGAACCGAAGGTATCAAGATTCACAGGATGTCGTGTCCGAATGCGGCCCGTCTTCTGGAAATGTATCCTTACAGGATTCAGAAGGTAAGGTGGGCAGATACGCCTACCAGCGGAACATTCCAGGCTACGCTTCGCGTCATCACTGCCATAGAGCCGTTCATTATCAATCAGATAATGGATATCGTGAACACGTTCCGCGCCACTATGCGGCAGTTCAATGTCAACGAGAATCAGCGCAACGGCACATACGACATTTCAATGAAAGTATCCGTGCCGTCGAATATGGAGCTCGACAAGATCATATCCCAGCTCAAGACCCTCAAGAACGTCGTCAAAGTCGTAAGACAATGATGACCATTCAGTCTGCATACTTCGGAATTTTGTTCCTCCGGAAGCCGCTCTTCTGTAACATCAAGTTCAACCAATGCTTCAAGCATAATCGTCTGAAGTCCAGCACAAAGGTAAGCATTGAGTTCTGACGCGTCGCAGTTGCCTCTGAGAGGCGTGTCCACCCGCGGACACGAGTAGCGGGAGGGCGCCCGACGGAGACAAGTGGTCGAAGACCACGCAGGAAACGTTGGGAAGGTCCGGAGTGAGCGAAGCGAACGGAGTCCTCATCAGAGGCAAACTGCAGACGCGGTCACAATCCGCAAGATAACAATAAGAGGATGACCTTTTTTTGGGGGTCACCCTCGTGTTTTTTCAAGCACTCTGCTATTCGCTTAATGTTTCGCGATGAAGTCAGCTGCGATGCCGGCCGCACGTGCAGCATCCTGCTGTGTCATAAACATATGGTCCACGCCCGGGAGCAACACCAGCTCGGCATTCTTGCATTCCCTCTTGTAACGCACACCATAAGTATATGGAACAATGCGGTCTGCAGTGCCGTGCACAATGAGCATCGGGCCCTCATACTGGCTTGCAGTTTCATAAATAGGCAATGTCTGGGCAGTCTCAAGATAAGCCTTTCCTATACGCAACTGTCCTTTATATATGGAAACATAATCCGGCAGATTGATCGGATCATACATTGCATCCATCAATACACCCCTGAGCGCATCTTCACGCAGGACAGCTGCTGGAGCGCAGAGCACGGCACAACGGATACCTGAACCGAGTTCTCCGCTTATCATTGAAGCGACCACTCCGCCCTGGGAATGACCTACAATACTCACGTCCTTGACCCAAGGCTGCTGCAAAGCATAAGCAATCACCTTGCGTGCATCTTCCAGTTCATTGACAACCGTCATATCTTCCAATTTTCCCGCGCTCTCTCCGTGTCCGTTGAAATCAAAACGGATGGAGGCAATTCCCATCTGCTGAAGGCTGTCAGCAATATCGCAGAGCAGTTTATGCTCTTTTGATGCCGTGAAGCCGTGACACAATACAGCCACTCTGACCTTCTGTCCTTCTGCCATCTTCGGCTTCTGCACAATAGCCGCCAACTTGCCTTTTGAGCCCTTGATGGTAACCGATTCTGTTGTCTGCGCATTTGCAAACCCGAAGGCCGCGAAGATAAACAATCCCGCAACGACCGCATTTTTCACAATAGCTTTCATATTTTCTTATTATTTGACATTTACACAACAAGACCGGCCATCAAGACCGGTCCTGCAAGATAACAATTTTATTCCGTATTTATTTGGTATTCTTCAGATATGCCTCACTGACAACTTTCTGGCTGCGTGTAATGAAATCGCTCAATGCTTTTCCTTTAAGCAGTCCGTTAGCCAACAAAGCCAGGTCTGCAATCTGCTTAAGAGCCTCGTTCTCGGAAGCAAAAGCCTCAATATCAGCCTTATGCACTGAACGTGCGGCATCTTTAGCTTCGCGCGCAGCGTCCTTGGCATCCTTTGCAGCCTGCTTCTGCTCTTCTGTTGCATCCTTTGCTTCTCCGGCCTTGACTATTTCAGGATCAGCCTCGGCAACAACCTCCATAGGCTTAACGGACGCCTTCTCAGCCTCGATAATCTTGCTCACTACAGGATTTTCCGCATTGACCGTGATGTTATAGGCCGCAGGCATATTCCCATAGAAATTAAGTCCTCCGCCCATAGCGCTCATCTCACGATAACGACGCATAAACTCATTCTGGGTAATCAGAATCGGCGCTCCATCCTGTCCGAGATTATCTACGTCAACGTAATATTCATAATCTTTCGGCAGCACTGACTTGAACAGATCCGACACGTCATTCTTCTCATCCTCTGTAAGAGTCGGCTTTGTCCTGTCCTCTTTTGGAATCAGATTGTCAACAGCATCAGAATCGACACGGCAGAAACGGCAATCTTTCAGCTTCTGCTCCAGGAGATTGACATAGTGCGAATCCAACTCACAATCCATCAGCAGCACATCATAACCCTTATTCTTTGCGCCCTCGATGAACGAATACTGGGAATCGGCATCGGTAGCATAAAGATATACAACCTTCTTGTCCTTGTCAGTCTGCTCACCCTCAATCGCCTTTCTGTATTCATCAAAGCTGAAATATTTTCCGTCAGTGTTCTTCAGAAGCGCAAAATTCAACGCCCTTTCGCAGAATTTCTCGTCCGACAACATTCCGTACTCGATGAAGAGTTTCAGGTTGTCCCATTTCTCCTCCAGCGATTTCCTGTCGTTGCTGAATATCTCCTCAAGCCTGTCAGCTACCTTCTTGGTTATATATCCGGAAATCTTCTTGACATTCGAATCACTCTGCAGATAGCTTCTGGACACATTCAGAGGGATATCCGGAGAGTCGATGACACCGTGCAGCAACGTTAGGAAGTCAGGCACGATATTGTCCACGTGATCCGTCACGAACATCTGGTTGCAATACAGCTGAATCTTGTTCTTCTCTACAGCCATTCTGTCCTTAATCTTAGGGAAATACAGGATTCCGGTAAGATGGAACGGATAATCCACGTTCAGATGGATGTAGAACAGCGGTTCATCATAAGTCGGATACAGATTTCTGTAGAATTCCTTATAATCCTCCTCCTTGAGGTCCGCCGGTTTGCGCGTCCACAACGGCTCAATTGAATTGATGACCTTATCCTTGTCTGTGTCAACATATTTGCCGTCTTTCCACTCCTGCTCCTTACCGAATACAATAGGGAACGGCATAAATTTGCAGTATTTGTTCAGCAGAGACTCAATCTTGCCCTTTGCTGCAAATTCCGTCGAGTCATCGTCCAGATAAAGAGTGATTGTCGTACCTCTGTCGGCTTTCTCACATTCTGCCATTTCGTATTCCGGGCTGCCGTCGCAAGACCATTTCACAGCCTTGGCACCCTCCTTCCAAGAGAGAGACTCGATGGTAACCTTCTTTGAAACCATAAATGCGGAATAGAAACCGAGTCCGAAATGACCGATGATATTTCCGATCTGGTCTTTATATTTTTCAAGAAATTCGCCGGCGGAAGAGAATGCTATCTGATTGATATACTTGTCGATCTCCTCTTCGGTCATACCGATACCATTGTCGATAACCTTGAGTTCCTTCTTATCCTCGTCCAGTTCTATGCGGACGGCCAATTCACCGAAAACGCCCTTGAAATCACCTGAAGACGCCAATGCCTTCATCTTTTCCGTAGCATCCACCGCATTGGCAACCAACTCTCTCAAGAAAATCTCGTGATCTGAATACAAAAACTGCTTAATCACCGGAAAAATATTTTCCGTAGTGACTCCGATTTTTCCTTTTATCTCAGCCATAATATTTTTAATTTAAATTTTACTTTTCACGTGACCGCAAGGCCATTTCAATTCATTCCGAAAGCCTGACAACTTTTTTTGCAATGGAGGAAACGATAACAAACAAACCATCCGCTCCAGCCAACAAAAAAAGCCGCCCGTCAATTCCGGACGACTCTTCAAAGTCAAATTACATTCCAACTCGCGTCTAATGACAATTTGTCATAATGAGATATAATGAGATTAATATTCGGAACTCAAATTTCAAAACCTCACTGCACTAGCGACGTTTCATACGCCTGCCCGGACTCCGAGTAAATGGCACGAATCCAATCAACTATGCCTCCGTCTTTCATAAAATTTATCAGAAACCGTCCCCTCATATCAAAACCATTGTTCCAAAAAGTTTCATAATTACTCCAGAGCACATTTATCGGTGTCTCAGACTTGTACTCCATAGTGTAATCTGTTTTCTCAATACGGTTACCGCTGAATGTCATAGTCCACGGATGTCTAACGTGCGCGGAATCAGGTTCGCTGTCAAGCTTCGCTTCCGCAGTAAAATTGTATTTATGGCCGTCAGCATTGAACTTCTCATCCTTGTTTTCCACCTTCCAGACATCTGCCAACTGCGAATGTCTGATACGCATCGAGCCATACGTCCAGACGGTATCTTTGTTTACGACATTGCATACAATCGGAGAATTCGTATTCAGGAATCCGTCTGTGACCGTATAAGACTTCCCTATTTCAGGCTTACCTTCCGTAATTTCATATACTTTCATCACGCAGTCCAGTCCTGTAGCCGATTCTCTCACGACATAATCCTCCACGGAGTTCGCATACAACTCATACTCGCGTCCTTCAGGATAATGATAATGACATTCACACGCCATTAGGGCGAGCGTTGACGCTGCCACAAACAAGGCTTTATATTTCATATTCAGTTTCATAACATTCATTGATTTAAAATCTTACACCTATACCGAATTCCAGTCCGTTCACCAGAGTACCAAAAGAAAGTCCGACTTTGCCATATACCACATTGCCTATGGAATAAGATATTGGGCTGACCTGAAATTCCGGATATATATTCTGTTTGAATCCGTCATACACGCCTACTCCCAAACTTACTGATGACGAAAGAGTTGACAGTCTGGTTCTGAAATAATCAAAGCGCACTTCCGGCATAATATATAGAGCGTATCCGCGCTTAGTCTGGGAATTTCCTCTTTGGAATCCGTGATATACAGTACCATTGATTTGCTGATAACTGATATTGCCTCCGACTGCCAACCAACGCAGCAACTTGACATCTGCTCTCAGACTATAAAGAGGAGAACACCACATATCCTTAATATAATCAGCATAGTAATGCTCCACATCAGGATACATTTTCTCATCAGACGTCCAAAAATCATGATATCCATCCATAAATCTATCCTCAAGCACAGGACTGACACCGGCCGTTACAGAAAGCGAGATATCCACCTTATAGGGTTTCTGTTCGCGGAACGCCTTTGCAGGATTGGATACCAACATCAAAACAGCCGCCAATGTCACGGCAGCCATTTTTGTAAAGTTAAGTTTACTGTTCATCAATCAACTTTTTAAACATACGTCACAATAGATGCAGGCGGCCATCCTTTTGTTGCATAAGAATAACCGCCCGCTATTTTTTAAGGTAAACTGAATTGAATCAGTTCCTATTTGTACATGAATCTCTTGATGCTCATCTTAGGAGTCTTCTCGAATGGAGCATCCACCGTCTCCACCTTCTGAAGCTGGCTGTAAGACGGAAGTGACTTGTTGGCATTGAGTCTGATATGTTCAGGAATATCTGCAACAGCCTCGGCGTCAAGTCCATTTTTACGGATGGCGTCATTATCCAGATAGACAAGAGCAACAAGCTTGCTTGCCCTGTCAACTACCACTGATTCAACGACATAGTCCTGATTATTGACTACAGCCTCAACTTCCTCCGGATAGATATTCTGACCGTTGGCACTGAGAATCATACTCTTGCTGCGGCCCTTGATGAAGATATTGCCGTTTGCATCAATAACTCCGAGGTCTCCGGTCTTGAGAAAACCGTCAGGTGTGAATGCCATCGCTGTAGCCTCAGGATTCTTGTAATAGCCGAGACAAATGTTGGCGCCCTTCGCCTGGATTTCGCCGACGATGTGCGCAGGATCTTCCGAATCTATACGTACAGTAGCGCAATCAACAGATTTCCCGCAAGAGCCCGGCACATATTTGTCCCACGCCTCGTATGCAAGCAGCGGTGCCGCTTCCGTCATTCCATATCCGACCGTATAAGGGAGTCCAAGTTTCTTGAACCACTTCTCAACCTCAGGATTGAGCGGAGCGCCTCCCATTATTATCATCTGCAGATTGCCGCCGAGTGCACCGAGAAGTTTCTCGCGAATCTTAGAGAACAGAATCGTATTGATTCCCGGAATCTTGGTCAGGATTTTCATTACCGGTTTCTCCAGAACAGGCTTGATGGCGCTCTTGAACACTTTTTCCATAACTAGAGGCACGGTTATAAGCAGATACGGACGGACATCGCGCATCGCCGAAAGAAGCAGCGTCGGAGACGGCGTCTTGCCCAGAAATGTAATGCTGGTTCCGTTGCACAATGGATACAGGAATTCGTATACGAGTCCGTACATGTGAGCCATCGGCAACATAGACACCATCTTGAAACTGTTGGATGAAGGGATGTAGCGTTGACCGAAATCAACCGTCGCGCTTAATGCCCTGTATGTCAGCATAACGCCTTTCGGAGCGCTGGTAGTACCTGAGGTATAATTGATTATGTCAAGGTCATCCCAGTTGTCAGTATTGTAATGCACGTTCTCGCCGGTAAATCCCATAGGATATTTGGCGGAGAATTTCTCCGAAACGGACGCGTACGCTTTGCTGACTTCTTCACTGCCGGCATAGAGCAATGAAAAATCATTGACGCTTACTACCGCAATCACAGACGGCATTTTCGACTTGTCGAGTTTTGCCCATATATCATTATCCGTGAACAACATAAGGCTTTCGGAATGGTCAACCAGATGGTTTACACTCTCCGGAGTAAAATCTGAAAGAATCGGCACTACGACAGTTTCATAAGTATTGACCGCCAGGAATGAGAGCGCCATACGTGCGGTGTTTTTGGCACAGATGGCGATTCTGTCACCTTTTTTCAGTCCGCAAGCCTCGAAGAAGATATGAAATCTCTCGATCTGAGTCGCCAGTTCACCATAAGAAAACGACTCGCCTCGGTAATTGCAAACTGCGGGCGTATCCCAGTACAGCCTTACGGCATTCTGAAGTCTGGCAAAATAATGTTCCATATTCAATTTTTATTAAGAATCTGTTTATTTATTATCAATGTGGTTATCTGCGTGCTTGTCTCAGCGTATCCATTGCAAGGCGGACAACCTACGCGGGAGGGCACAAAAAAAGGGAAAGCTTAGCACATCGCACCGCTACGACCTCCTACCCTTGCTGCCTTCCGGCCCTGGGGGAGTTCAGAGGGAGCTGGTCGTGTACGACTTTCCCGATGCAAATATACGGCTTTTTCTTTATTTGACAAGGGTAACGGCAGGAAACCATAAGTTTCAATCAAGATTGGTGAATATGAACGGCAGCACGTCATCCACTCTGTCGAACTTCAGGATTCTGCCTGAGCCATAAAATATGACAGACATTGATCCGCCGCTAATCTTCTGATATTCAGCCATAACCTGACGGCAGGCACCGCAAGGAGATGTGATATCCTCATTGATTTTTCCATTCTGTGCGCCTACGATGGCAATGCTCCTCATCGGCACGTCCGGATGATTTGCGTGGGCCGCATACATTGCTGTCCTTTCAGCGCAAAGCCCTGACGGATATGCAGAATTTTCCTGATTTGCCCCGGTGACGACAGTCCCGTCAGACAACCTCACCGCAGCTCCGACATTAAAATTCGAATATGGCGCATACGAGCCTTTCAAGGCATTTGCAGCCGCTTCGCACAGTTCCCTGTCACACGCCTCCAATTCCTCCAGAGACGTGTATTCCTTATATTTTATTTCAAGAGTTTTATTGATCATAATGACTTAAATGTATCACAAACGTTTCAAATATAATCAAAGTCGGGATAAGAGAAAAATTTTCAGCCCAAACCGACGTGACGATTTAGCGAAAAAGCCTGCATTTATGTAAATTTGCGGGTTCAAACAGATTCTGAAAAATTAATTGACAATATGAAAGTCTGTATCGGATTGTCCGGCGGAGTTGATTCCAGCGTTGCGGCCTTGCTTCTGAAGCAGCAGGGCTATGATGTCTTTGCTATGTTTATGCAGAATTGGCACGACACGGAAGGCACGCTCCACGGCGACTGCGAATGGGAGGAAGACAAATTCGTCGCCGAAATGGTGGCGAGAAAAATCGGTATTCCGTTCTATTTCATCGATCTCAGCAAGGAATACAGGCAACGCGTTGTCGATTATATGTTCGATGAATATTCCAAAGGACGCACACCGAACCCAGACGTGCTTTGTAACAGGGAAATAAAGTTCGACGCATTCTTGCAGGCCGCGAAGAAGATGGGCGCCGATATGGTCGCCACCGGGCATTATTGCAGGAAAGAGCCGGTGCTCGGCTCTGATGGTAAGCAGCTTATGGAAAACGGTAAACCTGTATGGAAGATTCTTGCCGGCACAGACCCGAACAAGGACCAGAGTTATTTTCTCTGCCAACTTACTCAGGAGCAGCTTTCTATGGCAATGTTCCCTATCGGTGACATCTGCAAGCCGGAAGTCCGCAGGCTGGCCCACGAAGCTGATCTGCCTTCTGCCGAGAAGAAGGACTCTCAGGGAATCTGTTTCGTCGGAAAAGTGGATCTTCCTGTATTTCTTCAGCAGAAGCTCAAGTCAGTCGAGGGCGACGTCGTAGAGGTTTATGACGAATTCTTCAACAGTTCAGAGCAGTATCAATATATCACTGAGACAATCAATTCCATATTGAAGAACACGAAGGAAGACCGTCTGAATCTGATTACCGACTATATTTCCGATGACAAGTCAGCGCACTCTGCGGCCGGAGATTTCGAGGGCGGATGCCACAAAGAGTCCATCTACGATCTCGATAAGATAAGTGAACTGACAGACAGCCAATTGGACAGGCTTTCCGAACCGGTGACATACGGCACAATCAAGTTCGAGACTGAAACATACCGCTCAGGCAAGCACCATATCAAGAAAACCAGATACAAGGAAAATCCTTATGGAGCGATAGTGGGAAAACACGAAGGAGCTCAATTCTACACTATCGGCCAGCGCAAAGGCTTGAATATCGGAGGCCACAAGGATTCGTTGTTCGTCATTTCCACCGACATTGAGAATAACATAATATATGTCGGCGAAGGACATCGCCACAAAGGGCTGTCCAGAAGTTGTCTTAAGGTAAACCCTGAGGAGATTCACTGGATTCGCGAGGACCTGAAGATGCGGGTAGGCGAAATCAGGCGTTACCGTGTCAGGATACGTTATCGCCAGCCGCTGCAGGACGCACTTCTGATACAGAGGGAGTCCGGACTGTTCATCATATTCGAAGAACCGCAGCGAGGAATCACTCCCGGCCAGTTCGCAGTCTGGTATGACCGCGACGAGATGCTCGGCTCCGGAGTCATATAACAAGATTGTCGGCTTGCGACCAAAATCTCGCCGTAGTCAAGATACTGGAGAACGACAGGAGTTGAGAAGGACTCCGTTCCGCAAGTCTACTACTTGCTTCACTCCGGACCCTCCCAACGTTTCCTGCGTGATCTTCGACCACTTGTCTCCGTCGGGCACCCTCCCGCTACCCGTGTCCGCGGGTGGACACGCCTTCTCAACCCCTATCGTCCTTCGGACACATGCTTTAAAAAAATGGAAATAGAGACTAATCAGTCTATCGACTTCTTAGTCTCTATTTCCGAATATCGCTCCAGAATACTTACTTCTGGATTTCTATCACGTAAGGAATTCTTGCGAATGTCTTATCTGATGATTTCCAGTCCCAGTTGCGGAACGCGGACTCGACAGATTCAAACGGAGTCCCTGCAAGCACGCTTGAAGAGCCGGAGAACGACTCCATCAATTTCTCGATAAGTGTCTGAGGCTTAGGAAGACAAGTAATCTGCCAAGAATCAACGTCGGCATCGCCTGCAGCGACAGCCGCAAACGCAACTGCATCAGACAATGTACCGATTTCATCCACAAGTCCGAGCTTCAAGGCATCTGAGCCTGCCCATACACGTCCCTGAGCAATCTCATCAACAGCCTCTGTTGTCATATCTCTGCCGCTTGCAACATTCTCAAGGAAAGCATTATAAATATCGTTCACAGACTTCTGCATAGACTCAACCTCCTGAGCATCAAGCGGTCTCATCATAGAATACATATCTCCGTGACGGTTCGAACTGACTGAAACGATGTTCACGTGAAGCAGATTCTTAGCGGTTTTGCTGAAATCCGGAATCATACTGAAAACACCGATTGAACCCGTAAGTGTAGTGGCGTCTGAGTAAATTTTATCGCAACTGTTTGAAATCCAATATCCACCGGATGCCGCATAGTCACCGTAAGAAGCAATAACCGGCTTATCCTTACGCAGAAGATCGATTTCCTGTTTGATTTTCTCAGATGCGAGAACACTTCCTCCCGGAGATGCAACACGGAAAACGACTGCCTTTACTGTCGAATCCGCTCTGACTTTTGCAATTTCCTCAGCGAACCTGTCGCCTGCAACCTGCTCTTTGGCATCACCGTCAACTATCTCGCCATCAGCGAAAATGATTGCAATATTCTTCTTTGACGGTTTCTGAGGCACCGCCTTGGCAGTGATATAATCCGCAAACGGAATAAATTTCAGATCCTTATAGTTTTTTTCGACAGCAAGCGAGACAAGCTTGTCTTTCAGTTCTTCCTTTGTAAGCAGTTCATCCACAAGCGAATTGCTCAGGAAATCCGCAGGAACATTGAGAGTCAGATTGTCAAGCAATCCGTTCAGCTGCTCCTTGCTTATGCCGCGGCTCTCGCAAATCTCTGACGCATAGTTGTCCCAAATCGAATTTATCATCACCTGGGTCTGCTCCAGATTCTCCGCGCTAGGTTTGTTCTTGATATACATTTCGCCGGCTGATTTGTATTTGCCGTGACGGATAAGCTGCATATTCACGCCCAAGTCGTCTAGAATATCCTTGAGGAAGAACATCTGGCTGCTGATACCGAGGAAAGTATTGGTACCGCCGCTATATTTTCCCATATATACCTTATCAGCAACAGATGCAAGATAATATGTTCCTGTCGAAGGATTCTCCACATAAGAAACCACAGCCTTGCCGCTCTTTCTGAAATCCGACAACGCCCTTCTCAATTCCTCAACCTGAGCCTGACCTGCGCTCAAGCCTTCAGGACGGAGGAAAATATACTGGACAGCAGGGTCTGCAGCGGCAGCCTTGATAGCCTGAACTGCATCCCAAAGTCCTACAGACACCGACTCATCGCCTTTGATTCTGGCGGTAATGTCAATATCCTGAGCCTGTTCTGATACTGAGATATTGCTGAGGTCCATATCCAGCACGCCTGAACGTGGAATCACAGGAGTTTCGCTTCCAAAGGAAGCCAATGCTCCGACGAAGCCGAAAAACAACATAAAGCCGACTACGCCCATAATTGCGAGGCCGCACACAACGGCCAGGAACATCTTTAAAAAGTCTTTCATTTTATTTGGTTTACAATATATATCAGTATAGTTCTGACGAATTTCCAGAATTCAAGCAAGAAATTTCCTTTTAAGATTTCAAATAATTCAGAAATATCCGCCAAAATAACAAAACATCGTCCAAATTTACCAAATTCAAACAGATTTATCAAATACTTCGAAAACAGCACTTTTAATGCAATTTCAAATGACTTCTTGATATTAATTGCTATCTTCGTGGATTACGCTTTAGAGTTTAGAGAAATACATATATTTTTATGGCACAGAAACCATCCATACCTAAGGGAACACGCGATTTCGGTCAGGAAGAAATGGCCGCAAGAAACTATATTTTCGACACAATCCGCTCTGTATATAGGACTTACGGATACGTCCAGATTGAAACGCCGGCAATGGAAAACTTGTCCACCCTGCTTGGAAAATATGGAGACGAGGGTGACAAGCTCCTGTTCAGGATTCTGAACAGCGGAGATGCTTTCGGCAATGTGGATTTCGACTCATACAGGAATGAAGACGGCAGCGTCAACAGCAATAAACTTTCAACTGCCGTATGTGAGAAAGGTCTCAGATACGACCTGACTGTTCCGTTCGCCAGATATGTCGTTCAGCACCAGAACGAGATCGCATTCCCGTTCAGACGGTTTCAGATTCAGCCAGTATGGCGTGCAGACCGCCCGCAGAAAGGCCGCTACCGCGAATTCTATCAGTGCGATGCGGACGTAATCGGCAGCAAGTCACAGCTTAACGAACTTGAACTCGTGCAGATTATCGACAAGGTTTTCACCAAATTCGGAATCAATGTAGCGATAAAAATCAACAACAGGAAGGTACTCACTGGTCTCGCGGAAATCTGCGGTTGCCCGGACAAAGTCACCGACATCACTGTTGCGATTGATAAACTTGAGAAGATCGGTCTGGAGGCCGTGGAGGCCGAAATGCGCGAGAAAGGCCTGGATGACAACGCAATAGCAGTCATCGAGCCTATTTTGAAACTCGAAGGCACGACCGCAGAGAAAATCGCGTTGATGCAGAACCTTATGGAAGGCAACTCCGCCTCCGGCATAAGGTCCGAGGCCGGACTCAAAGGTCTTGAAGAGTTGACCGAACTTTTCGGATTCATCGATGGCGCCGGAGTTTCGCAGAAGGTCGAAATGGATCTTTCACTGGCCAGAGGTCTGAATTATTACACGGGAGCAATTTTCGAGGTGAAGGCATTGGATTATGCCATCGGAAGCATTTGCGGAGGAGGACGTTACGACAACCTTACCGGCATTTTCGGACTTCCGGGGATGTCCGGAGTGGGAATTTCATTCGGAGCCGACCGCATCTACGATGTACTCAAAGGTCTTGACAAGTTCCCGAAAGGGCTGGCCGGTTCTGCCACAGTGTTGTTTGCCAATATGGACTCGGAGTCGGTATCATATCTCATCCCTGTCGTAAAGCAGCTCCGCAACGCAGGTGTAGCTTGTGAAATCTATCCGGACGCGTCCAAGCTCAAGAAGCAGTTTGACTATGCGGAGAAGAAGTCAATTCCGTTCATCTCAATCAATGGTGGAGACGAAATCACTTCAGGCAAGATCAATGTAAAGAATCTCGCATCCGGTGAGCAGAAGTCATTCGACAAGGAGCAGATCGAGGAGATTGTTGCATTTATGACACTGTAAGATAAGGAGTTAACCTCGCCACTATTCATACTTCAGAAAGTCCATACAAAAATCCGCCAAATTCGTGCCGTCCGATACGCAGGCAGATGCCGCAACATTAAGACGCTTTCAAGCGACAATTATGAAAACTTTAGATTCTGGTAATCGTTCCAAGTTTGAAACAATTTGGGGATTCAGCGCCGGCATCATCACCGGTGTAACCTACGGACTCAATCCCCTATTTGCAAAACCTCTGCTCAGCAACGGAGTATCCGTGGATACAATGCTGAGTTTCAGATACTTGCTCGCAGTGGCATTTCTCGGAATCTGGCTATTATTCAGAAAAGAATCATTCAAGATCAATCTCCCGCAACTGTTCAGACTGACGATTCTGGGCGTATTTTATGGGCTTAGCAGCCTGATGCTTTTCTCGGCATACAACTACATCCCGGCAGGACTCGCGACTACCATCGTATTCCTCTACCCTGTTCTTGTAGCGCTGATAATGGTATTTCTCAAGGTTTATCCTACCTGGCAGGTGTGGATATCAATATTCCTCACATTCGCAGGCGTACTTATTCTCGGACATCCTTCCGGAAACATTTCGCTCAATTATGTCGGGCTGCTGCTTGCAGGAGGTTCCGCACTCGCCTACGCATTGTACCTTGTCATCGTGAACCGCAGCCGCAGACTCCGTACCGTATCCAATCACGTACTTACATTCTACGCATTGCTGATCGGGTCATTGATCTTTCTGACGCACAGCGCCGTGTCAGGAGAGAATTTTATGAACGGTATGCAGGACTACAGGAGTTGGCTGAATGTCATAGGGTTGGCGATATTCCCTACCGTAATATCAATGCTTACTCTGGCAATCTCCACAAGAATCATAGGCGCGACAAAGACATCTGTACTCGGAGTATTCGAACCAATCACCGCAATAGCCGTCGGAACCATATTTTTCGGCGAATCACTGACCGCAAACATCATCGTCGGCGTATCCATAACCCTAGTCGCCGTGACCTTTATGGTGGTAACCAGCAAAAATCAGTAAAAATTCTACTGACAGACATAGGTCCTTAGAGAGATTTTGCTTAAATTAGTTCTCTGTAAAATAACACTACGGACAATGTCAGGAAACAAGGAAACCACATTGATGATGCGCCTTTCCAAAGGAGATGAAAGGGCATTCGAGGAGTTGTATCTTGGGTTTCGTGGGGTCGCCTACTTTTTTGTTCTGTCATTCGTTAAAGACCAGTCCGTAGCCAAGGACATAGTCCACGATTCATTTGTAAAAATCTGGTTGAAGCGAGAAAATCTGGCAAGAGTCGTATCATTCGACAGTTACCTCTTCCGTATGCTGAGGAATGCGATTATGGATTACTTCGAGACTTTGCAGATTAACCGTCGATATGTCGCCGAAACGCTCAAATGCACTGATGATTTTTCTGACATCACCTCAAACCAGGTAAGTTTGGATGAACTCGAGCTGATCATCTTCGATGCCGTCAGCAATATGCCTGAACGCAGACGCGAAGTATTCAGGCTTAGCCGTTACCAGAATGTCGAAAACAGTGAAATCGCTCTGCGGCTTGGAATCGACGTTCGTACTGTCGAGAATCACATCACGGCCGCATTGGCTACAATCCGCGCCCGAATAGCAGAAGTCTACGCGTAAAATGAACCAACCGACTGAATCCTCGGTTCAAATCCGGATTTCAGTCGGTTGTCAAAAATATTACTCTACGAGATTTCTATTATTATCTCTATACTGCCTACTTCACGCAGATGTCATCAATGAACCACCTGTGGAATGTCCCTTCAGACGGAGAAGTAAACTCGATCTGAGTATCAGTTGTCGCGCCTGTTACTGTCAGCGAGATTGGCTGCCAATCGTTCACCGCCACGTTTTCGATATCTTTAGTTGCAGCGCCGTCAATTGTTCCGCCACCAATCACATTGACACGGATCGTAGTCAAGTCCGTAGAATATGCGTCAATCTTATCATTAGTTTTCGCTTCAGCACGAGCCGCAGGAGATCTGTAGACACAAGCCTTGAAACTGAGTTCCAAGTCACCAGCCTTACCTATCGCAGGAGTTTTGAGAGAGCCGACTTTATTAGTGGTGGTCATATCACCGTCACTAGCCATAGTTTGTGAATCAACATATCCTATTTGAGCATATCCGGGACGCTGATAGACATTAGTGAGAGTGTAGTTTGACAAAGTCCCTGCATTTCCGCAGAAATTCGCCATACCTGCAAGTCTGTCACCGATAAAATAATCAAGTCCTCCGTTAAATCCGTCAAATCCTTCAAAAATCGATGCTCCGGAGACTGCTGAAGATGATTCAACCTCAACTGGAGAGACAGTTATGGAAGAGTGGAAACGGATACGTCCATTGCCGGAACTGGCAGCACCAAAACCATCACAACTTGTATTGGACAGCGAGGCCTTTCCGACAGGAACAACTTTAAGATAGAGCATTCCTCCCTTTTTGAATGGCACCGGACTGTCAGCCTTAACCTGGAAATACATGTAATTCTTGCCATTTGCAGTAGCTGACTTGATACTTATTGTCTGCCCAGCTTTAATCCAGGAAATATTGTCATTGGAATAATATACCGCCCAATCTTTCATACCCCAAGTTCCGCCCAAGCACAAGCCGAAAGAGATATTGAAAGATGACGGAAGATCTGTCTGAAGAGGGACCGACAGGAACTCGCCGCATTCAAACGGAAGTCCCGCTATACCATCCCTCGTACACATATTTGCCACGTTGAGATTGTCGTGTGCCTGATTCTGAGCCCAATAGTTATATCCTGGAGTAGCGATTTTTTCAGTTGGCCCCATCTTGTAGTATGTCACACCGGAGATATTAAGGCTTGCACCTATATTCTCATCCTTCTCCGTTGCAGCGACACCTGAATACTGTTTATATTGATAACCTGAATACGCACCGGCGCCCATCGTAATCACATCAGATTCCGAAAGAACTCCTTTAGTAATATATTTTCCGTCTTCATCTTTTTGAGTATTGCAGTAAAACGAGAAACTGTACGGAATCGAGGATATGCCTTTCCCTGATGGTGCCGAAGCCGGTTTATCACCAATGGAGCCCATTCTATAAAGATGAGACGTCTTCACACTGATTGATTTTCCGGTTCTTTTGCTGGCTATGACATCTGTCGAGAGCGCTTTGTTGGCAGTTCCGCCTGCTGTATTTCTATATTCTATAAGCAAACCTTTGCTGAGTTCCACATTACGAATCGCCGCATAGTAGGTTCCGGCAGAGAATGTCGCACCCGAAACCGTATAGCGGTCACCAGTGTTGTAATCAGGGAAAAGATATACTGCAGAATATTTTGAACCTGAGCCATTGTCTTTCCAAGCATATCTTCCGACCACATCCTCAACAGTGCCGTCGTCATTCAGGGTAACTTCAGTATCACCGGCGATATACTCACCGCCAATCGGGATAATGGCTATATGTGTAACCTTGCCGTCAAGAAATTCCGGAACGGTAATTTTCAATTGAGCTACCGTATTCTTGAAAGAAAGAGGCTCATTCGCAGGGTCGGTTGTCATTGCTACAGAATAGTTGGTATGACGTCCTTCCACACTTCTATAGTCTGAAAAGCCATCCTTGTTTCCTTTCTGACAGTCTATAAGCCAGAAGTCAAAAACGCCGTTTTCAACATCGCAGGATGCTCCCGTATCCCTCGGGCAAAGCGCATAATATTTAGATGCACCCTCAACAGCAACGTCAGTTTCACTGTTCGGCTTGAATACGGCTGTAGCACCGGACTCCAACGTATTCTTGTACTTTTTATCCTTCGTGTATCCGGCAGCCCATCCGGTAGCTCCGGTTCCGTCAAAAACCGAGATGCAATCGCCGGAAGACCAAGTAACTTTTCCACCTTCATCAACAAGCGTCTTCGTGTCCAGTTCATCGTAAACCGCACGGAAAGTTATGCCCTCACAGGTTTCTTCGCCTCGATTTTCCTGCCCCGTTTCACTATTCTCTTTCTGACAAGAAATTACTGCTCCAGCCATCATCAAGGCTGAGATCATCATATTTATCTTTTTCATTGTATTTCCGTTTTTCAGTGTCATTCTACTCAAAAAAGTCTTCGACAATCAGGTCCTCATTTTCTGCGCCTTTCAATCTGTCAGTACGGGAATCCGCAAATGCCGTTTCCGCACTGATCGGGATTAATTCCACGTATGGTGAGAGGTATGTCTCGTTTTTATACCCCCCCCGTTTACAATTCTCAATTTCCGTATTCATAATCTGGGGTTAATTGTATTTAAATTCTTGATTTTAAGACTTTTAAGTTTACCAATCAATTTCGTCCGTTATGAAGTCATCGTGCCCGTCGGACTCTATCTTATCCTTGTCGATAACGGTTATGGTACAGGTAGCTTTCAAGTCTCCAGCGTTTGTCTTTGCAGTGATAACTGCTACGCCCGAACCAACGGCTGTAACAATTCCGGCATCAACAGTTGCCACCTTCTCGTCCGATGTACTCCATTGCACCGTAAGATCATCCGCATTGGCCGGAAGCACAGAAGCGACAAGAGTGACAGTACCACCTATAAGCAGTTCATATTCGCTGTAGTTCAGCATAATATTGGTCGGCAGGACTGGAACAGGAGCGATGTCATCCTTTACCGTAACTTTGCAGATTGCTTGATAGCCACCATCTACAGTCGTTGCAGTCACATCTGCCGTTCCTGCCGCCAAAGCCATCAATCCTCCGTCCTTCACATAAACGACTGAGGGATTACTGCTCAACCAAGACAGCGTTTTATCCGAAGCATTAGAAGGAGACACCTCCGCAGTCAATTCTGCAGTTTCGCCCAACGAAAGTTCCATACTCTGCGGCGTAACAGTTACTCCGGTCACAGCCACTTTCGCATCCTGTTTGGCACAAGCGCCAGACAAAACGAGCAAAGCAACAATGGAAATCAGTTTTATTGTTCGCATAATAGTGTTATTCTTTTATTGATAATTACTTACCGGCATTGATATCGTCGCATTTACTAAAAAACCAACGTAGCCACTATCGGATAATGGTCTGATACATAAGTAATGTTGCGATAAACATCTGTCACAGTACGATATGATTTAGCTTCCTCAAATCCGCTGTACCAGATATGGTCGATGACTCCGCTACTCTCGCCCCAACCGTTGTAAGTATCGTGGTTATCCGTCACCGGAGCGGCTTCTCTCGCATTCTTCATCAGAAGCCTTATCGGTGCAAAATTCGAATTGTCGGCTTCAATATTGAAATCGGCTGTAAGCATCGCGGGAAGATTCTCCGGATTAAGTTCCTTCAGTTTCTGGGCTATAAGTTTCATCGCATTTGCGTTTGCCACCCCGTTGAGAGGACCGTGAGTATTCATATAGAAGAATTTCTCGGAATTTCTCAAGTTGGTAAAGATTGCCCAGGTAGCAATTCTGCGATAGCTCTCACCCCACCCATAGGACGGCTCGTTCGGAGTTTCCGACAGCCAGAAATATCCCCAATCCTCAAGTTTCGTGCGCTTGGTATTGTAAAAAATATTCATATGCTCACCGGCAGAACGTCCGTCATCACGACCTACTCCAATGTCTTTGTATTCAGGACATTGCTCACGGAGATACACAAGCTGGACAGTAAGAGCCTCCTGAACACCGAAAACCGTCGGATTTTCTTTATAGATAAGGTCCGGAATCGCATATTTACGGACTTCCCAATCCCTGTCGCCGCTGTCACAGGCTAGCCTGACATTGAACGACATCACTTTCATCTCATTCTCCGCAATATTGTCCTGAACTATATCATCATCCACATCCGAGCCCTTTTCTTGCTCAGACGGTTCATCTTTATCCTTGCCGTATGCCGGAATGTACATCGAGTTGTCATACTTCTGGCAACCACCGAATAACGAAACTGCGAGAATAAATACAAGTATCTTTCTCATAACAAATTATTTAACTAGGATTTCATCAATAAACCAACGTGAGAATTGTCCATCCTCCGGTTCACTTGTAAATGTAAGCGTAGTCGAGGCTGTTGCACCTTCTATGCTGAAACTGTACTCTTTCCAGGCATATCCTGTTGGCAGCGAGCTGACTGCAACTTTTGTCGCACCATTTATTGTACCGCCGCCGTTCACAATGATTACAGCGTCTGTTATGTCCGGAGACGCCACATCAGGTGTTGACTTGGAAGCATTTGTACGGATTGCAGGGGTTCTATAGGCACCAGCCTTGAAAGACAACGTGAAATCGCCGGATTTTCCAAGCGGAGCCGTGGTCAGACTTCCCTTTCGTCCTATATAAGTATTTCTGGAACCGGAGGTTTCATCATTAACATATCCTATCTGAGCATAGCCCGGACGCTCATACACATTTGTGCCATCCATACCGCGCTTCTGAGTTGAAGTCCAGGCAGATATCTCAGACCCGCAATAATTGGCGAAACCTGCATTGCGTTCGCCATAGAAATAGTCTGCACCTTGGGTGAGATTATCAAAAGGCTCGAAAAGCACGGCCCCTTCCGGCACTGTTGTTGTCGGCACTGACGCATCTTGGATTATGATTGCAGAATGAAGTCGGATAAAGCAGGATGAGCCGTGTCCGTCCGCATTGAGGTTCTCCGGTTTGCACGCGTCCGTACCATACGGAGTAATTTTCAGGTAAAGGTTGTTATCCGC
Source organism: Acutalibacteraceae bacterium (assembly GCA_963636275.1). Taxonomy (GTDB): domain Bacteria; phylum Bacteroidota; class Bacteroidia; order Bacteroidales; family UBA932; genus Cryptobacteroides. Next base: position 99,073 of record CAVHJF010000002.1, on the reverse strand, counting down.
TTCGAACGGAGAATCCGGAGTGACCGTAACACAGAAACGATAGTAATAACTTCCGTTTGTACAAGCATTACCGATTGTAACATCTCCGGCTTCAATCCAATCAAGTTTATCGTGCGAATAAGACAATTTCCAAGTACTGATGCTCCATTCACCGCCGGCAAGGCCAAACAGCACATTGAATTTGGACGGAAGGTCTGTCTGAAGCGGGACAGTCAGCCACCAGCCGCACTCTGAGGTCGGGGTGGTCTTTCCGTCAGGAGAGACGAAACCGGTAGAATTGATATTGTCGTTAGCTCCTGCCTCTGCCCAACAATAAGTCTTTCCCGCTGAATATAGCGTCTTGCTTATGTCAGAAGCATACGCAGTCATTTCCAGATATGCTCCGACATTTATATCCTTATCTTCCGCCACCGTACCGGAGAGCAATTTCGTGGAAGCCAACCAAGTAAGAGGCGTATAATTGATATATTTGGTATCACCGTCTGTCTGACTGTCGCAGTAAAAAGAGAATGCGTATGGAAGTTTCTTGACACCAGGAAGTGAACCTATGCGGAAATGACCGAAGGCAACTGCATCTTTGCTCTGAGGAAGTATAGACGGCCTGCCCTCAACAAGTCCTCCTACAATCCCGGTAACAGTGCCGCTACCCTGCCCGTATGTAGATTCCGCGAACAGAGCATCCGGTCTCACAGTCATTCTGATTTTCTGTCCGGCCCTGTTTTCCATCATTGGGTTCGTGACAAATTCTTCTCCGATATATTCTTCCGTAGGTTGGAACTTATTGATTTGCACTAGCATAGATTCATATTTGCCGGTTGCGATATCATCAAATTCAAGACTGACCGGGGTGATTTCCAATGGACTGCATTCTCCGGAAACAGGAGGTTCGGCAGGATAAACTGTAAGAATACCTTCATCCGAACGTTTAAGAGTCGCGCCAGCGAGTTCTACTTCCACCTGCGAGCCTTGTTCAAAAGCAGGCATCTTGTCACAGTAAACTGCGATTCCGCTCAATTTTTCAGTAAAGCTATCCTGTATGAAAATGGTATTCTCCGGGAAATTGCCGTTTTCCCGATTGATTGAGACAAATCCTGCTATACTTCCCATTGGGAATACATAAGAATCACCCAATTTTTCCAGAGCGCGAACTGACGCAATAGAAATCGGTCCGTCTCCGTTACCGGAGAGCTGCGTGAAACTGATGGTTTTTACAACCGCTCCGTCAACGCTGTGCACGATAATTTCCGCACTTCGCTTTACGCTTTCATTTGCAGAAACTTTCAGTGTGAAGTTTGAATTTCCGACAGCATTCTCAAAGTCTGAAGCCAGCCAGTCTTCCTTGATTGCAGTAAGTTCCCAGGAAGTATTGGACTCCACGACTATATTGTAATCGGCACCGAAAGAGGGAGCGACAATGCTTTCAGTATCCAAGTTGATAATCTGCTCAGGCAAGGAGACCTCTTTGCAAGAGACCGCCACAAGCAGAACAACTGTCAAACAATGTATCAGCTTTCTCATATTCATTACCAATTAGGGTTTTGTTTAATTTTACCGTATGTCAAGGTTATCTCGTCCGTAGGAATAGGATAGAGATAGTCCCTGTCTTCATTCCAATTACGCTCAATATCAGAGTGTATGGTGAGATTTCCTGAATTCTTTTCAGAAAGATTCGCCTCGCTCAGCGACATATACACTACGCCCTCGACTTCTTCAGGCTTTGTCCCTGAATAGATCACGAAATCGATGTTTCCATCGGAATCAAGGTCGTAAGAGCCGGCAGACGGGAAATACATTCCCAAGAAAGGCCTTTCGAAACGTTTACCTGATTTCCACCGCATAATATCCCAATATCTGAATCCTTCGCAAAGCAGTTCGACAGTCCTTTCGCGGCGTATTTCGAGAATAACGCCAGTGTTCGGTCCAGTAACTCCGGTATAACCGGTAACCGGGTCCTGCAGATAAGGATCGGGATCAGCATTTGCCGCCTCCATATTAAGAGAAGGCATTCCCACACGCGCTCTAATCTTATTTACAGTGAGGTCCAGTTCAGATTGCGTAAGAGTCCCGAGTTCGGCAAGTGACTCAGCGTGATTGAGATAGACTTCAGCAGTTCTGAAAAGCGGGAAATCATTCTCTGACGTATTGTAAGAGTCGTACTTTGACGAGCAGACATATTTGGTTATCTGATAGCCGGTTATGCAGGCAGCAAGATTCGGCGCCACCTTAGCGTTGGAGCCTATCCTGGTGTAACCCGGCGTTCTTATGGACTGAGCCAACCTCGGATCTCGCGCTTTTGTCTCTTCTTCGAAAGTCATAGTCTCATAGCCTTCGATATCAGTAAACCGGCTGCCGTCGGCCATCAGATACGTATTAACCACATCTTTAGCCAGACCGCTTCGGCCCATTGTAGTGGATGTGAACCAGCCGTTGACATCGTGCGTAAGTCCCAGATTTGAAGAATAAGCTCTGGCCAGAATCACCTCGCTCGAGTTTGAATTCTGGAATGTAAACAAGTCCCTATACGGAGCTGACCCTCCTGTATATATGGCATATCCGGAAGATTTTATGAATTTCTTTGACGCGTCAGTCCCTGCGGTGAGCACTTCCTCCCAGCCGTCTATGCCGTGATATTTTCTGAATGTTCCTTCGAAAAGACACATACGGCTCTTCAATGCCAACGCCGTCCATTTGGTGACTGTATATACAGACTTGGTCGTGGTGAGATGGTCTATGGCGTAGTCTATATCCTCGAGCATCTTTTCGAATACATATTTCCTGTCGTCACGCCCCTGATAGAGCCCGTCATCCTGAGCCGTGAAAGTTCTGTCTATCCAAGGCACATCGCCATAATATCTTATTTTGTCAAAATAGAAATAAGCTCTGAAAAATCTGGCCAAAGCCACATACTTGTTTCTCACCGTGACGTCCGAACACTGATCAGAATGCTCCAGGAAAAAGTTGATTGAGCGCAGACGCTCCCAATTCCAGAGCCCTGAAGTCGAAGGGACAAGCCTTGTTCCTCTGACCTCATCCGAAACAGTATTTTTGATTATGTAGTCAGCAGCCTCTCCATACATTGAGGATGCTCCGGGGAAAACAAGATAAAACTCGTTCGTATAAAGTGCGCAATCGGTTTCTCCGGTAAAATATGTTTCCGGAGTGATTTTGTCTTTCGGTGTCCTGACCAGAAAATCATCACAGGCGACAGCAAGAACTGTCACGACCGAAAGCCATATTATATATTGTATATTTTTCATCTCCTAAAATTTAACGGTTACACCGAAACTATATGTTTTGTAGAATGAATATGAATCGGCATTCGAGCTATTTCCACCACCTGCAAGATGCTCAGGATCAACATATTTATTCACTTTCTTAAGAGGAGAACCGTACCACAGGTTCTCTCCGGAGAAGTAGAACCTTACACCGGCGAGTTTAATTTTGGACAAGACCTTCTCCGGCAGCGAATATCCGAAACTAAGGTTCTTCAACCTTATGTAGGCCAGGTTCTGGAGATATCTGTCATTGGTATAATAAAGCATACCGTTAAGGGACGCATAACCTCTTGCTCTCGGGAAATATGCACCCGTATTTGTTTCGGTCCAGACATTTTTCATAAAGTCACGCCCGACAAACGAAGCGTAAGGACGGCAGTACGGTCCCCAAAAACGCATATTGTCATAGCCCGGATACCAGTCTTGATGACCTATGCCCTGGAAGAATACGGAAAGGTCGAAACCGCAGAAGTTCGCTCCGAAATTGAAGCCATAGGAGAATCTCGGCTGACTGTTACCGATGACTACTCGGTCGCCCGGATCGTCAAGCGTATTCTGTCCCTGATCAACTTTTCCGTCGCCATTGAGATCGAGATACTTCAAGTCTCCGCCTCTCACTCCTTTTCCGTAAGAGCCTACACTTGAATAGTCCGAACCGTACGGGAACTGAAGATTAACCCGGCTCGCATACTCGGCCGCTTCTTCGTCATTCGCGAAAAGCCCATCTACCTTGAATCCCCATATTTCTCCCAGACGTTTGCCCTCATAAGGGTCACTGAGTATTCCGGACGGGTTGTCGCATCTTGTGTACCAAGCTTTATAATCTGCCAGGGAACCTCCGACCGAATAATCAAAGCGCCTGTTTCCGATATTGAATGAATCTCTCCAGGTAAGTTGCAATTCCCATCCGAAAGTTCTGAGATCGTTTGCGTTAACCAGAGGCTCGCTTGCTCCGTATGTAGAAGGAAGTTTCTGCCCGGTTGTGAGGATTCCCTTGGTGTCGCGGACATAAACATCACCTGAGAAAGTAAGTTTGTCAGCGAAAAATCCCGCATCCAAACCGAGGTCCATTGATGTTACAGTTTCCCAAGTTCCGGAAGACACTGGAGCAGAGGCCACAGCGTGACCGGCGTGAGTTGTACCGTCAAGGGTATAATTCATATGTCCGCTTGTGCTGATTGTCTGGTAATATTCGTAATCTCCGATACTCTGGTTTCCCAGTGAGCCGTATGAAGCACGGAGTTTGAGATTGCTCATCACATTCTTAACAGGTGACATCCAAGGCTCCTCGGTAATTCTCCACGCGATGGAAGCAGATGGGAAGAAGCCCCATTGATGGCCCTTGAGGAATCTGGACGAGCCGTCAAAACGTCCATTGGTTTCTGCAAGGTATCTTCCTTTATAAGAATACGTAAAGCGATAGAAAAGTCCGGCAAGCGCATATTCGCTTACCCCTCCGGTCAATCTGTCAATATTTCCTGTCGCAATATTGAAATCTGACAAGTCCTCGGAAAGCAAGTCATCTCTCCGGACATCTACACTTGTCCTCGAATAAGATTCATAGTTGACTCCGACAGTACCGGTAAAATTATGAACCTTGCTGTCACCGCCCCAACCATTTTCATAAGAAACGTACGCATTGGCGACGTGCATATTCGTAGGAGAGTCACTCTCGTCATAACGGTCTTTCCAACTGCTGGTAGATTCCTGAGAGATAATGCCCGGATACATTGAATACTCAACGGTCGTGTCTCTATACTTGGTTTTTGAATTCTTGTAAACATAAGAGTAGTCCACAACCAATTTCAGCTGTTTGGTTATGTCAGCCGTCAGAGCCGTAGAAATCGTCATTTCCTGACGGGCATTCCGTCCCCATTGCTTACCCTTATAAAGCATTGCGCTGTATCCGTCCATAATATAGTGTGAAGACGAATTTGTCATAAGAGTGTGTGAAACCGCGGTACCGTCAGGATTCACAGGGACCAGTGAAGCGAGAGCGTGCAACTGAGGTTTGCGGTAATTGTTGCCGTTGTAGAAGTAGTCGCTGGAGAAATACCTTACATTGTTTGAAAGGCGCAGCCAAGGCTTGATCTTAATGTCAACCTTCGCCCTCATATTGAAAGAGTCAAAATCGTCCTTGCCTATCCGGAACATTCCGTCCTGATGATAGTACCTGCCGGAAACCATATAATTGACATACTTGCTTCCTCCGCTGACGTTGACATTGTAGTCCTGGGTAGGACGGCTTTCGTCGAACATCCAATTGTACCAGTCGAAATTCGCAAGATAGACGTATGAGAGCTGTCCATTTCTCATCTCAGTCACCACCCAAGGACGTTCAGGATTTTCCTTGACATCATTTCTGCGTTCCCAAAGGCGCTGATAGTCATAGTCCGTATAACTGGTATAAGGGATGCCGCTGCGCGTTTTTAGGAACAAGTCAGAGATGTATGCGCTGTAATAACCGCGAGTCTCGAAATCAGTGCTTGCCGTATTGTCACTGAAAGAGTACCTGGCATCGAAGGTCACCTGCGGTGCGGAATCTTCCTTACCTGATTTGGTGGTGACCAGAATCACGCCGAATGCGCCTCGAGCACCATATATCGCGGCTGAAGATGCATCCTTAAGGATAGATATAGACTCGACGTCGTTAGGATTGATTCTGGAGATATTGGTTTCCACACCATCGACAAGGATGAGAGGTGAGCCTCCGTTCGGGGATGTATTTCCTCGGATATTGAAAGAAGGTTCAGACCTCGGGCTTCCGTCACTCCGCGTAACATTCAGGTTAGGAACAAGTCCCTGTAATGCCTGGCCGACGTTTGCCACAGGACGTTTCTCTATTTCCTTTGCAGACACAGCCGCAACAGCACCCGTCAAGTTAACCTTTTTCTGAACGCCGTAGCCAACAACCACAGTCTCGGCCAGAAGTTCACTGTCGGTTTTCAATACTATTTCGAAATATGCCCGTCCTGAAATGACCTCCGACACATCTGTAAAGCCTATGCAGGAAAATAGAATGGAGTGCTTTCTATCCGGAGTAACCGGCAGTTCAAGCACGAACTTTCCGTCAAAGTCCGCTACTGCCCCATAAGTTTTGCCTGAAATGTTCACGATTGCACTGGCACCCGGCAACGGTTCTCCGTTTTCATCCTTAATTGTACCTCTTATGGTAAAACTTTTCTGCGCGGTCGAAACTTTGTCGGTCTCAACGACTTTGCTTTCCGGAACAAGAACAATCTTCTTATTCTCAAATCTGCATTTTACGCCCGGAATAATCTGAGAGAGCACCTGTGGGATTGTCTTTTCTTTAGCATCAACGGAGACGATACGCGAATCGTCTATTTCCGTGTTGTTATAGAAAAAGGCATAATCCGTCATTTCCTGTATCTTGTCCAGAGCAGTTTTCACTGAGACATTCTCCATCTTGACGCTAATCTTTGCAGACTGCGCGCGAGCTGGTTGTGTCAGAAAAAGCAGAACTATCGCTGAAATGGACAACAACAGCGTTTTTCCTTTCATAACGTGGTTATTTATTGGTTATTATCAATCAATTACTATAGCATTACCGTATAGTAACCGTGTTTCCGTTTATCGTGTAGTTTAGTCCGGATATTCTTGAAATGGCATCCAAGATTTCCGTAAGTGGTTCTTGTCTGACTGTCAGAGATAGATGTATGTTCTTAGCTCTGTCGGTCATATATATCTTGACATTATACCAATGTTCAAGGTTCGTAACGATCTCGTCAAGAGAGGTATTCGCAAATTCCAATTTATCATTGATCCATGATAAATGGTTGAACACATTTTCCTTTCTTTTCGAGGTTTCACCTGAAATCGGGTCATACGTGAAAGCCTCTCCCGGAATCAGCGTCTCCGGCAAAAAGTCATCAGACTGCAGGCATATTTTTCCGCTCTCCAGATAAACGCTTTCTTTCGCATCAGAATATGCGCTGAACGTAAAGCGCGTACCCAGGACCTTCACGTTCATATCCGTCGAATTGACGATAAAAGGATGCTCCGGGTCTTTCGATACGTCAAAGAAAGCCTCTCCGTCCAGACTCACTTTTCTAGTCTTACCTTTCAGACCGTTGGAATAACTCAAAGTCGTATGCTTGTTCAGCCAGACAGTCGAGCCGTCAGGGAGATTAAATTTTGCTTTTGATTCAGCTGAAGCCATTATCGTTGTAGAAGCACTTTGTCTTGAGAAAAACAGCACGTTGCTTAAGACCAGCCCCAAACAAGCTGCTGCTCCGTATATTATAGCCCGACGTCTCCATCTGAGGACCAATTTGCTTTCTGATGGACTTTCCGCTGCCTTAGCGTCTTTCAAAAGTTGACGCGAGTCCGGGAACAACCCGGTTATTTCATAATTATCTTTCTCCAGACACATCTCATCCCACATATCCTCCATCGCCCGTTCTTTTTCCTCCGCGTCTTCACGCTCAAGAAACCAGGCAGCAAATGATGCGCGAATCCTACCCGGCACGAAATGGCCGGTAAATGAATTTATCAGTTCTTTGATTCGCAACGTTTTCATTATGTGATGATGTCAACAATATAAAGACGGCTTTATCTGCCGCAACACACAAGCGAATCTGAAGATTTTTCACATTTTTTTTCGGGTACATTCTTACCCAATTAAGAAGTCGCATTGGCCGCAATGGCAAAGCATAATACAGAAACTTCGTTAAACGACATACAACTCTTGAAAGCCGTTCCGGATTCCGGATAATTCCGATAGTATCAGACAAAACGACAGCCCTTCAGGTTGAAAAAACAAAATTATTCTCGAAATATTTTGCATATTACAAAATAATAGCTACATTTGCAGTCCAATAACATCGCGGGGTAGAGCAGTTGGTAGCTCGTCGGGCTCATAACCCGGAGGCCGGAGGTTCGAGTCCTTCCCCCGCTACCACGAAAAAACGGATACTGATTTCAGTGTCCGTTTTTTGTTTTTCACCATATCTTTTGAAATCTAGAAAAAGATTGTATCTTTGTCACACATTATTTAGGTAATGTGTGACTAATAAGAGCAGGCATCTTTTCCCTAAAAGGGATGCCTGCTTTTTTGTTTTACCGAGGGGGTACTTTGCGAAGAGGGTATTGTTCGTTCAGTCACACATATATACCTAAATAAAAATGCGAACAAATCAACATCTTGCGATAGTCACCATTGAAGTGGAGATTGTCAGACTTGTCAAGGTACGGGCGTATAAGCGTATGCGAAATGACAAGATCGAGAAGGTAAGAAGCCACTATAGGAGATATTAGGGTATCTACCTTAGTGTAAGCCGAATACCGAAGCCACAAGGCTGATTTCTGCTTTACCCCTCGGTTTTTTATATACACCGGAGGCGCACAACAATACTATCCCATTGGATAAGCCTGAAACGAGGAGGCTGAGTTACCGGCATCCATATCTTAAGAACAAAGAGACGGGGGCTGATCAGTCTTTCGACTTTTCAGCCCTCGTCTCTATCACGTTCTCCTTGCGAAGATTTATTTCAAATTTTTTAACAGATGCTTTCGGTATTCAGGTTTGCAACCTGCACCGAACTCAGCATTACTGCTCGTCCGGCTGGTTGTCAGGACCCTGCTGAGGACCTGCCTGCGGACCCTGAGGGCCCTGCGCTCCACCCTGAGCACCTGCATTCATACTCTCTGAAGCTGCGTGCCAAGCCTCCTCGAGAGACTTCGTATAAGTCTCGATGTCAGCGATATTCTGATTCTTGACTGCTTCTTTCAAACTTGTCAGAGCCGAATTGATGGCATCCCTCTTGTCTGCAGGAATCTTGTCGCCATAATCTTTCAGATTCTTCTCGCTCTGGAAGCAAAGCGCATCAGCACCGTTGATCTTGTCAACTCTTTCCTTCTCGGCCTTGTCGGCAGCCTCATTAGCCTTAGCCTCGTCACGCATTCTCTGGATCTCATCTTCACTCAATCCTGAAGAAGCCTCGATACGGATATTCTGCTCTTTTCCTGTAGCTTTATCCTTTGCTGAAACATTCAGGATACCGTTTGCATCGATATCGAATGTAACCTCAATCTGAGGAATTCCTCTAGGAGCAGGAGCGATGCCGTCCAAGTGGAACACGCCGATCTGCTTGTTGTCCTTAGCCATAGGACGCTCACCCTGGAGAACTCGAATCTCAACTGAAGTCTGGTTGTCAGCCGCGGTAGAGAATGTCTCTGACTTGCGAGTAGGAATCGTAGTATTTGATGCAATCAGTTTTGTCATAACGCCACCGAGCGTCTCAATTCCGAGTGAAAGCGGAGTAACATCCAAAAGGAGCACATCCTTGACATCACCTGCAAGCACACCGCCCTGGATTGCCGCACCGATAGCCACAACCTCATCCGGGTTCACGCTCTTGTTAGGCTCTTTTCCGAAGAAATCCTTGACAACTTCCTGCACCTTAGGAATACGGCTTGAACCGCCGACCAGAAGCACCTCATCAATCTGAGAAGCACTCAGATGCGCATCTTCCAATGCTTTACGGCAAGGAACGATGGTTCTCTGGATAAGGTCATCGCAAAGCTGCTCGAATTTAGCCCTTGTCAATGTCTTTACAAGGTGTTTCGGAACACCGTCAACCGGCATAATGTAAGGAAGATTGATTTCTGTAGATGACTGGTTGGAAAGTTCGATCTTTGCTTTCTCGGCAGCATCCTTCAATCTCTGAAGTGCCATAGGATCCTTCTTCAAATCAGCACCGCCGTTCTCGGAAGCGAACTCCTGAGCAAGCCAGTCGATGACTTTCTGGTCGAAATCGTCACCTCCGAGGTGCGTATCACCGTTTGTTGACTTAACCTCGAACACACCGTCACCGAGTTCCATTATTGAAATATCGAATGTACCGCCACCAAGGTCGAACACTGCGACTTTCATATTCTTGTTCTTCTTGTCAAGACCATAAGCAAGAGCGGCCGCTGTAGGCTCGTTGATAATTCTCTTGACATCGAGACCTGCAATCTTGCCGGCCTCTTTGGTAGCCTGACGCTGAGAATCGGAGAAGTATGCAGGAACTGTGATGACAGCTTCTGTGACAGGCTGTCTCAGATAATCCTCTGCCGTCTTCTTCATCTTCTGAAGAATCATCGCTGAAATCTCCTGCGGAGAGTACTGACGTCCTTCGATATCGACTCTCGGAGTATTGTTTTCACCCCTTACAACTGAATAAGGAACTCTCTCAATTTCTTTTGTAACCTGATCGTAGGTCTCACCCATAAATCTCTTTATTGAGAATACGGTGTTCTTAGGATTGGTGATAGCCTGACGTTTTGCAGGGCTGCCGACTTTTCTCTCACCTCCATCAGTAAAAGCAACTACAGACGGTGTGGTCCTCTGACCTTCGTTGTTGATTATGACTGTAGGCTGATTACCTTCCATCACAGCAACGCAGCTGTTGGTTGTACCCAAGTCTATTCCAATGATTTTTCCCATAATATTTATCTCCTATTTTTATTATCAATTCTACAGATTCGACAACCGCCGACATCCGGCTGAAGGCTTCTGAACCGACAGCGACTGTGGATTTATCCAATGCCGTGCCAATGGCGCAATCGCAACATTCTTCTGACAAATTGTCATAAAAATCGCTATCTTTGCCCCGCATCCGGAGCCGACAGGATTTTTGGCATACGGACTACAAAAGATACATTCATATATGTTTTACAGACAACTCTCAGAACAGGAATATACAGATTTGCAGTCAAGGATTCTGTACGAAGACAACCACCTGATGATCATCAACAAAAAGGTCGGCGAGATCGTGCAGGGAGACAAGACAGGGGACGAACCGCTCGGCGAGAAATACAAGGCATTCATCGCTCAACGTGATTCCAAACCGGGGCAGGTATTCCTCGGCATCCCTCATCGCCTGGACCGTCCTGTTTGCGGCATAACAGTTCTTGCCAAGACGTCAAAAGCCCTGGAACGTATGAATGCGATGTTCAGAGACGGTGACGTGCACAAGACCTACTGGGCTCTCGTATGCAACCGTCCGGAGCCGGAAGAAGCCACTCTGGAGAACTGGCTTACGCGTAACGAGAAGATGAACAAATCCTTCATCTGCCGGCAGCCTGCCAAAGAGAAAGAGGCAAAATTGGCAAAACTTCACTACAAACTACTCAAATGCACCGAGCGGTATTTTCTCCTAGAAGTACAGCTCTTCACCGGAAGGCACCATCAGATCAGATGTCAGTTGGCAGGAATCGGTTGTTGCATAAAAGGAGACCTGAAATACGGAGCGCCACGTTCCAACAACGACGGAGGCATTTCACTGATGGCGAGAAACATACGCTTCATCCATCCTGTCAGCAAAATTGACATAGACGTCACTGCACCTGTACCGACGGACTGGAAAGGGGTCTAGATGCCACCATCTGAGCCTTCACATCCTTACACCACAATCCCGGAGTATCGGTATAGAAGAGTTTGAATGCCATTATGAATGTCACTTCCGAACGGAATCCTGACATCAGAGCCAAATCCTTTACCTTCAACTCGGGATTCCGCAGGAATTGGTCTCGCGCGTAATCGACACGGTATCTGTTGATGAACTGATTGAAATTCAGCCCCGTACACACATTCACGAGTTTCGAGACGTATGACTTGTTGGAGGCCACTTCAGCCACCAGATCCGTCATTGAGCAAGAAGGGTCCAGATACATCTTGGAGGTTTCAATCACTCGACAGATTTTGTCATACATCTGCTTATAATTGCTTCTTGCAGACTCAGGAAGATAGGCGCTGGATTCTATATCCTTCTCACACACAGGCACTCCGGATGATGTAAAGGAAATTATCGGACCTGAAGTAATGCACCTCACATAGACAAGAGCGAACAGCCCCAGCGATAACGCCAGCGGAATCAGGGAAAACCATCCGAAACCGGTTTTCCGTATCACGGCGTAGGAATATACCGAAAGAAGCGCGATTATATAGAAAAGCATAAAACAGCATTTCATCACACAGAGCAGTATTTCCCAACCCGACACTTTAGTGGAAAGATAACATATATCCCTCATCATCCAGAAAGACCGTAGTGTTATGCACACAGTCATAGGCACGACTGAAAGGAATGGAAATATGACGGCAGCCAATGAAAGCCGTCCCAACAGGCTTAACGTCACTGCACTTGAAACAGACGCAAAGAAAGTAACCCAGGCAATCCGGCCGGACATTTTCCAGTCTTTGTATGTGTCGGGAATCATCAGAATCATCGATATTGATATGCCGACTCCGCCCGATGCCAGGACAGCGAACAGACGCGGCTCAGCAACAATGCTTACTATGGATATGGTCAACAGATGGATGATGGATAGCAGTCTTATCGATTTTCTCGAATAGGGATTAAGATTTTTGAACATTATTATTGGTTGATATCAGGTTTCATCGCGTTTTGGTTACTATCACAAAAATATACAAAAAAAACTGCTTCCGAATACACTCAGAAGCAGTTTATGTTATATTTATACAATTCTTAAATTTAAGAATTGTCAACAATCAGGCGTTATTACCACTCATAGGCTTAGTTGAGCCGCTCTTGATTGTGTCGAAGCCCTTGCCATAAACTCCTGTCACTGAAGAGACTGAAAGGAAGGCATCTTTGTCGATTGACTTGATGAGTTTCAGAAGGAAATTCAGGTCAGTCTTTCTTGTGATGACAATCAGCATATGGCTCTCATTCTTCGTGTACCATCCGACTGCCGGCACAACCGTCACGCCCCTATGGACATAACCGACTATCGCGGCGGCTATCTTCTCATATTCCTTGGACATTATCAGGAATTGCACCGACTGCTTCGAGCCTGCCAGATACAGGTCAATCACATACCCGTTGATTGTTACCACTATAAGACCATAAACGACAGTGGTTATCTTTTCCGCAAACGGAACGAGCTCTCCTGCAGGCGTATATGAAGGCACCGCAAGGGAAGACAAGATAATCACCACGTCCATTGCCAGTATCATTCTGCCGGGCGACACGTTCCGGTATTTGCTCACAATCAGAGCGATGATGTCAGTTCCGCCTGTACTTCCGCCCTGGGAGATTGACATACCGATACCGAGTCCGATCATAATGCCACCCATTATCGTGGACATAAGCTTGCCGTTCTGAATGGCGAGAGTATCGATTATTGTGGCAGGAATGAGGGTCTGGAATACATTGAGGCCTATGGATGCAAGTATTATGGCATATATAGTCTTGGCGCCCATATTGGTTCCCAACACAATGAATGCAGTCAGGAGCAGGATTGCATTGATGACAAAATAGGTATATCCCATCTTTATGCCCACCGCATACTGGATGATGGAACTGATACCTGTCACGCCGTTGCCTATGAGGTTATTAGGAGTGAGAAAAATAACCCAGCCGAGAACATACAGCAAAATGCCGACGGTAAGGATGGAGTACTCTTTCAAGAGCACCCAGATAGATTTATTGTTCAACATTTGCGCTGTCTCCGGCTTTATCGATTGATTTAGGTTTTTTGGAGAATCCGGTCTTGATTTCATCAAATCCTTCACCGTACACGCTGCTTGCAGGTGACACGCTGACAAATGCCTTATCGTCTATAGCCTTGATCGCCTTGGACAAATCAGGCATCTGTGACTTCCTGGCAACAACAAGAAGGACATTGTTCTCTTTCTTGGAGTACCAGCCCACAGCTTTCAATGCAGTCACTCCCCTGTTCATAATCTTCATCATATAATCTGCGATTTCATCTGATTTCTGGGAGAAAATCAGAATCTGCACAGTTGACTTGCTTCCCAGCAGCACAAAATCAAGCATAAACGAGAATGTGACCATCGCGATATATCCGTAAATCATATCCTCAAATGTTTTTCCAGGAATCAGAAGCACTGATGCGATAATCACCATATCTGAATACAGATACACCTTGCCGGGAGATATAGGCCAGAACTTGTTCATCACCAGGGCAGCCACATCGGTACCGCCGGTACTTCCGCCGTGCTTAAAAATCAAGCCTACGCCGATTGCCTCGACAAGACCGCCGACCAGCGGCAGCAAAGCCTTGTTGTCAATGAAGAAGAAATTTCCCGGAGTAGCGTGAAGCCATTGATAATCAGGAAATATCTTGAACAGGACCGACGACAGCAGCACTGCATAGACCGTCTTGACTCCGAAAGCATTGCCAAGCACAATGATGCCCATAATGAGCAGAGCCACATTGAGGACAAAATATGAATATGCCATAGGGATGAAGCCCTGAGTAGCGAACTGTATCACCGTACAGGCTCCGGTAAGGCCACCGGCGGCGATTCCGTTAGGAATTAGGAACGTATCCCAGGCGATACAGAACATCACCGTTCCCAGTGTCACCATCAGATAATCCCAGATGACAGAAAAGATTTTCTTTTTAGACAGCATATCGTTATTTGACTACAATGTTTACGATTTTTCCCGGAACGACTATCACCTTGACGATTGTCTTTCCTGCAAGATACTTGTCGGTGGACGGATTGTTCCTTACTTCCTGCTCCACAGCATCCTTCTCCATTGATTTTGGAAGGTCCATTGTGAACCTTGTCTTTCCGTTGAACGAAACGGCATAAGTACAAGTATTCTCTACCGTGTATTCAGGATGATATTCTGGGAATGAGGCCTTGGAAATGCTCTCCGTGTGTCCCAGATTCTCCCACAATTCTTCGCAGATATGAGGCGCGAAAGATGAAAGCAGAACAGCCAGCGGCTCAAGAATCTCTCTCTTCGAGCATTTCTTGTCAGTCAAGTCGTTGACCGCAATCATAAATGCGCTTATGCAGGTATTGTATGAGAAGGTCTCAATGTCAGACTGCACCTTGCCAATCAGTTTATGGAGTATCTTAAGTTCGTCAGCATCAGCCTTTTCGTCGTTGACGACAAACTCATCGCCGTTGAAATAAAGTTTCCAGAACTTCTTGAGGAAGCGATTGACTCCGTCTATACCCTTCGTGTCCCAAGGCTTTGACTGTTCGATAGGTCCCAGGAACATCTCATAAAGCCTCAAAGTGTCAGCTCCATAAGAGTTGCAGATATCGTCCGGATTGACAACATTGTACATAGACTTGCTCATCTTCTCGACAGCCCAGCCGCATACATATTCACCGTTCTCAAGAACGAACTCGGCATCGGCGAACTCAGGTCTCCATTTCCTGAAAGCTTCGAGATCCAGCCTGTCATTTCTTACGATGTTGATATCAACGTGAATTTCAGTCGTTTCATACTGGTCTTTAAGACCTGCGGACACGAATTTATTAGTACCTACGATACGATAGACGAAATTTGAACGTCCTTGTATCATACCCTGGTTCACAAGCTTGCGGAACGGCTCATCCTCACAGACATAGCCCATATCGTACAGGAACTTGTCCCAGAAACGCGAATAGATAAGGTGACCCGTAGCGTGCTCTGTACCACCGATATAAAGGTCAACATCTCTCCAATATTTGTCAGCCTCGCTGCTTACAAGGTCTTCGACATTCTTCGGGTCCATATATCTGAGATAATATGCACTTGATCCTGCAAAACCAGGCATTGTGCTTGTCTCCAGAGGATATCCCTTATATGTCCAGTTCTTCGCTCTTGCAAGAGGCGGTTCTCCGTTCTCCGTCGGCTTGAACTGATCGATTTCCGGCAGTTTCAACGGAAGTTTGTCGTACGGAAGCGGCGTTGCTATGCCGTCTTTGTAATAAATCGGGAACGGCTCGCCCCAATAACGCTGACGTGAGAATATTGCATCACGAAGTCTGTAATTGACTTTCCTGTGTCCCAAACCGTGAGCCTCGACATAATCCATAGCGGCCGGAATAGCTTCCTTAACATCCATTCCGTCAAGGAATCCGGAATTGCACATCTTTCCTTCCTTGGCATCGAAACTGTGTTCGCTGACATCGCAGCCCTCGATAATCGGAATTATAGGCAAATCAAATTTCTTCGCGAAAGCGTAGTCACGGCTGTCGTGAGCCGGCACTGCCATTATCGCACCTGTACCATATCCGGCAAGCACATATTCAGAAATCCAAACCGGAACCCTCTTTCCCGTCAGAGGATTTTCTGCGTAAGAGCCTGAGAATACGCCGGTTACAGTCTTTGTCTCCGATATGCGCTCACGCTCAGTCTTTTTCTTGACATAGGCAAGATACTCGTCCACAGCTGCCTGCTGTTCAGGTGTAACCAGCTCAGCCACAAGCTCGCTCTCCGGCGCAAGGACCATAAAGGTAACGCCGAAAATAGTATCTACACGGGTTGTGAAGATTGTGACATCTTTACGCTTGTTCCCGTTGAAAGTCTTGAAAACCACTTCAGTACCGAAAGAACGGCCTATCCAGTTCTTCTGCATTTCTTTCAGAGAATCCGTCCAGTCCAGTTTCTCGAGCCCGTCCAGAAGCCTTCCGGCATACGCAGACACCCTCAACTGCCACTGCATCATCTTCTTCTGCTCTACCGGGAAGCCTCCCCTTACGGAAAGTCCTTCCTTAACTTCATCGTTTGCGAGCACAGTTCCCAGTCCCGGACACCAGTTCACTGAAGTTTCACCCTGATATGCAATACGGTAATTCATAAGCACTTCGGCCTTCTTCTTGGCATCCCAGGATTTCCATTCGCCCGGAGTGAAGTGAAGTTCCACAGTGCCGGCTGCGTGAATGTCGCGTGTACCGGACTCCTCAAAAGCAGCTTCAAGCTCGGTTATAGGACGTGCCTTGTCAAGCTCCGTGTTGTAATAGCTCTTGAACATCTTGATGAATGCCCACTGAGTCCATTTATAGAAATCCGGATCACAAGTGCGGACCTCTCTGTCCCAATCATATGAGAATCCGATACGGTCCAGCTGCTCACGATAGCGGCTTATATTCTTCTCCGTAGTCACCTCCGGATGCTGTCCGGTCTGAATCGCATACTGCTCTGCAGGCAGTCCGAATGCGTCATATCCCATCGGATGAAGCACATTGAAGCCCTTCAATCTCTTATATCTGGCATATATGTCACTTGCAATGTAACCGAGAGGATGTCCCACGTGAAGTCCCGCTCCAGACGGATACGGGAACATATCCAGGACATAGTATTTAGGTTTGGAAGTGTCTTCCGTTGCGTGAAAAGTTTTTTCTGTCGCCCACTTGGCCTGCCACTTCTGCTCAATTCTTCTGAAATCGTATTCCATAACTATATAAACACAATAATATTTCTATTTCTTTATTCCGAATTTACCTTTCTTTGCCAATCTGAAATCCACTGCTATGGACGCTCTGGCAGCAACCTTCACGCCCTTAACAACTCCCGGTTTCCATTTAGGCGAAGCCTTTATCACCTTGACCGCCTCATCATCCAGCAACTGGTCCACACTTCTGACCACCTCAACGTTGGATACAGAGCCGTCTTTTTCAATTGTAAACGCGACCACAACTCGTCCCTGAACGCCATTCTCCACGGCTTCCTTCGGATATTTCAGGTATTGGTACACCCATTTCATAAGGAATGTCGCAGGATCGGAACTGCCCATAAACTGAGGCTTCTTGTCACAATCCTCGAAATTATAAATCTTGTCGTCACTCTTAGGCAGAACAAGATTGTTGCGGAACTGCGGAGGATTCTCGATATTTGAAATGAATCTGGTGAAATTGTAGATATACTCCAGTTCACGTTCCATCGGCTCATATTCGATGATATCAGGAGTATCCTTGACAGTATCGTGCTCAGGATAACGCCCTGTGGTGAACATAACGGAAGGTATTTCCTTGGAATAGAATGCTCTGTTGTCGGACGGATATGGTTCCTCGGACGTAAGCTTCGGAAGCACCGGCTGGAGTTCTTCGGAAACCTGACGCAGGAGGTCATTCATATCGTCGTTGGATGAAGTGTAGGCGTAGAATCCGCCGCTTCCGGTCCCCAACATATCCAAATCTATCATAGCGTCAATATGTCCCGCATCCGAAAATGACCTGTTGAGAAAATACCACGCTCCTGCACTGGACTCCAAAGACGAACCGAAAGCTATGAATATGACAGACCTGCGGAACAGTATCGAATTGGTATTCACCATTCTGGCCAATTCCAGCAGCATCGCGAGTCCGGAAGCATTCCCGTTCGCACCGTAATAGACCTGCTCTGTACTGACGCCGTCAACATCGATTACATTTGTCCCGAGATTGTCAAGCCTTGCGCCTATGACGATATAGCGGTCATATTTGCTGTGGTCATATCCCTGCACGAATCCTACGACATTTCGGGAAGTGAGCGTATCTCCGTTCGGCTGTGATATGCCGAAAAGGTCGCCTCTGTCACCGCTGAGGACATCCACACCGTATTCTCTGAACATATCACGCACATATTCAGCCGCGGAACGTTCGCCTTCCGAACCGGCCTTTCTGCCTTCCAGAGATTCCGAAGCAAGGTATGAGATATGGGATTTCAATGATTTTGTGACATCGCTGTCATCGAGTTCAGCATAACCGCCGATATACTGCGCACTTACATTCCAACCGAGGAAAAGCATCGCTAGAGCGCAAAAAAACAATCTTCTCTTCATAATCGCTATTTTGACAAGATCCATTCGTCTTTCGGGCTGAATGGTTCTTCTTTCACTTTCTTAAGACTGTCGAAAGCTTCCACAATATTGTCCGACGGGCATATTCCCACTGCAGTATAACCGTTTCTGAAATTGATCAAAGTCGCCGTATAACCGTGCTTCTCAACTTTTTTTGCAAGATATGCCGCGTTTCCCTTGTCCATAAAAGAGCCCACTACAACATAGTAACGGTGCTCCAGCATATCCGTATCCAGGCCGCCGTTGATTGTGGGGCGGCTCAAGGTTATCTTCAACGATTTCAGGGAATCAAGTACAGCCAACGAGTCGGCAACCTGCTTCTCAACTCGTTTGAGAGAATCCATACGTGCCTGATGTTCAGCCTCCTGTACAGCCAGAATCGCGGCTTTTTTCGCTTCTATATCAGCCGACATAGGCCGACCTGCCAGTCTGCGGAAAGCATCGCAGCTTGTAAAAAGCACTGTTGATAAAATCATCAGCAACAGGAAAGATCGTCTCATTGGCAAATACTATCTAAATTGGTACAAATTTAACAAATATAATTATTTTTGCAGTTCGGAAAATAAAAATACTCTATTGAAGGAAATATTGATATCAGCACTTATAGGATTGATATTCGCCGCAACTGGTTTCACTCTGAAATCCCCCGATTCCAGACTTGCGACGGAAGGACGTCTGAAGCCGGCAATGCCATTGTACGGACCTCCTGACACGGCATCGGTCATTGTGCTGGGAGACATAATGCTTCATTCCCGACAGATGGAGTATGACTATCAGCCATTTCTTGAAAATATCCGGCCTCTGCTTGAAAGCGCGGACCTGAGCATTGCCAATATGGAATTTCCGCTCGCAGGAGAGCCTTACACCGGATATCCGGCATTCTCCGCACCTGACGAATATGCTCAATACGTCAAAGAGTCCGGAGTCGATGTGTTTCTTGCGGCCAACAACCATATCCTCGACAAAGGCGACAAGGGGCTTGAACGCACCTGCAACAAATATCTGGAAATGGAGAACAACGGCGAAATCCGATTCACCGGAATCAGCTGTGACGAATCCGACAACAAGTCCCGTTATCCGCTGATTATCAATATGAGAGGCACTAGAATCGCACTCTTGAATTTCACATACGGAACGAACGGCGGCAGTTCCCGGGCGTGGCCGAAAGTCAACAGGATGGACACAACGGACATATCAGCCGCCATTTCCAGGGCCAAAGAGCAGAAGCCGGATTTCATCATTGCCCTGCCGCATTGGGGAACGGAATACAGCCTGAAGCATTCGCCGCGACAGGAAGCATTGGCGAAATGGCTGGTTGACAAGGGTGTAGATGTCATAATCGGGGCACATCCTCACGTTGTACAGGACTCCAGCGACATAAACGGGGTCCCGGTATTCTACTCTGTCGGCAATGCCGTTTCAAATATGAGCGCTGCAAACACTCAGCTAGAACTTGCGGTGAAACTTCAGTTCGCAAGAGACATCAACGGTGACAAATCAATGCTGAAACCGGTTGTCACCTACTTGTGGTGCTCCCTGCCGAACAGATTTTGTGAAAATTACGCTACGATTCCTGTAGCCGAACATATAGGAAAACGGAGTCTCTGGAAGTCCCAGGCCGATTACGACAAGATGATGAACACGTATCGGCGGGTAAAATCAGAGACAGGAGTGGACGACGGAATCAATTGATAATCAACCGAGACAGCCGTCATCAAAACAGAAGATACAGATGAATAAGATTATTACACTGGAGGCGATTGACCCCATCGAGATTTACGGAGCAGGAAACAAGATTCTTGAGGAATTCTGTTCCTACTTTCCCGGGCTTAAGGTCGTCGCTCGCGGAAATCAGATAAAACTGGACGGACACGAGAACCAGATAGAAGAGTTCAGCACCAAACTCGATGAGCTGATTGAGAGACGCAAGCACAAAATGAATCTGACAAAGTTCGACGTGGAGGACATCTTTGACGGCGAGACATCCCCTGACAGTTTTGTTCTCAACGGGGACGCAGTGATCGTGCACGGAACTGACGGCAAACCTATCCGAGCTAGAAACAGGAACCAGCAGGAGATGGTTAAGTCATACTTCGCCAATGACCTCACTTTCGCGGTAGGCCCTGCCGGAACCGGAAAGACATATATCGCCATCGCATTGGCTGTCAGAGCTTTGAAGAATCGCGAAATCAAGAGAATCATTCTCACCAGACCTGCGGTTGAGGCCGGAGAAAGGCTCGGTTTTCTGCCTGGCGACCTGAAGGACAAGCTTGACCCTTATCTGCAGCCGCTCTACGATGCGCTCGGAGATATGATTCCGGCCCGAAAACTTCAGGAATTCATAACTGAAGGTACTATCCAGATTGCACCGCTCGCCTATATGCGCGGCCGCACCCTTGACAGAGCGTGCGTGATTCTGGACGAGGCTCAGAACACCAACCTTGGGCAGCTGAAAATGTTTCTCACCCGTATGGGACCTGACGCGAAATTCATTGTCACCGGAGACGCCAGCCAGATTGACCTGCCGCACAAAGAGGATTCAGGATTGCTGAAAGGAATCTCACTTCTTAAAAACATAAAGGGCGTCAGCACCATCTTCTTCTCCAACGAAGACATTGTGCGACACCCTCTTGTATCAAAAATCGTAAAAGCTTTCGATTCCGAGAAATCAGAATAACTATTTCACGGACATTCGAGCAGCTACTTCACGAACGCCACGTGACCGGGAATATCACCTGTGCGGACACTCCATTTATGTTTTCCGTCGTTGGAATAGCAGTGGAGTTCACCGCTTGATGTGTAGTTCTTAGCATCGGTTATGAGAATATCTCCGGTAGAAGGATTGACTGCGATGCAGTACGGTGCGACTAAACTGCTCTCCGTACCGTCTGTGATGATACCGTCCGTGTATGCACCTGTCTTGACGTCAACTACCGCATAAGAGTATGTCGAAGTATAAGTCTCGTAACTGAATGTTGAACTGAATGTATAGAGTTTGTCATTGTACAAAGACATTCCGGCCACTCCGCACCCGACATTCTTGGATACCGCATATTTGCCGTCTTTCTTGACAAGTTCGTACAGGTCAGACGCGATGTCATAATAGTTGCCGTTTGAGGACACCCAGATGTTTCCGTACTGGTCAATTTCCATTTTGCTGAGGTTTGGAGCAACGTCAATGGTATAATCGACTTTCATCGATTCCAGATCCACTACGGAAACTGTAGAATCATATCCTGAATGATATCCGCCGGAATTTGCCACATAAGCCTTGCCGTCGGCAATGACAAACTGTTCGGGCTGATAACCCACAGTCGCGGTAGAGACAACCGTATATGTCTTCAGATCAATCTTATACAAAGCTCCGAGCTGATCCGCCAATGACGAAGCATCCTTGGCAACATAAGACGTAACATAGGCATAATCCCCGTCAAAGCGCACGTAACGGCAGTTCGGCACGTCCACTTTCGCAATTCTGACCAAAGAAGACTCATCCAGGATTTCGACCTTGTGGGAGCAGTTGACGACAACAAAAAGTTTGTTCTCATACACCTGAATATCGTTGCCGACATCGCCAAGACCGTCTGTGACTTCAGGATTTTTCTCTGCAAACAGATTGCGGCCATACCACGCATTTCTGTAGTCGAGATAATCGATGCTGGCTTTATTCGAGCCCATAGCGCCCTCATTCAGCACATACATACCGCGAGGACTGGCCTTGGAGTCAGCCTCTACGGATTCAATCGGCTCATAATCCGCCGGCGGAACAATTTTCTCCGGTTCATCTTTACGGCAACCTGCGAGTGCCGCAGCGGCAAGCATTGACACCATTGCCAATCTACCGAGTCTTAAAAATTTCATTTTCATAATTATTTATAGTTCAACACTTAATGTTATTCTGAAATTAGTTTTCGGCATCGGATAATTTCTGATTACCTCGTAATCCTGACCGAAAATATTATTGATTTCCGCAATAGCCTTGCACCGCACAGTCCTTATATTGAAGTCCTTCTGCAAAGACATATCGCTTGTGTACCACGGTTCAGTATAATTCGCAGGGATGTTCTCCTGCTGATGGTAGCGTTCACCGGTGTAGATGAAGCTGTAGTTCAACGCCCAGCCCTTCCACATCGCAGACAATACCGCCGCGCCGCTGTGCCAAGGGATATATGGGATCTGGTGTCCATAATAGAAATCGGATTTGTTCGTCACATCCACTGCTTTCTGATAAGTATATTGCAGACGAGGCATCACATCTACACGTCCAACCCGGATATGACAGTTTACGGCAACATCAATCCCCCTGATATCCACCTTTCCCAGATTCATCATCGTCCAGCGGAACTGCTGTCCCTTCGGATATGCTATAATCTTGTCAGTCACCTTGTTCCAATACACATCGGCCGAAGCGTCAAGACCGTGTAGGAAGGTTCCGCCGTTGAATTTCTTCTCATATTTCAATCCGACATCTGTCTGGAACGTATATTCAGGTTTCAATGACGCATTGCCGAAATCAGTGTAGTACAAATCATTGAATGTCGGCATCCTGAAACTGCGCTTACAGAAGGCCCTGAGGTATAATTGTTCCTGCCGCAACATTCGGAATGAGCCGAACAAACCCGGGGACAGCACCGACTTGTCCGGACTTGCGGAGAAACGCTTCACTTTTTCGTGCACGAATGACTCCAGGAGACTGCCCTGCACTCTGAACCTGCCATATTCGTATGCGGCCGCAAATGAAACAAGATGCGTGAATCTCGTAGGATACGGGAATGTGCCGTCGCCCTCTATCGGCAGATAATAATAGGCATCCATCGTATTCCATTGGAAGTCGTATGCCAAAGACACTTGAAAATGCGGTGTAACCTCATACCGGTTTGCAAGGGACAAATAGCATTCGTGCTGTCTGTACCGGTTCTTTACAGGTATCACCCGGGAATCCTTGTTCTCGTACATCGTGTAGTCATACGAATACTTGGCATTGAGCATCGAGCGGAATGAAGGTATCCAAATACGCGTTGCAGAGCCTTGAATAAAGGTATTGAAATCCCGAAGCCGCTCTCCGGTCTTATAGACGTTGCTTACTATCGCGCCGGGTATTCCGCGGTTTGTACGATACACGTAAGCGCGTACGTTCCAGGAGCCTTTGTCCGCATAGCCGTGCAATGCCCCTTCAACTCGGAATGACGATACATCCCCGTTATGCCTCCAGGCCGTCGTGTCGTATGCGAGATTGCCTTGCGAATCGTAGCCTCGTCGGCGGAATTTGTATCGACCGGTAGCGTTCACCCATTCTCCGCTCAAGGAGGATGTCACTTTGTCAAAAATCTTGAATTCTGTTCTTACTGAAGGATTTACGAGGCCGAATGAGCCTGTCTTGACTGCCGCCTTCAGGTTGAAACGCTTGTCTCCGGCGAATTTAGGAATGCGAGTTCGTATATATATCGAGCCGGATGTGCCGAAATCTTTGGCAGACTGGAAGATATCGCTCTTCTGCCCGTTATGCAAAGAGATTTCCTCCACGTCATCCAATGAGTACCTGCCCAAATCGACCTGCCCGTTCTGCGCGTTTCCCAACTGAATTCCGTCATAAAAAACTCCCACGTGATTTGTTCCCATCGACCTGATGTTTACTGTCTTGAGGCCTCCTATTCCGCCATAGTCTTTCAGCTGCACTCCTGCAAAATAGCGCAAGGCGTCGGCGACCGAGAAACTGTTAAGTCTCTCCAGTTCCGGACCTTTCAGAGTCTGGGACGGAATGGTCTCAAGAAATCTGTCCTGACGCCTGACATCCACGACAATGGATTCGTCCAGCACCCTGGTAGTGTCCGCGGGGTCTTGAGATCTCGTCTCAGCAACTTCGCTATTCCTGGCACTGACCGCTTTAGCATCGACACTGTATGCTCCAGCACTACATTCTTTGTCGCTCGCTGACGGGTCATCGCCACAGCGACCCGTTGCTCTAGCCAGGAGATCATCAACACCGCACGCCTTAGCACCTGCTGCCGTTATAGCGTCAACACTATACCCCGTAGCTCTAGCCGCCACTGAAAAGAATACGGCAGAGAGCACCAGCAATACCAAGAATATGTCCAACGATTTTTTCATCGATGCGCCAACAAACACTTATAGTCGGTCACCGATTCGCCTGTCCGCAGAACGCAGACATACACATTCATCGCCCGTCCTCCGCAGGCAAATCGATGCTATATGCAAAGGCAGGCATTCTGACTCATCATCCATAAGGAAGATTCACAGTAGCGGGAACTGTCCCGGATTCACACCGGGTTTCCCTCACGGCCAACAGACTCTCCCATTGACCGGTTGACGTTATGCGACTCCGTATTTTCCGTACAGCCCCCACAACATCAAGCCTAAGCGAACTGCAAATTTATCAAATAAGTCGCGGATTTGAAACACAAAAATTGACTCCGAGAAGCAACCTTGCGGCCCAATGGATTTTGGGAGTGCGTTCACCAATCCTGACATATAACAAAATTCCGCCGAAGAATATTGCGTCTCCGGCAGAATTGAACAATTCATAGGTTCTCTTTATACAGCCTCTATTCTACCTTAATCTGAATCAGTGTAATTGTGATATCACCGCCGATAATGAGAGCGGTGTCGGAGCCGTTCATCGTTGTCGCCATACCATCTGAGATTGTGAATTCAAGAAAGTCCTCACTTGCCGCCAGGACAATATTATTATCACTTTCGCCTCCCTCCCGGATGAACGGCGCGCCCCACCAGCCATCACATAGGCAGAAAGTTTGAGGCGCATCGTGATGCGTGAATGTAAACCTGATAGTTTGGCCTGCTGCCGGAGTTACCCCCGAAAGATCAAGTTCTGACGAAGGAAGATACCACCACCAGCCTGTCGTGTATTCTCCGGACCAAATCTGAATATATTTATCCTCATCGCTTCCTCCACCGGAAATTTCATCTGACAGCGTAACTTCCGGCAAAACATACTTCTTGCCACCGCAGTCTTCAAGGACCACTTGTGCTGCTCCGGGCTTGACTCCCATCGGAGAATAGATGTAAAGAGAACCTGTGGCTTTACGTTTGAACTCACTGGCTTCCACAACAATATCATTGCCGTCGTTACCGGGAAAAACAGCTTTGACAATAAATTCCAGATCGCTGCCATAAACCTCAACACACTCGTTAATCTTGATTTCCTTATCAAGTGGCGCAACACGCAAAGGCTGCGGTTTGCCGACCGTAAGCGTCGCAACCGAAACTGCGGATTCTCCTCCAGCCTCAACTATTACTGCGCCCCCGTCCGCAGAGACGCCTCCAGGAGTTCTCACTGAGATATAGCCGTTGCCGACTTTTGTTATGTCGTTCACTGAAACATTACCCGGAAAAACAACGGAAGTAGCCTTTTCCAAACCGGTTCCGGTAATAGTTACTACTTGTCCTTCAATAACCTTTGTCGGCAGGACCGACTTGACTGAGAGAACATCGTTAACATCCTCCACATTATTGCCCTTGCAGGAGGTAATCATTATGCCCGACAGCAGCGACAGGCTGACGATTATTAGATATCCAACATTCTTTTTCATAAAATTCACTCATTAATACCTGTTTTACCAATTAGGGTTCTGCGTAAGATTGCCGTTCTTCTGTATTTCAGACTGAGGAATCGGATACAGATTGTATTTCTCATCCCACTGGCGGGACTTGTTGGCGCGTTTTAGAATCAAATCACCATTCCCGTCCAATCTGAAATCTGCCACTGCAACAGTCGCAAAGAATTCCGCTCCCTTCTTCCAGCGGCGCACGTCCCAGAAACGCTGTCCTTCAAAAGCCAGTTCCACCATACGTTCGCGGATATAACGTTCTTCGAAGCCATCGTTTCCCTCAAACTCAGGCATCATAATGTCAGGACGATTGCGAAGCACATTGACTGCTTCATTGGCCGACATTCCGAAATCTCCCTTATCGTCCGCGTTGCCATAATAGTTATACATAGCTTCCGCATAGTTCAGGTACACCTCGGCAAGGCGCATCACAATCCAGTTGTGTCTGGTTGTTGTCTGGTTATTGACAGTTGTAACACAATTTCCGTCCACAAACTTCTTCAGGTAGTATCCGGTTGGAGTGGCGCCATATTTAGGTGCGCCATTAAAACCGCCCTGATACGTTTCGATTGTGATTGACTGAGCCGTGTTGGACGGCCAAAGGTCACCATTCTTCACCACGGTAAGTTCAAAACGGGGATCCAGGCCATCGTATGGCCTCTCAGTTGTCACATCAACATCTCCCGGATGCTTCTCTTTGAATGTTTTGCCGCTCGCCTGATATTCATAAACATCCACTAGCGACTGCGTCGGGCAGTTGCCGGAATTGCCGTTTTCCACACCCACAGGATAATTGTACTGCTCAAATGTGTTACTGGCCTGAGTACCGAGAACGAAGATGAACTCAGGGTTGGTGAAAGTATCGTGTCCCCATAGACCGGCATACTCACTGAGTTTATAACCCCAGCGCTGAGCATTGTCTATGATAATCTTGGCTGCGGCTGCAGCTTCTTTCCAGAGTCCTTTGTCATTGTCGGTATTAAACAATGGCGAGGCCTGATAAAGAAGAGCACGCGCTTTCAAAGCAAGGGCAGCGCCACGGGTTGCGCGGCCGATTTCCTGACCCGGGATGTCTTTGTACGACACCGGCAAATATTCAGCAACGGCATCCAATTCATTGACAATAAACTTAAACACATCCTTGGCAGGAGTACGTACTACATTGTTGGCCTGCGCATTCGTGAGGGTTGTTGTCACCAGCGGCACATCTCCATAGGTGCGAACCAACTCGAAATAGAAATAGGCTCTAAGAAAACGCAGTTCATAAGGGAACAACTCAAACTGTTGCACCATCGTCTGATAGTCCGGATCATATTCATAATCCGACAGATCAATCTTCTGTATTCGTTCCAGATACATATGTACCTGAGTAATCGCCCGATAGGATCTAACCCACGTAGTCGAGAAAGGGTTCGATGGAGTCCAGCCCCCATTGTAATAATTGTGAATCGGCGAGAATGAAAGAGCAAACTCAGACTCATCGGTAGCGCTGGCCATTAAAGCTCCGTTACCGTAAGAATTATCCTTGAACTCACTAGGCATCTGCGCATAGACGTCATAGACAAGAGCCTTGACGCCATTAATGGGACTGTTGTAGGTCCACTCTTCGTCACGGCTGGACGCCTCGTTGTAATTCAAGTCCGCACAACCGGCAAAGACAGCCGCGATCATACCTAAAAAAGCATATTTTATCTTGTACATAAACATCTTTGATTAGAAAGTTAACGTGACACCTACGTTGACACCCTTGAACATCGGATATGCCGTCGAAAGCACTTCAGCATCCATTGAATCGACATTATCAAAGGACAGAAGGTTCTCGCCCTGCACAAATATCTTTGCAGCTGCGATATGCAGTTTTGAGAGAGCCCTCTCCGGGATCTTATAATAAACCTCCGCATTACGCAACTTCAAGAAGTGGACAGGCTTGTACCAGACATCGCTTGCCTGAGTGTTGTTGCTATTGTTTTTGGTTGTCAGACGCGGATAGACAGCATTTTCGCCAGCGATATCCCAGCAGTTGTTGTAGTAGTCCACTGAAAGGTTGCCATTATCTGCCATACCTCCCCAGATTGCTGTCGGAAGATACTTCATATAGTTGCCAGTACCCTGGAACCATGCGCTCAAACCGATGCCTTTGTACTCCACACCGATATTGAAAGCATAATTAAGTTCAGGGATATCAGTAGCATAGCCAAGGCTTGTAACATCAAACTCATTGATCACCTTGTCTCCATTAAGGTCTTGATATTTGATATCTCCCGGGCTTACGGTTGAGAACTCCTGACGATTGCCGTCATTGATTTCCGCTTGATTCTTGAACAACCCGGCCGACTTAAGTCCCCAGGCCTCGTTTACCCGGTGGCCTACAGGGTCACTTAGGGGGTATGTCGGGGTTCCTATATATTGAACGACCTCATTGCGTGCCCAAGATAGATTGGCGCCCAAATTCAGGTTGAGACCGGAAGCGATTTTCTTCACATACTTTGCGCCGACTTCAAAACCATAGCTTCTGACTTTACCGACATCATTGTAGGACGACTGTATGCCGACAACAGACGAATTCTCATAACTTGCAGAGAGCATAATGTGGCTGCGGAATTGGTAGAACGCATCAACGGAAACATCAAGAACATCAGCTAGACGAAGATCCGTTCCAAAGTTAAAACTAGTGGATGTCTCTTGAGAGAAATCAGTGGTCGGGAAAGAGCCGAGAGATGCGCCCCAAGTCGCGCCATAGTTGTTTCCTATGATCACATAACCGTGCGAAGCATCCCAGGTCGGAAGCCACATGCCATAGGTTGGCATATAGTCAGCATGCTGAATTCCGGCCGAAGCGCGCAATTTTCCATAGCTGAACAGGCCATCACAGTTGTCCGCGTAAATCCAACCGAGTGACAACACCGGTGAGAACGCCCACTTTGAAGGATAGGTACGGCTGGAACCGTTACCGGCAAGCACAAGATCCGCGACATAACGGTTTTTGAAATCGTAGTGGAATACGCCCATAACATTCTGACGATAGTAGGTATTTCCTCGTCCGTCAGTGCTCACGCCACTATTGTCATAAATAAGGCTTGCGTTAAAATGGTCGTCTCCTGAAAAAGAGTGTCTGTAATTGACCCCTATGCTTGCCTTCGCTTTCCACCATTGGCCGGCATTCCAATTACTGAAAGTGAGATTTGTCTCCTTGTTGCCGAACGTATTAAGAGACACATTGTTTTTGTCGCCGATAGTGCCGTTATAGCGTTCGTAGCCGTATTGATGCGACTTATGGGAATTTTCAGCGTAGATTGCCGAATTTGCATAACCGGCACTGACAAACAGATTCAAGCCGTCTACCCAAAAGTCAAGTTTTTGCGACAGTTTGGCATCTACCCATAACTGGCGCTGATGGGTCTTGTAGAATCCGGATTCTTGAATCTTGGCGACAGGGTTGGCATCACCGTATGCCTCATTGCCTCCCCAGACTCCTGTCGTGGTCTTGTAAGGGAAAGCACTTGACGGCAGATTATATATGGATGCGGTAGCATCATCAGCGCCGATGTCGGACGGACGTTTAGTCTCTTGGAATACACTGAAGAGATTCACCGACATAAGAGTTGTTTTGGTGAGGTTGAAATCAAGGTTAGTGCGGATATTGGCCTTCGACTGTCGCAACTGGGAGTCATAGTCTGCCTGTTTTGTATCCCTGAAAGCGCCGCGGGCATCAGTATAATCAATATTGATATAATATTTCACTTTATCTGTACCTCCGTACACTGAAACATAAGCGTTGTCTTCCTCTGCGCTGTTCTTGAAAACAAGGTCTCTCCAATTCACATTCGGATAGAAGTATTTGTCAGACCCGTCCTTGAACAGGCTTAACTCTTTCTCTGTATATGCGAGGGAAAGTCCGTCATTGGTACGTGCCCGGTTAAGCGCATCCGCATACACATAGCCATCCACCATATCAGCAAACTCCGGATCAAACTGGAACTTATGGCTGTAGTTCACCTTGACGTGCGTCTTGCCCTCAACGCCACGTTTCGTCTTCACCAGTATAGCTCCATTGACACCTTCATAACCGAGAAGAGCAGTAGCTGCCGCATCCCTGAGGACAGTCACACTCTCCACCTCTTCCACACTGATGCGGTCGATAGGACGTTCGTAGCCATCTACGAGAATGAGAATGCCTTTATCGTTAAGTGTATGATAGCCACGGATATTAAATGTGGCGCCTTTATTCTCGTCGCCCGAAAAACCGCCTTTAGACAAAGCAGTAAGGCCCGGAAGACGTCCGTAGAGGGCCTGTGCAAGATTGGTAGCCGAGGTCTGTCGCAATTCTTCCCCAGTGACAGTAGTCGAGGAGGCTGTGTTCAGGAAATTGCTTGTCTCAACTCCGTAACCCAAGTCATAGGCATCGGCATTCTTGTCGTTGAGTTTAACCTGCGCGTTCGCCGTAATGGAGGTCGCAACGGCCGCAAGCGTCAACATTCTATATATATTCATATCTTACTTGAAAATCTTTTTGATATTTAACATCAGAATCACCAACCCGGGTTTTGGTTAAGTCCATAGCCCTTGTTAATCTCATCACGCGAAATAGGCGCGAGATACCATTTATCGCTCCACTTGCTCTTCTGATCATCAGTGTCCCACCATACGCGGATATTGTTGGTGCAAGGTATCTTCTCATAGATACAATTCGGCCAAGGTTCACCCGGTTCCAGGCTGGTGTTACCGCCGTAGTCGGCCGGATCCATCTTTTTGCCTTCTTCATTCTTGCGCCATATACGCAGTTGGTGCACCTGTTTCTTGAATATGTCCGATCTCTTGTAGCGGACAAGATCATACCAGCGGGAATCTTCATAGCCGAGTTCACAGGCACGTTCCTTAAAGAGCTGCTCGATGAAGTTGTCCTTGTTGGAGGTCAGATTGAGTTCCGGGTTCATAACCTCAGCCTTTCCAAGGCCCACACGTGCCCGCACTTTGTTCATTTCGTCGCAGGCTTTCTGCAAGTCGCCTGTCTGTGCGAGCGCCTCGGCATAGCAAAGATGAATGTCAGCCATACGCAGATAGGCGTAGTTGGTCGGATAGTATGCAGCATATCCGTTGTCGCGGAGATACTTGAACAGTTTCATTCGAGTGGACCACGGATTGTCTGTAACTGCAGGATTAAAGGTCTGGTCAACATTTCCGCCCTGCCACAATTCTGTGCTTGAGAGCCCCTGATATTGTTCGACAAGATTGTTACGGTTCACCACCATTGTCTCATAGAGACGCGGGTCACGGCCGGCAAAAATGTCCACATTGTCCGGATTATCCGTATTAAAGATATCATCATAAGGGAAATTACGTCCGTCAGCCATACCGAACATCTCCATATATTCGAGAGTGAAAAGAGCCATACCGAATTCATCCATACCCTCCACATTCCAGTCACCGTTCCAAGCGTTTGTGCCAGGACCTGCGTGGACTTCTATCACTTTCTCACTGTTGCCACGGAACCAATAGGCCGCACGGAAAGCATTGCAATAGTCTTGCTCACTGTTACCTGAAGGCTGCACAAGTGCGAAATAATTTCCGTTGGCATTGTTTGCCTGGAAGAACTCTTCACAAGCGTTCAGTGCTTTCTGCCATAGTTCAGGTTTATAGCCACCGACCCAAACCTGATTTATATCCTGGTTCTCCTCATTGCGAGTAAATTCAAGGTAAGGTTCCTCACTATTGAACAAAGGCGAAGCTACAAAATTCCATAGTTTCACACGCAGACCATAGGCAGAGCCTTTTGTAAGCCGTCCTGAATTTGTCGCCTGATCCTGTACGTAAAAAGGGAGCCCGGGCTCATCAATGGCAGACTGGATAAGTCCGTCTATGAACTCTGCCGTCTCGATAACACTCATACGCTTACCGTTCACAACATCAGCTGCCTGGAATGAACGGTCAACTTTTGGAAGTCCGCCGAAGTTCCGGAAAGCGTCGAGATAGCGAGAAGCCATAATCACATACGTTTCTCCTCGAAGCTGACTCTTCTCAGACTCACTCAGATCCGGAGTGCGATCAATATTCTCGACAAATATCCAACCCTCACGGATAGTTCGCCAAATGCCCGCGCGGCTGTTGCCGTCACCATTGGCGATGAAAGGAAACTTGGCCAATCCACCGTTATCCTGGTCAGTCTCGGTAAGGTCACCGCCATAATACTTTCCCAGATTATGCCATCCGCAGTACGACTGACATATATCTGTAAGTGCGTCAGGATGTGAATACCACACCGCGCCTGTGTAGGTGAAAGGGTTGTGCATAGCACCATATATATGCCAGAGAAAACGCTTGGCGTTCTCGCCCTTGACAAAGATGGTGTCCACGGTCACATCGACGCCAGGCTGCTTGTCAAGGAAACCGTTCCCAACACTGATTTGATCAACACAGGAGCTCATCATTCCCATTACTATCACGGTACCTGCCACGCATAATATGTCGACAGCCTTTATTTTTAATTTTTCTAAAAGATTCATTGTTTCAGATGTTAGAAATTAATGTTGATACCGAAGTTATAGACCCGTGTCATAGGATAACGCGTGCTTCCATAGCCAGCCTGAGCCTCAGGGTCATTAGCCTTGAAACTCGTGAATGTAAGGAGGTTGTAGCCATTGGCATAAACACGGAGGCTATTGATTGGCAAACCCGGAATACGGAACGTATAACCGATTTCAAGATTTTTCAGACGTATATACGATGCATCAACCATCCACGGAGCAGACAGGGAGCCGTTATGTTCACGAGCCGACTTCTCAAGGGAGATACGTGGCAGAATGGCATTCTTATTATCCTCTGTCCAGGAATTTTCATAGACCCATTTATTGAGCATCGACTGGTTTCCCGTACCGAAAGCCGGAGTATAGAAAGAACTGAGCTGACGGTTGACGTTGGTCGCGCCCACCCAAGTCATCGAGAAATCGATTCCTTTCCAGTTGAGCGTCGCATTTACGCTGCCGGTATATTCAGGTATGTCACTGTAGCCGATAGCGTGTATATCGTTGGCGTCAACCTTTCCGTCACCGGTAAGGTCGACGAATACACTGTCGCCTGGACGCAATGTAATCTGCTGATCCGGCATATCAACACCATAAACATCCTTGTAGTGCTGCTCTGTTTCCCCAGGAACATAGAATTCGAAGAAGTCATAGCCGAACGGCTGGCCTACCGGATGCCCTTTATGGTACATATGCGGGAATTCCTTCTTCACTTCCGCCATCTCAACAACTTTATTGCGCGCGAAAGCGAGTGTAGGCGCTATCGAATAGCTCACGTTGCCTATGCGGTCATTCCAGTTCAGCGTAATTTCATAGCCGTGATTCTTAACGCGCCCGAAATTAATGGAACTCGGTTTGAGAGCTGAAATACCGGCAATGGTAGTCTCATTGGAGACAAGGATATTCTTACGATCCTCCCAGAAGAAATCAACACTTAAGCTCAAGCGGTCTCCGAAAAAGTGAATATCAGCGCCATAGTTCTGTTTTGTAGCTGTCTCCCAAGTGACATCCGGATTGCCGTTGCTGTTTTCGCGTGCTCCTGGCATAAACGAACCGTTGTTGGTTCCAAAGTTACCTGTACGGTCGTTTGTCCACCAGGCTCCGCCGTTGTTTGAATAGAACTGCCACGTTCCTGGCAGATAAAGAAAACGCCCTATTCCCTGGTCATTACCCACCATACCGACAGAGCCGCGGAGTTTCATATATGAGACAACATTACGGAGAGGTGCCCAGAATTTTTCAGAAGATATTATCCAGCCGACAGATGCTGACGGGAAAAAGCCGAAGCGTTTTCCTTTGGCGAAGTTTTCAGAGCCGTTGTAACCTAAATTGAAATCTGCCATATACTTAGTCTGATAATCATAAGTTACGCGACCTACTAACCCGACGTAACCTCGCGGGATGGAATTATAGATACCGCCAGGATAGTAGTTTTTGGACTCATTGTAAAGGGCCAACGCACTGACGTTATGCTCACCGAATTTACGTGCATAGTTGAGGCTAGCTTCGGCATACCAGTTTCTTCCTCCCCATTTTGATTCACCATAACCGAGAGGCCACGAATCACCCTGACGCACATAAACCACCTTCGGTGAACCGTCTTCATTATATTCCCCTTTCACAATGGTGGCTTTGTAGTTGATGCCGTCACTTGTCGTGCGTGATTTCTGCTGCGTATAGTCAGAGTTATAGGAACCTTTGATTCGGAAATCAAAACCTTTGGTGATAAAATCAAGGTTGAGTTTATACTGGAGATCCAGATTCACAACACTTTGATATTGAATAGTATAGCCGTGCTGATAAATAAGACCTAGACCATCCGAGCCTACCTCTCCGACGAGATCCGGATCGGAGACAATGCGACGTCCCTCACTGTCAAGTCCATAGCCGGACATTGGCGTTCCATTATTGAGAAGACCCTCAACGCCAAAGAGACCTGACTGGCCATTATATTCGCCGTTTCCGATAGAGTTCCGTCTGCCTATGCGCCCGCCGATACCGATGGAAATCGAACTGCGCGCAGACAAATCCACATCAAGGTTGGCGCGGAAGTTATAACGACGATACTTGAAGTTCGCCTCATCGCCTTGATTGAAGGTTTTGAAAAGGCCGTCCTGATTAAGCACTCCGACAGAAACGAAATAACGTGCCTTTTCAGTTCCGCCCGACACATTGACATTATATTGTTCCTGCCAAGCGTGATTGTTCATCAAATACTTGAACCAGTTTGTGCTCGGATAGACTGTAGGCATATCCATATCTTTCCAATGCTGTATAGCTTCCTTTGAGAATTTCCACCCGTCCTCTGCCACACCCTCAACTTGCTGAGCGTGATTATATGCCGTTGCATACTCGTAGGAGTTGGCCGGTTCAAGGAACCTGGAAATCTGCTGCAGACCGGCGGATGCTGTCAGAGTTACAGACGGTTTGCCAATCTTGCCACGCCGGGTTGTCACGAGAATGACACCGTTGGCGCCGCGGACACCAAAGACAGCCGTAGCCGATGCATCCTTCAAAATAGAAATATCCTGCACCTCATTTGGGTCAATCTGACTGAATTCACGTTCAACTCCATCGACAAGCACGAGAGGGTCAGCACTGTTGAAAGAACCGATGCCACGGATACGTATGATCGGGTCATCAGCACCCGGAACACCGGTATACTGCACAGACTGAAGGCCCGGCAGCCTGCCCGCAAGAGTATTCCCAAGCGATGCGGCAGGCGATTTGAGAAGTTCCTTGCCACCGACATTGGAAACAGAACCTGTCAGCGTAACCTTTCGCTGCTGACCGTAGCCGATAACAATCACCTCTTCAAGCAACTCATTATCCGTCTCCATAACAATATGAAGAGAGGATGATGTTGCCTTAACTTCTTTTGACTTGAAGCCGAGATACGTGAACTCCAAGATCGAGCCCTCCGGGACTCTTGATAAGACATAGTTGCCATCAATATCGGTTATCGTGCCGTTAGTACTGTCTTTAATCCGCACGGTAACTCCAATCAGCGGCTCGTTCTGATTGTCAGTGACACGGCCTCGCACCTCAATTTGATTTTGTGCGAAAGACACTCCTGACAGCAACATAGCCAACAAAAGTAAATGTAATTTTAGTTTTAGCATTTGTGGAATATATTAAGTTGGAATTTCTTATAATCAGGGCGTTCAGGCTATCTGTCAAACGGGTCGCCCTTCGGGTCACGGCTTACTATCCACCGGAAAGCATTCAGAAACAACAGTTGCTGAGTGGCATCTTTGTAACTCTCGTCTCCATGTCCCATATTTATGTAAACCATACGATAATTCGTATTGGTCCACACGACAGGAAAGGCTCCACCGTAAATGATGTCCTTCACGCCCATCGGGTAATTCTTGGCAGAGAGCGTCAAAAGGACCTGGACATCTTTATTGTCACTTGGCTCCAAAGCCCATTGATAGAACTCCGAAGGCGGAGCCACATACGCATCCGGAAGGTTTTTTGTGACAGGATGGTCGTGAGTATCAACCTCAAGGAGAGCAGCTTGCGGAGGCCAATTATTCGCTTTGAATTCTCCAAAGCCAAGGAATTTGGCATACCAAGGCCAATTCGTGTTCCTGTCATTATAGGCCGATGCGTGGAATCCTAGCCAGCCGCCTCCATTCTCCATATATTTTTCAAATAGGGCACGTGATTCCGGATCTGACGGAGAGGCATTCAGGGCTATAATCACACTGTATTCCTTCAGTTGCTCATAAGTATAACCTCTGAGAGTGGTCGTAGTGTCCAGAACAAACCCGTCTCCATAGTTAAGTCTGTGAAAGAACTCCATAGACTGCCTGTCAAATTGAACGTGCGCAATCTCCGCATACGGTTCCCAAAGCATTAACGCTTTGAACCGTTTACGTTTTGCATAATTGGCAGGACGTACATCTTTCTTTTCAAGCCCTTCACGGCTACCGGAAACCGAAGATGTCTCCCCTATCAATCCTTTATACACAGCCTTGGCAAGGTCGTGTGTCGCATTGTCGGCATTGTATTCCCAATACATCCCGCCACGAAGTTCATTAGACACGATGTAGCGGCATTTTTCAGCGATTGACTTTGTGTTTTCGTAGCCCAGAAGCATATTGCCGAGCGAATCCAGAATCATCGGAATCTTGGCAGTGTCATCCCAGAACTCAGTGACGGACAAAGTCCCGTCACGATAAGGGACATACCCATTGACACCTCTGCCGTAGAATGGCATCCCCATAACGATTTTCCGGCGAGGAACACCGGCGGCAATATGCTTGCGCACAGCCTCGTCAGCAGTGCAGTTACCTGCATATCCTGACCTGTAGAGCGCCGCGTGATGTGTATTTTGCGTTCCCATATCGTAAGACATCACATTAAC
Source organism: Acutalibacteraceae bacterium (assembly GCA_963636275.1). Taxonomy (GTDB): domain Bacteria; phylum Bacteroidota; class Bacteroidia; order Bacteroidales; family UBA932; genus Cryptobacteroides. The sequence goes on along the minus strand of CAVHJF010000002.1, from coordinate 61,764 downwards.
ATAGTCCAGATATTGGATAACAGACTTGAAATCAATATATTCAGCATTACATGCAGAAGCGATGGTGAGCAGTTTTCCCTTTCCGAGAGCAGCCCTGAGGTCTCGCATCAGCAAAGTGAAATTATACTTATCCTCCAGGGACGAGGAGATTCCGGCAAGGTCACTTCCGGGATATTCCCAATCCACGTCAATGCCATCGATACCGTACTTTCTCACAATCTCTGCGCAATTCCGGGCGAACTTCTTTCTGCTCAAAGGGTCAGAGGCCATCTCGCTAAAGCGTCCGCTTCCCCATCCTCCTATAGAAAGGAGGACCTTCAAGTCAGGTTTAACTTTCTTCAATCCAGCCACTTGGCTCAGCCCATTCCCTTCCGGCAGCAACACGCCGTCAAATGTCTCGTTGACTTGTCCGAAAGCATAGTTGATGTGAGTCACAATATTCACATCCGGGAGTTCGCCACGGACACCCATCAGATAGGCGCCAACAACCATTTCCTTATTATTGTCCTCAACTTTGTTCCAAGCGCAGCAGCACAGTACTAAAAGTGTGCAGGCTATGCTATAAGCAATGTTTTTCATAGTATTGATTATGATTTTCCAGTTCAGATGAATGACTTGGCTACATATTCATAGCTACCGCCACAGCTCCAAGAAGTCCGATAAACTGAGGATTCAGTTTCGTAATGACAACTCCGTTTGAAACGAAGCGCATTGTATTGTGGTTCAACTTATTAAGAATAGCCTCAAAGATATATTCATCAGCTACTATGCTTCCTCCGAGGACGACTGTATCCGGATCAGTAATTCTGACTAAATTCATTATCAGGTTGGAGATTCCCTGCGTCGCGTTCTCCACAAGCACTCTACAAAGTTCATCTCCCTCCTGACAAAGACGGATGACATCCCTTGCATCCACCCTGACACCTTCATCTGAAGGGATTTTAAGGCTGGTCTCATACCTATCCTTGAGCAGCCTGGCGCAAACATCAAAGCCGATTCCCGAAGCTATTGTCTCCACGCAGTCCATCCTGCCGCAACAACACTTTACGCCTACATTGACTCCGACGGTCATATGCCCTGCCTCACCGGCGTTGAAATGGCTTCCGCGAATCTGTCGGCCGTTAACCACAGTCCCGACAGCGATGCCAGTGCCCACATTGATATAAACGAAATTCTTTGAGAACTGTCCCACGCCCCAGACTCGTTCGGCTCTAGTCGCGCTTTTGACATCGTTGTCGATGCGGCAGGGAATGCCGTAGATTTCCGTAATTTCTTTGGCAAGTTCTATAGGGTGAGTCCTGTTCGGGTCAATCTGCAGCCAGACCCCCTCATTGGGATCGACACGGCCGATCAGACCGATACCCATAGAAACCGGCTTTTCATCGACCCAACCGACAGTGCGGATGTAGTCATCTAGCGATGATTTGATTATTTCCGATGCGGTCTGCTGGCTGAAATAGCCGGAATCATACTTCTTGAAACGAAGGATGTTCCCGTACTTGTCAACTTCTCCGATAAGTAATTTTGTTCCTCCTAAATCGAGGCCGAGATATGTTTCCATTGCGTCCGAGTGTTATTATGACGCAATATTAGCCAACTATCTACGGGCAGGGGTTTAAGAACTGACAAAAAAGGTTTAAAATCTGCTAGGACTTACACCGAACTGTTTTTTGAAGCAGACACTGAAGTACTTGGCATCCGAGAAGCCTACCATATCCGCGACTTCTGCGATGCTGTAGCGATGGCCGGCAAGGTATTCCTTTGACTTCTCCATACGATAAATCCGGATAAAATCGTTAGGCCCCTGACCTGTAAGAGACTTCAGCTTATTATAGAACGCGGTACGGCTCATAGCCAACTCCCGACACAGGTCATTGATTTGGAATTCCGAGTTGGACAGTTCCTTCTGAACTACAGAAATCACTTTATCCATAAACTCTTTGTCCAACTTGTTGGAATATTCATTTTGCGCGGCGGCATTGTCGGAGTATTGAATAGCCTCCCTGAGGCGTTGCCGTTCGTTCAGGATATTTCTGATTCTGGCTTTCAGCACAGATGTATCAAACGGCTTGACAATATAATCGTCGGCGCCTGACTCCAGTCCCCTGATAACGCTCTCCTTGTCAGTCATACCAGTCAGGAGAATCACCGGAATATGGCTGGTAGCGATATCCGACTTGACACTACGACAAAGTTCGTAGCCATTCATCAACGACATTATAACATCCGAAATCACGATGTCAGGATTCTTTTCCGCAACGAGTCCAAGGGCAGTCCGGCCGTCCGTAGCCGTGGTGATTGAATATTCCTCGGAGAGAGCTGACTTCATATACTCCAATGTTTCAGCATCATCCTCAACAATCAGAATGCGGTTTCCGGAATTATCTGAATCCTGAGGAATCGGGGTTTGGATCGGATCAACGGTATCCGAAGTCTTCAGGAAAATCACAGTGTCTGAAGCCTTATACTTCTTCGGAAATGACAGCGTAAACGTTGTTCCCTGTCCCTCAACGCTTGAATATGAAATCGTTCCGTGATGCTGATTCACCAACTGCCTAGTAATCATCAGGCCTATGCCGTAACCATTCTCATCGCACTCACGGGCATTGTCGGCTCTGTAACTACCCCTGAATATTCTTGACTGAAAATCAGCAGGTATGCCTATACCTGAATCGCTAATCTCCAAAGTCCAGGAACGCCTCTCACTTTTGGCCAGAACCTTGATAAAACCATCAGAGGTATATTTGACAGCATTTGACAGTATGTTATGGATAGCCAGATCCATCTTCTCCCGGTCGATCCAAATATCACTCAATCCAGGTTCGATATAGTACGAGAAATCAAGGCCTTTCTGCCTGGCCGCATAACTAAAATCAGCCAGAACTGAATCCAGATAATCTCCTGAATCACATTCAGTCAACCTGAGCACACTCCAGTCCCTGTCATTCTTACGGATGTCCAGCAAGTTGTTGATCATAGACAACAGCCTGTCCGAGTTCCTGTTCGCCATCATCACGGAGTTCCGGACCTTGTCGGAAAGGTCCTCTATACTTTCCAGATCGTTGAGCGGCGTCTTAATCAATGTTATCGGAGTTTTCAGATCGTGTGCAAAATTCACGAAGGTGTTTATCTTCTCCGTCATAATCCGGTTATACGACTTTTTGCGATACCAAGCTACGGTCATTGACGCGAACGTCCCCAACAATATTATATAGATTGCCAAAGCCCACCAGGACAACCACAACGGCTTCCTTATCAAGATGGACAGATGACGCTCGCCAAGGATATTTCCCGAATACTTGTCTATAACTTTCAATATGTAGTCATATTTTCCTGAAGGAATATTATAGTAGTCAATCTCTCCTGCGACATCGCTCTGACGGGGACATTTGTCAAAACCTACAAGCTGACTTGAGAAGCAGGTCCTGTACCCGGAGGTGAAGTCAAGGGCTGAATATGTGATGCAGAAAGAGTTCTGGACGGCTTTCAGAGTAATCCTGTCGAGAAGTTCGATGTTGTCGAAGCCGGTAGGCTTTGAGCCGTCCGGCAGTGTGAATCCCGAGATGAGCGGGACTATTTGTCCGGGATCACTCATCGAGAATTCCGCAGGGTCAAACATTATTGCGCCATCAGCGGTACCGAAAGCCAAATGTCCGTTTGAAAGCCTGGATATGGCGTTAGGATTGAAACTGCCCCTGGTGATTCCAAGGAATCCATTCATATCCACCGGAGTTCCAGAGACAGGATCAAGTCTATATAGAGAATCAAAAGTCGTGAACCAGACATTGTCCTGCACATCCACGACAACTCCTGTAATGGAATCATCAGTAAGACCGGATTCCCTGGTAAAAGAACGGGATGTTCCTTTTTTCCTATCATAGCATATCAATCCGTCACCATCTGTAGCCAGCCAAACAGCATCCACTTGATTGGCCAGACATCTCACCGAGTACGCCAATGTTTTAGACTCAAACGAGTCAATGATCTCAACAGAACCGGTTGTCGGTTCCAACACACACAATCCGCCGCTGGTAGCCAAAGTCAACTTTCCGTCAGAGGACTTCCTGATATCCCCTACATTGCGGACAGGATATGTTTCTAAACTTTCGTTCTGTACATTGTACCTTGCCAATGGAGAATCTATTCCGCCAATCCAGATACAATCCCCATCAGACAAGAGCGAATATACATGATCAAACCTATCATCTTGAAACACAGCGGTTTCCCTTGTCGAGGGATTAATCTTATACAAAGGGAATCCGTAACCGCCGACCCAAACATCGCCCCTGGCATCCTGCGTCAAGGCGAGAACAACCCCAAGTTCCGGCATCGGATAATGTCTCCAATTACGGTGTGACGGGTCAACGCTGCACACGCCCTCGTTGGCGCCGAACCAGATATTTCCTGACTTATCTTCAAAGAGCACATTGATATGATCGGAGAGCAATGAATTTGTATTTCCTGGCTGATGAGCCAGCTTTTCGATCAACGGAGCACCTTTTCTCTGACGGCAGACCCAATCTGTAGTCGTGGAGACCCACAAATTGCCATTTTCATCAAGACAAAGGTCACTGACCGTGTTTCCCGGGATAGATGACCGGTCCTGATCGTCAGTCAGATATTGAGCAAGGAGTTTCTCGGTCTCCGGATCAAAATAAAATAGGCCTTCCCCATCCGACCCGACAACCAGATGTCCGTCGTTATCCTTCAGCATTGCCCAAACCGGAGCCTTAATGGAAACAGTGCCGAAATTCCTCAACATTCCGTCATCTCCGACAACCTTCACGCCTTCGGAGAATGTTCCGACATAGAGTTTACCGCCCTCAAAGAGCATCGAAACGACATCCACATTATCAGCCACTTCGCAAATCTTGCCGTTATCCAGCAGAAATAACCCATTATCCGTTCCCAGCCAAAAGGCTTTCGCGCCCTTTGCCGCTATCGACTTGACCATCTTTTCAGAGGCGTATCTGTTCTCATCTCCACCTTCTGTCAGGAAGAACACCCCTTCTGAAGTACCCAAAGCCACAGTCCCTTGTTCAGGGAAGCAGATAGAGAACAAGGCTATACCAGGATGATTCGAGCTCAGATCAACCTCAAGTCGGAATGAGTCCGAGACTTTATCATAACGGTAAAGTCTTCCGTTTTTCACGGCAACCCAAAGGACTCCCGAGTTGTCACATTCTATTTTAGTTGACGACAGAATCTGATCTCTCGACTGAGGCAAATCTTCAATTCGGTATGTTTTCACCGTATGCCCGTCAAAACGGTCAATTCCTTTCTGCGTGTACATCCAGACAAATCCGTCCGCATCCTGTGCAACCTGATAGACTTTTCTGCTGCTGAGGATTCCGTCAAGAGTGACAAAGCCTTCCGCCCTTGCCGTGAGGAAAGGCAGAAGTGTCAACAGAACTAATATTATATAATTCTTCCGAAACTTCATTCAAGACGAGTTTGGAACCGCGCTTTAGCTCATACCGCCAGTTTGAGCGACTAGAACACGGATGATAAATTTTCAAGCATCACTATGTATGTGGCTATTGCTCAACATCAAAGGTAGCAATATTCTCAACACACAACTTCCGAATATTGGCAAAATAAGTTAAAAATCTATCAAGTGTTTTTCCGACTATGATATATTTTCAACCTTTTTTGTCTGAAAATCCACCTCGACCGCGCATATAGTCTCTACCTTGCGATGCACATAAAAGTTCCAAAATGAAAATTACAATCACAGAAAATGAGAAGGCGTTCGCCACTGCATCGGCGTGGAGAATCATCGGACAGGTACTGAGGAAGCCTTGCAGTGTCATAGGCCTCTCTACAGGCAGGACCACCGGAGAACTGCACCGGACTGTAGCTAAAATCCACAAGGAGTATCCTTTCGAGGTGTCCGAGGTTACGTTCTTCGGCCAAGACGAGGTCGTGAATGTACCGAGGGAATATTCCGGGTCTTGTTGGAAAATGCTCAAGACTGAAATAATCGATGATATCGGGACAGATGACGGACATTTCCTTATGCTTCCTGTCAAATCTGATAATTATGCAGAAGATTGCAAGGAATTCATCGAAAAACTGGAGTCGCGCGGCGGCATCGACCTACTCATAGTCGGAGTCGGCGAGAATGGCCATATCGGGTTCAACCAACCGGGCTCGGCCTTCGGAAGCGGATGCCGCTTATCAGTTATGTATCCGGAACTTGAGGCAAGGATCAGACGAGAGACCGGGACTCCGGACAATGTAGAACTCGGAGGTGTAACTTTGGGACTCAAAGATGTGATGACAGCCAGAAAGATTGTAGCGGTCGCCAAAGGGAAAACAAAGTCCGAAATCGTAAAGCGTATCGTGGAAGGTCCTGTCTGCGAAGAAGTTCCAGCCAGCATTCTCCAGCTTCATCCAAACTGTGAGTTTATTCTTGACAAAGACGCCGCCTCAAAACTGGACTAGTTATGGAAAGCAAGAAGACTAGCTATACCGGACCGTTTCTCTCGATGGTTTTCCTATTCCTTATCGTAGGATTTCTGACGACTGCAAACTCCCAATTCCAAGGTCCTCTCAAAGAAGCCTTTCTCTCTAATGCAGGAAGTCTGAAGAACACTTTTGCGACTCTGATAACATTCTCCTGGTTTCTAGCCTACCCTATCTGCGGACCTATAGGCTCTTCTTGGGTCAACAAGTATGGTTATAAGGGAACTTTGATCCGAGGTTTGGCTCTGATGACAGCCGGCCTTCTGCTGTTTTTCGCGTCATCTGAGTTCACAGTACGCTTCCCTGATACCGTCATCGGTTCTGCAAGACTGTCGCTCCCAGCCGGATTTCTGATATTTCTTTCAGGCTCTTTCGTAGTAGGAGCTTCAGCGACCATACTTCAGGTTGTCATCAATCCTTATCTCGTAGCCTGCGACGTGAAAGGCACACAGTCCATCCAAAGGCTGGCAATCGGAGGGACCGCGAACTCGATTGGAACCACTATAGCCCCGTACTTTGTCACCGGAATAGTATTCGGCGGTATGGCAATGGAAGATGTACAAGTAGCCCAGCTCTCTATTCCATTCATCTCACTTGCGGCAGTCATAACACTTGTCACACTGGCATTGATGAGATTCTCCCTCCCGGACATTCAAGGAACCAGGACCGAAAACGGAGAGAAACTCGAAAAGAGCGTCTGGTCGTTCAGCCATTTGACCTTAGGTGTAATTGCAATCTTTTTTTACGTCGGTGCAGAGGTCTGCGCAGGTGCGAATGTAAATATGTATGCGATAGAGAAAGGGATTGATTCTCCGGCACTTCTCGCCACCATCTATTGGGGAGGAATGCTGGCAGGACGTGCTATGGGAAGCACCTTAAACAAGATTTCGCCCCGCTCTCAGCTCATATTCACAACCTCAGCGGCAACATTCCTTTTGGTTCTCGCAATTCTGCTCGACAACCCGTGGATTTTGTCTGCCGTAGGACTGTTCCACTCCATAATGTGGGGAGCGATTTACACTCTTTCGGTCCAGAAACTCGGGAAATACACCTCTGTCGCTTCAGGCGTGTTTATGATCGGTGTGTTCGGTGGTGCCGTTTTGCCTTTGGCGCAAGGATTTCTGGCTGACATTCTCGGAGGCTGGAAAATGACTTGGATAGCCGTGATACTTTGCGAACTGTTTATGCTTTACTACGCAATCAGAGGAAGCAAGGTAAGGCAATCGGTTGAATAATAATTCTTTGTAAATATGAAGAAAATTCTTGTCTCTTTAATGGCCGCGACTCTTGTACTCGTGTGTTCCTGTGCATCAAGCCCCAAAAACAATATTCTGGTTATAAGTGAGAACGGAGGACACCACAAACCGTTTACAGATGCGGCCGTGCCTTGGTTGGACAGCATCGCTGTTTCCAGAGGATTGACCCTAACTGTCATCAACAATATGAATGATGTGAATGCCGAATTCCTCAACAACTTCGATGTTGTCATCCAACTCGATTTCCCTCCTTACACCTGGCCAGAGGCTGCTCGTGACGCTTTCATCGAATATATTGAAAATGGACTCGGCGGCTACATCGGCTTTCATCACGCAACCCTTTTGGGCGATTTCGACGGTTATCCGATGTGGAAATGGTTCTCGGATTTTATGGGAGGAATACGCTTCGCCAATTACATAGAACCTCTTGCAGACGGAACTGTTCATATTGAAGATACAGAACACGCTCTATTCAAAGGCGTTGACCCGATTTTCACGATTCAGGGCGATGAATGGTACACATACGACAAGAATCCAAGAGATGCCGAATACATACAAGTTCTGGCAACCGTAGATGAAGATTCCTATAGTCCTGCCTCAAATATCAGGATGAACGACCATCCTGTCATCTGGACCAACACCTCAGTCAAGGCTCGCAACATCTATTTCCAATTTGGACACAGCCCTAAACTACTTGACAACGATAATTTCAAAACTCTTCTGTTGAACGCGATAGACTGGGTGACTGAGAAATGAAATCTTTCCGGATTCTGACTGTTATTTCCTGCTTGACTATCTGCGCTTTCTCTCAGGCGCAGCCCACGTTCTGTCTCGATAAAAAGCTTCGCGAACAACTGATAGAGAGCAACTTTCTTCACAGCCCACTACCGATTGACACCATTGATTCCCACGAGGCTGATGAATGGCGCAAGCCTGTAATATCTGAAACCGGTCCACTTGCCGGTCTCCCGATAAAGATGGAGTATCAGAATAAACCGGGGTTTCGTGCTGCAGGCTCACCGGACGACCCTGACTATGCCACTTACGGAGGCTGTCAGGTCACCTACGACTTAAACGGGCTCAATCTTGAGGATTTCAATAGGATAGAGTTTTGGATTTATCCTGAGTGCCAAGGTCTGAGCATCGTGAATATTGATTTGACATTCATTAATGCGGACGTCCCGGCGAAACCGGGCTACAACAGGCCGTCGGGAGCGCATCTTGTCAATCTCAAACCAGGAATCTGGAACAGGTGTTTTCTGGAAATCGATGAATATCAAAGAGACCAAGTAGTCGGATTGAGATTCAGTTCCACAGACAGAGGCAGTTCCATCGGAGCGAAGGAATATTCAGCCAGATTTATCATCGACAGAATTTCGCTCCAGGAAGTTCAGAATCCGGACAAAGTCTCCGGCTGGGAACCGATGAAAGGGCATATAGTCTATTCCACAACCGGCTACTGCGTGGCTGGAAAGAAAACAGCCATCACAGATTACAATACCGGAGGAAAATTCAGCATCTTTGACGTCGAAACCGGAGCTGCCGTCTATTCCGGACGGATTCGGAAAGATGTAACAACAATAGGCAGGTTCGGAGTATTGGATTTCTCCTCTCTGACAAGGCCCGGGACATACAGAATCAAGGCAGGAGATGCAGAGACTGATACTTTCAAGATTTCGGACAAGCTTTGGGATGATTCCCGCTGGCGTGTTCTCAACTTTATATTCTGTCAGAGATGTGGTCACGAAGTGCCGGGGATTCACGGAATCTGTCATAAAGACCTGTTCGCGTCACTCAATGGGAAGATGATTGAATATTCAGGCGGCTGGCACGATGCCGGAGACCTGTCCCAACAAACACTCCAGACAGGAGATGTGACATATTCACTTCTGGAGGCATATTCCGCACTGAAAGAGAGCAACCCGATTCTGGCGGCAAGAATGCTTGAGGAAGCCCGCTGGGGACTTTCATTCATACTTAGTTGCCGCTTTGGCGATGGCTTCAGAGCCAGCAGTATGGGGCTTCTTATCTGGCAGGACGGAATTATCGGAACATTTGATGATATCACATCCGTAAGGGTGCAGAACAACGCATTTGACAATTTTCTGTATTCCGGTTACGAGGCATTCGCGGCTATGGTACTGCCGGATACTGACAAAGAATTGAAGTCTCTGCTTAGTGACATCGCCGAGGAGGATTTCCGCTTCGCCACAGAAAAATTCGAAAAAGATGGATACGATAACTTTACACAACCATACGAACACACATACAACACATCTGACAGCCAGTTCAAAGCCACAATCTCCTGGGCGGCAAGCCAACTCTACAGACTGACAGGGAAGGAAGAATATGCCGCCAGAGCCTCAGAGGCTATTGAATATGTCCTCTCGTGTCAACGGAAAGAGCCTGTAGGAGAATTTTCAGGAGGATTCTTCTATCGGGACACAACAAAAAAGTCCATAGTACATTACATTCACCAGTCTCGAGAGCAGGTCTTTATGCAGGCTTTGGCCCTGCTCTGTCAGACACAGAAAGAGTCCGCTGACTACAACAAATGGCTTGAAGCAATACGTCTTCACGGAGAATATATCAAGGGACTGATGCGTTTCACTGCACCTTACGGAATGATTCCAAGCGGCATTTACGAGTCTGAAGAATGGAAAGACACCTCAAGTTTCCATTCCGTGCATTTATTTCCTCCGTCGGACGCGGCGGAAAGATACTCGCGCCAGGTCAGAAATGGAGTCAGGTTGGACGACAGACATTACATCAAAAGGTTCCCGGTCTGGTTCGGGATATTCAACGGCAATTCCGCCGTTCATCTTTCGGCGGGCAAGTCGGCCGCCATATGCGGTAAGTTGCTCGGAGACGAAGAGCTGCTTCAGATCGCATGCGAGCAACTTTATTGGACTGTAGGCAAGAATCCTTTCGGTCAGTCCTTAATCTATGGTGAAGGCCACAACTATCCTCAGATGGACAGTTTTTCCAGCGGCGAAATGACCGGTGAGATGCCTGTCGGAATACGCACATTGAATGATGAGGATTCGCCATACTGGCCTCAGACGAACAACGCCTGTTACAAGGAAGTTTGGGTCACCACCGCAGGGAAATGGCTCTCACTGCTGTCTGAATTTCAAGAATAAGAGCCTTGATTCCGGAGCGTGGCCGGCCGCGGCCTCGTGAGCGGCTCCCGAAGGAACGCCGTTCCTGAGGGTGGATGGAGCGAAGCGGAACTCCGGCATAGCCTTCCGACAACTACATTACCTTATATAAACGAGAGGCTGGCCCAAAAGTAAAAGGGTCAGCCTCTCGTATCTTCTGCCGTGAACTCCGGAAACTGCTCTGCAGCAGAACCGGCAGCCGGCAATATGTAAGTCAAATTACTGAGTTTTCGCGTCAGATGAGAACTTTGAATACTTCTCGTAACCGGCAAGGTATTCAGGAGACTCCTCACGGAAACGGTAGAACGCATTCTTAAGATACTCAGCTACTCCAGCTTTCACGTTGTCATCCTTGGTAACATCGAAAGCCTTCTCGAACGGAGCGATACAAGCCTTCAAGCTAGCCTCGAAATCTTTCACGAGAGCCATATATTTTGCATCGTCAAGCTCTTCCTGAGCCTTTGTCTGAATAGCGATAGCGTCGTTGTAGTACATTGTACCCTCACCGATATAACCAAACTCGTAGTTAGGGTTGATCTGAGCGCATTTCTCATAAGCCTCAACAGCCTTATCCTTCTGACCGAGCTGAGCGCGGATATTACCCTCAACATAGTAGAGAGAAGCATTTTCCGGTTCATTAGCTTTTGCCTTGTCGAGAAGCTCGAAAAGTTTGTCCGGATTCTCGTTGTTCTTCAGGTAGTAGTTGATGAGACCGATAAGAATGCTCTGGCTCTGAGGGAATTTCGTAAAACCTTCCTCAAGATATCTCTTAGTGTTCAGAGTATCAACCTCTGCGAGTTTTGCGAACACCTCGCCACCCTCATAATAGTAACCGAGCTCATAGCATCTTTCAAAAAGCTTCTTAGCTCTCTCGCTGTCCTTGCAGTACCAAGCGGTGAAACCTGCATTGTAGATAGCGCTGGTGTCAATTTTTGAAAGAGGAGCAAGTGCCTCAACCTCAGCTGCTTTCTCGAAAAGTTTGCTGGCGGTTGCGATATCTCCGAATGTGTACTTGTTGTATGCCTCGTTGGTATATTTCTGAGAAATGTTGTCCAATGCAGCAGAGATATCTTTAACCTTTGCTGCCTTTGTATCAACCTCATAAGCCTTCTGATATGCTTTTGTAGCTCTCTCGAGTGCATCCTCATATACCGGCTTTGTCACCTCAACGATAGCGAGCTGATCGTTCTGGTTGAAATAAAGGTTTTTGTCAGCGTAAACGTCTTTTGTGTACTGAACGCCACCAACCTCAACAACCTCTGAAGAAATCGGTTTCTCTGAGCCCATCAACAAAGCAAGCTCAGTTTTGTTGGAACCAGGAAGAATATTTCCTGTAGGAGCTTCGTAAGCTTTCATATACTCCTGGCCGAGTTTGATCCAGGTAGCAGTCTTGATAGCCTTCTTTTCATTTTTTGCAGCGGCTTCGGCAGCTTCTACAGCCTTCTTGGCATCTGCAGCTGATTTTACCTGTGCATCAGCCACCTGAACTGAGGTGAGAATTGCCAATGCGAGAAGAATCTTTTTCATATTCAATATTGTTTCAATGTGTTAAACAATCATTATTCAGCACTCTGTTCCGGCTGGCTCTCATTTGAGGATTCAGACGACATATCAGCCACAGGCTGTTCCGCATCCTCATCATCACTCTTTGAAACCACTGAAACCGATGCTATGGAATCACTATCCTTTATATTGATAAGTTTCACTCCCTGAGTATTCCTTCCGGCCTGCTTGATATCCTCAACAGCCATACGGATAATCAGACCGCTCTGCGTAATAATCAGCAAGTCATTGTCTTCCGTAACATTCTTGAGAGCGACAAGTTTACCTGTCTTGTCCGTGATGTTCATTGTACGGACACCCTTGCTGCCTCGGCTGGTCTTGCGGTATTCCTCGAAGTCAGTACGTTTTCCAAGTCCCTTGTCTCCTACAACAAGAAGCGTGTGCTGTGCAGCATCCTCAGCCTCCGGTTCGTAGCAGACAACGCCTATAACGTAGTCATCCTCATCAAGATTTATACCTTTGACTCCGGTAGCGGTTCTTCCGAGAGGTCTTGCGTCTGATTCATCGAACCTTACACAGCGTCCATTGCGGCTCGCAATCAGCACCTCTGACTTGCCGTCCGTAAGTATGGCCTCCAGCAATTCGTCACCTTCGCGCACATTCACGGCATTCACACCCTTGGTCCTAGGTCTTGAATAAGCCTCGAGAGAAGTCTTCTTGATGATACCTTCCTTGGTCGCCAGTATGATGTAATGGCTGTTCACATAATCTTCGTCCGTCAATGTCGGAACATTGATGATTGCCTTAATCTTGTCATCCGGGATGCTGAGCACATTCTGTATAGCCCTTCCTTTTGAAGACCTTGATCCTTCAGGAATCTCGTAAACCTTGAGCCAGAAGCACTTGCCCTGTTCGGTGAAGAACAGCATAGTACTGTGCATATTGGCCACATAGAGGTGCTCGATAAAGTCAGAATCCCTTGTCGCGCTGCCCTTCATACCGGTACCGCCACGGTTCTGAGTCTTGTATTCCACAAGCGGAGTCCTCTTTATATATCCGAGATGAGAAATTGTAATCACCTCATCATCATCCGCATAGAAGTCTTCAGGATTGAATTCGTCAGCGTTCGGAACTATCTCTGACCTTCTTGCATCAGCAAACTTAGCCTTGAGCTCCTGTGTCTCCTTCTTGATGATATCCATCTGCATAGATTCATTTGAGAGGACATCATTGCACCACTTGATGAATTTCTCGATTTCGTCATACTCTGCCTGAAGTTTCTCGATTTCCAAGCCTGTGAGCTGACGAAGTCTCATCTCCACGATTGCGGCAGCCTGAACTTCAGTGAAATCAAAATTCGCAATCAAAGCGTTCTTTGCCTCATCAGTAGTCTTGGAAGCACGTATTGTCTTGATAATCTCGTCAATAACGTCAATGGCCTTGATAAGTCCTTCGAGTATATGCGCCCTCTTCTGAGCCTTTTCGAGATCGAACTTGGTCCTGCGGATTATCACCTCGTGTCTGAAATCCACGAATACCTTGATGATATCCTTGAGGCACAACGTTCTCGGACGTCCGTTCACCAGAGCCACATTGTTGATGGCGAAACTTGACTGCAGCGGAGTGTATTTGAACAGAGTATTCAGCACGACATTGGAATTGGAGCCCTGCTTAACCCTGAAAATAACCCTCACGCCTTCACGGGAAGTTTCATCGTTCATATAGGTAATGCCCTCGATTCTCTTGTCATCAACCATCTGGCCGATTTTCTCAAGCATTTCCTTCTTGTTCACCATATAAGGAATCTCGGTCACAACGATGGTCTCGCGGCCGTTGTCATCAACCTCAATCTCTGTCTTTGAACGGATTACGACTCTTCCGCGGCCTGTCTCGTATGCTTCCTTGATGCCCTGGATACCCTGAATGATACCTCCTGTAGGGAAATCCGGACCTTTGATATATTGCATCAGTCCGTCAACGTCTATCTCAGGATTGTCGATATAAGCACAGATCGCATCGCAGCACTCACCAAGATTATGAGGCGCCATATTGGTAGCCATACCTACGGCAATACCTGAAGATCCGTTCAACAAAAGCAGCGGCGCCTTTGTAGGCAGAACCGTCGGCTCTGGAATCGTGTCGTCGAAGTTCAACTGGAAATCGACGGTTCCTCTGTCCATATCGCCGAGAACGTCATCCGCAATCTTCTCCAACTTAGCCTCGGTATATCGCATAGCGGCGACAGGGTCACCGTCCATAGAACCGAAGTTTCCCTGACCATATACAAGCGGATATCTCTGGTTCCAGTTCTGGGCAAGTCGTGCCATAGCGTCATAAACGCTGGAATCTCCGTGCGGGTGGAATTTACCAAGCACGTCACCGACTATTCTGGCAGATTTCTTCGTAGGACCCGAATAATTCAGTCCCAGACCCTCCATACCGAAAAGCACACGCCTCTGAACAGGTTTCAAGCCGTCTCTGGCATCAGGAAGCGCACGGGAAACGATGACCGACATTGAATAATCAATGTAGGCCGAACGCATTTCCTCGTCAATATTGACTTCCTCGATAATACCTGTCAATCCCGTCCCCTCTTCCTGCGGTTCAACACCACTCTTATTCTCCTCAATTTTATCCATTTCTTATTTATTTATCTATTCCGTTGCCCCGTACATCGCAGTAAAGGACAATACACCTTAAACGTACAAATTTACACAAATTCTCCGGAAAAGACTAATAAAAAAGGTAGAAATGTATTCTGAATAGCTATGAATGAGAGGTCTATGAAAAACAGACAAAGCCCGGCTGAACTTAAAAGCCGGTTAAAAACGAGTTTTACTTCTCCAGGACATAAACATCGTCCCCGGGAGCCGCAAAATAAAATGTTTCGCGGGAAAACTCCTCCAGCGTATCCCTCTCCGTCGAGAGCATCTTCACCTGCTTGTCCATCTCCGAAATTTCCTTCTTCAGGCGCTCTATCTGGCGATTCTGCTGACGTATCTCGATGCCGGCACGCACCCAACGTACCACGTTGTTGTCCCTGACAAAGCCGACAAGAACAAGGAACACTGCAGTAGCGCATATCGCAAACCTCAGGAAGCCCTTCCGGGGGTCATTCTTGATGTCATTTATCTTATCTTGCAGTTTTCCCATTCCGTAAAAACATTTCTTGGCAAATTTAATTAAATTCGCGTTATGTTTCGTATGAAATCTTTTTAAAAATATACACAAATGAAACCAACATTACTTGTTCTCGCTGCCGGTATGGGCAGCCGATACGGCGGACTCAAACAGATGGACGGTCTCGGCCCTAACGGAGAGACAATCATAGATTATTCAATCTACGATGCAGTACAGGCCGGATTCGGAAAGGTAGTTTATATCGTAAGGGAATATTTCAAAGAGCAGTTCGAGCAGACTGTAAAGGAAAAATACAGCCACGTGAAATGCGTTGACGGCGAGCCGCTCAAATTCGAGTTTGTAACTCAGGAGCTCAACAAGATCCCGTCCCGTTTCACCCTCAATCCTGAAAGACAGAAACCTTGGGGCACGGCACACGCAGTTCTTATGGCGAAAGATGCCATTCACGAGCCGTTCGCAGTGATAAACGGAGACGACTATTACGGAAAAGATTCATTCAGAATCCTGGGTGACTGGCTGAGAGCACACGAAAACAGCAAAGGCGTATTCAGCATCGTAGGCTTCGAGCTGGACCACACCCTGTCAGATTCAGGAAGCGTATCAAGAGGCATCTGCTCTTACGACAAGGATTCGCACCTGACCAACATCGTGGAGTTCCTCAACATCGCAAAAGAGGCTGACGGAAAAGTTTACGGTGACAATTCCGTTTCAGGCGAGAATCACCTTGAACTTGTAGCCAACGACCTCTGTTCTATGAATATGTGGGGCTTCACTCCGGACTATTTCGAGAAGAGCGAAAAAATCTTCGAAGCATTCCTCGAGAAGAACAGCCAGGAACTTAAGAAGGAATTCTATATTCCATTCGCCATCGACTGTATGATTAAATCTGGAGTAGCCAGCACAGACGTACTCTCCACTCCATCTCATTGGTTCGGTGTAACTTACAAGGAAGACAGACCTGCCGTAGTTGCCAAATTCAAGGAACTGGCAGACAACGGAGTTTATCCTACACCGCTTTACAACAAGTAGGATTCTTCAGACATAACATAGAGGCGGCTGAGTCTTACGGCTGACAGCCGCTTCTTTTTTGTTCTTGCCAAACGCACTGTCACCGAAAATATCCACACGGAGCCTATTTTCCGGCAACCATTTACTCCAAATGCTCCGAGCACCTGCATTTCACGACAAACGGGAGCAAAACTATTGAAACAAGGTATCAATCTTAAAGTTGCATAACATAGTATGAGTCACAATAACAGACCAAAGAATTTCGACCTGATGTCGGGTTACAACTTCTTCATCCCGAATCCGGGGGAAATTTTCGCATTGCTCCTGCTGCTTCTGGGGGGGTCCTTGCTTGGAAGCGGATTAATCGCAATATTGCGACCTTTCATCCCGGGACTGACTATGGATGCGACTATGCTCATTTCCTATCCGATAATGTTCATTCCTGTAATGATTTACGCAAAGTTCAGGAGTCAGCGTAACTTGTTTTTCAGTGAAGGAGTATCAATTGACAACGACAACCACTTTGGCCAAAACGGGTTTCTTGCACTAGTTGCAATGGTGATGCTCGCGACGATTGCAACAGCTTTTCTTTCAGATATCATCAATGCTCAAATGCCGGAAATGCCGAAATGGCTTGAGGATAGTCTGAAGTCTATGACAGACGGAAATATCGTCATCAATTTCATCTGCGTATCACTGTTCGCTCCGTTTTTCGAGGAGCTCCTGTGTCGGGGGCTGGTTCTGCGCGGATTGCTGAACTACAAGAGAATGACTTACGCAGACGGAACTTCACGGCAAGGTATCGACCCGATCTGGGCAATAGCCATATCTGCCACATTCTTCGCACTTATCCATCTGAATCCTTGGCAGGCCGTTCCGGCATTCATTTTCGGCTGTCTTTTCGGCTATGTGTATTACAGGACCGGTTCGCTCAAACTCACGATGTGCATGCACTTCGCCAACAACACTTTCAGCCTGTTGGCCAGCAGAATAGACTCGCTTAAAGATGCCGGCACCTGGTTCGACATATTGCCGCTAGGCATTTACTGCATAATTGCAGTTTTTGCCGTCGCATATCTGTTTATATTCATCAGGATTCTTAACGGCATCAAACTCGAGAAGCCACAGGGCAACTGCGACAGAATTGTTATCGGAGAGAGCTTATAATTCAATAAAGTCATCCCAGAGATTCTGGAATAAGGCAGAGCATCATAGGGGATGTTCTATAGGAGGCTATTGTCCGGAATTCAGATACGACTCCGCAAGCGCCAATGATTCCGGCTTGCCCGCATCTATGATTGTCAGATGTTCCGGAACGGTTATGTAAATCGGGAACTGCAGTGCGGCGCGGAGATAACATTCCATAATTGGAAAACATTGTCCAAGAACGGATTGCGAGCCTTCTATGATATTTCCGGACGCATCATAAAGAGGAAAAAGTTCAGGAGAGACATTCATTTCCCGGAACATATCGAATATGGATTCCGAGGCGCAATGCACACCTGCAAACGCCACTTTTCGGCAGGCATCCACATCAAGCCCCTTGAAAGGACTCTTGACAGCGCCTGTCGCAATGTTTGTCCAACCGACAAGGCGCATTTCGTCATCACACAGAAGATAGCGCTGAGTCTGTCTGGAGCTTGCAAGAAGCGTCGATACGGCATCCGTACGGACCTGATTTTCAAACCATTTGAGGTCAAGATCAGAGATTATATCCACATTATGTATCAGGAAACGCCCTTCATCCGAATGCAGCAGAGACTCTGCGAACTGGATTCCGCCTCCTGTATCGCGCAACAGATCCGACTCATCCGAGAATTTGACATTCAATCGCGCCAATTCCGGAGTCTCACTGACATATTTCACGATTTTGTCCGCAAAATGATGGATGTTTATCACAAATTCATCCACGCCTGAAGCGGCGAGACGCATCATAACGTGATACAGAAGCGTATGCCCCGCAAGAGGAGCAAGCGCCTTGGGGAGATTATCAGTCAAAGGTTTAAGCCTAGTTCCAAGGCCCGCGGCAAAAATGAGCGCTTTCATATCATCAGAAAGATTTCTCGATATCCAACTCGCGATGCGTAACCGAAATCTTCACGTCAAACTTTCTCGCAAGGTGCTCGGCGAGATGCTCTGCAGAATATACTGAACGGTGCTGGCCTCCCGTACATCCGAAGCAGACCTGAAGATTGGTGAACTTGCGCTCGATAAACCTCTTCACGTGCGCATCCACAAGCGCATAAACACTGTCAAGGAATGTCAATATTTCCCCGTCGTCTTCAAGGAATTTGATCACCTCTTTGTCCATACCGGTAAACTGGCGGTAATATTCATATTTGCCAGGATTGTTGACCGAACGGCAGTCGAACACATATCCGCCTCCGTTGCCTGAAGTATCAACAGGAATACCTTTCTTATATGCAAAGCTGAAAATCTTGACTTTCAATCGTTTATCTTCCGCATTGACATAAAACTGTTCCATTTTCGTCAACTTGCAAAGGACTTCTGACAGATATGGATACCTCTCGAAAGGATGAAGCATCAGACGGCGCAGATTGTCTATCGCATAAGGGACGCTCGCAATGAAGTGAGGCTTCTTCTCGAAATATCCGCGAAATCCATACGCTCCAAGCACCTGCAGCGTCCTGAAAAGCACAAACAATCTGAGTCTTTCCTTGAAATATGTCTCGTCAATATCGGGCATATACCCTCTGAGGGAGCGCAGATAAGCCTCGACAAGCTCATTTTTCAAATCTTCCGGATAACGAGAACGCGCCTGCCAGACAAATGAAGCGACGTCATAGAAGATTGGGCCCTTTCGTCCGCCCTGGAAATCAATGAAATAAGGCTCACCGTCCTTTATCATCACATTTCTCGCCTGGAAATCCCGGTAGAGGAATGTCGTTGTATTCTCGCCGAGCAGATCCTCGCGAAGCCTTTCGAAATCATCCTGCAGCCTGACCTCATCGAATTCCATTCCGGTTGCCTTCAAAAAGCAATACTTGAAATAGTTGAGATCAAACATTATCATCCTGCCGTTGAATTCCGGCTCGGGAAAACACATATTGAAGTCCAGTCCTTCAGCACCTTTGCACTGGAGTTTCGGCAGCATCTCCATCGTACGGCGCAACAACGCCCTTTCGTAAGAGGAATATTCTCCGCTCTCTCGACCTTGAGCCACCTTGTTGTACAGGAGATCATCGCCGAGGTCTTCCTGAATATAGCTCATACCGTCTTCACTGACAGCCAGGACTTTAGGAACGTGGATCCCTTTCTCCAGAAAATGATTGCTGAGATAGCAGAACGCCCTGTTTTCCTTGAAATCCAGTCCGACTACGCCTACGAGAGTGGTTCCCGTCTCGCCGAACATTCTGAAATATCGCCTGTTGCTTCCGGAAGAATTCAGTTCATTTATGCTTACACATTTCTGCCCCGTATATTTCTCAAACAGGGTTTTGAGTCCATCTGTCATCCTATATGCTTGTTATGATGTTCTTGTTCTGCAGCGATTTTGAATTTTCTTCAAAACTGCCGTTCTACGAAGATAATCATTATTGTCCGTAGTCTATCGGAATGCTTGTAGAAGTTGACAGGACGAAAACCGCAATTTGTCCGTTCTCTTTTCCGAACTTGAGCGCAGATTCCAGGGAATCTTCAGGAAACAGACGTGTGCTGTCGAAATAATACAGATTGTCATCGTCATTGTACCAACCTCCGACATAGCCGTCGTGGTCAAGAGAATGTTTCACCACATTGTCAAGCATTTCTCGGCTGTGACTGTCCTGCGTCGCGGCATAACTTACTGCTATGCCGACTTTTGGTTCTGTAAATGTGTGGATATCAAGAGTGAAGCCGTCAGGGTGTGACTGGCTGAATGTCCAGACTTTGTCTGCAATCTCGGTGATCTTTTCCTGTTCCGAAGATGGTGTTGAATGCTTGCAGGAGCAGAATAATGTCAGGACAAATAAAATGGTAACAATCTTTTTCATATAGAGGAGTAATGTATCTCAACAAAAGTGGTTGTCTTGTAGCTGACCGTTTTTCGGAGCGGTTACGCGACCCAAGGGGTTTGGGGAATCCGGTCCCCAATATTTCAATGTATCTCAACAAAGCAGGTTGGCTGACAACATCTTGTTTCGGAGCGTTTTCGCGACCGAAAGGGTTTGGGGAATACCTTCCCCAATGTATAAATGTATCTCAAACAAAATTTGGTTGGCTGACTGCCAACCAAATTTTGTTGAGATACTACGATTCGAACGTAGACTAAGTGAACCAAAATCACTTGTGCTGCCATTACACCATACCTCAATTCGAGCCACAAATGTAGCACTATTTTCCTTCTATTCCAAAAGATTTTTCCCCAAGCGCTTCAAATCCATATACCGCTCAAGCACGACACCCTTCCTGTCTATATGCACACAGAACGGAAGTACTGACAAATCAAAAGCGTCCAGAACGTCCTCCGACATTGCGGCAGAAGCACGCACAAAGAGGAATCTAGCTTTCTTGTCTGCCTTCATAATCTCATTCGCGGCTTCCACTTCCTCTCTGCAGGAAGAACAGCTCTCAGAAAAGAATATCACATACACATCCCGACGAAGTTTCCGAAGCCTCCACTTTTTCGCCTCGGAATTATTGTCTTCCTTCCACGAAAGCACGGACGACGGCACGCCACCTTTTGCCATAATGCCGACGACGGAGACATCAGGCACCTCCTTTCCGGGTTCCGCCCTGGAAATCAGGTCCGACATCGTCTTGGCATAACCTAAAACCTTCAGAGTATCGGAACTTGTATCCCAAACATCCTGTCTTGACAATATATATTTGTCAGCCAAATACTTGGCAGATTCCCGATACCGGCCGTCCGGAACATCCAGAAGGAAATACAGGATATCTCCCATTGTTTCCTTGAACGCGGTCATATTACCTTCCGCACGGGACGCTATCTTGTCCACTAGGCTTTCCATATCAGACACCGTGAAGTCATCTCCGAGCGACCCGAATATATTCTCCATCATTCTCCTGGATGTCGAATCCGCACCGTACTCATAGTCGTCAGACGAATACACCTCCGACATAATCGTGCGCAGTGCCGGAACATCCAACTTCCTGCCGACGATTTTATTGCTTTTATCGACAAGCACCATCTGAGGCGTACTCAGCACACCGTACTTTCTCTGGAAATCAGACGATATATCCGGGTCCCACAGATTGTAAATCTTTGCAGATGAAGATGTTGCCGATAGACGTTTTTCACGGTACACCTTCCACGCCAGACTGTCCGCGCCTGTATACACCGCATATACGTCAATGGGATATTTTACCGAATCCAGATAAGTTTTCAGCATAACAGACTGCACCAGGCAATTAGAGCAACCGGTATCGTAAAAATATACGACCGAATAACGCGGAGAAGACTGACTGACAAAGAGATGCACTTCCTTTCCGTCCGGCTCAAACAGACTCAATTCAGGAGCCGTCTCCCCCACCATTGACTGCCTGTTGAAATCCGCCCAGATGCGCATATCCATCAGATCCGCCTCACTCACAGCAGAAATTTTACCGGTAAAGAACCAATTGTCGGCTATATGAAGTGCTACGGATTCTACTCCCATAAGATGTGACGACTGATAATGCCTGTAAAGCCAGGAAGCCACATACTGTCTTGTGACCGAATCCTTGCAAGAGGATATCAGGAAATCGCATTCTTCCTTTTGAGTCCCCAGGTCCAATGGTTCCAAAGCGCCAACATATTCAGTCAGTTTCTTTCCGAGCGATGCCAGCACAGTCGAGTCTGAAGATGAAATTTCAGATGCCAAAGCACATTGGAAGTCAGCCAACGACAACAAAGCCATTGACATAGCCACTAATAAAGACTTGATTCTCAACCGCATAGGCACACAATTGAAATTTCTGCGCCTGAGCGTCAATGTTTCCCCGGAAGGATTACGCCCTGAGGCAGAAACAGTTTGGTATCTCCGTGATGCTTTAGAATATCGCGGACCGCAGAAGATGATATATGTGCGAACTCCTGCGCCGTAGGTATAATGATGGTATCTATTTCCGGAGCAAGTTTTCTGTTCGCATCAGCAATGGAGCGTTCGGTCTCGAAATCTATCATATTGCGCACGCCTCTGATTATATGATTGATACCCAGTTCCTTGCAAGTATCCACAGTCAGATTGTCGTACTTTATGATGCTTACGCCGTCGAGCCCCTTGACTATTTGACTGATAATGTCTATACGCTGATCCATATCAAAGAAACCGCGCTTGTCCTGATTGATTCCCACAGCGACCACGACTTCGTCAAACATCGTCAAAGCACGTTTCAGAATATTAAGATGTCCCAACGTAAACGGGTCAAATGAGCCCGGGAACAATGCTTTTGTTTTCATTGCAATGTAATTATAACCTCCAGTCTATAGGCTCTTTACCCTCGGAAAGGAGAATCTCATTAGTTTTAGAAAAATGTTTGCACCCGAAAAATGCACCTCGGGCAAGAGGTGAAGGATGCGCCGCTTCAAGCACATAATGACGAGACTTGTCTATGAGGTCTCTCTTGCTCCTCGCAAAATTACCCCAAAGAAGAAAGACTACGCCATTACAATTATTTGATATGTAACTTATTACCGCATCCGTAAACTGTTGCCATCCGATTGCGCTGTGGGATGCCGGCTGACCTGCCCTCACCGTCAGAACAGAATTGAGCAGCAGAACGCCCTGCTCCGCCCATTTGCGCAAATCCGGGCAACCGCTCATTTTGCAGCCGAGGTCATCCTCTATTTCCCGGAAAATGTTCTTCAGAGACGGAGGCGCCGGGACATTGGCAGGAACAGAGAAAGACAGGCCCATAGCCTGCCCCGCTCCGTGATACGGGTCTTGCCCGAGTATCACAACCTTGACTTTGTCAACCGGTGTAAGTTCAAATGCCTTGAAAATTTCGCTCCCTTGAGGAAAAATCTGACAGCCGTTCCGCTTCTCCTGATGCAGATATGCCACAAGAGACTCGAAATACGGTTTATCAAACTCGTCGGACAGTGCTTTCTTCCAACTTTCCTCTATCTGAACATTCATTTTCCAAATACTGATTTTATGACGTCATCTATTGTCTTGACGTATTCGAAAGAAAGACCTGCGACATATTTCTCGTTTATATCCTCGATGTCCTTCTTGTTGTCTTCGGAAATCACGATAGTTGTCACTCCGGCACGTTTTGCAGCAAGAATCTTCTCCTTGATACCGCCCACAGGCAACACTCTGCCGCGCAGAGTCATCTCGCCGGTCATTGCAACACCCTTGCGGACAGCCTCTTTCCTATATGCGGAAAGCATTGAGCATACCAGAGTTATACCTGCCGAAGGGCCATCCTTTGGCGTAGCGCCTTCAGGCACGTGCACGTGGATATCCTTTGCATCAAACTCCTTCGACGTCATTCCGGCAAGCTCCGGATGCGACTTGATATACTGATATGCTATGGTCGCGGACTCCTTCATCACATTGCCCAGGTTTCCGGTCATTGAAAGCTGGCCTTTTCCCTCGCTCACAGAACTTTCCACGAAAAGAATCTCACCACCCATCTGTGTCCAGGCAAGTCCTGTAACGACCCCGACGCCCTCATTTCCATTCTGTTTGTCGTGGAAAGCAGTCGGCAATCCCAAATACTCTTTGAGGTCCTCTTTCTTTATCACTGGAGTATGATTCTCATCCAATGCGATTTTCTTGGCAGTAACCCTGGCAATCTTGGCGATCTGCTTCTCCAGGCCTCGCACACCGGATTCGTGGGTATATTGGTCAATGATTTCTGCCAATGCGGACTTTTCTATCTTCAGAGCCTTCTTGTCGATACCGTGCTCCTCCAACTCTTTCGGAAGAAGGAATTTCTTCGCGATTTCCATCTTCTCTTCAGCCAGATATCCGGTGACATTGATAAGTTCCATTCTGTCCAGAAGGGCCGGCTGTATTGTAGAAATATCGTTTGCGGTCGTAATGAACAGCACGTGAGACAAATCATAATCCACGTCAAGATAGTTATCGTGGAATGTCACATTCTGCTCAGGGTCAAGCACTTCGAGAAGCGCAGAAGACGGATCTCCCTTGAATTCGCTGCTAAGTTTGTCTATTTCATCAAGCACCATCACCGGATTTGATGTCCCGGCTCTTGAAATGCCGTTAAGCACACGTCCAGGCAAAGCGCCGATGTAGGTCTTCCTGTGTCCTCTGATTTCCGCTTCGTCGTGCATACCGCCCAGAGCTATACGGACATACTTCCTTCCGATCGCTTTTGCAATGGACTTTCCGAGACTTGTCTTACCTACTCCCGGAGGCCCGTAAAGGCAGAGAATCGGGGATTTCATATCACCGCGCAATTTGAGCACGGCAAGATATTCTATGATACGCTCCTTGACTTTCTCAAGTCCATAGTGGTCCGCATCCAGAACTTTCTGGGCGTGTTTGAGGTCCAGATTATCCTTGGAAATATGATTCCACGGCAGTTCCAGCATAAATTTCAGATAGTTATACTGAATGCTGTAATCAGGAGAAGAAGGATTATAGCGCTCTAGTTTGGCCATTTCCTTTTCGAAAATCTCAAGCACTGAAGCCGGCCAATCTTTCTTCGCTCCTTCCGCGCGCATCTTGTTCAAATCCTCATCGTCATCCATTCCGAGCTCTTCCTGGATTGTACGAAGCTGATTGTTAAGGTAGTACTCGCGCTGCTGCTGATCTATCTCGTTCTTGACCTTGGTATTGATCTCCTGCTTGATCTTGAGCAATTCCAACTGGGTGTCAAGCACATTGAGCAGCTTCATACCGCGGACTTTAAGGTCCTCGTATTTAAGCAGTTCCACCTTATCGTGGAAATTCTCCACCTCAACGCTGGTTGAAATGAAGTTTACAAGGAATCCGAAATCCTCTATTGAAGACAAAGCCTTTGACGCCTCTTTCGGGGCGAACGAAGACGCTTTTATGATGGCCGAAGCTTTCTCCTTCAGGGCATCAGCAAGCACGCGTACTTCCGGCTTGGCAATGTCAGCGTCTATATCTTCAAGATACTGGACATTCGCCTTCAGGTACGGCTCTTCAGCAACCAGCCCGGCAAGTTCAAAGCGCTTCAGTCCCTGCAGCACAACCGACAGAGTGCCGTCCGGCATCTCGAAAGTCTTCACAATACGCGCGACGGTGCCGAAAGGAAACAGGTCTTCCAAGCCCGGCTCCTCGACGCTCACATCATTCTGAGGCACGGCACCTATGAATGAATTCTTCTTCTGGGCGTCGTTGATCAGTTTGACGGATTTGTCACGTCCTATAGTTATAGGGTAGATGGCTCCCGGAAAAATAACCGCGTTCCTCAATGCCAAAATCGGCAATACCGGCGGCAGGTCAACCTCATCCATCTTGGCGGACACATCGGCCGTCATAACCGGTATGATGCTGACTTCCGCACCTGCAGGAGCAAAAATATCTGAAAATTTATCTGTCATACGTTCAAATATAATAAATAAAAAGCACGGGAAAGACTGCCAATTTGTCATCGGCCACCGAATTTCCGTGTTGAGCCACTATTCCGTCAATCATTGTGCCAAGAAGCCGTGAGGCATATCTGAGCACATATTTTTTTAACGTAATAGTTTGGAAATAAAAAAAATAACGTTACCTTTGCCACCTAATTATCTCATTTCGAGAAAGTACAGTAATATTAAAATATAGCTATTATGACTAAAGCAGAAATCGTAAACGAGGTTGCCAAAGCAACAGGACTCGAGAAAACTACTGTTCAGACTGTAGTTGAGGCTTTTATGGAAAGCGTAAAAGATTCACTCGCTAAAGAGGAGCCTGTATATCTTCGCGGATTCGGCAGCTTCATCATCAAACACAGAGCAGAGAAAGCTGCAAGAAACATCACAAAGAACACAACATTGACAATCCCAGCACACAATATCCCGGCATTCAAACCGGCCAAGGTGTTTGTTGGTGCAGTTAAGAAATAAATAATTAACAATTTATCTTTATTGAACTATGCCAAGCGGTAAAAAGAGAAAGAGACATAAGATGGCAACGCACAAACGTAAAAAACGTTTGCGCAAGAACAGACATAAGAAGAAGTAATTTTTCAGTGTCTGCCATTTTAGCAGTCTGCTAGAAGAGAGAGGCTGACCGGTAGTCCGGACGGCCTCTTTGTTATTTTTGTGAGGAGACATACGGTTTCCTCTGACTTTTAAACAATATTGAAAATCCTGATGGAGTCTGAAAAAGAATCAGTTAAAGATCTGATTGTAGATGTCAGCGAAGATGAGGTAAAATTGGCATTGATGGAAAACCATCGGCTCATCGAACTGAACAAGGAGTCCAGCAAAGGGCACAGTTTCACTGTCGGAGATGTATTTCTCGGCAAAGTCAAGAAGGTGATGCCTGCTCTAAATGCTGCCTTTGTGGACATCGGAGACGAAAAGGAGGCATTCATCCATTATCTGGATTTGGGATTTTACTTCAGCGCATTCGACGAATTCGTAAAGAAGACAAACTCAAATACCGATGCCGGAGCGTTATTCTCAAGCATTCCTCTGGGACCAATCCTGGAGAAAGACGGACAGATAGAGAAGATTCTCACGCCGGGGCAGATGGTTGTAGTGCAAATCGTGAAAGAGCCGATATCCACCAAAGGGTCACGACTGACAGCAGAGATCTCATTGGCAGGACGCAATATTGTACTCCTTCCTTTCGCGAAGAAAGTGAGCATATCTCAGAAAATCTCATCGAAAGAAGAAAAGAAGAGACTTGAAACATTGGTCAGGAGCATACTCCCCCAGAACTACGGCGCGATCATAAGAACGGCGGCAGAAGGTAAGAATGCCGCAATTCTTGTCTCAGAATTAAGGTCGCTGATAAGCAAATGGGAAGGTTCCTGGACAAAACTTTCGAAAAGCAAGGGCATCCAACAGCTGTTCACTGAATACAGTAAGACTACAACAATCCTGAGGGATCTTTTCAACGACACATTCTCGAACATCTATGTGAATGACGAGAAAGAGTTCAATGAAATCAAAGAGTACATTTCTCAGATTTCCCCGGACAAGGAGAAGATTGTACGTCTGTATGACGGCAAAGAATCCATTTTCGACCATTTCGAAATCACTCGTCAGATAAAGAGTTCATTCGGAAGGATCGTTCCGATCAAGCAGGGTGCATATCTTGTAATCGAATCAACTGAAGCACTTAACGTTGTGGACGTCAACAGCGGAATCCGGGCGAAAACCAACGACCAGGAAGAAAACACATACGAAGTAAACCGTTACGCTGCAGAGGAAATCGCGCGTCAACTGCGTCTGAGAGATATGGGCGGCATTGTGATCGTCGACTTCATTGATATGGAGAGCACGGAACACAGAAATGGCCTGTATAAATATATGACTGAACTGATGCAGGACGACAGGGCAAAGCACAATGTCCTTCCTCTCACGAAATTCGGACTTATGCAGATTACTCGGCAGAGAATCCGTCCGGTGACAGAAATCAACACGACTGAGGTCTGTCCGGTATGTCACGGAACAGGAAAGATTGCACCGAGCCTTGTCATTGACGAGGAAATCGAAAGAAAGATCGCATATTTCACCGAAAACAACATCAAGTCTTTCACTCTGAAAACAGGTCCTATTCTAGGCGCTTACATTTCGAGGGGTTTCAGCTCATATTTGAGAAAGTGGAAACGGAAGTACAAATGCAAGATTGAGCACAAGGAAGTGCAGGAATTCAGCGTTTTGCAATATGAGTTCTACAACGAGAACGGAGACAATCTGGAAAGCAAAGTACAGCTTCAAAGTCCCGTTACTGTTTAAGATTAGAAGAGAGGGTGACAAGAAGTCTAAAGACTGACAGTCGCCCTCTTCTTTTTAATATATCCAAGCCATAACATCTCGTTCACAACATCAGAACTCGACTGATGGCTGCAAAAGCAGAACTCACGCCTTATGAGACTATCCGAAAAGACGCCCCCTATCGGGTGAGTCTTCCCTCCTTCAACGCATAAGAATAAAGGACAAAAACATTGTCATTATCAGAAAATTATGATAACTTCGAAAGCCGTGCAGAACGCATAAAAACTATAACCGATATGGAAGAGAACAACAGCAGCAATTCAGTCATCAGAATAACAATACTTGCGGCGATAGTCGTCATCCTGGGCATCAACGTTTACCGAACCGAACAGTGCAAGAAAGAGATCAATACTCTCAGAGGAATGGTGGACTTTATGCTGATAAATAACAATGCAATCTCGGACAGCGTGTGCGCGACATCTCCAGAGCCTGAAGTTGAAGCACCTCGGGATCTTGACCTAATGAGCAGCGCTCAAAGCAGCACAGAGCCAGTGCAGGGCGTGACTAGAGAGCAGTTTGCAGAACTTTCAAGGTCTGTTTCAGTGCTGGAGTCCAAGGTGGCCGCACTGCAAAACAGCGGAAAGTCATCTGCCGGAAGCACCACAATCGTGCAGGGCACAAGTAAGGAGGAGTTCACCAGACTTGAAGGAAGCGTAACTTCAATGCAGTCAAAGATTATTGCGTTGCAGAGTAAGGTAGAAGTGTTGGCTCAATCTCAAAAGCAGATGGCTGCGACAATCAAGAGCGTGACTAATACCTCATCTGAAACAGTTGCATCCTCAAGATCTTCCAGGACAAAAGCAGTGTCAACTTCCTCTAATACAACAGACTGGAAGGGAAAAGTATCCGTCTCAGCAAAGGCAAAGGTTGAAAACAGATATGTAAGTGGATATACATACTTACCGAAAATTTCAGAAGGCCCTGTCGGAAATGTAGTTGTAACCATCGAAATAAATTGGGGTGGAACAGTTACTTCCGCTCAAATAAACCCAAAGTCCACAATATCAGATGAGGACATATTGGATGCCTGCAAAGATGCAGCCTTGCGAACTTCCTTCAGTATCAACCCAGACGCACCACAGAAGCAGACTGCCACGATAACTTACTCATTCACAGCTAGATAATAAGGTATATCTCATCAATCGCCTGAAAGGAACACCTTCCAATACATACTGGGAGAAATATTCCGCTATGTATTGGATTACAAATGACTCCATTGCTTAAAATTAAGCTCTAGAGATAGGCAAGGATCCAGACTTAGTTCATTTTTCTCGAACTAATGCGGAGGTTATACAGTTTGTATGAGATCGACTTCCATAGGGCAGGCCTCACAGCTTATTTTTCTCGGACTAACGCACGGATAGCGACGGAGAGAAGAAGCAATACGGAGAGGAACACGGCGAAGCGACCTACTATGTCGCCCTGACGCACAAAGAAAGTCACCTCGTCATTAAGGTTCACCCTACCTTTAAGGTAAGCCGGCTCCCACCAATCTGTGGACTCGACGACATTTCCGTATTTGTCAATGATTGCGGAAATTCCCGTATTTGCACTTCTGACTATGTCCCTGCGGGTCTCGATGGCACGAAGACTCGCATAGCTGAGATGCTGTTTATAGCCGGGAGTATCGCCCCACCAGGCATCATTCGTAATGATCGCCAACAGTTCCGCACCCTTCCTGACATATTCCGCGCAGTGCTCCGGATAGACTGATTCATAACATATTACAGCTCCTACCGGGATACTTTCGTTGACTTTCCCGGCGACTTTGCCGTTAACTTTCCCGTCAACATTACTGTCGGCACCTACGTTTTCATCCTCAGTCGCTCCACTATTGACTTTTCCGCTTACATTCCCATCGGCATTCGCACTTACCCCTAGGGCACTTCCGTCATTGCTGCAGACATTCCGCTCAGCAACCCCTTTGCAATGAAGCAGAGAGACCTGTTCCTGACCGACATTCCGGCCCATCACACCTCCGAGAAGGTCATCGATTTTCGTAAAGAAAGCAGGATACGGCGTCATCTCAACCCCGACGACAAGCTTGGATTTATGATATATTTCCGCGTCATCCTGTCCGTCCATCATAATAGCGGAATTGTGGGTCTCAACCCAGAGTCCGTCATCCAGATGCCTTGCATTAGCAGACGGAGCGGAATCCGTATAATAATATGAATATGAAGATGCGCCGAACAGCATATTCACCCCTGGATACCCGGCAAGGTAGCGTCTGAATCGTCTGAAGGTCAGGCTTCTGTCGAAGTCATCAGTGACCACATCACTTGTGAATGTCTCCGGTGCAACCGCCAGAAGCATTGAACTGTCAGAAGAATCCCTGCCCTGCAAAGCCTTATCCAAAAGATCAAGCAGAATCACGTTCTGCTGACTCTGAGACAGTGCCTGGAATTTATGATAAGGGTCGATATTAGGCTGCAAAGCTATGACATCCAGAGACTTATCCTGTTCCGCCTCATTCTTCTGATAGAGTGACAATGACCAGACTGCAGGCGCTATGAACACCAGGATGCAGGAGCATAACGCAGTCAACTTCGCCTTTATATTGAACCTCTCCCAGCTGCCGTCAGAGAGCGAAACCATTATTCCGAACAGCCCCAGATTGCAGGCCCATATCCATAGAGAGCCTCCCAACGTGCCGAAACACTCATACCACTGCACTAGGGAAACCGTGCGCGCAAACGAATTGCCGAGCACGAGCCAAGGCCAGGAAATCTGCGCGGCCGTGAGGTAATATTTTTCCCAGGCAATCCACAGAAGTGCAAGGAATATATATGGCAACGCTCCTTTGAAAACCTTACGGCTCCAGCGGAAAAGTCCGAAAACTATGGACATCTGCAATGCGTTTGCCAGTGCGGCGAATATTCCCCCGCCCACTGTCGCGTTGCACACCCAGAATGTCGTCACCAGATTCCACAACAGGAATGCGGAATAATGCCAAAGCCAGATTCTCTTTGTACCTGTCATTGTAGCGATACGCTCCATACACAGCAGAGGCACTAGTCCGAACAGCGCCAACACCCCGGTATGCGGTACCAGAAAAGGTATGGACATAAACGTCACAAACAGAACGAGAAGCAAAAGGATCAATGATTTCTGACTTTTCATAGCAAAGAACGATGCCCAGTTTGGGAAAAGCATCAGACAAAGATATGAATTAAATTATTACCTTTGTAAAATGTACACAAATATCTGACTTTATGCTTCTGGATATACTTAAAGGTTTTCTTATCGGAATCTGCGCTTCTGTTCCACTGGGGCCTATAGCAATTCTTGTAATACAGAAATCCTTGAGCGAGGGACATAAGTCAGGATTTCTCGCCGGACTGGGAGCTTGCCTCGTGGATACGGTGTTCGCGGTCATCGCTATATTCGCGCTCGCGATTGCACAGACATTCATCGAAGACCACAGCACAATCATAATGGTCGGAGGAGGCGTAATTGTCACATTTCTCGGCTGCAGTATGACGTTCAAGGACCCGTTCAGGAAAATGAAACACGAAGAGCCCACGCCATCGTACTCGATGAAGGATTTCTTCCAGGCAGTATTTATGGGCATCTCGAACCCTGGAGCCATATTTGTCATTTTCGCCCTGTTCGCATTCTTCAGAATCGAGCTTGAGCCTCACGATTTCAGGGTAGCACCTATTCTGCTGGCGCTCAGTGCCGGTTCCGCCCTGTACTGGTTCTGTTTCTCCTGGGTATTCAGCCGTATAAGAAAGAGTTTCAAACTCGGCACAATCCTCATACTCAACAGAATTACAGGCATTATCGTCACCATAATAGGCATCGCTCTTATGACGGAAGGTGTAATGGAGGTAATCTTCAAATAATCAATATCTCACGCATTTTATATGAACGTTAAAAGTTTCTTTGACAATTGGTTTGTTAAAAATATATTGCTGGCTGTACTTGTTGTAGCCGTGCTTGTCGGTGCGAGCAGCCTTCTGCTGAATATCGGAACGCATCACGGACAGGAAATCGAAGTGCCTGATTTCACCGGAATGAGTGTCGCAGATGCCTCTCAGCTGGCATCTTCAAAAGGGATACGCATTGACGTGACGGACTCCGTATATGTCCGCAAAATGGGACGAGGACTGATATTCTCTCAAATCCCGAGCGCAGGAAACAAGGTAAAGAGCGGCAGACGTATAATGCTGACTATCAATTCAGTATCTCCAAAGAAAACCACTATGCCGGACCTCGTGGGATTTTCAATGAGACAGGCCAAAGCCGAACTTCTCGCAAAGGGACTTCTTCTCAGAAATCTGAAATATGTGGACGACATTGCCACGAACAATGTATTGAAGCAGTTATACAGAGGACGCGAGATCAAAGCCGGTAAATCGATAGACAGCGGTTCTGAAATCGACCTTGTAGTGGGACTCGGAAGCGACAACCAGACATTCATTCCAGATGTGACCGGAATGAAATATCTCAGGGCAGTAGATGCCGTACACGACAATTCTCTCAACGTAGCCAAATTAAGATTCGACAAGAGCATACGTTCTTACAGCGATTCGCTGGATGCAGTTGTTTACAAGCAGACTCCCGAAACTTCTGATATGTCCGTCCTTATGGGCTCGGAAGTGACACTTTACCTCAGACCGGATAAAGACAGACAGTAATGGCTAACGAATTAGATTTGATGTTCTCCGAGGAGGAGCAGGAATATACGCCATCAGGGTTGTCTGTTGAGGAGGATGCAGCTCAGACTGAAGACGAGCAGGGAATGTTCGAGCATTTCAGGCTGAATGTCGATAAAGGACAGACTCCGCTTCGCGTTGACAAATATATGGCTTGCCATCTTATGGACACGTCCAGGCATCGTGTTCAGCTTGCCATCAAGAACGGATATGTACGCGTGAATGACAAGACAGCCAAGGCGAACCTCATTGTACGTCCTGGCGACGTCATAAGGTTCGTTATGCCGTACGAAAGACGCGGATTCGAGGTGCTGCCTGAGAATATTCCTCTGGATATCGTTTATGAAGATGATGACCTTCTGGTAGTGAACAAGCCTGCCGGAATGGTTGTGCACCCCGGACACGGACACTTCGAAGGGACATTGATAAACGCCCTCTCATACCATCTCGGCATATCCCAAGGCCCTGATGCCAAGGATGAAAGGATGGGCGTTCTGGTCCACAGAATCGATATGGACACGTCCGGACTTCTGGTAGTTGCGAAGAATGATGAATCGCAGCTTGACCTTGCAGGACAGTTCTTCAGACATTCCATTGAAAGAAAATATGTTGCGGTAGTCTGGGGCAATCTTAAAGAAGACGAAGGCACTATTACCGGCAACATCGGCAGAGACCCCAACGACAGGCTTCGCTTCAAGGTTTATCCGGACGGAGACAAGGGCAAACACGCTGTGACTCATTACCGCGTACTTGAGAGGTTCGGGTATGTGACGGTCGTGGAATGCCGATTGGAGACGGGCAGAACGCACCAGATTCGTGTGCACATGAATTATATCGGGCATCCGCTGTTCAATGACGAAAGATATGGCGGTTCCGAGATAAGGAAAGGCACCATTTACGCCAAATACAAGCAGTTCATAAAGAATTGCTTTGAGCTATGCCCGAGGCAGGCTCTTCACGCCAAGACTCTCGGATTTATCCATCCGCGGACAAAAGAGTTCATCAGA
Organism: Acutalibacteraceae bacterium; assembly: GCA_963636275.1. Classification (GTDB taxonomy): domain Bacteria; phylum Bacteroidota; class Bacteroidia; order Bacteroidales; family UBA932; genus Cryptobacteroides. The sequence goes on along the minus strand of CAVHJF010000002.1, from coordinate 27,684 downwards.
TTCGACTCCGAACTTCCGGCTGATATGCAGGCACTTATCAGCAAATGGCGCGACTACGCCGGCAATATGAAAGAGGAGATTTAGCTCGCAGATCGCATGGAGACAAAATATGTTGAGACAAACCCGGAAGCCATAGAAAATGCTTTTCTGCAGGATTTACTTTGCAGTAAGATTCTTTAGCAACTGGTCGGACAGTCTGTCATACGCTTCCTCAATGGTTGAGCAGGTATCCAATACACTTTCGAACATATTCCATCTGTAAGCCGAAAGGAGCGACTTCTCTACCCAGTAGTGGAATTCTGTTCTGCATCCTGATTCTTTCAGTCCAGATTCGATTTTTCTAGCACGCAGATAAGCCTCCAGGCCATCTGAGGTGTCGTGCCACAAGTCCACAAATGCAAAGTCGAAATCTCTGTCTGAAGGATGCAGCATCCTGCCTTCCATATACTCGAACGCATCAGACTGAACTATCCTCACCTTGTCCTTATTCGGGAACTGAGGAAGAATATATGTTTTGAACAGGCTTATAGCCTCCTCGTCGCGTTCCACGACTGTAATAGACTCAACTTCAGGCTTTTGAGAAGTCATAAACGTAAAATATCCCAAGCCTAGTCCGAAAGTGACAACATTTCCGCAGACGAGGTCGATTACCGGTTGCATAGTGGCAATCTCGCTTGGCTTGACAGCCATCCATTCCCTTCCGTCCTGTTCGACAGCCGGATATGTAAAACGGCAGTTGAAATATCCCAATTGCGGAATTTCCTGAAGACTCCTGTCCACACGGATATCGTCCCGTATGAAAATCTCGTAAGGTTTATATGTGTAGTGGGTGAATTTCCAATGAGCAGAGCTCACATCCGGAAAAACGATTGTCTGAAGATATGGATTGCGCGCATACTCCTCCGAGTCCAATTTCTTCACGGATTCGTTGAAATAGCCGTTCAACAGTCTGTCATTTTCATCAATGCCGGAGAACCCGGCAATCAATGCCGCCACAATAGCTTCTTCCTGAAATCTTCCCCCGGGATTGACCTCTGAAATCAATGAAGGCGAAATGGAGCAAGGAGTTTCGTCAATATATTCGGCCATCGTCCACGCCACATCGTTATTAGCCTTCCTGAGCGTTCTGAGCTGTTCTTTCCAATCCTGCATTTTAACTCTTACTGGGCCAGGAACTGATAGACGATATCCCCAACTTGCTTGGAAGGGGCAGACGGATTTGCAGAAAAGAACGACATCCGGGCCGCCCTCACGGCAAAATCCCTAAGGCATTTGTCCTGAGAAGAGACATCGTCAAGGACTCTGGCGTCAATTACGTTCCCGGCTGTATTGACGGTTATCACAACTGTGACCATACCGCCGCTGTAACATCTGTATGCCGGAATTGGCAGACGGCTTGCTTTTCTGTTGTCAAGATGCCAGGAAAGCACTGACGGCCCGCTATATGGTTTAATTTCAGGAGTTTCGTTTGATGCATCTTTCGCAGAAGTCGCCACATAATCATCGTCAGGCTCGATTTTGACACCTGATTTTAGCTCTTTGGCTAGTCTTTCGGCGTCGGCATAGAGTTTATCCGCATCAGTATGCCTGTCATCCTTCAAAGCGCCCTTGTTGCGCGACGATGTCAGATTGCGGAATTCTGTTCCTGAAGTCCCGGCCAACATTCTGGCAACTTTCTCAGCCACAATGTCATCCATAGTCCTGTCATCATCTTTCTCTGCCTCGTAATTCTTCCTTTCCTCTTTGGGTTCGTCAACCTTGGAGAAGTCCACAAGAAAAGTGTTCTCCTTACTCAAGGAGAACCCTAATTGTGCAATCAGCAGGATTATCAAAATCACCAGATGAACTATCACCGTAAGATAAAGTCCCGCTTTATCGTCCCGTGTAAGCATTCTTCTTTTGCAGAGATTTTTCTATAGTGGCAGATATTACGTCAATTGCAACTTTGTTATGACCTCCCTGAGGTATGATAATGTCGGCGTAACGCTTGCTAGGCTCTATGAACTGCAGATACATCGGCTTCACAGTCTTTGTATATCTTTCTATGACTGTAGCGACTGTCTTTCCCCTCTCGATGATATCTCTCGCCATAACTCGCATAAGCCTGTCGTCATCATCGGCATCCACGAATATCTTTATATCCATCTGCTCACGCAATTTCTTGCAAGTGAACACCAGAATACCTTCGATTATGATTACGTCAGCAGGCTCAACCGTTATCGTCTCAGTCTTGGAACGTGAACAGGTCAAGTAGGAATAAACAGGCTGTTCGATTCTTTTTCCTTCTTTCAATTCTTTCAACTGTTTGCACAACAAATCGAAATCGATTGCGTCCGGATGGTCAAAATTGATTTTCTGACGCTCCTCCAATGGCATATAACTGGAATCCTTGTAATATGAATCCTGCGGGATAACGACTACCCGTTCTTTCAACTCGCTGGTAATGGCATTCACCACTGTCGTTTTTCCCGAACCTGAACCGCCTGCAATACCGATAACTAGCATAACCGTATATATTAAAATTCAGCGTTCCTTGGAGTTCTAGGGAATGGAATGACGTCACGGATATTGCTCATACCTGTAACGAAGAGAAGCAGTCTTTCAAAGCCGAGACCGAATCCGCTGTGAGGCACTGTTCCGAATCGCCTTGTATCGATATACCACTCAAGGTTCTTGCGGCTCATTCCAAGCTCGTTGATCCTGTTCTCAAGTTTCTCGAGAGAAGACTCTCTCTCTGAACCACCGATAATTTCACCGATCTTAGGGAAAAGCACGTCAGTTCCACGAACAGTCTTGCCGTCTTCGTTCTGCTTCATATAGAAAGCCTTGATCTCTTTCGGATAATCGGTAAGGATGACAGGTTTCTTGAAATGTTTCTCTACAAGATACCTCTCGTGCTCACTCTGGAGGTCAACGCCCCATTTAACCGGGTACTCGAACTGCTGACCGGACTCTTCGAGAATCTTGATTCCTTCCGTATATGTAAGTCTCACGAAATCAATACCGAGAACGCTCTTCAATCTCTCGATCAGTGTGTCGTCATATTTGTCATTGAGGAACTGAATGTCTTCAGCGCAATTGTCGAGTGCATACTGTACGAGATATTTGACAAACTCTTCCTCGAGGTCCATAGTGTCATACATATCGTAGAACGCCATCTCCGGCTCAATCATCCAGAACTCAGCAAGATGCCTTGGAGTATTGGAGTTCTCCGCACGGAAAGTAGGACCGAATGTGTAAATTTCTCCGACTGCTGTTGCGCCAAGCTCACCTTCAAGCTGTCCGCTCACAGTAAGACAAGTCTTCTTTCCGAAGAAGTCTTTGCTGAAATCAACCTTTCCGTTGTGGGTCGGCACATTAGTCAGGTCAAGTGTGGTAACCTGGAACATATCGCCGGCACCCTCTGCGTCAGACTCTGTAATGAGAGGGGTATTAAGATATACGAAACCCTTGCTCTGAAAGAATGAATGAATAGCGAAAGCCATCGCGTTCCTGATTCTCAAGACAGCACCGAACGTATTAGTTCTGAGCCTCATATGAGCTACAGTTCTCAAATACTCCAGCGAAGTGTCTTTCTTCTGAAGAGGATATCTCATCGGATCGCATTCACCGTAAACCTCTATGGATTCCGCTTTGATTTCAACGTGCTGACCGCTTCCGAGCGACTCAACCAGTTTACCTCTGACAGCAAGACTGGCTCCTGTAGTTATCTTCTTGAGAATATCTTCGCTGATTACATCAGTCTCGGCGACGACCTGAATATTATTTATCGTGGAGCCGTCATTAAGAGCAATGAATTTCACCTGCTTGTTACCGCGCTTTGTTCTTACCCAACCTTTGGCAAGAACATCCTGACCAGGTTGCATCTTGAGCAACTCCTTGATTTTAGTCCTTGAAACTGTTTCCATTGTAGTAATGTTATTCTTGCAAATTTAATCAAATCTACGTCTTTATACAAACGAAGGAAGGCAAAATAAAATCCCGAAAACCGAGAAAAGCGCGCGCGACACTGTAAAACGAAAAGAGGATGACCCTTAAGCCATCCTCTTCAATATTATTTCACGAAAACTTATTCCGCTCTTCTTGCCTGATACATGATTTTCAAGGCTGAGCAACGTCTAAGTTCCTGTTTAATGTCAGTTACGATACCCATTCTGACGTCCTGGTCAACTTTCAATACTGTGTTCATAAACTGACGGTCAGACTCTGACATAGCGTCACGTTCTGCCGCGATAAAGTCACGAATATCAGTAACAGTCTTGAAGGAGTCATTCAACTGGATACGTGCGTCAGTACCATACTTTGCCTGCAGATTCCTTGTAGGAGGGCCGACATTGATGTATGAAGCAAGATCCTTCCTTTCGAGTTTGATAACCTCTGAAGCCTCAGGGAGTTTTACCATAACCTTATCTTCAGTGCTTCTGAGCTGTGTGGTCACCATGAAGAAGAACAGGAACATGAAGACGATATCTGACAATGAACTTGAAGTCAATGCCGGAACCTCTTTTTTACCTTCTTTACGAAATTTTGACATATTCTTATTCCTCCGTATTATTTAGCGACATTCTTAGGCTCTGCCTCAGAAATATTCTGAGGGATGCACTTCTTGACAACATCCTGCTGTTCCTCGGTAAGATTTGCGAAAACCTTTCCGTAGTTTGCCTTTGAAAACTCATCACGCAATTCATTGACAGCTTTTACAAGCTCGTTCTGAACTGCGATATAAGCTCTATAGCTTGTACCACGGTCATTCTGAAGAGAGATGACACCCTTGGAAACAGGATATTTACCATATCCTTCGATATCCGTTACAACTCTTTCCGGAAGAGTCGGGTCATCTGCAGGGTTTGTAAGGAAAATCTTGATCTTCTCTTTGAGCTGGCTGACGTCCATTGGTTCATTTCCTGCCATAAGCCTATCCTGAGCGTTGACCTTTACGGTGATAAGATTTCTCTTGTTGACCTTCTGGTCCTCGACTTTCTGGTTAGGATCCGGCATCGGCGGAAGACGACGCTGAAGACCTGTCTGTGTTCCCATTGTCGTAGTCATAAGGAAGTAGCACAGAAGCAGGAACGCGATGTCCGCTGTTGAGCTTGTGTTAAGAGCTGGAGTCTTTTTACTAGCCATATCCCAAATTATTTATTACGTACTGCACCGTAAACTTCGCCGAAGATGATGGCCAAGATAGCCAGACCGCCTGCGAAATAAGCAATGTTAAGTATAGTATCTGTCAACTTAAGAATCCCTGTGGTAGGCTGTTCAAGCATACCCATAGCAGGGCTGGCTGGAGCAAGTACATAAGCGATACCGCAGACTACAGCAGTCACAACGAGTCCTACACCGATTTTAACGAGTGTTTTAGGATTGTTTGCGATTGACACTGCAAGTCCGAATACAACAGCGCAGAAAGCGCCGAGACCGATCATCGCATAGCACCAATAGAGCAGCGCATTCACTGTACCACCGTCAGGCTGAGAAGGAGTGGTAGGGTAACCTACTGCAACACCCCATACAATCAGACCTACGCTGACAGCAAAAAGCAGCCACATCAGCCATTTGAATATTTTATTAAGGTCTTTCATTCTAAAAACTCTTATTTACTTCTTTGCAGAGAATTTTGTCAAAACGTCAACAAAAGAGATTGAAGAATCCTCCATATCTGCGGTCAGGGACTCAATCTTAGTAAGGATGTAGTTGTAGAACACCTGAAGAATCATCGCAACGATAAGACCGAACACGGTAGTGATGAGGGCGACCTTCATACCTCCTGCAACGACGTTAGGAGAAATATCACCTGCAGCCTGGATAGCATCGAATGCTGCGATCATACCAACGACTGTTCCCAAGAATCCGAGAGACGGAGCAAGAGCGATGAAGAGGGAAATCCAAGTAAGACCGTTCTCCATAAGGCCCATCTGAACAGAACCGTAAGAAACGATTGTTTTCTCGACAACATCAACACCTTCCTCATAGTGGAGAAGACCCTGATAGAAAATGCTTGCAACAGGACCACGTTTTTCGCGGCAAAGATCCTTAGCAGCCTCAACGCCACCTTCAGCAAGAGCAGACTCTACGTCCTCAACGAGTTTCTTGACATTTGTCTTGGCAAATGTAAGGTAGAGAATTCTTTCGATAGAAAGTGCAAGACCAAGTACAAGACAGAGTGCGATAGGAGCCATCCAGAGAGGACCACCCTCGATAAACTTTGTCTTGAGCTGCTGATGAAGTGGAATTTCAGGAGCATTTGCTGTAAGAGCTGCCAAGTCATTAGCTGGAGCGGCAGCCTCAGTAGCAACTGGTTCAGCTGCATCAGCTGACTGTTCCTGAGCAGCTGCGAAGTTTGCAGATACGGCCATAATGCCGGCTACTGCCAAAAACATGAAAAACTTTTTCATAATTGTTTTTGTGTGTTTGAAATAATTAAGTATTAATGTTTATAACTTTCAAAAAGGACATTCAGGGATAAAAAATACAGCCCTAAAACCGTTGCAATTTAGCAAATATTTTTCATTTGGCAATACAAAGAAGCCGTAAAGTCGAAACTGCCGCAAAAATTCCTTACACAAAATTACGGAAGGAAATCAAGTGCAGAGCTAACTCATTCATATATTTCACCTTTGAGGTTGCGGACAAACATTGACCTCACCCAATTATTGTCCTGACTTTTCCCCATAAGGTAGAAAAGTTTGGCCAAAGCGCTTTCCGTAGTCAAATCGCGGCCGTCTATGACACCGCAATTTTCCAGATGCTTTCCGTTGGCATAGATGTTCATATCCACAGTACCGGCAAGGCATTGAGTAACATTCACCAGTATCTTGTCCAGAGCGCTCGCCTCGTCCAGAATATCAAGGAACCATTTGCTTGACGGTGCGTTGCCGGAGCCGTATGTCTCGATTATCACAGCGCGTGTTTCAGCTCCGCAAAGGATGTTGCGGACTACCTGAGGCGTAATCCCGGGGTGCATTTTAAGAATGGACACACGTGTATCGAGTTCAGTATTGACCGACAGGTTCTGATACCAGTCAATAGGCTTCCGGATTACGTCGTTGTTATATCTTATGGTTATCCCAGCCTCCGCCAAAGGCGGGAAATTAGGGGACTGGAACGCCCTGAAGCCCTCAGAGTTAACCTTCACAGACCGGTTTCCGCGGAGAAGTGTGGATGCGAAGCAGACACTCACTTCAGGCACCATAGGATGCCCGTCGGAATCCTTGGCCGAAGCTATTTCCACAGCGGAGATGAGATTTTCGCGGCCGTCGGTCCTAGGCACACCAATCGGCAACTGACTTCCGGTGAATATGACCGGCTTGGAGAGTCCATCCAACATAAAACTGAGCGCAGATGCGGAATACGCCATCGTGTCTGTTCCGTGGAGGACTATGAATCCGTCATATTCATTATACTTTTCTTGAATCAGGACGGCCAATTTCTGCCACAGAGAAGGCTCCACGTCAGAAGAATCTATAGGCGGCTCAAACGAGAAACTGTCAATTTTGCAGGCGAATTTCCCCATCTCAGGAACCTCGTCTAGAATCTGGCTGAAGTCGAAAGGCTTGAGTGTCAGGTCTTTCGAATCCTGTTTCATTCCTATTGTACCGCCAGTATATATTAAAAGCAGTGCTGACTTGCTGTTTTTATCATTCATTGCCATATACATTTTCTGATTCTCAATTTCTTTCCTATTCTCAGCCCTTACTCTCGATTCAGGGTCACATTCCGGGTCACATTCCAATCTGCACCTTAAGTTGTCAAACCATCAAGACCGAAATCCGAATAACCTGATTCCACCTGTTCGTACTCCACTCAACAGCTGAAGATTACCGAACCGCTGTGGCTGAAATCGCAACAATTCCTTTCACAATGTCATATTACAATCCGCACCTGACAATTGCCAAACCGCTGCGGCTGAAATCACAATAGCCTCTTTCCGCCATACCCTATATCATTCAACCGCCGAAGATGATCCGACTGAAAGATTCAAAAAGTTTCTTAAACCATCTTTAAGTTGAACATCGTGCGCGCATTGTTCGTTGTAGCCTCAGCTACGACATCCACGTCCACACCCTTTATTTCCGCAATCTTGGCCGCTATGAGAGGAATATATGAACTCTCGTTACGCTGCCCGCGGAAAGGAACAGGCGTCAGATACGGGGCATCGGTTTCCAACAGAATGCTGTCCAGCGGAATATATTTCAAGGTCTCCGCTATACCGGCTTTGCGGAACGTGCACACGCCTCCGATTCCCACCATCCAGTCTCCATATTTCTGAAGTCTTGAGAAGGTTTCCTTACTCCCGCTGAATGCGTGCATATTTCCTCTGATACTCAATCCTTTACATTCATCCAGCACTGCAAAGAAATCATCAGTGGCATCTCGTTCGTGTATATTCACCGGCAGTCCCAACTTGTCGGCAAGATGGAGTTGAGCTTTAAACGCAAGTTTCTGAAGTTCAGCTGTATCCTTCGAATAGTGATAATCCAGGCCGATTTCTCCGATTGCGACCACATTCCCCTCAACGGCGAATTTTTCCACGGCCTCCACCTCCTGTTCCCAATTTTCATTGACAGAACCGGGATACAGTCCAGCCATATTTTTAAGTACTGACGGATATTTTGCGCTGAGGGATACCATCTTGTCCCGCTCACTGCTGTCGATATCCGCCTGAAGTATCAGACCGACACCTGCCGCAAGAGCGCGTTCAATCACCGCATCCTCGTCACCGTCAAAAGCAGAATCACTGATATGAGCGTGAGTATCTATATATTTGCACAAAGCCATTTTTCCGGATATATCCTGCAAATTTAAGAATCCGTTTGATTATATGTCAAAATTTCTTTTGCGCTTTGAAGATTTGCACTTCTTGTAAAACAACACTGCATTTACATGATGTTCGGATTGATATGGCAGCCCTGCACCAAGTCAGTGCAGATTATGCCGTCACATTCTAGTTTGGAAACAAACCGGGCAATCTCCTGAAACGGCAACCCCGTCAAAGAGCACAGGTCATTTTTCCTAATATCGCGGTTACAGCTTATTATTTCCGCGATTTCGGACAGTTTGACAGCGACGTCATAGCTTTCATCTTCAGTATACTTCGAAAGCACATAAGACTTTATGTCTTTTTTCGCGTCAGGCGAAGTAACAACAAGTCCAAGCGAGGAAACCAAAGCATCCATATCGGAAATCGGCTCTGCTATTTTTTCCCGTATAAGCCGGTTGCACCCTTCGGAACAGACATCGTCAATCCGTCCGGGCAATGCGTAAACATCTCGGTTATAGGAATATGCCAGACGGCAAGTCATCAGTCCTCCGCCTTTTTTCTTGGATTCTATGAGTATCACCGCCTTGCTTAAGCCGGCGATTATCCGATTGCGTCTAAGAAAATTAATCGCCAACGGGGATGTTCCGGGAGGATAATCCGTAATCAAAGCGCAACCGTCTGAGTTAAAGATTTTTTCCGCGACCGCGCCGTGCCTGAAGGGATACACGGTCTCTATGCCGGTAGCCATCACAGCAAGCGTAGGAATACCAAGTTCAAGCGCACGTATATGAGCCGTGACATCCGTACCGATGGCAAGTCCGCTCACTATCACCGGAGGGAACTTGGCCCGTGCCAACGCATTCACAATCTTGATACACCATTCACGCCCATAACTTGTAATGTCTCGTGTCCCCACAATCGCCACTGACGGACGCGGCTTGAACAATTCTTCTAGCCCGGTTTTGCCCTTGATATACAATCCTATCGGAGCGTCATCACATTCGGAAAGGATACGGGGATATCTTTCATCATCCCTGCACAAGAAACTGCTGCCATCACGTTCCAGACGGAGCAATTCCGATTCTGCATCTTTAAGGCAAGCCGATGTTATCGACTGATAATAAACGGATTCCGGATTCAGCAATAAGGCCAGTTCCGAACGGTTCGCTCGGAATACAGCCTCCGGACTGCCCAACCTGCGGATAAGTTCCATTCCTATTTTGGGCGCAAACCCGAAAATCCTGTTCAACGCACACCACGGCGCTAACCCTTCAATGCAATCGTACCTCATCGCGTTTTTTGTCAGCGAAATTATGAAGTTATCTCCGCACAAAACAGAAAAAGTGGTACAATTAATGAAAATCGCACCACTTTTTTATGATTTTTAAATGACTGACCTGACTATATTATCAGCAGGGCGTCACCATAAGGACCGAATTTATATTTTTCCTGAAGCGCTGTCTCATAAGCCTTCTTGACAAGATCATAACCACCGAAAGCGGCTACAGCCATAAGCATTGTCGAACCCGGCAGATGGAAATTGGAAACGATGGCATCAGGAACTGCGAAACGGTATGGAGGGAAAATGAACTTGTTGGTCCAACCGTCATAAGCCTGCACTTCGTCATTGGTAGTCACATAGGTCTCAAGTCCGCGCATCACGGTGACGCCTACAGCAAGGACTTTGTGGCCGTCACGCTTGGTCTTGTTTATGATATCTGCAGCCTCTTCCGTAATAATCAGCCTCTCGGAGTCCATTTTATGTTTTGAAAGGTCCTCAACATCAACTTTACGGAAATAACCTATACCCATGTGCTCGGTTATGAACGCCTTGTTGATGTCCTTCAGAATCATCATATTGAAAAGCTCGCGGCTGAAGTGCAGTCCTGCCGCCGGAGCAGAAACCGCGCCCTCATTCTTTGCGAAGATAGTCTGGAAATTGACCTTGTCTTCTGCAGTAGTTTTCTCTTTAACCCACTTAGGGACAGGAATTTCGCCCAAGCCGAACAATGTGCTCTTGAACTCCTCATATTTGCCGTCATACAAGAAACGCAGAGTCCTTCCTCTTGACGTCGTATTGTCGATAACCTCAGCTACGAGGCTGTCATCGCCGAAATACAACTTATTTCCTATTCTGATCTTTCTGGCAGGCTCCACGATGACGTCCCAAAGACGCTGCTCCCTGTTGAGCTCACGCAGAAGGAACACTTCTATATCAGCGCCTGTCTTCTCTTTCTTACCAAGAAGCCTTGCAGGAAATACTTTGGTATCGTTGAGTACGAATGTATCTCCTTTGCTGAAGTAATCTGTAATGTTCTTGAATATCTTATGTTCGATTTCTCCCGTATCTTTATGGAGAACCATCATACGGCTTTCGTCACGCCATTTACCTGTCGGCTCGTGTGCAATATCGTTTCTCAACGAAATCGGAAATTGAAACTGTGATAATTTCATTATTGTCTTCTTTCAAATAGTCAAACTAATTTATATACGAAAAAAAATGCTATTTGTTTCAAGGCAATGCTCATTTTTTTGTAAGTTTGTTTTCTTAAACTTCGGCGAAACGCCTAAATCACAATGAAGAAGATATATTTCGACAAACGTGCCATCATAATTTGCAGACCGGAAGAAGCGACTCTTACCGACCCGAATGCCATCGAGTTTCATTTTTCGGAAAACGAAAGCATAGCTAACCTGGTGGAGATGTTTGAGCAGAACGGGATGATTGAGAAGGTTTATATTCCGTCAAACGACCCGGAGGCCTGCTACAAAGTCGTATGCGGACAATTCAAGGAAGTGAATGCAGCAGGAGGTCTTGTCTCGAACAGGCGTGGCGACTACCTGCTCATACGCAGGGACGGACTCTGGGATCTTCCGAAAGGGCATCAGGAAAAAGGTGAGGACATTGCAGTGACCGCATTGAGAGAGGTTCAGGAAGAGACAGGAGTGGACAATTTGGAATTGGGTGAGCTGATTTGCATTACAGACCATTGCTACAAGAGAAACGGAATCTGGCATCTGAAGCACACTTGGTGGTATCAGATGAATTATATGGCTCCTGTCGACTTGACCCCGCAGACGGAAGAGGACATCACCAAGGCGGCGTGGGTGGCAAAATCCAGCCTCCCTCCGTTCCTGAAAAACACATATCCGTCGATTAAGGAGGTATTCATCTCCGCAAAAGTGTGATAACATCGGGAATGGAACAATTCCGACTGAGCATAAAGGCTCACAACGAAATTCACGCTGGAATCCGCTCCGGAAATCATTATGCCATATCAAAATTTGACTTTGGAGATTTTATGGGTTATTTTTGTAACAAAATAGATATCTGATGGAAACCATTGACAAAAAACTTGCAAAATCCTTGATGGATATACGTGCAGTCCTTCTCCGCCCTGAAGACCCTTTCACTTGGGCATCAGGCTGGCACTCCCCTATTTATTGCGATAACCGCAGGATACTTTCACATCCGGAATTACGGGCTCAGGTTGCGACTTGGCTTGCCGAGAAAGCGATGGCGTTATATCCTGAAGCAGAGGTTGTTGCAGGCGTAGCCACTGGCGCGATCGCTCACGGTGTACTGGCAGCAGACAGGATGCAGAAGCCTTTCATTTACGTCCGCCCGAAGCCGAAAGACCACGGCACAGGTTCGCAAATCGAGGGCGAACTCACACCGGGCAAGAAGGTTGTTGTGATCGAGGATCTCATTTCCACTGGAATGAGCAGTCTTGCAGCCGTCAAAGCCCTCAGGGAAGCAGGAGCAGACGTATTGGGAATGGTGGCCATATTCACATATCAGTTCGATTTGGCGACAGAACGTTTCAGCGAGGAAAATGTCAAGCTCGACACGCTCTCCAACTACTCCGCACTGGTGGAAACCGCAAGCGAGACCGGTTACATTTCACCGTCCGCAAAGGAACTGCTCCACGAATGGAGAAAGAATCCGTCCGAATGGGGCAGATAACAGGGAACACATTTCAAATCAATGGGTTGAAATACTCTTGAATAACAGAGATATTCATTAAAACAGCTTCTAAACAGCATCTCAGAACATTATGGAAATTAAAAGTAAGCACAGATCTGTAGCAAGAGCTCCTTATATGCTGTATATGCCGTTTTCCGACTTGCGCAATTTCGTGGCGATGTTGCCGGAAGACAAGAAACAGGGCGTCGAGGCCGATTTCGATTCGCTGCACGCGACAGTCCAGGGTTTCAATGTAGGAATCCGTGTAGATGAACGCACCCCGTATTCAAAAATAACATACAAGGATGACGGCGCACCGTTCCAGTTCACGATTGAAGTACATTTCGATGCCGACGGCGGCAATCCGGACAGCACCGATTTTCATATCGACATTTCAGCAGACCTCAATTTTATGATGAAAATGCTCCTCGGCTCCAAGTTGCAGGACGCAGTGGACAAGATGGTGGATGCTGTCGCAGATATGGCTGACGGAAAAATGCCGGAAGGATTTGACCCGTCTATGTTCAAGAACAATTAGAAACTGACAAGACAAGTTTCTCAATGGAGTTCAAGGAAGAATTTATCCAGTTTCTGACAGAGGCAGTCGGAGATGAATGTGCGGGCAGAACGCTTGACGCATTGAACGAACCCGCATCCGTTTCCGTCAGGCTGAACAGGTCCAAGTTGTCACCCGAAGAATCCTGCAATGATATTTTCGGATTGAAGACAACGCCTGTTCCCTGGTGCGCCGATGGTTTTCTCCTTGAACAACGGCCCAAGTTCACTCTGAACCCGCTGCTTCACGCCGGATGCTACTATGTACAGGACTCCTCTGCGATGTTCGCTGGAAATGTATTCCGCCAGGCAGTACAGGCAGTTCTTGACCGCGGAAGAAAGGAACATCCGTTGAGAGTTCTGGACTTATGCGCGGCGCCGGGAGGCAAGACTACAGACATTCTCGGGTCACTGCGTTCATCAGGATGCGAGTCGTACATCGCAGTTTCAAATGAAATAATGAAACAGCGGGCTGCCGTGCTTGCCGACAACGTCGGAATCTGGGGCGACCCCTGCATTGCAGTCACATCCGTGGACCCGAAAGCATTTTCTTCACTCAAGGGATATTTCGACATAATAATAGCCGATGTACCCTGTTCAGGCGAAGGAATGTTCAGGAAAGATGAAGAGGCCGTAATGCAATGGTCGGCCGACAATGTGGCGCTTTGTCAGTCCAGACAGCGAAGAATTATCGCGGACGTGTGGCCGGCTCTCGCACCTGGAGGCATTCTTATCTACTCCACCTGCACTTTCAACAAGTTCGAGAACGATGACAATGTCAAATGGATAATGTCAACTTTGGGGGCGGAGAAATTCACCTTCCGGAATGACTACAACGGATTGTTCGCTACTGAAATGGGTGTAAGCCTGCTGCCAGGTCTTGTTCCCGGCGAAGGCCAATATTGCTCGGCTTTGGTCAAAAACGGCGACGACTCTGCCGGAAACTTCAGAAGCAAGGCCCAAAACAATTCCAAATTGCCTGTACCAGAAACAGAGCTTCGGCAGTATTTCAAATGCGGAATGAGTTTCGAAGTCAGAGGCGATATGATTATAGCGACTCCGGCGCATTTGAGGGATGAATTTCAGATCCTTGATTCGCTGAAACCTATTCTGAGAGGCTGTACAGCAGGTAAATATAAAGGCAGAGATTTCATCCCGGATGAAGACTTGGCTTTGTGCATTGAATACAACAGAGGGGCCTTTCCGGAATTCGATTTGAGCAGAGAACAGGCTCTGGCTTTCCTGCACAAAGACTCGCTTATCCTGCCGGAAGCGGAAAAAGGATTGGTATTGATGACCTACCGGGGACATCCGCTTGGATTCGTCAAAAACCTCGGGAACCGTTGCAACAACCTGCACCCGCAGGGAAGACGCATAAGAATGAATATATGACAATTATGAGAAAATTTATAACACTGACGCTCTTGTCTGTACTGACCGCCGTGTCCGTCTCAGCCCAGACATCCGAAAACTACAAAACCAGATACCAGCTGCTTGTCAACAAACTCGGTCCGACAGGCGTAGGAATAGAAACTTTACTAGACAAATGGCAGGAGGCATACCCGGATGACCTGGATATGCTGACCGGACGGTTCTCATACTATCTGTCAAAAGCTCAAAGCAGTGCGGTGATAACCAGGGACCAGAACAAATATCTTGGCGCAGACCCGCTGCTCACGCTCAAGGACAGCACCGGCAAAAGCATCAATTATTTCCAGGATATAAATTACGATGATGAACTTTTCGGGAAAAGCCAGCAGGCAATAGAAAAGGCCATCCAGCTGAATCCTGACAGGCTTGACCTCAGACTGCTGAAGTCGGCTTCGCTTATCGGATATGAGAAAGAAAGTCCTGATATGGCATTGTCAGATCTCAAGTCGCTTATCATCTACAATGAGACTGTGCACCCGTCCTGGACATATCCTGAGACAGAAAAGGTTGACGAAGAATTTTTCTCAGCTGCAGTTCAGGAGTATTGCTACCTGTTCTTCAAATACGCATCTCCGACTTCATACGAAGCATTCAGGGAACTTTCGGAGACGATGCTAAAATACCGTCCTAACGACATTCTCTATCTGAACGACCTCGGTTCATACTATCTTGTGGCCAAAAGGGATGACAAGACGGCCCTTAAATACTATACCAAAGTATTGAAAATCAAGCAGGATGACTTGACTGCGATTAAGAACATCGTAATTCTGGCAAGGAATTCAGGCAATTTGAAACTGGAGAAGAAATATCTGCCTCTTCTGCAGAAATACAGCACCTCCGAGTCAGAAAAGCTTTCGGCAAAAGCCCGTTTGGAGTCGCTTAAATAAGCTTCAGGCAATTAGCCAGTACTGATTACAGACGGTGGTGCCCCACTTTGGCGCAGTATTAAAGCCGCCTAATTCAAGTCCTCAATGACACGATGAAGCCTCTGGCGACCGGAACTCCAGTCATCGGTAATGCGATGGATTCACTGGCGACTGGAACTCCAGTCATCGGTGATTCGACGGATTCACTGGCGACCGGAAATCCGTCATCGGTGATTCGATAGAATCGCAACATCTAAACCCTATCTATCGGCAATATGACGAAGGCATTGTTGCACCATAAAAGCGAGCGGACTTCGCTTTGAGCTATCTCAGAATGAATTCTGCAAGTTCTTCAGCGGTATCGACTATTTTGCAGGGATGTCCGGCTTCGAGTTCTGCTCTGGAGCGGAAGCCCCAAGTCACGCCCACTGTGCGGACCTTCGCATTCGCGCCTGTCTTCATATCCACATCGGAGTCACCGACATACACAACTTCATCCAGCTGAATCTCGGGCCTTTCCGCCATTATCTGATGCACTATTGCCGGGTCCGGTTTTATCGGCTGTCCTTCACGCTGACCGAGAATCTTCAGAAACGATATTCCGGGAAAGAAGTGTCGAATCAGTTTTTCGGCACCTGACTGATATTTGTTTGAAGCCAATGCGGGAATCACTCCTGCGTCGGTTATCTTTTTCATCATCTCGGAGATTCCTGGATACGGAACTGTATGGACGCACATATTGGCATCATAATGCTCCAGAAAATGCGCAGTCATCGCTTTAATAGTGTCTTCATCATCGTGTCCTTCCGGAACTGCACCTCCGAACATATTGTAGATTCCTCTTCCGCACAGAGTGTAATAGTCCGTTATCGGACGTGCAGGGAATCCGCATTTGCCCAGCGCATAATTCGTCGCATTACCGAGGTCCTCCACTGTGTTCAGCAGAGTCCCGTCCAAATCAAATATCACTAATTTTGTCATAATCAATCTTAATTCTATTCCATAACCGGGACATTCTTTTCCGGAATTGAAATCATCGTATTGTTTTTCTCCGGAGTCAGGCCGACATTTATCACCGTCAAGCCTTCACGCTTGTTGCCAAGCACCCTGTCAGATATAATAAACTCAGACACAGGGTCTTCGATATATTTCATAACCGCACGCTTGAGCGGCCTTGCACCATAACTCGGATCGAACCCGGCATCTGCCACAAACTTCTTGGCTGACGGCAGGACATTTATCCGGTAGCCGGCATCCTCCGCCCTCTTCTTCAAATCTCGTATCTCGATGCCAACAATCTTGAATATGTCTTCCTTCTCAAGCTGACGGAAAAACACCTTCTCGTCAACCCTGTTTATGAATTCCGGAGGAAATGCCTTTTTCACCGCCTTTTCAAGCACCATCTGCCTGTTTATCGACACATTTCGGCCGGAAGTATTGAAGCCCACGCCTTTGCCATATTCCTGAATATCACGGCTTCCGACATTTGACGTCATAATCACGATGGTATTCTTGAAACTTACCGTACGGCCCTCGCTGTCAGTCAGACGTCCGTCATCCAGAACCTGCAGCAGGAGATTGAATATGTCAGGATGTGCCTTCTCAATCTCGTCAAGCAGGACCACGCAATATGGCTTACGGCGAACCCTCTCGCTGAGCTGACCGCCTTCTTCATAGCCGACATATCCCGGAGGCGCACCTATGAGCCTTGATACGGTGAATTTCTCCATATACTCGCTCATATCGATTCGCACCATATTCTCCTCAGAATCAAACAGATATTCAGCTATACACTTTGCAAGTTCCGTCTTGCCCACACCAGTAGGGCCGAAAAACAGGAACGAGCCGATCGGTCTGTCCGGGTCTTTCAATCCTGCACGGTTACGCTGAATCGCACCCACGATAGTGTCTATGGCTTCATCCTGACCGATAATGCGGCTCTTAAGACGCTCACGCATTCGGATTATCCTGTTGCCTTCCGACTCCGCGACCTTATTAACGGGAATTCCGGTCATCTTGGACACCACTGTAGCTATGTCATCGTCAGTGACAACCGCATTCTGCACAGCAGCGACAGATTTCTTTGCGCTTTTACGGGCAGAAGCACTTCTGAGCCTTACCATAGACCCCGCCTCATCCATAGCGTCAATCGCCTTGTCCGGCAGGAACTGATCCGGTATATATCTGTCAGTCAGGCGCACACACGCCTCAATCGCGGTATCCGTGAACTTGACATTGTGATACTCCTCGTAATTTGGCTTGAGATGCTCGAGAATCGTTATCGACTCTTTGATGTCGGTAGGTTCCACGACAATTTTCTGGAATCTCCTGTCCAACGCCCCGTCTTTCTCCACAATCTTGGTGAACTCATCCATCGTGGTAGCACCTATACATTGAATTTCGCCTCTCGCCAAGGCTGGTTTCAACATATTGGCGGCATCAAGGCTACCCTGCCCTCCGCCTGCACCCACTATAGTATGGAACTCGTCTATGAACAATATCAAATCAGGGTCGCTGCTGGCCACCTTTATAATGGTCTTCACCCTTTTCTCGAAATCTCCGCGATATTTGGTGCCTGCCACAACGGAGGCAATATCAAGCGAGATGATACGCTTTTTCGCCAATACCGGAGAAATGGTGCCGTCAGCAATCTTGAGAGCTATTCCCTCGACAATGGCCGACTTGCCTACGCCAGGCTCGCCTATCAGCATCGGATTGTTCTTCTTCCTGCGGCCGAGAATCTCGATTACTCTGGAGATTTCCTCGTCACGGCCGACCACCGGGTCAAGTTTACCGTCTACAGCGGCTTTCGTCAAGTCTATTCCGAATTCACTGAGGTCATCAGCCTTGGGCTGCGACTGCTCCTGCTGTTGCTCGGAATCACCGCTAACATCGCTTCCCACATCATCTCCGTCATCCGAAGTCTCCGCCTGAGGCTTCAGCAGGCTGTTCTTTTCCATATAACTGAGAATCCGACCGTAGTCAATGCCCATATTTCTGAGGAAAGCTACTCCGTAACTTCCAGTTGTTCTGCACAATGCAAGCATCAGGTGCTGCGGTCCGGCCTCACGGCAACCGAGTTTGGTAGATTCCATTATCGTGATGCTGAGGATATTCTGTGCCGCCCTGGAAAATGTTATATGTTCAAGTTCCGAATATGGTATGGTCTCGTTGGTGAAAATACGGCTGTCGATGAATTTCTTCATGACGGAAGTATCCACACCCAAGCCTGTCAATGTCTGAAATGCGGCATTGTCACCGTGACGGATTATGCCGAGAAACAGGTGGTCCGGACCGATGCCGTAGCTGCCGGTACGCATAGCCTCCTCCCGGGCATAACCGATGATACTGTTAAGGTCGTCTGATATCTTTATCTCCATAAAATTCCAAAATTCCGGTCAACCTGGTTTGCTAAAAAGCGGTCAACTGCGTTGTTCCCATCTTTTTATTCCATCCCGGCAGATCGTTGTGACAAAAATAAGTCCTTTTGCTCAAACTATGAAAATTTTGGGCAGGGCATAATACAAAAACGGCAGCAACTTATGTCGGATGACATCTGTTACTGCCGTCTTGCTGTGCGAGCGAAGGGACTCGAACCCATACGCACTAGGCACCAGATCCTAAGTCTGGCTTGGCTACCAATTACAACACGCTCGCAAAGTCCCTCGGAAGACTCATAACTGAAGCCCATCGCTGAAATTGGCCTTTGGAAGCTGCCGCATTCTGTGTCCGAAGGTATGTGCAAAGTTATGAAAAACTTTTGAATTATCGAAATACTGCTCCTATTTACGCCAGATTTTGGTTCAAATCCAATGTCCAGCAAACAGCAAACGACCGACAAGCGACAAATTATTTCAATTCGACAGAATGATCATTCATCGCCGCCGCAACGACATTGTCAATTGCAAGATAAATGCGGTAGAATGCGTTGTCACCCAGTTTGGAATAACGCCCGACAAGAGCCCTGAGCTGCGGCTCGAGATATGGTAAAGTCTTATTCCATTCAGTCTCGGAAGCATTTATCCCGTCAACGGATGACGCATAAGCCCTGAACTTAGCCGGAAGATTCAGGCCGTCAAGATAAGCGTTCAACTGCGAATAATCATCTATTGCAGACAACTGCTTGCTGTATTTGTCAAAAATTGATGAAGCGAAACGCATCTGCGTTGTCTTCTTGTTGCATCTTATGAAGAACCTTGTCGCCGCCGTCGTGTCCATAGGCACGAACACGTCCGGTACGATGCCACCCCCGCCATAGACAGTCCGGCCGCCCAATGTCTTATAGACTTCCTTCTTGTCAACCTTGATACTGTCCTTGTCGAACATCTCGCCGTCAGTATATCTTTTGTATATATCATACTGATAATCATCGGAGTACGGCTTCTGAATACATCTTCCTGAAGGCGTATAGAAGCGCGCTACTGTAAGGCGCACGGCCGAGCCGTCCGTGAAATAAATCGGCTCCTGTACAAGTCCTTTTCCGTAAGACCTGCGGCCGACTATGACTCCCCTGTCGTTATCCTGCATAGCACCGGCAAAAATCTCGCTTGAAGATGCGGAAGATTCGTTGATCAGCACAGAAAGCGAAACATCCTTCAGGATGCCTTTTCCGTCCGCTTTGTAGTCCTGGCGTTTGTAATGCAGACCATCCAGATAAACTATCTCCGCATCCTTCGCCAGGAACATATCTGCAAGAAGCAATGCCTGGTCCAGATAACCGCCGGTATTGTCGCGCACATCAAATATCAGATGACGCATTCCTTTGGCCAACAGCTCCGTGGCAGCTGAAGACGCCTCCGCATAAGTTGTCCTTGAGAATTTGGACAGACGGATATATCCTGTCGTGTCATTGATCATAAATGAAGCATCCACGCAATGCACAGGAATCTTGCCTCTCTTGATATTGAAAGGTATGGTTTCATTTCCTCTCTTGACAAGAATGCCGACTTCTGTACCGGCCTTGCCTTTCATTCTCCTGACCATACTGTCCTGAGGGAACTTCACGCCTGCGATATTGCAGCTGTCCACTTTCAGGATTCTGTCACCCGGCTGGAGCCCGACTTTCTCGGACGGCCCGCCCGGGATTACCTCCAGCACGATAGCAGTATCATTCGGCACGTTGAACTGTATGCCGATGCCGTCAAAATTACCTGCCAGTTCGGTTTCCGATTTTTCCAGGTCAACAGGAGGGAGATATACAGAATGGGGGTCAAGGGATGCGAGCGATGCAACTACCGCAGCATCAGTCACTTTCTTGACATCTATCGTATCTACATATTTATTCTGGACTTCCTGGAGAATTAGATTCAACTTACGCCATTGAGTATAATTACCGTCAAGCTTACGCGAGAGTTTTCCTGACACAGTGAGGAACAGAACAGTTCCGAGTATGCCCAAGACTATGCCCAACAGCGCCGCCAAATTTGATTTATCTTTCCCGTTCATAACACTACCAGTTAATCAATATCCACCTGCTCCACCTCTATACCGGCCTTACGCAGAAGGTCCGGACCGTCCTGCAGCCTGTAGGCATCTTTGTAAACCACTCGCTTGATTCCAGCCTGCACAATAAGCTTGGAACATTCGATGCACGGAGATGCGGTCACATACAACGTCGCATTCTCGCTGCTGTTGCCTGACTTTGCAACCTTCGTGATGGCATTAGCCTCGGCGTGAAGCACATAGGGTTTTGTCACCCCGTTCTCATCTTCGCAAACATTCTCAAACCCTGACGGAGTGCCATTGTATCCGTCAGAAATTATCATATTGTCTTTTACGATGAGAGCGCCGACTTTACGCCTCTTGCAATACGAGTTTTCAGCCCAAATGTCGGCCATCCTCAAGTAACTCCGGTCGAACTTTGCCATAGTATAAGAATTTGTTTATGAATTTGTTACTCGCTGGAGCGCAAGGTCGCAACTTCAGGTTTTCAACTAGTTACGCTGATAAAGATAGCGCTTGATGCTTCTCTTCGGAGTGCGTTCGAAGTCCTCCGGCATAAATTCTATCTTGGAAATCTTGGCGTAATTAGGAATCTGCTTGTTGATTTCTGGAAGTGTCTCCTGAATCTTAGCCTCGAGATCAGACTTGGACAATCCGTCCAGCTCGGCCTGGTGATAATCAGGATAAATAAGGGCAACCAATGCACCGTGGTCCTCAATAACAAGAGAGTCAACCACATAGACGATATTATTGATCACGCCCTCAATCTCTTCCGGATAGATATTCTGGCCTGAAGGTCCGAGAATCATACATTTTGAACGGCCCTTGAGGAAGAGATAATTCTCCTCGTCCATAACGCCCATATCGCCTGTACGGAACCATCCGTCATCAGTAAGCACTCCCTGTGTGGCCTCATCGTTCTTGAAATAGCCGAGGAACACATTAGGGCCTTTGACCTGCACTTCGCCCGGAATATTGACCGGATCCGAAGAATCAATGCGCACCTGCATATTCATCGCAGGCTGACCGCAAGAATACAGTTTAGTCTTGTTCCAGTGAGCATAAGCGATGATCGGCGCACATTCCGTCATACCATAACCTACGGTGAACGGGAATCCTATCTTGCGGAAGAATCTCTCCACCTCTGGATTGAATGCCGCGCCACCGATGATGACTTCCTCGAAGCGACCTCCGAATGCTGTCACAAGTTCATTCAGAATCTTCTTCTGAATAACCTTGTCGATGATAGGCAGATTCATTATCATCTTGTTGCGGTCGATGACCGGCTTGAGCTTGGACTTGTAAACCTTCTCGATAATCAGAGGCACAGCTATGATTACGTGAGGCTTGATATCCGCAAATGCCTGCATAATAATCTTCGGACTAGGCACACGGGTAAGGAAATGCACGTGCGCACCGATTGTCATCTCGAACAGAAACTCGAACATCATACCGTACATATGCGCAGAAGGCAACATAGATACAATCTCGGTATTGTTGTCAAGCTGTGGCAACGCCTGTTTGTGAGCGAACTCGATATTTGAGAAAAGCGCACGATAAGGAATCATCACACCTTTCGAAAATCCGGATGTGCCTGAAGTATAATTGATTAAGGCAAGTTCATCCGCACTGTCCTCGTAATAGTTCAGATCTTCAGGACCGAAATTGTTCGGATACTTGTGGCCGAAACTTTCATTCAGATGTTCGCGGACATTCGCCATCTCCTCAGTCTTGCAGTACAGGAATCCGAAGGTATTCATCTGCACTACGACATACAGCCCGGGCATCTCGGCCTCAGACAGATTTTCCCATATAACATCGTCAACGAAGAGCACCTTCGCTTCTGAATGGTTCACGAGGTAATGGATGTTTCCAGGTTTGAATTCGTGAAGAATCGGCACCGGAACAGCTCCGTAGGTCAATGCCGCCATAAAACTTACGCCCCAGTTAGCCTGATTGCGTGAGCAGATAGCCACTTTGTCACCTTTCTTGAGTCCGCACTGCTCAAATGCTATATGCAACTTTGCAATACGTCTGGCCACATCTCTGTAAGCGAGATCCTGACCTTTATAGTTCGATAATGCCGGGCGGTCCCAGTTTGTCTTGAAACTCTTTTCCAGAAGTTTGTTTACTGAATGAAATTCCATTTTAAGTTATTTAATTTCAAAGTTTTAATGAGCGTTCCTTGCCATCATAGCAAAGCGCCGAAATCGTGCCGTCCTCGTTTGACTTGAGTGTGGCATCCGGCCGTATCATCTTGTTTCCGGACGGGTTCAGCACCGGAGTGCCGCCGTTCGCGCCGTAAACAAGAGTACGTACAGAAGTCCGTACAACCCAATATCGTTTCCCCTTCACTTTCAGAAGTTCCGGCAACGACTTTATAGTTTCATCTGACTTGATAACCTTCCAGTCCGGAACAGGTTTTCCGTGCAGATCGTACATTCCAATTGTATTGTCTGTGTGCAGCACCTGGACAACATATCCGTGAGCACCTGTAAAATCATAAGCGGCAGGTCCCAGAAGAATCTCCTTCCCGAGCTCGACAGGGAAAGGCTTTACGAAACGTCCGAGTCTGTCAATCAGGTAAAGTTTCGTGCCCGATGCGAACAGAAACTGAATCTTACCATTTCCGAAATAATCGATTTCTGAAACAGCGCCGCATATCGGAGCCTGGAAAGGCACGCCCCATATTCCCTTGCCGTTTTCTTCCTTTAGGACAAGGTAGTTGTTGCTCTGCTGAGAGAACAATTTCTTTTTGCCTGTAGAACAATCAGTTACAGTGAAAGGCCCTTTCGGGATAACCACGGTCGTGTCCTTGGACATAGCCGGAGCATCAGCGCCACCGTTAAATTCAACACGTGATACATCCACAGTCATTTGAGGGGTCTCTCCCGGAACAACCGATAGCAGGAAAGGGCAGTTTGACATTCCGTCAAGAAGATACGGAACTGATTTGACAAGTGACGATGACAGGACATTCTTCAATGACTCAGGATCGACGCCCGGATCATAGTAGAACTGCACTGAAGTCCCGTCTGTTTTCAGCATATTAGACAGACCAGACGAAGAAATCACATCCGCCAGCTTCTTGCCTTCCGAGGCTTTCGCAAATGCTTCAAGAACATCCGATTCACCTACTGCAATCCAACCGTTTCTGAACACAAAAGACGAATCCGGAACGGCGAATGAAGATCCGAAAAGATTGGTGGCGAAACCGCGATACTGATACGGCTTAACTTCTCCGTCATAATCGCGCAACTTCTTGTATTCAAGGCCTCTGAATATAATGGAGACATCCTTGTTGCCCGGTCTTATCAAAAGCAAAGGAGACGCACCGTTGCGCACAGGCAATGAAGCCTGCACGATCTCTTTGATATCCAATGCTTTCGCCCACGTTTCCGGTTCAATTCCGCTCTGCTTCTTCAAGCGCTGAGATTCTGCTCTGCTGTTTTTGATTTTGCCTACTGCATCCAGATATTTCTGATATTCCTTTTCATACGAAACGACATCCGAAATCTGGAGAGACAGAGCCTGAAGTGTTCCGGCCGGCAGTATTGACATAAAACCCGCAGTCCCGGGCTTCACACCACGATAAATATTACTGAAGTACGCCGGACTTGATATGGACGCAGTGCAGCCCTCCAGTCTGAGAGACTTGCTGTCAGCCGCTGACACTTCAAGAAGAGACCACTCCGCATAGCTCTTGAAAAACGACGAATGCTTACGGTATTGCTTTGACAGAAAGGAGGATGCCAATTTCGAGGCATACTCGTTATTGACCAATATGGCTATATCCGATGAAACGCCGGCAGCAAGTCTGGCGCAAGCGTCATTCCCAAGCACTGAGGTATTGGACGAAACATTTCTAGCCAACGAATTGACAAGCGACTCCGCAGGCGAAAACACAGCCAGCACTTTTCTTCTCAAAGCAGGTGTTGAATCATCCGAAGATGTCACCACGGAATGTGACAGGCCCAGCGTATCAGCCAGGGCAAAAAGTTTCCAAACCCCGCTCACGCTGTCCTTCGGCATCTTGCCGGAATCGACAACCATGAGAGGCGACAACGAACCGCTGTAGTGCATTGATATGGCTACAGCACTACCTTTCAATGAATTGACTTCACCGCTGTTGAGCAAGGCTCCGGCCTCTTTCAGGAATTTGCCGAATGTCTTGTCTGCATCTCCACAGAACAGTCTGCCGACGAGATACGTACTGTCATTGAGTACTGGAAGCAGCGATTTCATTGACTTGCCGCACATTACCATTGCGGCATCTGAAGGCACGGCACAAAGCAGAGGCGATCTTGAAGAAGCCTTTTCAAACAATTCCTCTGCAGGAATCTCCGCGCTCGGCTTCTTACCGGAATATAAAACAGCAACAGCCCCGACAACAATCAGGGCCAGAATAACCAGTGCCGACAAGCACGCTATTAATGCTTTTTTATTCATTCCGCTCAATATCGCGCCACGTTCCGCCAACTTGAACGCAGTCTTACAAAGATACACATTATTTAAATAAACTGCATATCAGAGGCGGCTAATGTCCATTTTTGGACCTATTTTGCAGAGTTCAGTAATGATTCTTCAGCATTCCGGACAGCATCGAACGAGAACCCGGAAACGACCGACTGCATTTTCTCCGCAATCCTGTCGTTGCACAGATTTCCGATGGAGCCTTCGTGAGTATGATGAAGTTTTCCGTGATATTCGAAATTTCCCGCCATTATATCCATTCCGACCTTCTTGTAGGCATCCCTGAACGGAACATTTTCCTCCTCGACCAGCCTGTTGACCTCCTCAACGCTGAATGCAGGCTTGTATTTCGGGTCGGACATCAGCCCGTCAATTATTTCCATATTGCGGACTGCGTACGCGGTAATGTCGAGGCAATCGTCCAACTCCGCGAAAATCGGGATAAATACCTCTTTAAGTATCTGCATATCACGGAAATACCCTGAGGGGAGATTACCTGTTATAAGCCTTATGTCATTAGGCGCGCCCTGAATCTTGTTGCAATGCGCCCTGACAAGTTCAAACACATCCGGATTTTTCTTGTGCGGCATTATGCTGGACCCGGTGGTCATTCTGTCCGGAAGATGAATGAATCCGAAATTCTGGCTTGCATACAGACAGCAGTCCATCGCGAACCTGCCGACCGTCTCTGCAACAGCCGCATACGCGAATGCTATCGCACGTTCAGTCTTGCCGCGCCCCATCTGAGCATACACTACATTATAGTCCAAATCCTTGAATCCCAATAGTTTGGTAGTCATTGTCCTGTTCAGCGGAGCCGAAGAACCATATCCCGCCGCAGAGCCCAGAGGATTCTGATTGGTAATGTCCCACGCCGCAAGCATCAGACGCATATCATCGGACAAGCTCTCGGCGTAAGCACCGAACCAAAGTCCGAAAGAAGACGGCATCGCTACCTGCAGATGGGTATAACCCGGAAGAAGCACATCCTTATACTTCTCGCTCATTTCCTGTAGAGTCTTGAACAAAGCCTCAACTTTCTCCACAGTCTTGCGGATTTCCGCGCGGGCATAGAGTTTCAGATCAACCAGAACCTGATCATTGCGGGACCTTCCGGTATGCACTTTTTTGCCGATATCACCGAGTTTGCGGGTAAGAATCAGCTCAACTTGAGAATGCACGTCCTCTATATCCGGCTCAATCTCAAACTCACCGTTCACCGCCTTCTCGTAGAGACCACGCAACTCCGGCAGCAACTTTTTCAGGTCTTCTGCCGGGAGCAGTCCGACTTTTTCCAACATTGTGATATGAGCCATCGTCCCGAGAATATCGTAAGGAGCCAGAAACAAATCCAGCTCACGGTCCTTACCCACAGTGAATTTATCGATGAGGGCATCGTCGTCATACCCTTTATCCCACAATTTTGCCATATTCTTAATTTCTCTTTTTATTTCGTGTCAACTATTCATAACTCACTCTGCCTCAACCCCATAACCCCCGCAACAATAACTGATCAAATCAAAGAACTGAAGTTCGGAGCGAATTTTCTCTGAGCGGAGAACTCAGTCGCTTTGATTGCATCATCCCTTCGTTCCTCAGCCACAGAAATTCTGTCTATCAAAATCGAAGCGACTGATGCCTGGAGCGAATTCACCATAGTTTCTGAGCGAAGAACTCAGTCACTTTGATTGAATCCCCGCCAACCAAGCGACACTCCGCAAAGATACGGAATCTTTGATTCAAGTAAATATTTGGTAAGCTTAAAAATATGTCGATACAAACTCAATCTGTGCGGTATAGACAATCAAAGCACTGAAGTTCGGAGCGAATTTTTCTCTGAGCGCCAGACTCGGAGCGTTAACGCGACCCAAGGGGTTTGGGGAATGAGGTCCCCAATAAAACTTCAGTCGCACGAAAGTGCGGTGAACTTTTCGAAACCGCATTGAAGCCGAAAATTGGAGTAGAGCGACAGGCTAGGATAATCAAAAATCAAAGCATCTTGTTCGGAGCGAATTTTCTCTGAGCGGAGAACTCAGTCGCTGTGATTGAATCATCACTTCGTTCCACAGCCACAGAAATTCTGTCTATCCTCAATTCCGCAAACTTCCAAAAGTTTTTGACGCTTTGAGTTGGAAATGGCGGATTTTTATGCCGGCGGGCATCCGGTCGGTGAAAGATCAGTGGTTTCC
>CAVHJF010000001.1:159436-274583 GCA_963636275.1 Acutalibacteraceae bacterium | reverse complement strand
TCCTAAGAAATCCTATATTATTTATCTTTTTCATTGGCGTTAGTTTTTTCAATCCGGGACCACGAAGAGTGGATCTCCCCTCCGCGGCTGACCGACAAAATACAAACCCTGGATTTACAGTGTTATGCACTACTCCAAGGTTTGTACGGCAAATATACTGTTTATAAATGAAAAAGTTCCCAAACCGCCGCAACAGCGATTCGGGGACCTTTTGATTACTCATCTACGTATGGGAACATCGACAGCCTGTAAGCAAGGAAGCCATAAGGATAGAGTTTCACTTTCAGATCCTTCTCCAGCGTCTCAGGAGTCTCGAGCGGCATAACCGGGTCTCCCCTGTCAGGCTCCCAGTCCACTAGATTAGCCTTTGCGTTCATCACAATCGGAGCATAAGTCCAACGCCAATCAAACGGATAATTCATAGGCAGATTCTCCACTGACACGCCTTCAAGACTCTCCGGAGTAAGCGCATAGCGATATTCTGTCCAATGCTCCTCATTGATATCATAGCTCTCGCGGTTGGCCTTCTGCATAGACATCGCGAAAAGAAGCGGACCGTAAGTCACCCACGCACAACGTCCCTGGTCAACGAAGCCGTCCAGCTTCATACTTCCGTTATAGTCGACCATAATACCCCAGGACGGAGCCTTCTTGCCCTCGAAATAAGGGAACTTCTCCCTGCCTGTCACCAATTTCGGCTGCATCGGGAAAGTCATCTGAATCTTGTCGCCGGCCTTCCACTTGCCGTTCAGCGTCACATATCCGTCCTCAACAGTGAACTTCTGCTCTTTGCCGTTTATGGAAATCGACGGGTCAGAGCACCACTGAGGGATACGCATACGAAGCACCTGATTGCGCGGAATCACATTGAGCGTGAATGTAAGAACGTCGCGGAAAGGATATTCCGTCTCGCAGACGATATCGAACTTACCGTCGCGGGTCTTGAGATGCGCAGGACCATAAGTAAGCCACATCAATTCGTCATTGCCGTTAATCATTGCCATATTCATAATGTAGTTAGGCAACGCGCGGTTGATGTTCGACGGGCAGCAGGTAGGCCAGTGCATCGGCTTGAAATATGCGCCGTCATCGCGGATTCTCAGATGGAAGCCCGGGATGCGGTTTGGCGCCTGAGTATAGACACACTGGGTGAAAGTATAGTTCAACGCACCAGGAAGCGCATTGAAGGCGTCCTGCTCGATTCTGTCGCCATATTTTGACGCACCGCAGGCACGTGCAAGCCAGATGTTCGACCACATGAAGTCTGACACATCGCAGCTCTCTGCCGCCTCAAATGCCCCTATTCCGTGGAGATGCTCGTTGGAAGAGTTTACTCCTGACGGAAGCATCGAATTTTCCTGCAGGAACTCGTAGTTATTTACAGACGCGGCAAGATATTCCGGATTGGAATTGAATATGTATCCGATTGCTGGAAGCTTTGCAGCCTCATTGAAGCTCACGCCGTGGCTGATAGCCGTGCGCAGGAACTCCTTTTTGCGGGCCCAGGACTCGATGAATGCCGGATCAAAATTGTTCAGCACTGTCAATGCCCTGTTGGCGAAGCTCATATCGCCTGTTAAGCGAGAGAGTTCAAAAAGATTCTCGACCCCGCAGAGGAATCGGAACGAATCCAAGTCACCGCCGTTGAACGGATATCCTGTCGTGTCATATTTGAACAGCGGATAATTCTCATAGACTTTCTTCACCATATTGAGGACTTTCTCGTCCTTTGTAGCGCTGTAATACGCCAATGCCGCGCGACAGAACACGCCTTCGCTCCAATAGAGACCGCCGTCAGCCTCTGTTGTGCCCCATTTTTCGACATATTCCTTCGTGTTCGAATGGATATATCCGTTCGGTTTCTGCCTTGCAACTACGGCTTCCATCACCTTGCGGCTGCGGTTGACAAGCAGTGAGTCATCCAGAAGGAAGCCCAGACGAGTGAATCCGTCGGTATAGTAGGCAGTCTGCTCATAATGCCACCAGCCCGGTTCATCGGCAGACGCCCAGCCTTTGACAAACTCGGTGTACTCCTCGCCTATCGTCTTGGTCATTCCTTTTGCGGCCAGCTGCGCCCAATCCTTCAGCCATCCTTCCGGCTTCAGTTCGCCCAGGTCAAACGGCCTGTACGCATCCTGACGCATCTTCGCGTTATGCAAAAGCTGCTGTTCACCGCTCGCTGCCGCGCCGTTTTCAGCCGCTGCACTTTGCGCCCCTTGGACATTCTTCGCCGAATTCAGCACGACCTGCGTTGCACCCGCGTCTTTGACATCTCCCGAGGCAACTCCGGCACGCGCTGTAAGAGCACCGGCCCCGCAAACCAAAGCCGCCGCAACAAGAGATATTGTTGTAATGTTTGATTTCATTGTTTTTATCGACTATGTAATCGTTTATATTCTTACCAACTTATTTGTATCGCTTGCCATAAAAGAAGCAGGGAACGACTCCGAAAGTTTTTTCATCATTCCCTGCAACTTGCTAAATACTAATAGTTATTGTGAAAGGCGGACAGCCCTGTATATCATCACTGACCGCAGGACCACCCGCTTCTTCCTGCAATTTTTACCTTGCCACAGCACGCAGCTTCATCGCACTGAGATCCAACTCGATAGTGTAATTACCAGTCGTGTCCGGTTTCCACTTGTAGTCTTTAGCTCCAGTACTGCTGTCGCCTGTTTCAACGACTACATCAATCCAAGTATCTATAGGGTTGTTGTCTGGAACTGTAACCTTTGAGTTATATCCACCGTTAACGAAAGAATTGCTCATCGGTATCTTGAAGCCCTCGCTTCCACCTGTCTTGAACGTCGTATTAAATCTATAAATATGAGGTTCACGAAGTTTATCCGTTGGAGCAAAGAATCCTCCGTTCCTTCTACAATAGCTATAGGCTGCAGATGCATCCCAGTTGCCGACAGATCCGCCCCAATCAATCTGGTCACCGCAAGGGTAGCAAGTATCAGAAAGCACGCATATATCTTTGACTATGCAGATGTTTGCTCCGACGCTGAATGAAACAGCGCATTTGTTTGCATTATCATTTGCAACAGGAACTGTATATGCCTCTGATGCATCGTCAATGAGCTGAGCTTTACCGTCTGCCGTAGGGACATAAGCAGGATAGCCTGTAGAAGAGCTTGAAATTCTTACATTCTTACCTGCCAATGACGAATCCAGACGGAGATAGTAGCCACCTGTTGACAATTCTTCCAACTCATAGCTTGTCTCGGAAGTTCCATCAACAACCCAAACACGCCAAACTGGTGGTTCATAAGTGTGGGATTCAGAATCATATTTATCCAAGCCGAAGCAAGCAGTGTTGAATCGGAATACCAAATCAAGATCATCTTCCGCGTAGAGAAGAACCTCAGTATAATATTTTCCATCGAATGTCTTAGCCTCTCCCCAGTCAAGGAAGAATGTGTGAGATGACCAAAATGTCTTAATCTCTGAGAGTTCTGACACGTTTGATGCGCCCTGCCAAACAGCTGCAATCTCATCCACTGACATTCCCTGGTTAGTTACTGCCCACGAATCCTCACGGCAATATGCATAGTTGTCCGGTTCGAAATCAAAGAATCCGCCGTTTTCTCTCACCTTATAAGCAAAACCACCTACACGATTAGCTTCTTTAGGATCATTTTCACCGACAGAACCTTCCCTCCAAACTATATTCTGCATAACCATACTTCCATCCTCTTTCTTGAGAATAGCCAACTCACTGAACAGAGCCGCATACTTAGATGTCTCACTATATGATGTCAGCGCGGTATTCCAATATTTGCGGAAGTTAGTCTGAGTAGCTGAAGCAGACTCTGTTATATACTGCTGGCTATCCCAGTCACCTCCCTTAATAGGACCATACTCACTAAGAGACTGGAAATGGAGGTAATCATCTGAGTAATTGTTATCAGCACGCCAATTATCAAACGGATCAGACAGTGTCTCAAATTCTTTTACAGGACCATATACGACTTCTCCGTTTTCACGTTTTGCGTATGCTCTGATATAGTATTTAGTTGACGGATCAAGAATCCAACCGCGTTTAAATGCAGTGAACTCCGGCTTCAAGCCGACAACCACTTCCTCTGATTCATCATTGATATAGTCATCATCAATAGTAGGTTCGCCTGTCGTATTGAAGCAAACACCAGTCTCTACAAGAGCCGGAATCTCCACCTCATAACTG
Organism: Acutalibacteraceae bacterium; assembly: GCA_963636275.1. Lineage (GTDB taxonomy): Bacteria > Bacteroidota > Bacteroidia > Bacteroidales > UBA932 > Cryptobacteroides. Next base: position 270,394 of record CAVHJF010000001.1, on the reverse strand, counting down.
AAAGTTGCATTGCGGGCTGAAACGCCAGACACAGTAACTTCACTTTCAAATGCAGAAGCGATAAACACATTCACAACATTATCCGTATAGATGCGTGTACCGTCAAACATATCAAGATAACCGGCGAAATAATAGTTCACGTCATTCTCAAGGTTTGTCACCGTAACCTGAACGTCTCCTTCTCTAGGAGTTCCTTCTATGGCTACATCTGTTCCTTCCTCAAGAAGTGTTTCCTCGCTTGTCGAGTATCTTACACCCCAAGTCTTGAACTTGTCAATATCCTTTGGCGATTCAACCGTCATCGAAAGTGTAGCCTCACCGTCAGTTGACGAAACAAGTTCGAGAGCTGCGTTCATCTCGATATTTCCAGATCTCTGTCTGAGAGTATAGTTTGCGTATGCTGAACCGCAACGGAACTTGAAAAGTGCACCACGGTCTTTTCCTGTAGTGTTCAATACGTATGTAAACGTCACCTTATCACCGGAATGTCCGCTTCTTGCAGATGGAATAATCCAGGTATAATTCCCTTCAATAGTCCATTCTCCGGAAGATATGATGGTCGTTTCCGCCGTACCTGAAAGGTATTCAACCTCAGCTGACTCGGGAGTCAGCTGGATTGAAGCCGCTTTATCATCCTCTTTCTGACATCCGGCAAAAGCCAGAGCAGCGAAGGCTGAAATTATATATAATATTCTTTTCATACTGTCGTTTTTTATAACAATCCAAAACTACCACTCAGCCACTGGTCTGTAACCGGTGTCCACAAGGTTGTCATCGAAAAGATAGTTAGCAATTCTTTTCAGATAATACCATTGATTGTTCCAAGTATTTATGGCGAAATCAAGGCAATACACCATATATCCACCCCAACCTTGGCTCTTGAGCTGACTGAGTGTTGATGTTGTTGCTGTCCATCTCTGAGTTCCAGGAGCACAGTTCATACTGTTAGGGGTCATCTTTGACAACGGCATTCCTCCTTCATAGGAGCCTTGTGACCAAGAGCCATAGTCAGCTATCACCCAATCAATATAATCTTTCGGATAAACTCCGTCAACTGCATTCAGGTATGCGGTGTTGCTGTAGTTGTAAGCGAGTATTTCCTTGTCAGGCATTGCCATCTTGGTCTCATAACACAGACGTGAGGTCAGACGTGTTGATGACACAGAAGCCACTCCAGGGATATCACTTCTTCTCTTACCGTACTCTTCATCGAAGAAAATTCCGTCAAGATGATAAGTGTTACAGTAATCAGCCAGCATCTTAGCTACCACCTTACTTGTTTCCTCCTCTATGCAGGACATTGTAAGACCGGTATCCTCTTCTCCTGAAGAAAGCAGGGACATTATGACCTTGATTCCTCTGTCGTGGAGAGGCTTGATGAATTTCTCATAATTTGCATTAACAGCAGCCTGGCAAGTATTAGGACGAACCTTGATAGCCTTTTCATCAGGATTCCAAACCAATGCTGATGAGAAAATTATGACATAGTCAAAAAGAGGTTCTCCCGTACTTTCAAGTTCCAGAGCCAAATGGAAAAGAGGATTTGCTGTTCCTGTCTCCATACAGCTGAACATATGGTAAGGCCTCGTAGAAGAAACCGGTTTGATCCCCTTTCTGTTCTTGACGAAGATGATATGTGGTTCTCCTGACAAAGTAACATTGCTGTCATCTGTAGTTACGGTCACAGGAATAGCATAAACAACATCTCCGCTACCTCCGCTGTAGTTCTCTGACGCAAGGATTGAATCATCTATAGTGATTGTTATATCAGCATCAGTCGAAGTTTTTTCTCCCGGCAGAACTACTGCTGGATCTCCGAATGACACATTTGAGGAAGGAAACGCTTTGTACGATGTGCCGTACCTGGCGTTATACTGTTCTATCGTTGAAGCCTCGCCATACGCAAGCGTGCCGGAAATACCGGACTTAGTAGCTTTGTTCAACTCAAGATGCAGCCCGATTGTAGTGTCAGCGGTAAAAGCCTCGACAGTTGTAAAGTATGCCGAACCGGAGGCATTGCGCAACTGAGCTGTTGGCAAAGTTATTTTCTCTACTTTATCTGTAGTGCCTCCGTCCACCTCAAAGACATCCTCTTGACAAGATGCCAGGCAGAGAGCAGAAGCCATCAGCAGAAATGATTTATATGTTCTCATAATAATTTCCATTATTTAAGATTATTGTTCAGGAAGAGCGACTTTGCGCCATTCTATCGGATTAACTGCAACAGCATCATTTCCATTGCCTGAACGGTCTGAAATGACATTTCCTGTACCCTCATTGAATTTCCAGTAAGCTGCGAGCCCTTCGGATGCAGTATCCACAAAATATGGATGGAATGTCTGATCTGCAATTGTCTCTTCATCAAGAATCTTGTTCCAAATTCTGACTTCTGAGAACATTGCGGCAGCTGTTCTGATGTTATTGTAAGCAGTATTGATCTTGAAATCATCTCTGCCGCCAAATGACACACCTGTAGGATAGTTACCGGCCGTAGCTGTTGTTACCTTCTCTCCATTGATATAGAATGTCAGAAGCCGTGTTGATGTATCGTATGTAACGATGAGGTTGAACCACTCGTTTTCTGGCATAAATACCTGAGTAAGAGGTTCTCCAGAGTTTGTGCAGACCTGAAGCTGGTTTGTTGGATTTGACAAGTCACCTGTACGGAAAAGGAAGTAACCCTCGATACCGAAGAAACTGTTGTTTTCTTTACGGTCTGTCTTGTTCTTAGCCCAATCGCAATTCAAAAGCATCTCTATCGTGAGCTGTTTGAGATTGCTGAGAGCATCCGCATTATTCCAGTTGATTGTACAGTAATTGTCATACATATAAGCAACATCATTGATAAGATTTGCACCCTCAAACACATAGAACTTTGTACTGCGTGATGAAAGGACATCTATATCATCCGATGAAAGTCTTACAGGGAGAACATAACGGACAGATTTATCAAGTGTAAGCACATCCTTGAAGTCAATGACACACTCATCTGAACGCACACCGCCTTGATTTATGGTAAGCACCTGAGAAGAGAACGAGTAGTTCTCGGCAGGAAGCAACACAGCCTCTGTTCCATATCTCTGATTGTAATAATCTACAAGAGATTTATCCACAGAATACTTAACCTTGATGGCTGATTCAGCAGGCTTAGGCAGTGCTGCCACAAGCGTCTCCTGATAAGTATTCTCAATGGAAATATACATAAGCTTGCTGCTCGCATACGAATCTAGAAAAACTTTGTTTTCATAGACGTCTGAAGCGCTCTTCTCGCACGCCGACAAAGACATCACGGCAGCAAGAGAGAGAACAGTATATTTAAATAATTTCATATTCATCGTATTGTCTGTTTAAGAGTTCGGGTTCATATTTCTGATAGCATTGCGAAGCTTGCTATAGACGTTACGATTGGTATCGAAGAATGTGTTGCGTGCATTATAGATTACCAGACCGGCTTTGCTATAATCTGCAGGTACACTTACCCAATATGAAGCCAAAGGAAGTTGCTCTCCGGCGTTGAAATAACCGATTGTGTAATTGTCTGTTATCGTGGTAGAGATAGCATAGAGAAGTTTGGCGCCAGGATAGACATTTTTTGTCCTGAGTCCCATATAATCCATATCTGCAGTACCGCTCAGACTCTCTGTCGGCAATATTACATACTCTGCCTCGTTGATGATGTCTTCTGAGACGATGAACTCGGCTCTGGCGTTGAGATACATCTTAGTACCGCTGTGGGATTTGAATCTCTTCAGAATGTGGTCGAAGATTGTTGTCTGCTCTGCCACGTATGAAGAATCCTCTTCTTCTGTAAGATGAGTCCTGTCCATAAGGGCTGCATACTGAACACGCACAACCTCGAGATTGTAGTCCTCAACATACTTGAACACTCTGTCGAGCTCATCCTCGAGAAATCCGATGCCGTCCGGATAATCAGGCTCCTTTACAGAGTCCGGATCACCGCCGTGAGCCGCTACAGTGTCTCTTTCGGCTTCATAAGCCTTCTGCATTTCCTCAATGGTAGTGTTGAAAGCGTCCATAACCTTGTCGAACGAGAACTCCACTGCGAACTTGAATGCCTTGTCCTTGCGGAGCTTGTTCATCTGAGCCACCAGAGTCTGGTCAATAAGATCCGGATTGGAGAGTTCCACGACATCAATGCTGTCAGGAAGAGATGTGAGATTGTATGACTGGTTGCTCTTGCTCTGCTGATTATCAAAAGAGACATACACAACCTTGTGCTCCGAAGCCTTGTAGTCACGGATAGACTGACAATACTCGGCATAGACCTCAGGATTGTCCTTCTCGAGAGAGGCAACCTCTATCTTGATAGACTCAGGATCGGTCCAGTCGCTGCAGGAGATGAGAACCGCTGCAGACATTGCCATTGTTATAATTGATCTGATTTTCATTCTTACCTCCATAATTATTTGGTTCTAGGATTGCAGTCCCACCAAGTACGGGTAGCCATATTGTCCGCTCCCTTGAGCTGGCTTGACACGGCTGTCTTGTAATGGTCGCTGTTGTTGGTAAGTTCATTTACAGGATATTTGAGCCTGCGTGCATAACCGTCATCGGCAATTGTACCGCCGCTGAGGTTGACACCGGCTGTGAGAAGACGAGGATATCCGGTACGACGGAACTCTGACCAGCCTTCAACACCTGTAGTGCGCCAGTTTGCAATCCATTTCTGAGTGATGATCTTCTCGAAATTCTTCTCGAAATCCGCACCTTCTTCCCAAGCGATTGAAGCGGCTCCTGAAATTGTGCCGTCATAGCCTTTGCCTGAGAGGTCGGTGTAGTTGTCTGGTACTGAAACCGCATCTGCGATATAGTCCTCAACACCCTGTACATTCCACTGGGAGAATGAGAGCTTGATGCCTTCCTCATAATATGACTGGGCAGTACCGCCGCCCATATTCCATCCGCGGAGCGCACCTTCAGCCTTGAGGAACATAGCCTCTGCGGCATTCATCCAGTACATCTCGTCAGATGTGGTCACCTTCATATTTGAGCATCCGTTTCCTCCGTTGGAATCCGCCATTCTGGTGCCTCTGCGCCATCCTGCGTAAGTACTGCTTGAATAGCTTGACTCTGTGAAGTAAGCGGAGCGGCGAGGGTCTTTGTAGCCGTTCATATAGCATACGATGTCAGCCGCAGCCCTGTAGTCTCCCCACTGGAGGCAGGTGAGATAATACAGATTCTGGGTGGAGTGGGTGAACTTGGCATTGTCAGAGTTCGAATCCATCACACCGAAAGTCTGGTTTGCAGCCTCTTCCGCCATCTTCTTTGCCAATGCCTCGTCAGCATAGACAACTCTCATAGCCAGACGGAGTTTGAGAGTGTTGGCATACTTGATCCATTTTGTGAGGTCACCGTGGAAAACGATGTCCGCGTTGGAGTTGAGTTTCTCAGTATATTTTTCAGAAAGCACTGATACAGAGTTTGTCAGAGCCTCGAAACTCTTGTTGTAAATGTCTTCCTGAGAATCATAAGGAGCTACGAGAGAGCCGTCGATACCGATCTGAGAGAAAGGAATCGGGCCGTACATATCTGTAAGCTGTGAGAATACGGCAACTTTAGCAATTTCAGCCACTGCAAGAGCCACCTCGTCAGATGTGGAAGTAGTGAGCTGGATATATGCGCCATAGAAGCCCGGAATCACGTTCTCGAACGGATATGCGCACCACTCGTCGTTAGGATTGTAAGTGGAAATCTTGGTTTCCCAGCCTTTCTGCTCTGCAAGATAACCTCCGAGAGTGCTTCCGCACAAGACATCCATAAACTGGAACTGGTGCTCCTGAACAGGAACTACATATCCCAGCATATTCTTCAGAGCGCCCTGGATGACATAGTCGTCCGCGGCAATCTGTTTCTCTGTAGCCTCGTACGGATTGGTGTTTATATCCAGGTAGTTTCCCGTACAGGAAGCTGATGCCGCACAAGCCAGAGCTATACCTATTATGTTATATATTTTCTTCATATCAATTCATTTTAGAATTTGAGACGGAGGCTCAATGCAACCGAACGGGTTGAAGGAAGCATAAAGTTGTCGATTCCCTGATAGTAGTTGCCTGCAGTTGCGATTGCCTCAGGATCGAACGGTGCCTTGTTGTAAATCATCCAAAGGTTTCTTCCGACGATGGAAACATTGAGGTCGAACAGGTTTCCGAGGACCTTTCTAGGGATATTGTATCCGATATGAGCTTCCTGGAGACGTACGTTGGTAGCGCTGTAGGTGTAGTACTGAGGAATACCGTTGTCCGCAGCTACAACTGAATACCAAGAATACGGGTCAACTGTGCAGCCGTCAACATTCACACCTCCGTTGTCACGGGCGAGTGCAGTCGCTTCAGAAACGCCGAAACTGTCAAGTCTTGCCTGTGTAGCAGAATAAACGATACCGCCGATGCGGGCAGATACCATAAATCCGAAGTTGAAGTTCTGGATTGCGAAATCATTGCTCCAAGACATATTTGCCTTAGGGAACACTGAACCGAGTTTCTTGTAGTCGGTAGTGCTGCTGCTGATCTTGCCGTTCTCGTCGACATAGACGTTTCCGTTGTTGTCACGGTTGACATCTATAGTAGAATAGAGGTCGCCGAGGGTACCGCCAGGAGTAAGCACGAATGCTGCATTTCCGAGTCCGCCGACTTTGAGGCGGTCGAGAGTGATAAGCTGACCAGTCTCAGGATGTCTGTAGTTCTCCATCAACTTGTCAACCTTGTTCTTGTTCACACTGAGAGTGTAGGTAGAGTTCCAGTTGAATATGCCCCAAGTGTGGTCATATCCTGTGGTAAGCTCGATACCGCGGTTGCTTACGCTACCTGTCTGAACATAGAGTGTGGTGTAACCTGATGATACAGAGAGCTGAGAGTCGAATGTCTGGTTGTAAGTCTTTGTATCATAGTATGTAAGGTCAAAGCTGAATCCCTTGAATGCCTTGAAGGTAACACCGATTTCCCAAGAATCTGTTCTCTCAGGTTTGAGGTCATACATAGGATAACTCTTTGAAGTCTCCCAAGCACCTGTTCTGCTGTTCCAAGAATATGTAGGGTTAGCAATGAATCTTGAGAATGGAAGACCTACTGATGCCCAGGAACCGCGAACCTTGAAGAAGTCGATGGTCTTAGGCAAAGGAAGAATCTGTGAAAGCACTACTGAACCTCCGACTGAAGGATAGAAGAAGCTCTTCTTGGAAGAATGAGGACCTGCAAGCTGTGAAGGCCAGTCATTACGTCCGGTCAATGTCAGATAGTAAGCGCCCTTGTAACCGATTTCAGCCGAACCGAGGACAGACTGAGTCTGCTCCTGCCAACCGTCATCGTAAATCTCGGCTGTGCTCTTGTCAAGCTGCTTCACTGTGAACACGTTAGGAAGACCGTCTTCACGAATACCGCCGCGTGCCTGAAGAAGTTTGTACTTCATATCAGAGATGGCGGCACTGAGGTTTGCACCCAATGACCAGTCACCCCAAGTCTTGTTGATGCTGAGGAGTACATCCGCATACAGCTGACGCTTTGATGATTCCTCGTTGTAGTAGTAACCGTTTGACGAACCCTCCGTGATGGTGGTGTTTGTACTTGCATTCGTCTTGTCGGTGTAAGTGTTGTCTGTGTTGTCCACTTTGACACGGCCTGAGAGTTTCATCCAGTCAAAGATGTCCCAAGTAAGACCGCCGCTGATCATATAACGGTCCTTGTTGTTCTGACGAAGCCTTCTGTACTGAGTCCAGTAAGGGTTGTCCCATTCGAGACCTGCCTTGCCCATAAGATCCCAGTTCTGAACATAGATCTTTCTGGAAGCGTCATACTGCTCGAACATCTTGGCATACTCCCAGTCCTCTCCGCGAGGATACAGATATGCGGCAACGAGAGGGTTACCGTAGATACCCTGGTTGACCATATTGAGGTCTTTCTGCTTCACATAAGAAGCACTGATGTCAAGGTGAAGTTTGTCGTTGAGGAAAGTAGATGTAGACCTTACGGATGCGTTGTAACGATGGTATCCGTTGTTAGGAATGATACCTTTCGAGTCAACTGCACCTGCAGAAGCATAAACCTGATTTCTCTGATTACCTACAGAAAGTGACACAGTCTCTGTGCCGACAACGCCTGTACGGAGGAAATCAGAACCAGGATTGTAGTTCATTCTGTCTCTTGAAGCGAGAAGTGAACCCCAGCTGGTAGCCTCGCCTTCGACATTTCCATAACGGTTCTGGAACTGAGGCAGTACGAATGCGTTCTGCACCTCTGTGTTGCTGGTTACGGTGAGTGAAGCCTTGCCTTCCTGACCTTTCTTAGTGGTGATGATGATGGCACCGTTGGATGCGTTGCTACCGTAAAGAGCGGCTGCGGCTGCACCTGTCAGGACTGAGATTGACTCGATGTCCTCAGGGTTGATATCCGCAACGCCTTCTGAACGGCCTCGTGAACCATAGGATGTTTCACCGTTATCAGATGAGCCATACATAGGGATGCCATCGATGACATAGAGAGCATTGGATGAAGAAGAGATGCCTTTGGTACCACGCATCACAACTTTTGTCTCACCGCCGACTCCTGAAGAAGATGTATTGATGGTGACACCGGCAACTTTACCGTTGAGGGAGTTTACCAAGTTAGCATCCTTGATAGCGGTAATCTGCTCGCTGGAAACCTGCTGAACGTTGTAGTTCAAGGCTTTCTCTGAACGTCTGATACCGAGAGCGGTAACGACACCGGCTTCAAGAGCCTCTCTTTCTTCTTCGAGGACAATGTTGAAATGTCTCTTGTCAGTAATTGGAGTAGAAACAGTCTTGTATCCGAGGAAAGAAGCTTCGATGACATCTGAAGTAAAACCCTTCGGGAGTTCGAAGCTGAAGATACCGTCAATGTCGGTATTGGTTCCTATTTTACTGTTTTTCAACAAGATTGAAGCACCTGCAACAGGTTCTCCATTCTGATCTTTTACGGTACCGGTAACAGTGTTTTCATTTTCTGCTGCCTTGTGTACCTTGCTCAGGATAATGTTTCGTCCGGATGTGATTGAATATTCCACGTCCGTGTTCTTGACCATCTGGTCGAGCGCATTGCTGACGGAAATGTTCTTACCTTTGACTGTTACAGGAACTGAGACGTCAACATCCTGATTCAGAAACAAATAAGTTGTCTGCGATTCAATTTCTTTCATAACTCGGGACATAGGGACATTCTCCATATCCAGAGTTACACCTGATGACTGCGCGTGCAATGGTTCCGTACCAAGGGCCATTGCCAGCACCGTAATCAAGGCGAAGAACAATTTGAATCTGCAGGACAGGTTCATTTTGTTTGCCATAAGCGGTTTTTTAGAGTTATTAATTTTTTTATCTTAACGTGTCTGGTATTGCCAAACTACAATTAATCAATTTGTTGTCAGTCTTTATCTTATCACCACAAGCCCTTTCTCCTGATCCCAGGTATAGTCGAAGTTGCATCCCGTCTGCAGGGTTCTGAGCGCGTTCTCTATACCTTCGCACACATACATCTTACCCGAAATGAAATTCACCTCAGGCATTGTCTCCCTCCTTATTTCGATATTGACTCCGAACGCCCTCTCAAACTTGGTCATAAGTGTCGCGAAATCCATATTGGCAATGCTTATGATGCCCTTAGTCCAGAGATATTCGGCATCATCCGAAATCGGCATACGCTGGAGCTTGTCTCCGCGCATATAAACTTTCTGGTTGGGAGTCAGATATAGGCAGGAATTGTCCCTGTTGTCCGTTACTTTAACAGAACCTTCGAAAAGCGAGGTGGAAAATTCTCCCGCTGAAGGATTGGCAATGACCTCGAATGTGGTTCCGAGCACTGTCACATCGCACACGAATGTATTTACTACAAAAGGACAGTTCTCGTCGTGTGCAACGAAGAATTTGCCCTGACCCGAAAATCTCACGGTTCTTTGTTCGTCTGAGAACACTACCGGATATTCAAGTTTGGAACCGCCGTTGAGAGTGACCATAGTACCGTCACTCAAGGCGAAATTGACTACTTTGCCGTTCGGAACCTCCAGCACATTATATATGGAGGCCAAATCGTCTTTCTGTACCTGCTTACCCGAACGGAATGAAATAAAACATAGGAGGACGGCTGCAGCAACTGAGGAAACAGCCAACGCCGCACGACGGAATGCCGTAGCAATACGCATTTTAGCCTTCTTGCTGTCAGCGGCAATATGGGCTTTCCTTATTTCAGTCATATTGAAAAGGGTGTGCGCAGAATCAAATTGTTTCTGTGCGGACGGATCGGAAAGAAGCCACGCCTCTATTTGCGAGATTTCGGATTCGCCGGCTTCTCCTCTGAAGTATCTGTATAACAATTCGTCTTTCATCCTTTTATTATTACGTATTCAAATATTCACTTTCTACAAGCCGTTTCTGAACCGGCTGTAACGGCTTTTTTTCAAGCTTTTGCCCCTCCGGGCGGCAATGATTCGGAAGCGGTTATAAACCACACACCTTAAACGTTACTATATATAGACGAATCAAAATACCGACCTTACATAATTTTTTAACATTTTTTTAATTTTTGAATAACAAAACCGCTGAAAAATGGAACTTTCCGGCAGAAAACTCGAAAAAACGACTAACTTTGATACCGATTTATAAGTTGTCGCACCAAAATGATTGCGCGGCTTAAGTTTCGATAACACGAAACGCCACTTTTCGAGCCCTCGGGTGCAATAGGAACGGAAAAAGTGGATTTATTTCAAAACAGCTTATTTGGGCGATGGATAGCGAGAAATATCAGAAAACTCTGACCGAAAACGAGTTTAATGATCTCTATGAGAATTACCGTGATATGTACATCAATATCGCCAATTCCTACATTCATTCGCTCTGCACTGCCGAAGATATCGTAAACGAGAGTTTTGTCAAACTTTGGGAGAAGCGTGAGGACATCCGCACCGGCAATCACGAGGCTTATATGTTCAGAGTTGTGACCAACCGCTGTCTGGACTATATGAAGAGCCAGAAGGCCAAGGATCGCAACCTGGAGGAAATGCAGGACCAGAGCAAGGCATTGATTGACTTTGAAATATCGTCACTGGAACGCTGCAATCCCACTGAACTTTTCAAAACCGAGGTGCTTAATCTCCTGCGCAAAAGCGTGGGACGTATGCCGGAATCCACCAGGAAAATATTCATAGCCAGCCGTTACGAAGGTCTCACCTACGAGAAGATTGCCGAGAAGTTCGGAATAACGGTCCGCAAGGTTACTTCCGAGATTCAGGCTGCGCTCAGTTTTCTGCGCAATGACCTACGCGACTATCTGCCGCTCACTCTGCTCGGCCTGGTGCTGAAATTCGTGCTTGACGACAGATTCTGGGGTGCTCTTTAATTCAGAAAAAGCAATTTTCAAACAGCTAATAATTAAGTACTTGCAAAAATCTGGCAGCCTCACCGACGCCATTCTGAAGAAGGTGCCCAGTTAGTCATTAGCAAATATTTTTCGTTGTTATCATAATAATTTTTCCATCAATTTTTTAAACAATTTTACTGATAGGGCAACTGACGAAATCAGTCATTTCAACCTCAAAAAAGAATATTCCGGGACTTTCAAGGACACTGGGTTTTCACTACTTTTGTAACCGTAAAAAACCTAGATATGTCATTCGTTCATCTCCACGTCCATACACAATATTCAATCCTTGACGGACAGTCATCCATCGAAAACCTGTTCAACCGGGCCGAAGAACTGGGAATGCCTGGCCTTGCGATTACCGACCACGGTAATATGTACGGCGTCAAGGAATTCTTTAAGTATGCCGCCAAGCATCCATCAGTGAAGCCTATCATCGGATGCGAGATTTATGTCTCAAAAGGAGACCACAGAATCAAGGAAAAGGGCTATTACCACCTTATTCTGCTGGCCAAGAACTACAACGGCTACAAGAATCTGATGAAAATCGTGTCCACAGGTCACTTGGAGGGAATGTACTACAAACCGAGAGTGTCGCACGAGGTTATCGAGAAATATCACGAGGATATTATCTGTTCGTCTGCCTGTATGGCCGGCGAGATTCCGAGACTGATTCTTGACGGAGACATTGAGGGCGCGGAAAAGGCCATCGAGTGGCACAAGAGAGTGTTCAAGGACGACTACTACCTGGAAGTTATGCTCCACAAGACAGAGGTTCCGGGATTGTCGCTTGAGGTTTACGAGAAAGAGAAGGAATACGACGAGGTAATCTTCGACCTTGCCGAGAAGCACGGAGTCAAGGTCATCGCCACCAATGACGCCCATTTCGTCCGCAAAGAGGACGGACAGGCGCACGACAGGCTTATCTGCTTGACTACCAACTCATACGTTGACGACCCTGACAGATTGAGATATACTCAGCAGGAATACCTCAAGAGCGAGGAAGAAATGCTGGCACTGTTCCCGGACCATCCGGAGGTCATCTCCAACACGGTCGAAATCTGCGACAAGGTTGAGAGGTACACCATCGACCGCGGACACGTGTTGCCGAAGTTCCAGATTGACGCAGACTTCCTCAAGGACATCGACACCTATCTCGAGAAATACAAAGATGTCATCGATGCCGGCAGAAATGACGAGAAAGGCAATGACAGAGGCGAGGAATTCCGCTATTCGGTAGCCTTTCTGTGCCATCTGTGCTACAAGGGAGCGCAGGAACGCTACGGGGATGTCCTGGACGAGACCACATCGGAACGTCTTGATTTCGAGCTCAAGACCATCTCCAGGATGGGATTCCCGGATTACTTCCTCATCGTGCAGGACTATATCGCCGCGGCCAGGGCGCAAGGCATTTCAGTAGGTCCAGGACGTGGTTCCGCCGCAGGTTCTGCGGTCGCTTACTGCCTGGGTATCACCAATTTGGACCCTATCAAGTATGACTTACTGTTCGAGCGTTTCCTCAACCCTGAGCGTGTGTCAATGCCTGATATTGACGTCGATTTCGATGATGACGGACGTTATCGCGTAATCCAGTATGTGCAGGAGCATTATGGAGTTGACCACGTCTCACACGTCATCACATTCGGCACAATGGCAGCCAAAGGTGCCATAAAGGACGTCGCCCGCATCAGCCGACTGCCTTTGGATGAGTCCAACAGGCTCACCAAACTGATTCCGGACAAGAATATCACCGTCACGGAGACCTCTGAGGTTGAATTGAAAGAGGGTGAGGAGCCGGAGGAAGGAGAGAAAGTCATCGAGAAAGACGGCAAAAGGTTCAAGGTTGTCAAGAAAGATGTCGAGAAGAAGCCTAACCTCAAGAATTGCATAAAATACGTTCCGGAACTCAAGCAGGAGTTCGAAAACGGCTCGGACCTCGTCCGCGAAGTGCTCACCTATGCCTTGCAGCTTGAGGGCTGTATCCGTCAGGTCGGCATTCACGCCTGCGCGATGATTATCGGTCGAGGAAACCTTACCGACTACATTCCTATCACCCTTGGCGAGGACAAGGCTACTGGACAGAAGGTCTGGGTGTCACAATACGAGGGCTCGTTCATCGAGGATGTAGGTATGCTCAAGATGGACTTCCTGGGGCTCAGGACATTGTCTATCATAAAGATATGCCTCGCAGAGGTCAAAAAGAGATTCGGCATTGACATCGATATCGAGAAGATTCCTATCGACGACCCGAAGGCCTACGAAATTTATTCCAACGGAGATACCAAATCCGTGTTCCAGTTCGAGTCTCCGGGTATGATGGAATGGCTGCAGAAACTGCATCCGGAGCGTTTTGAGGACCTTATCGCGATGAACGCGCTTTACCGTCCGGGTCCTATGGACTACATCCCGTCATTCGTTGCCAGAAAGAGGGGCGAAGAGCCTATCACATACGACCTTCCGGCAATGGAAGAGTTCCTGAAGGAGACTTATGGTGTGACTGTTTATCAGGAGCAGGTGATGCTTATCTCGCAGAAAGTCGCGGGATTCTCAAAAGGTAAGGCCGACAAGCTCCGTAAAGCAATGGGTAAGAAGAAGATAGACATTCTTCAATCATTGTATGGAGAGTTTATCGAAGGCGGAACCAAGAACGGTCATCCGGAGGATGTCCTCAAGAAAATCTGGAAAGACTGGGAGAAGTTCGCTTCTTACGCATTCAACAAATCTCACGCAACGTGCTATGCCTGGGTAAGTTACCAGACCGGCTGGCTCAAGGCGCACTATCCGTCAGAGTTCCAGGCCGCCAACCTCAGTATGAACAAGAACAATATGGCTGAGATTCAGGCGATAATGGCTGACTGCAAGAAGCATCATATCAAGGTGTTGAACCCGGATGTGAACGAGAGTGAGTCCAACTTCACCGTCAACAAGAACGGAGATATCCGTTTCGGAATGGGCGGAATGAAGGGATTCGGAGCCAACATTGTGGATGCTATAGTGAAGGAGCGCACCGAAAACGGTCCTTTTGCGGATATTTATGACTTCTGCGTGAGAATGTCCGGCACGGTGAACCGCAAGGCGATGGAGTCCTTGATTTACGCTGGCGCATTCGATTCATTCGGAATCAACAGAAGCCAATATTTCCTTGCCGGCACCAACGGCCCGCAGTTCATTGATGACTTGATGAATTATGCAGCCGTGACCAGGCAGAATGCTGAGGATGACGCTTCGTCATTGTTCGGAGATGCAGAAGAATTGAAAATCGAGAAGCCGGAGCCGCCTGCTCTCACTGTAGAGCCTGATATTCTTGAGATTCTCAAGAAGGAGAAGGAAATGGTCGGAATGTATCTGTCAGAACACCCTCTCAAGCGTTACGAATTCGAGATGGAGACATTCACGAACTGCAAATTCGCCAACGTGGACGACCTCATCTCCGAATGTGAACGCGAGAAAAGAACGGCAAGGGTAAATCTGGCAGGCTTCATCAACAGCGTCGAGACCAAGATTTCCAAGTCAGGAAAGCCGTTTGCAAAGGTGCTTTTCGAGGATTTCAGCGGAAGTTATGAGCTGGCTTTCTTCGGTAAGGATTACGAGACTTATATGGAGTATCTCAAGGAGCATACTGCCGTATTCGTGGAGGGTGAGATCAAAGAGGCATATATGGTCAAGCCGGAAGACAGGAACAAGATGACTTCCATTCCTTACAAATTGAGAGTCAAGAAATTAAGTCTACTTGGCAATATATCCGACAGCCTTATCTCCGGATTTTCCATTGAGGTGCCGGCAAACAAGTTGAATGAGTCTTTCCGTAAAGACATCGTGCACCTTATGAAGTCAAACAAGGGCAACATCCCGCTTTACGTATTCATCAATGACCCTAAAACTAGCTATACTGTGGAGTTTGTCAGCCGCAAGTTCAAGGTTGCGATCAGCTCGGACTTCATCACCAGCATCAAAGACCTCGGCCTGCGCTACAAAGTCTCTTTCCATCTGTAGAGTCGTGTCCACCAGCAGACACGCGCAGCCGGAGAGACCCTACGGTGACAAGTGAACTAAGACAACGCAGGAAACATCGGGAGAGCCCGTACTAATAGGATCGAGCGAGTCCTCTTCAGAGGCAGGCTGCTGCCGCGGCCACGGTCAGTGCATTAAAAAAGAGAGGCTGTTCCCAAAAAGGGTCAGCCTCACTTATGTTATTTATGAGATTCCCGCTACTAGAACACAAGAATCGCTTTTACCGGATAATGGTCAGAGATGTAAGCCCTATCCATATAAGGCTGTCTAATAACTTCGAAAAGCGTGCAGGCGCTGAAACCTGAGAAATAAATATGGTCAATGACACCTTTGCCTTTGCCCCAACCGTTGAAAGTATCACCTTTGTCCGTCTTGACAGCGGCATTTCTCGCGCTCGTCATCATCTGATTGAGATCGTTGAGCACCGGATTTGACGGTTCAACATTGAAATCGCCGGTCAGAACCATCGGATAGCCCTCCTTGTTCATAGCCTTGATTCGGTTTACAATGAGTTCCAAGCCTTTACGCTGAGCCTCGGCCCCAACGTGATCGAGATGCGTGTTCACATAGTAGAATTTACGGCCATTCTTCTTGTCTTTCATCAAAGCCCAGGTAGCAGTCCTCATACAAGCGGCATCCCAGCCTTTTGACGGCTCATCCGGAGTCTCTGACAGCCAATATGTTCCCCATTTGAGCAGCTTCACGGTTTTCTTCTTATAGAAAATCGCCATATGCTCGCCTTTATGCTTTCCGTCCTCTCTTCCTACTCCGATACATTTGTATCCTTCGCAGTATTCATCCATATACTCCATCTGATAGTCGAAAGCCTCCTGGAGTCCGAAAATATCAGGCTGCTGGTCAGTTATCATCATAGCAGATGCAGGATAACGATATTCCCACGAATTGGTACCGTCCTTACCGGCACCCATCCTGATATTATAAGAGATTACTGTGAGTTCATCATCTGATTCACCGTCAGCGAAAGCCATAGGCACAGCCATAAAAGAAGCGGCAAAAAGGGTTAAAATTTTCTTGATAGACATATTTTAGTGTTTTTTATTCACGAAGTAAGGGTAAAAGTAATCATTCTAAATGAATTATGAAAATGTTGATTTTGTCATTAGAGATTTTATTCGGTATTTTTGCATTCTCTTTGGGAATGACGGCTTTCGCCTGCTCAGAATTGGACTGAATATGGCAGACCTCGCCCTGATACACAAATTCTACGGAAAATGAAGACAGAAAATTTCAGCGACATAGGCAAAATCGAGGCAATCCGGATGCTTTTCGAGAAATCAAACTTTAAACAGGACTCCGGCTCAGCCTTTCTCTCCGGCGAAAGCAATTCGACAATACGCACTGCATCAAGGCTTTGGCTGGAAGGAATAGACTTCGACCTTACATATTTTCCTCTGAAACACCTCGGATATAAATGTGTCGTAGGAACAGTAGGTGAGATTTATGCCAAACTCGGCAGACCTCAGAGCATTTCCGTAAGGCTCGGAATCTCCGCAAAACTGGATTTTCCGCAAATCAGCGAACTCTGGGAAGGCATCTGTACTGCAGCCGATGAGCACCACATAAACAAGGCGGACCTGGACCTCATCCCGTCACGGAACGGATTGGCTATAAGCATTGCCATAACAGGCATTTCAGAGGCTTCCGACAAGGAAAAACAGGCAAACAGCAAGGATTTGATCTGCCTTTCCGGCAATGTCGGCGGCGCATTCCTCGGATTAAGCCTGCTTGACAGGGAGAAGAAAAAGTTTGAGTCTGCCGGAGACGCCACAGGAAAGCCTGATATTGAGAAATATAAAATGCTGGTTGCAGCATATCTCAAGCCTGAATTATCCTCAGACCTTGTCGGTCAGTTCAAAGATTCCGGCATAAATCCTTCTTATGGATATTTCGTAACACGCGGGCTTGCCGATGTCGCAAGACAGCTTAACAGGGACAGCGGACTTGGCGTAAAACTCTACACGGACAAGATTCCTTTCGAGGGCAATTCTTTCGAGGCTGGCAAGGAACTCAATATCGACCCTATTTCAGCCGCTCTCAATGGCGGGGACGATTTCAGACTACTGTTTGTAATCCCGATGTCCGAATACGAAACTCTGCGTCACGATTTCCAGACATTCTCCATCATAGGGCATCTTGCAAAGCCTGAAGTCGGCGCGGTTCTTGTAACCCCGGAGGGCGCCGAATTGCCTGTAAGGGCTCAGGGCTGGAAAAATGAAGAATAAACGAACAAAATAATACTTATGAAACGAATTTCTATCGTACTTGCGGCCGTTGCCGTAATGTTTGCGTCTTCGACTGCTTCCGCACAGAAGCTTTCAAACCTTCTCAAGAGTGTAGCAAGTTCAGATGTTGTCAACACTGTAGTAAATACTTATGTTCCTGGCGCCAGTTCTGTAAGCCTTCCGGGAAGTTGGTCTTACACAGGTGCTGCAGTCTCACTTACCAGCGACAACACACTTACAAATATTGCAGGCTCTGCAGTAACATCTGGCGTCGAGAGTAAAGTTGACGAATATCTTCAGAAAATCGGTATCAAATCCGGCAGTTTCAGCTTCACTTTCAACGAGGATAAGACATTCACCTGCAAGGTATTCGGTATCAATCTTTCAGGAACTTGGCAGCTTAAGGATGACGCATCTAAAGTTCAGCTCCAGTATGGCAAACTTATGAAATATCTTTCAATGACAGGAACTTTGTCAAGAACCACAGAAGGCTGCGAGATGCTTTTCGACGCTGACAAATTCCTTACATTCATCAAGACAGCATTGTCTTATGCAGGAAAGAGCTCATCATCAACTTCATCCAGCACAAGCGGACTTTCTAGCCTGGCTAGTTCATACAAAGGAATGAAGTTGGGTTACAAACTCGCAAAACAGTAGTCTGAGACCTTATAGAAAACATTGGGATGCTCCAGAGAGAGTAAAGCGAACTGAACTTTCCTCTATTAGCTTCGGAATATTCATTATACAAACAAAAGAAAGCTGCCCCAAAAAGGTCAGCTTTCTTTTGTTTCTATATTCCCGGCGCACCCGTTCCTCACCATTCCATCACGCAAACAAGCGTTTACAAGCGATTTTGGAGCCGTTTTCCGGGCACTTCCGAAGTCTCGGGATATTAGTCCTGAAGTCCTCTAAGAAGATTTGACATATTGACTTTCTTGTCAATCATAGCGCGAAGCTCTGCGATTGGCACACGAACCTGCTCCATAGTGTCTCTGTCTCGCACGGTAACGCAGTTGTCATTCAATGAATCGTGGTCAATTGTCACGCAGAACGGCGTTCCGATTGCATCCTGACGGCGATAACGTTTACCGATACTGTCTTTCTCGTCATACTGGTAGTTGAAATCGAACTTAATCTCATCCACAACCTTCTGAGCGAGCTCTGGAAGACCGTCTTTCTTGATAAGAGGAAGCACGGCAACCTTAATAGGCGCGAGAGGCGCAGGAATACGCAATACAACTCTTGACTCCCCTCCTTCAAGCTCTTCTACAGTGTAAGAATGAGCAAGCACAGACAAGAACATACGGTCAACACCGATTGATGTCTCCACGCAGTATGGAATGTAGCTTTCACCAGTCTCAGGGTCAAAGAACTGAATCTTCTTGCCGGAAAGTTTAGAGTGATTGCCAAGGTCGAAATCTGTTCTTGAGTGGATTCCCTCAAGTTCCTTGAAACCGAATGGGAAATTGAACTCGATATCCGTAGCCGCATTTGCATAATGCGCGAGCTTCTCGTGGTCGTGGAAACGATAGTTTTCTGCACCCATTCCGAGGTTCACGTGCCACTTCATACGGGTCTCCTTCCACTTCTTGAACCATTCCATTTCAGTTCCTGGCTTGCAGAAGAATTCCATTTCCATCTGCTCGAATTCCCTCATACGGAAAATGAACTGGCGGGCTACAATCTCATTTCTGAAAGCCTTACCGATCTGAGCGATACCGAACGGAATCTTCATACGGCCGGTTTTCTGAACGTTCAGATATTCTACAAATATGCCCTGCGCAGTCTCCGGACGAAGATAAATTTTGTCGTCAGCTTCTCCTGTATTGCTAATCTGTGTGCTGAACATCAGGTTGAACTGACGTACGTCCGTCCAGTTTGCAGTTCCGGAAATAGGGTCAACGATGCCGCAGTCAAGAATAATCTGCTTGTACTCCTTGAGGTCGTTAGCCTGCTCTGCAGCCACGTATCTGCTGTGAACTGCATCATATTTAGCCTTCTCGCGAAGCACATTAGGGTTTGTCTCGCGAAATTTGGCCTCATCGAAGCCTTCTCCGAACTTTTTGCGTCCCTTGGCTACCTCTTTCTCAATCTTCTCCTCAATCTTGCCGAGATAATCCTCTATGAGGTTGTCCGCACGATACCTCTTCTTTGAGTCCTTATTGTCGATAAGCGGGTCATTGAACGCTGCAACGTGGCCTGAAGCAACCCAAACCTTAGGGTGCATAAAGATGCAAGAATCTATGCCGACCACATTCTCGTGAAGCCTGGTCATAGACTCCCACCAATATCTCTTGATATTGTTTTTGAGTTCAACTCCCATCTGGCCGTAATCATATACGGCTGCCAAACCATCATAAATTTCGCTTGAAGGGAAAATAAATCCATACTCCTTGCAATGCGCAACTAGGACTTTGAAAAGTTCTTCCTGTGTCATAACAGATATTTAAGTTTAATTACAATCAACGTAAAGCACAAATGTAGTCATTTGGCTTTTGTTTTCATACCTCAGAAATCCATTTTGCTCTGAAAACTTGCTTATTTTCAAGAATGTTAGCCGGATTTGTGCTCAATTATATCCTAAGTTTATTTCAAAGATGGAACTCAGCGGTGCTGAATAACTGACGAGAAAAAGACTATAAGTCGAAAAGACCTATATAGGTCATCAAATAACATAATTATCTCTGCTGAAAAATCTCCGGAAAAGCTTCGATAATATTGTCTGACGCTATCTGACGAAGAGGTATCATCACAAAATCCCTGGACGTCATAAGCGTGTGCGGTATCTTGAGTTTCTCATCGTCTAATCTCTGCTTCCCGTAAAGCAAAATATCAATGTCTATCTCGCGGGAGTGATATATCCGCTTCCCTGATTCGTCAAACTCTATGTTTTCGTTTCGTCCGAGTGATTTTTCAATATTCTTGCAGATTGCCAGCAGGTCATACGGAGTCAACGTTTCTTTTACGTATATTCTTGCCGCACAATTCATAAAACAGGAATCTGAAGCAAATTCCCACGGCTCAGTTTCAATAATATCGGACACTGCGTCTATTCGGATGGATTCTTCAGCATCCAGTAAAGCCAAAGCCTTGTCTATGAATGACTTTCTATCGCCTATATTGGACCCCAAGCCAAGATATACTTCAATTTCTCCAGCCATCCTACACGCGTTTCCGAACATTAATCTTCGTCCATCCCCAGCTCGACTCTCGCCTCTTCCGAAAGCATACTTTTATCCCAGACCGGTTCGAATACAAGCTCTATATTGCAGGATTTAATGCCAGGGACATCCTCCACGGACGCTTTGACATCGGCCAGCACATCGTCAGCCATCGGGCAATTCGGTGCCGTGAATGTCATTTTAATGAAAGCGTCGTGCTCCTTGTTTATGACAAGTTCATATATGAGTCCCAGATCGTAGATATTTACCGGAATTTCCGGATCGTAAACCTGCTTCAAGGCCTTGATTACGTCAGAATAGAATGGCGCCAAAGCCTTTGCATCTTCTGCGGTCAACACCTCTTTTTCAGTATTTTCAGCCATATCGTTTATCCTTTTTCTTGTAACTTGGAATGTTGTTGTATCCCCTTCTCTATCTAGTTTGTTAGGCTCACTTATCAGTTTGAGAATTGTCGTTTACTGAGCGGAAATATTGCTCAACGCGACTTCCTTTATCTTAGCAATCATTGACACCAATCCGTTCGCTCTTGTCGGTGAAAGGTTCTCTTTGAGACCGATTTTTTCTATGAATCCGAAATCGGAAGAAGCTATCTCTTCAGGAGTCCTGCCGGAATAAACGCTTATCAGCAAGGAGATTATACCCTTCGTTATGATGGCGTCACTGTCCGCGATGAAATATATTTTCCCGTTTTCCAATTTATAATCAAGCCAAACTCTTGATTGACAACCTTTTATAAGTTTATCGTCAGTTTTGGAAGATTCCGGATATGATGACAGGTTTTTACCCAACTCTATCAGATATTCGTATTTGTCCAACCATTCGTCAAACATTGAAAATGAATCAATTACCTCATTTTCAGTCTCTTGTAAACTCTTTATATTCTCTTCCATTATCTTATATTTTAGTATCCGCGTAGCGCAATAATCTGTTAATCAAAATATTACACTACTGAAGCATTCCGATAGCCTTATCCAAAGATGATATGAAATATTCAGCCTCTTCCATCGTGTTGTATGGAGCCATCGAAATACGCAACATTCCGGTAACGCCAAACCTGTCCATACAAGGTTCTGCACACATCTGCCCAGATCTGACAGCGATTCCCATCTTGTCCAATATCAACGCCAGGTCCTCGTGATGAGCATTTTTCACCGATATGGAAAACAGCGGAATTTTTTCAGAAAGGTCATCAGTAGTGCCATACAAGGTAACGCGCTCGTCATTCACGAGAGTATTGTACATATATTCTTTCACCTTGTCGGAATATGCGGACAGCTCCGGATTATTCATTTTAACTGCCATTTCCAATGCTGGTTTCAATGTCGGGATGCCATTGAAATTCTGAGTTCCGGCTTCAAATTTTTCCGGGAGCGGAGCGTAAGTTGTACCTGAGAATTTCACGGTAGATATCATCTCTCCGCCGCCCATATACGGAGGCATTGCGTCCAGCCATTTCTTTTTGCCATAGAGTACGCCCGTGCCTGTAGCAGCGTAAATTTTATGCCCTGAGAAAACGTAAAAGTCACAGTCGGTTTTACGCACATCCATTCCGCAATGCACGACTCCCTGAGCGCCGTCAATAAGGACAGGAACGCCTTTGGAATGGCATATACTTACGATTTCATCTATAGGATTAATCAGTCCCAATACGTTCGAAATCTGAGCAACTGCCACTAGTTTGGTTCTTTCCGAAAGCAAATTTCTAAGCGAATTCAAATCAATATGACCTGAGTCATCGACTTTGAGAACCTTCAACACGGCTCCTTTTCGGCTGCACATCATCTGCCAAGGAACGATGTTAGAATGATGTTCCGTTTCGCATACTAAGATTTCATCGCCATTGCCGACAAACGCTTCCCCGAAACTGAAAGCAACAAGATTTATAGATGCTGTAGTGCCAGATGTGAAGACAATTTCCTCGCGATGTTCAGCGTTCAGAAATTTCTGCACATAGTCGCGGGTGGACTCGAATTCGTCAGTAGCCTCCTCCGCCAATCTATGAATTCCCCTATGGATATTTGCATTGGAATTTTTTGTCAGATTAGCCCATAACTTCAGGACAGAATCCGGTCGCTGAGATGTAGCAGCATTATCGAAATATACCAAGTTCTTTCCATAAATCTTTCTGGAAAGTATTGGAAACTCCTCTCTTATTTCATCTATCAAAGCCATTCTATACAGTATTTAGCACATTCCGCGCTTCTTCGGTAATTCATTATGATTATCGGCAATCTTGTCAAGAACTTTGGCTGGGTTCAGCAAAATTACCGACCTGATTCTGATAAGGAGTTTGCCTACATAGCTCTAATCACCATTATTTCAAAGCAATCTTGCAAATTTAGCAAAAGTTAGAGCCTTAGATACAAATTTGGCTGAAAATCATCAGAATCTGCTCTAAAAAACATATTTTTGCGGGAACTAACATTTATAGAATATGTACGATTACATAAAGGGAACGCTTGTCGAGATAACTCCGACAGAAGCGATTGTTGAATGCGGAGGTATTGGATTCGACATAATGATTTCGTTGCAGACTTACGACAATCTGAAAAGCCAGAACGAAGTAAAAGTATATATTTATCATCATCTGAGAGAGGATGATGAACAGTTCTATGGCTTTGCAACCAAAAACGAGCGTGAATTATTCAAACTATTGATCAGTGTTTCCGGCATAGGAGTAGGCTCCGCCAGAATGATGTTGTCATCGCTGAGCGATGAGGAAATCAGAAATGCAATCATCGGCGAGGATGTTCATCGCATCAAAAGCGTGAAAGGAATCGGACTGAAGACAGCTCAGCGTCTGATTCTAGACCTGAAGGATAAAATAATCAAAGGAGGCGGTGTGGATACATCAGATAATGCAGTTACTGTGAATTCTAAAATATCCGATGAAGCCACCACTGCCCTACTCAATTTAGGTTTCACAAAGGCAAATATCAGCAAGATTATGCCGGAAATTCTTAAAGAGAATCCTGATGCCACGATTGAAACCATCATCCGAGAGGCCCTGAAGAGGCTATAAATCTTAACTCACGCACATATCGTCGAGGCTATTTCTAAAGACATTTTAGCTAGTATAACAAATGATACTAGCATAATCAAAAGGCGCAATGTTCCACATAGAACATTACGCTTTTTTCTATTCATTGCGATTTCGAGAAATCACGTTACACTTGAGATTGTAAAAGTTAAATGATAAAGCCAATATCAGACGGCTACTGTATCAACAGAATTTTTATTAATCTATAGGCAGCGGACAGTTCGCTAAGAGTCCTTTTCTTAATATCGTATTACTTCAATCTTTAGATAAATTCTACCGTACATCCCATCTCCGATAATCAAAAAGCTCATTCAAAAAGTGAACTACAGATATTCCACTTCGCTCTATCTTTTAACTTATGCAATTGCAAAGGGAGAACAATAGATAGAATTAATACTTAATAGTAATTCATCTCCCGAAATACATCAGAAGCACAGATATATCAGAAGGAGATATACCTGAAATACGCGAGGCTTGGCCAATGGTGGCAGGACGATAACGGGTAAGTTTTTGCCTACATTCTATTGAGAGACCTGAAACTTTATCGAAATTGAAGTCTTCAGGAATAGAAAGATTCTCGAGATGAGAAATCTTGTCAGCAATATGCTTTTCCCTGTCGATATAACCTCTATACTTCAATAGAATTTGAGCATCGTCAATTATTGTATTTCTGTACTGTCCAAAGATTAGATCAGAATAATTAGATTCGAAATTATCACCGAACTGAAGAGACTGATTCTCCTTAAGAACAATATCAGCACGAGTAATAGAATTAACCTCCGATGATTCTGATTCATTACACTGATTAAAGAGACCACAAGGAAGCAATCCCCTATCATCTTCTATAGACTCCAAAATCTTAGTTCCACGTGGAACACGGGAAAGCACAGGAGAAAGCTCGACATTAGGACGAGACACTATCTCAGCAATCTTTTTGGAATCAGATAAAGTTGATTCTCCTATTTCAGATAAATAATCATTTGCCTGAGCAGACGTAATATTAGTATTGTCTGAAAAATCAATGATAGACTCAATACGCTCATATTTCTTAAGAGTATAATCATATCTGAAATCATCAGCTAAACCAATAGTATGAGACTTTTCCGTGAGACGCTTATCAGCATTATCCTGACGCAAAAGAATTCGA
Source organism: Acutalibacteraceae bacterium (assembly GCA_963636275.1). Classification (GTDB taxonomy): domain Bacteria; phylum Bacteroidota; class Bacteroidia; order Bacteroidales; family UBA932; genus Cryptobacteroides. The sequence goes on along the minus strand of CAVHJF010000001.1, from coordinate 245,390 downwards.
TATTCTGCCCTCGAAGTAAACATTCGATAAGGTTCATCCACACCCTTCGTCACAAGGTCGTCAATCAAAACTCCTATATAGGACTCATCGCGTCTCAAGATAAACGGCGCTTCATTTCGTATAAACAATGCAGCATTAATACCTGCAATCAAACCCTGAGCAGCTGCTTCCTCATAACCGGTTGTACCATTAATCTGACCGGCAAAGAAAAGACCTGGAATATCTTTCAACTCCAAAGACGATTTTAATTGCAAAGGATCAAAATAATCATATTCGACAGCATAAGCTGGCCTGAAAATCTTAACATTTTCAAATCCTTCAATAGCCTTCAATGACTCAATCTGGATATTAAGAGGCAAGGAAGAAGAAAATCCCTGAAGATAGTACTCGTTAGATTTTCTTCCCTCAGGTTCAAGAAACAACTGATGAGAATCCTTATCGGAGAAAGTTCTCAACTTATCCTCGATACTAGGACAATAGCGCGGTCCCTTGCCGTGAATAAGTCCGGTAAATAGAGGCGAATCCGAAAATCCGGATTTCAATATATCGTGAACTCGAGGATTAGTATGGAAAATATAACAAGGTAACTGAGGATTTCCGTTCTGGGCCGCAGACAAATAAGGAAGAAAAGAGAACTTGTCGGGCTTAGTGTCACCAATTTGTAAAATAGAATTATTCAAATTAACAGAACGAATGTCTATTCTAGGAGGAGTACCTGTTTTCATTCTGTCAGACTTGACGCCGAGAGAAACAAGTTGTTCTGTTAATCCGTAAGATGAAGACTCCCCTATTCTTCCACCGGTAAGTTGAGTACGACCAATGAAAATTTTACCATTCAAAAAGGTACCGGCAGTCAAAACAACCGCCCGAGAATTAAAAATTGCACCGGTTGATGTGCAGACTCCTGAAATTTTTGAATTCTCAAAAAGAAAAGAAGTCGCAAAATCGACGTAAATATCTAATTTTGAATTACTTTCGAGGATTTTTCTCCAATATAGAGAAAACAGCATTTTATCGCATTGAGCACGAGGGCTCCACATTGCCGGACCTTTCGAGCGATTCAGCATACGAAACTGCAAAGTAGCAGCATCAGTAACAATTCCGGAATATCCGCCAAGTGCATCAATCTCTCGAATAATCTGACCTTTTGCAATTCCACCGACAGCAGGGTTACAAGACATCTTGGCGAGACCATTCAGATCAGAAGTAATCAAAAGAACAGAAACACCCATATTGGCGGCAGCCATAGCAGCTTCACAACCAGCGTGACCCCCACCGACAACAATAACATCGTACGTAGATTTCATACTAATGCTCTATATGATTTCTTAACTCAAGGTAATAGTTTTCCTTCTCCCTCATAGTTTTCTGATCCTCAGGAGTATGATCGTCATAACCTATAAGATGCAAAATACCGTGAACGATAACCCTGTTAAGTTCATCAGCAAACTCAGTCTTGAAAAACACGGAATTTTCGCGTACAGAATCAACACTGATAAATAAATCACCTGAAAGGACATTACCCTCACAATAATCAAAAGTAATGATATCAGTGAAATAATCGTGCTGAAGATACTTCATATTGACATCCAATATATAATTATCTGAACAGAAAATTATATTGATATTACCGAGTTTTCTGACCTCACTTTCAGCAACTAACTTTAGCCAAGCATTATTCAGACGCCTTTTCACGAACTTGAAATCCGTATCCTGTACAAAATAACAAACCATTATCTCTAAAATTTGAGCAAATCTAATAATGAAAATGGAAAGAAAGAAATTAAGAAATGATTTGTAAAAGAGCTAAACAGAAGAAAATTTGAAAACTCGATAATTATTTTATAACTTTACGACAAGAATGAAAAATAAAACACATAGATATGGAAATTAAAAAGTCAGAAAAAGCAAGTCTGGAAAATAAGAGACTTCTTTTTACAGAAATTGGCTTTGCTGTCGCGCTGGTTGCAGTTCTGCTGGCTATCAACTGGTCGTCGAGAGAAAAGCAGGTGGCAGTTTTGGAAGCAGAAACAGCTGCCGTAGAGGTTGAAGATATGGTTCCTATAACACAGGAAACACCTCCACCACCAGAAGCAGCACCAAAGATTCCTATCTTGTCAGACCAGATCGACGTTGTGGATGACGATATCAAGGTTGACGACAGTATGTTCCAGAACCTCGAGGATGACGCTAACTCAGGAGTAGAAATTATGGACTACATCGAGAGTTCAGGTCCAGAGGAGGAAACAGTGGAAGAGGAAGCAATTCCATTCCAGCTCGTTGAAGAGAAGCCTTCATTCAACGGCGGAGACGCTAACGAATTCTCTAAATGGGTGAACTCCAAGCTTGTATATCCTGAAATCGCAAAAGAGAATGGTGTACAGGGACGTGTTACTCTCCAGTTTACAGTAGAGGCAAACGGAGCAGTGACCAACGTTAAAGTATTGAGAGGCGTTGACTCATCACTTGATAAAGAAGCAGTCAGAGTCGTATCAAGCTCACCAAAATGGAAACCGGGAAAACAGAGAGACCGCGCAGTTAAGGTAACTTACACATTCCCTGTTATCTTCCAGTTGAGATAATTTTATTCTAAATAAAACAGATTAAGGCTGTCCCCAAACAGGATAGCCTTTTTTGATAAAAAGAGAGTAAATACGTAAAGAAAATAAGCGAGTTATAATACTATATAAAAATTGAAGATATAAAGTAGTCAAACGATTACTAAAAGTATGATAGACAACACTATAGAGAAAGCAGTATTCGTCGGAATCATAACTAGCAATGACGAAGAAAGTAAGGTTATAGAGTATCTGGATGAGCTTGAATTCCTGGCAGAAACAGCCGGAGCGACAGGAGACAAAAAATTCATCCAAAGACTTGACAGACCGGATAACGCGACATATATCAGAAGCGGAAAACTGCAGGAAATAGCGGATTACTGCGAAGCAAACGAAATCAAATACGTGATATTTGACGATGAACTGTCAGGCACACAGCAAAGGAATATTGAAAAAATAGTAAAAACTAGCAGTGTAATTGACAGAACAAGTCTTATTCTGGAAATATTCGCACAGAGAGCCAAAACAGCGTACGCAAAGATGCAAGTGGAACTGGCAAGATATAACTATATGTTGCCAAGGCTTGCCGGTATGTGGACTCACCTTGAGAGACAGCGCGGAGGTATGGGAACCCGTGGAGGTATGGGTGAAACACAGATAGAAATAGACAGGCGTATTGTCAAGGAAAAGATTACAAAACTTAAAGAACAGCTGAAAAAAGTTGACCGCCAGATGGCCACACAACGCGGAAACAGGGGTCAAATGGTAAGGTTAGCGCTTGTCGGGTACACTAATGTAGGTAAAAGTACATTGATGAATCTGCTGTCAAAAAGTGATGTTTTTGCAGAAAACAAGCTGTTCGCCACCCTTGACACAACTGTCAGAAAGGTAGTGATAGAAAATGTACCGTTCCTGCTAAGCGACACTGTCGGATTTATTAGAAAACTACCTACACAGCTTATAGAGGCATTCAAGAGCACCCTGGATGAGGTGAGAGAAGCGGATATACTTGTACACGTGGTAGATATTTCCCATCAGGGATTTGAAGAACAAATGCAGGTTGTGGAGCAAACTCTCAGGGACATCAAGGCGGACAACAAGCCTATCTACGTAATATTCAATAAGGTAGATGCTTATACTTATGAAGAATATGACGAATTTTCGCTGGAGCCGAAAGGTAAGAATAATGTCAGCCTGGATGAATTGAAAAACAGCTGGATAGCAAAGGAGAAAACGCCTTGCATATTCATATCTGCCAAGGAAAAGATAGGTATAGACAAACTACGCAACGATATCTACAAGATGGTGGCGGAAATACACGCCGGCAGATATCCGTTTAATAATTTTCTTTGGTAACAGAACGCCAGAAAGAGATTTTGAACAACGTTTAGAAAATACAAAAAGAGAGGATTACCGAATTTAGTAATCCTCTCTTTTTCAATTATTTACAACGTAGATTATTCGCTAAATTTAGCCTTGAGGAACTCTCTGTTAAGACGAGCGATGTGATCTACTGAAATACCCTTAGGACATTCCATTTCGCAGGCTCTGGTGTTGGTACAGTTACCGAAACCAAGTTCGTCCATCTTCGCAACCATCGCACGAGCGCGTTTTGCGGCCTCTGGACGGCCCTGCGGAAGAAGAGCCAATGAACTTACCCTTGCAGATACAAAAAGCATAGCAGAGCCGTTTTTACACGTAGCTACACAAGCACCGCAACCGACGCAAGTGGCAGCATCCATACTCTTTTCTGCCCTGTCGTGAGGAATAAGCAAAGCATTACCATCCTGAGCAGAACCTGTGCGGACAGAAATGAATCCGCCAGCCTGAAGAATTTTATCGAACGCAGATCTGTCAACGACAAGGTCCTTGATAACTGGAAATGCAGCACTTCTCCAAGGCTCTACTGTGATAGTAGCACCGTCCTTGAAATGACGCATAAACAGCTGACAAGTAGTTACCTGATCGTCTGGACCGTGTGCACGGCCATCGATATAAAGAGAGCAAGCACCGCAAATACCCTCACGGCAATCGTGGTCGAATGATACTGGACCGCTGCTCTGACATCCTTTTTCAACTGCTACAGGATCTTCTCCTTTTCTTACAAGCTGTTCGTTGAGAATATCAAGCATCTCAAGAAAAGATGCATCTTCCTCTATGCCTGTAACAGAATAGGTTTCAAAATGACCTTTTGATTGAGCGTTCTTCTGACGCCATATTTTAAGTTTGAAATCCATCTTGATTAGTCTTTATAATTTCTTGTAGCAACGTGAATATTTTCGTAAACAAGAGGCTCTTTGTGAAGCTCAGGCTCCTGACCTTCTCCCTTGTATTCCCAAGCGGCTACATACATATAGTTCTCGTCATCACGCTTAGCTTCTCCCTCCGGAGTCTGGCTTTCCTCACGGAAGTGACCACCGCAGGACTCGTTTCTGTTAAGCGCATCCTTAGCCATAAGTTCACCGATGTCGAAGAAATCAACAAGACGAAGAGCTTTCTCAAGTTCCTGGTTGAACTCGTACTGAGAACCTGTAACCTTAACAGTCTTCCAAAATTCCTTACGCAATTCCTGAATCTTTGCTATACCCTCTTTAAGTCCTTCTGCAGTACGTGCCATTCCGACATATTCCCACATAATGTGACCAAGTTTCTTGTGAATTGCATCAGCAGGCTCAGTTCCCTTGACAGCGAAAAGTTTGTCGATACGCTCCTGAACAGCCTTTTCAGCCTCTGCAAACTCCGGAGCGTCAGTATTGGTCTTAGGCTCAGCGAATTTGTGAGAAAGATAGTCACCGATAGTAACAGGAAGGATGAAATAACCGTCTGCAAGACCCTGCATAAGGGCAGATGCACCAAGACGGTTTCCACCGTGATCCGAGAAGTTAGCCTCACCTATAGCATAAAGACCAGGAACAGTTGTCTGAAGATCGTAATCTACCCAAATACCGCCCATAGTATAGTGGATGGCAGGATAAATCATCATAGGCTCTTCCCAAGGACTTGATGCCGTGATCTTCTCGTACATCTGGAACAAGTTACCATATCTCTCGGCAACTCTCTGTTTTCCAAGTCTTTCGATAGCCTCTTTAAAATCAAGGAATACTGCACGTCCTGTCTCGTTCACACCGAAACCGGCATCGCATCTTTCCTTAGCGGCACGTGATGCAACATCACGAGGTACGAGGTTACCGAATGCAGGGTAACGACGCTCGAGATAGTAATCACGATCCTCTTCAGGAATCTGAGAAGGCTTGATCTGATGACTGCGAAGTTTCATCACATCATCCATCTTCTTAGGAACCCAGATACGTCCGTCATTACGCAGAGACTCTGACATAAGAGTCAGCTTGCACTGCTGGTCTCCGTGTACAGGAATACAGGTAGGGTGAATCTGAGCGAAAGCAGGGTTTGCGAAATAAGCTCCTTTGCGGAAGCACTGCATTGCTGCAGAACCGTTGCTGTTCATAGCGTTGGTAGAAAGGAAGTATGTACGACCGTAACCACCGGTAGCGATAACTACAGCGTGAGCTCCGAATCTCTCAAGCTTACCTGTAACAAGATTTCTTGCTATAATACCTTTAGCCTCGCCATTGATAACAACGAGATCAAGCATTTCGTGACGTGGATAGCTCTTGACTGTGCCTGCTGCAATCTGTCTGTTGAGAGATGCATAAGCACCGAGAAGAAGCTGCTGGCCGGTTTGTCCGCGGGCATAGAATGTACGGCTTACCTGCACACCACCGAAAGAACGGTTTGCGAGATATCCGCCGTATTCCCTTGCAAAAGGAATTCCCTGAGCTACGCACTGGTCAATGATTGAGGCACTGACCTCGGCAAGTCTATAGACATTTGCCTCTCTACTTCTATAGTCTCCTCCTTTGATTGTGTCATAGAAAAGACGATAGACAGAGTCGTTGTCGTTCTGATAATTCTTTGCGGCATTTATACCTCCCTGAGCGGCAATTGAGTGCGCGCGGCGAGGTGAGTCACTGATACAGAAAACTTTGACATTGTATCCAAGCTCTCCCAGAGTGGCAGCTGCAGATGCTCCGCCAAGACCGGTACCCACTACGATAATTTCCAGTTTCCTTTTGTTGTTAGGACTGACAAGACGAATTTCCGACTTCCTTTTGGTCCATTTTTCAGCCAAAGGTCCGTCAGGAATCTTTGAGATAAATTTATCGGCCATTTTATAGTTATTATGAAATATTGTTCAATAATTCTGCAAGTTTAGTGATTTTTAGCGAATAAACCGAAGAATTACAGGAAGAAAAATCAAAAAAGAGAGTTTTCAATATAGTCTGGACCGTCCTGCATTCCGGGATTCTTTTCCAGTCCCAAATGCTCATACGCCAAGTCGGTGACAACCCTTCCTCTCGGAGTGCGCTGCAGAAAGCCTTCCTTTATAAGGAAAGGCTCGTAAACCTCCTCTACAGAGCCTTGGTCCTCCCCTACTGCCGTAGCAATCGTGTTAACGCCGACAGGTCCGCCCTTGAACTTGGTAATAATAGTATATAGAATCTTATTGTCGATTTGATTCAATCCTCTCTTGTCTATATTGAGCGCATCCAAGGCGAATTTTGAAATATTCAAATCTATATGCCCGTCGCCTTTCACCTGAGCGAAATCTCGAACCCTTCTGAGCAAAGCATTGGCAATACGCGGCGTACCGCGGCTTCTCAACGCTATTTCCCGGGCTGCATCATCATCAATCCCCACTCCCAGCAATGCGCTGTTACGCTTGATGATACGTATAAGGTCTTTCGCATCGTAGTACTCGAGGGCGAAATCAATTCCGAAACGGGCTCTCAAAGGCGCTGTAAGAAGTCCTTTTCTTGTAGTGGCACCCACCAGAGTGAACGGATTCAGCGCAATCCTTACAGAACGGGCTCCGGGCCCTTTATCTATAAGTATGTCTATTGCGAACTGCTCCATTGCGGAGTAAAGATACTCTTCCACAACAGGAGACAGACGGTGTATCTCGTCAATGAACAGGACATCGCCCTTTTCAAGCGACGTCAGCAGGCCGGCAAGGTCGCCAGGCTTGTCCAACACAGGTCCGGACGTAATCTTTATATTAACGCCAAGCTCATTGGCTACGATATTCGCCAAAGTAGTCTTACCCAAACCCGGAGGGCCGTGGAAAAGCACGTGGTCGAGCGGTTCGCCTCTCATTTTAGCGGCCTGAATGAATATTTTCAAGTTGGCCACTATCTTGTCCTGACCGGTGAAATCCAGCAGCTCATGCGGCCGGATAATTCCGTCTAAATCTTTATCTTTGTCCGTGCCGTTCGAGTACGGCGTAAAATCATCAGCCATCAGCATCATCATTAGTAATACAAATTTATATATTTATTTTAATCTTGATGTTTTTATTATCCGTGTTGATATGTTGATATGTATATAAAATATATTGAAAATCAATAAATTATATTAGTGAATAATTGTTGATATCCCTATTGACTGTGCAGTGATAAAAAGTTGAAATATAAATTTGGAAAATCAGGAAAGGCTGTGCTTAAAATTTATATCGTCTTTTCCGAGATATAGTTTTCAATAGATTTTAACAGGGTTATCAACGAGTTTTCAACAGAAATTAACGCCTTTATGTTGATAAGTCAAGAAAAAACAAATATACTCAAATCAATAGTCGGAAGCGGAAAGAAAGAGGTCTATTGCGGGGGGCTTTTTCTTTCTGCAAGATGGTTTGTGGCTTCGCAAGTCGGAGGTGACGGGCTTAACGTGATAGTATTGCCTGACAAGGATTCGGCTGAATATTGCGCTTCAGATATGTATTCCCTGGTTCAGGGGGACATCGTATTCTTTCTGCCTAATTCGGGCAAGAATATCGAGAGGAGTAATTACAAATCATCACTCGGAGTGCAGCGCACTTCAGCAATAAGCCGGATAATATCAGCGAAAAGCCATTCTGAGCTCCTTTATATCGTCACATATCCGGAGGCGCTCGAGGAACTGATACCTCAGCAGTCACGCATTGCGGAAGCTCTTCTTACTATACGGAAAGGCGAAGACCTGAACCGTGACGCCATATTGTCCTCGTTGACCTCAGAGAACTTTATGAAAGTCGATTTTGTGTCAGCTCCGGGACAATTCGCATTGCGCGGCTCCATCGTCGACATATTCTCTTATTCTAGCGCCAATCCGTACCGAATATCTTTCTTCGGAGATGAAGTCGAGAAGATAAATATATTCGACTGTAATACGCAACTATCTGTAGAAGAATGCGATACGGCGGAAATATTTCCGGATATATTGGCCGGAAGCGATGCTGAAGACGATAGCGTAAGCATAGCTGAAATACTTCCTGAGGGCACTGTCGTATGGCTGGATTCATCAGACGTATATAAGGATAAGCCGTTTTTCGAATCTCTAGCGAAATTCCAGAGGGTATTTGTCGATACTCCCCTGTCCTGTCAGAATGAGACAGATATCAAGTTCAGCATAACTCCGCAGCCTGTATTCAATAAGAATTTCGAGTTGCTTACAGCGGATGTCCGGCAGAAAATTGAGAGCGGGTATAAAGTGACGATTTTCGCTGAAAAAGAGTCGCAGGCGGAAAGGCTTAAATCCATTCTGTACAGCAATGAAGGGATACTTCCGGAATTCATTTCCGGGAAAAACATTCATAAGGGATTCATTGACAATGACGACAGAATCTGTTGCTATACAGACCACGAAATCTTCGACAGATTCCATCGAGTGGCAATCAGACGTACTGTCGAGAAGAGCGAACAGCTTACACTCAATGATCTCAACTCATTCAATATAGGCGATTATGTTGTCCATATAGATCACGGAGTAGGAGTGTTCGGCGGCCTTGTACGGATGAAGGATGACAAGGGACGTATGCACGAAGTTGTGAAACTCGTATATAAGGATAACGATGTGGTATTCGTGTCAGTGCACGCATTACATAAAATATCCCGATACAAGTCACGCGACGCTGAACCTCCGAGGATTAACAAACTGGGCTCAAAGACTTGGCAGACACTTAAGAGCAGCGCCAAGGCCAAAGTTAAAGACATAGCCAAGGAACTCATAAGTCTGTATGCAAAACGCAAGTCTTCCAGCGGTTTCGCATTCTCTGCTGACACTTATCTGCAGGAAGAACTTGAATCAAGTTTTATGTACGAGGATACCCCTGATCAGGAAACTGCCACTCAGGCAATCAAGAAGGATATGGAGGAGAAGAGTCCGATGGACAGGCTTGTGTGCGGAGATGTCGGATTCGGAAAGACCGAACTTGCTGTGCGTGCCGCGTTCAAGGCAGTTGCGGACAGCAAGCAGGTGGCGGTGCTGGTGCCTACCACAATCTTGGCATTCCAGCATTACAACACATTCAAGTCCAGATTGAAAGACTTCCCTTGCAATATAGAATATGTGAGCAGAATGCGCACGGCGAAGGAGCTTAGCGATATACGTGAGCGTCTCAAAGCCGGGAAAATAGACATATTGATAGGTACCCATAAAATTCTGGGCAATACATTCGAATTCAGGGACTTGGGCCTTCTCATCATAGACGAGGAGCAGAAATTTGGAGTGAGCGCTAAAGAAAAATTGAGACAACTGAAACTTTCGGTAGACACGTTGACTTTGACAGCCACGCCTATACCGCGTACGCTTCAGTTTTCGTTGCTGGGTGCCAGAGACCTTTCCATTATCAGCACTCCCCCGCCCAACAGAATTCCGATTCAGACCGAAATCATTCTTTTCAATGAAGATGAAATCCGCAGCATAATCAATTATGAACTCGACAGAGGCGGACAAGTGTTTTTCCTACACAATAAAGTGCAGGAACTGCAGAGCGTCTATGACATATTGCACAGAATAGTGCCTGATATGAAAATATGTGTCGCCCACGGTCAGATGGATGCCAAAGAGCTGGAAAACAAGATGCTGGACTTTATGCAGGGCGACTACGATATGCTGCTGAGTACCACCATCATAGAAAATGGCCTGGATATACCTAACGCCAACACAATAATAATAAACCAGGCTCAGAACTTCGGCCTCAGCGACTTGCATCAGTTGCGCGGAAGAGTCGGGCGCTCAAACAAAAAGGCTTTCTGTTACCTTATTGTACCGCCTCTTGTTTCGCTGTCCGAGGACTCAAGAAGGCGACTTAAGGCCATTGAAGAATTCTCCGACCTCGGAAGCGGATTCAATATTGCTATGCAGGATTTGGATATAAGGGGTGCCGGAAATCTTCTGGGCGCGGAACAGAGCGGATTTATGGCTGATATGGGATACGAAACTTATCAGAAAATCCTTGCCGAGGCAATGGATGAACTCGGCGTAGAAACCGGTCTTACATCCAAAAATATCAATAATTCCTACGTCGAGGACTGCACCATAGAAACAGACCAGATAGCCCTTATTCCGGACAGTTACATAAATATTCAGGCGGAGAAAATCAGAGTTTACAAGGAACTGGATTCTGTTGACAAGGACAGCGGGCTTGATGCTATCGAAAAACGGATGACTGACAGGTTCGGTCCTATTCCGGAAGAAACTGCAAGACTGTTTGAAATAGTGAAAATCAGACACTTGGGAGAAAAACTCGGCTTTGAGAAAATAATAATAAAGAACGGAATACTGATAGCGTTCTTCATAAGCAATCCGATGTCGTCCTACTATAAGTCAAAGACTTTTTCGGTTATTATGGAGCGGATTTCAACTCTCGGTGGCCTGTTTGAACTCAAACAGAATGAGGCTAAACTTAGAGTGATATCCAGAAAGATAGATTCATTGTCAAAGGCGTACGAGTCATTGAAAAAGTTGTTATAAATTTGCCGTCTGTAAAATTTAGGAACGTTGAACAATCTTATAATAGAAATAGGCAATACAGCTGTAAAGGCTGCCTGGACTGAAGGCGCTGTCTTGGGCAAAATCTTCAGGTATCAGGGAGAGAAGGTAAGGAATTTTATTCTGTCGCTTGTCGAGAAGGAAAAGCCTGCCGTGCTGGTCATATCATCAGTGTATGAGATTTCTGCCCAGGATGAGAAACTTTACAGTTCCGTCTGCGGCAAATTGCTGCTGCTTGATTCCGCTCATCTGGAATATCATAAAAAACTGGATCTTCCGGACTGGATTACCTACGACAGGGCAGCATCAATTAAGGCCGCGCGTTATCTTTTCCCGGGAAAAAGTTTGACTCTCATAGATTTCGGAACTACTTTGTCCGTTGATATTTTGGGTGAGGACGGAAAATATGAGGGCGGTAACATTTCTCTCGGATTAAGGACAAGAGCAAAGGCTATAAACCGCTATTCCAGGTCTTTACCGCTTATAGACATACCGGAAACCAATACGGTTCTCGGCGATTCTTTTGAGAGTTCGATTTCGTCAGGCATAATATCGGGCATAATGTTTGAAATAGAGGGGTACGTTTCGAGATTTCCGGATAATATCATCGTTGTCACAGGCGGTGATGCGAATTTTTTTGCAAAACGGATTAAAAACTCGATATTTGTAATTTGTAACCTAGTTCTTATAGGTTTAGCGTTAATAGCTGACGAGTATGTCAAAGTTGATTAGGAAGTTTGTTGCAGGAGTTATTTTTCTTTCAATTTGCAATACTATGAGCGCCCAGAGCGGTGCTTATAGTTCTTATTCGCCATATTCCATATTTGGAGTAGGCGATATTGCACGTCCGGGAATCACTCACAACAAGAGTATGGGCGGTGTAGGAATTGCTTCGAGAAACAACAGATTCATCAATACAGTGAATCCTGCGGCAGTTGCAGCGAGGGATACACTGTCTTTTATGCTTGACTTCGGAGTCAGCGCGGACGGAAGAATTTATAGGCAGGGCGATGTGAAGTCCGCTAAGAACCTGTTCAATATAACGGATTTCGTATTCACTGTTCCTATTTACAAAAAGTCGGCTTTGATTGTAGGCTTAACCCCATACAGTTCGTTGGGATATGACTTTTCATATAACGTCACGGATCAGAGCATTTTGGCGGAAGCAGGAAATATGGAATACAGTTCCGCAGGTACAGGTGATTTGTATCAGTTGTATGCAGGTGCCGGTGCTACATTCTGGAATAAATTTTCAGTAGGAGCACAGTTCCTGTATTATTTCGGAAATATGAGCAAGTCCACGACTATGGACTTTACAAGTGATTCATTTCGTGATATTTACAGCGGTTATTCATTGAAGCTTCACGCAATGGGCGCGAAATTCGGCGTTCAGTATGATCAACCTCTGGTTCCTGGACTGAATCTTACAGTAGGCGCTACATACAAGACTTCATCGCATTTGCGTGGATATGTAACAGATTATAAATATGCTACAATATCCAGTCAATCAGATACTTTGCGTTATAATAAAGACACTCTTTCAAGAAACGGCGGAGTAAGTCTCGCAAGTGAATATGGTGTCGGAATAGCCCTTCGTAAAGGTGACAAATGGAGCGTGGAGTTCAATTATACCCGTTCTAACTGGAAAAAATCCAATATGGACAATTATGTCGGATTTTCTAATGTCGGTGATGCTACATTCTCGACAACCTATTCCCAGTCATTCAGGGCCGGTTTTGAGATTGTACCTAACAGGAACGATATACGATATTATATGAGGCGTTGCGCTTATCGCGCCGGTGCTTATTATGATAGGGATTACTACAAACTTAACGGCCATACTGTCAATTCATTCGGTGTGACGTTCGGTGTGACGTTGCCTGTTTTCAGATGGTATAACGGTATCTCGATAGGTGTGGATCTCGGACAGCGCGGAACTAATTCCAGCGATATGATACGTGAAAGATACGCGAAGATTTATGTCGGCTTCAATATTCACGATATCTGGTTCCAGAAACCGAAGTATGAATAAAAATTAAAATAATATATCTATGAAAAGAATGGGATTACTCGTCTTTACGGCGGTACTTATGGTTTTGGGCGGACATACTATGTCTGCACAGGGAAAATATGGTGCGGACAGCGCTGAGTGTATCAAGTATCTGTCCTACTATAAGGAGTATTACAAGAGCAAGAATTATGATTCAGCTTTGCCTAACTGGAGAAAAGCTTACACTATCTGTCCGGCGACCGCAAACCAGACAATGCTTCTTGACGGTACTACACTTGTAAGAAATCTCATCAAGAAGAATTCTGCCAACGCTACTTATCGCAATGCGCTGATTGATACTCTTTTCACGATTCATAAAACACGTGCGCAGTACTATCCTAAGTACAAAACTGTCGCTTATAATAATCTCGGTCTTGATATGGCCAATTACTATAAGAATGATCCGGATAAGCTGTTTGAGGGTCTCAATAGTGTAATAGCTGAGAATAAGGAACTTACAAAACCTTCTATCATTCTTATAGATTTGAATGCGGCTATTCAACTTTATCAGGATGAGAAAATGGATGCTGATGCACTTATTGCTGTATATCAGAACAATATGGCTTATCTTGAGTCAGTAAAGCCTGCTGATGAGAATGCTAAAGCTGATCTTGATAAAGTAAAAGCTGATATGGAAAGCCTGTTCATCTCAAGCAAAGTTGCCAGCTGCGAGAAGATTCTCGAGGTTTACACTCCGAGATACGAGGCTGCTCCAGAGGATCTTTCACTTGTTACAAATATCGTGAAGATGATGAGTTCTGCAGACAACTGTACAGACAATGAACTGTATCTCAAGGCTGCTACATCTCTCCATAAACTTCAGCCGACAAGCCAGTCTGCATACTTCCTTTACAAGTTGAATGCTTCAAGGGGTAACTTTGACGATGCTATCGCTTATATATCAGAGGCTTTGACTTACGAAGACATTACAACAGAGGCTGCTGCTGATTACAATTACGAGGCTGCCGCATACTGCGTTAAGAACGGTAAGAATGCAAAGGCTATCGCCTATGCTGAGAAAGCTATGGAACTCTCCGCAGACTACAAAGGAAGAGCATACTTCCTCATCGGAACTATCTGGGGTGCAACTTCTTGCAGCGGTGATGAAATTGCAAGACGTTCTCCATATTGGGTAGCTTGCGATTATATGAGCAGAGCAAAAGAGGCTGATCCTTCTCTCGCTGAAGAGTGCAACAGAATGAGTGCACAGTATAGGGTTTACTTCCCGCAGACTGCAGAGGCCTTTATGTACAACCTTACTGACGGCCAGTCTTATACGGTTTCTTGCAACGGTATGAGAGCGACAACAACTGTCAGAACACAGAAATAAAGTATTTGAACAGATACTTGCATACATCAAGAATGAGGGTGGCTAAAAAAGAGCTTTTTAGTCGCCCTTATCTTCGTTTTAGCGCCCTGTTTCAATTCCTTTCCGGGATATTCGGCTTTAATAAATTGAAAGTCAGCGGCTCTGAAAGAAATTACAGTTCAGTATTTGTCTGCTGTCTGCTCTTGTCTGTTATAGTCTGCTCCTGCAAATCGAAGTTGTCTGTCGCAGAAAAACTCGATATGTCCAAAACACCTTTACAGGTAGTTGACAGTATGTATATGGTGCAGACAGAGAATGGCAAAATTCAGATGAGGGTGATTACCGGAGAAATGCAACGCTTTGATAATGACTCACTTTCTTATGAATTCTTTCCGGACGGACTTTGGGTATATGCTTATACTGACGACGAAGTTCTGGAATCGACCATAGTTTCCGATGAAGCCAGTCACGAGAAGAACAAGAAGACGAATGTCGAGATTTGGAAGGCGTTCGGTAATGTGGTCGTGAAGAATATCGTTAAGCAGCAGACGATGGAGACTGACACCATTTACTGGGACAGGACGAAGAAGGAGATATATACGGACTGTTATGTGCGGATGTACTCCCCTGACGGACTTATGCAAGGTTACGGAATGCGTTCGGACGAGCGTGCGAGGAATTCCATTATTATGAAGCCTTTCAATAATTTTATGGTGGTGGTGCAGGATTCGACCAATATGGCCATTGATTCAGTGAATTTTATAGGCCCTCTACTAAAAAAATAATGCTGGTTTCATAGAAAATTATTAACTTCGTACCCCCAATAATATTGTAATTAATTAAACATCAATAACACAATGGCTGTTCTTGAAAAGTTACGCGTAAAATTCGGTATGGCGGTATCAATCATTATCGCTATCGGTTTGTTATCATTCATTATAGATCCAAACGAAGTCATTTCTGCATTCAACGGAATGTCTTCAAAATATGATGTGGGTGAAATCAACGGAAAATCAGTTTCTTACAATGATTTCCAGGAGGATGTACAGAAATTCACTACTATCAATGAATTAATGACAGGATCTTCTGCACAGGGCGCTGAGCAGCAGGCACAGATTAGAAATGCGGCATGGCAGGATCTTGTTACCAGATATCTGTTCAACGAAAATGCAAATGCAGCAGGCATCAGAGTAGGTGACGCTGAGTTGGTTGACCTCACTTCAGGTGATATGATTTCTCCGCTTATCGCTCAGAATCCTGCATTTATGGATGAGAACGGTAACTTTTCAAAATCCAATCTCGTACAGTTTATCAATAACATCGATTCTGACCAGAGCGGAAACCTGAGACTTTATTGGAACTATGTGCAGAGTTCAATCTACAATCAGCAGCTCTTCGCTAAATATTCTTCTCTTTTCAGCCAGAGCAATGTAAACTCTCCGATGATGCTCAGAAGGACCATCGCAGAGAACAATACTACATCTGATGTCGATTTCGTAATGGTTCCGTTCGGTTACGAGCAGGATTCTACAATCGTAGTTTCGGACAGCGAAATCAAGAACTATTACAAGAACCATAAAAAGTTCTACAAACAGCAGGCTAGCCGCGACATCGCTTATGTCGTATTCGAAGTTAAGCCGTCAGAGAAAGATATCGCCGCTGAAGGTCAGAAGGTTACAGATCTTCACGAGGAGTTTGCTACAGCAGACAATATGAAGTCATTCCTGATGAAGAATTCAGACAGACCTTACGAGGACAAATATTACAAGCCGGGTGAGTTGAAGTCATTGTCTTCAGAAATCGAGGATTTCGTATGGAACGGAAACGGTACTGTATCCAATGTTATTGCGAAGGGAAATGATTTCTATATCGCAAGAGTTATGGATGCCCGTCTCATCCCTGATTCAGTGTATGTAAAGCACATTCTTCTTCAGGGTACTGATGTAGAGAAGGCAGACAGCCTCAAGAACGCCATTGCCAAGGGAGCAAACTTCGCAAGCGTCGCTTCCCTCTATTCTGCCGACAAGAATTCTGCAGAGGGCGGTGAGAAAGGTAATATCGGCTGGATGACCCAGAACTATATGATTCCAGGTTTTGAATCAATATTCACGGCTGCCAAGAATGTTCCTTTCATTCTCAAGACTCAGTACGGTACTCACATCGTAGAAGTTTCCAATACTTCCGCTCCTATTCTCAAGAAAAAGGTTGCCGTTCTTTATAAGGAAACAATCGCAAGCAAGGAGACTTTCCAGACTGTATATGCTAAGGCTAACAAGTTTGCCGTTACAGCTGCAGGAAGCTATGACAACTACAAGAAGGCTGTTGATTCACTCGGAGTTTATTCACATCCTGTAAACAATATGCTAGAAGGTGCTGACAGGCTTGGTTCTATCGACAATGCTAAGGAAGTTTCACGTTGGGCATTTGAAAACAAGGTCGGCAAGGTTTCCAATATTATTACTGTAGATAACAACTACTTCGTGATTGCTACAGTTCGCGGTATCCATAAGGAAGGCTACGCTAAGGTGAGCGAGGTTGCTTCATCTATCAAGCAGCAGCTTTATTATGAGAAACTCGCAGAGAAGAAATCTGCTGAGGTTGCTGAAAAGATCAAAGGACTCACAGATCTTCAGGCTATCGCTGAAAAACTCGGAACTACTGTAAGTTCACAGTCTGGTGTGGCATTCTCTTCTATGAGTGCTCAGAGCCTGGATCCTAAGTTTATCGGTGCAGTTTCTGTCGCTCCTGTAGATCAGATCAGCGGTCCTGTTGCAGGTGGCATCGGAGTCTATGTATTCAAGGTTACAGGCCGTGATACAGGCTCATTCTACACAGAGGATGATGCTAAGACCCGTCAGTCTCAGATGGCTATGTACACAACTCAGGCTATCGTCCCTGTAATGATGCAGGATGCTGACGTTAAAGACAATAGAGCAAGATTCTATTAGTAGATAGACTACTTGAAAATAAAAGACCCGGAAGCCGGCTGGCTTTCGGGTCTTATTGTTTCTGACTGGTATTCGCTATGAGTGAGGCTTGTCACTTAAGCTGTTATCGATGGCTTGTAACCGTCTTCGTGCACTCTCTTCGAAAGGCAATCTCCTCAGTTTAAGAATGCTGCGGGAGATTATATTGTAATCGACAGATTCAGCTAATGCTCAGACTTAGACGTTGAAGAGGAAATGCATTATGTCTCCGTCCTGCACAGTGTATTCCTTACCCTCTGTAGCGAGCTTTCCGGCGGCTCTTACGGCCGATTCGGACTTGTAGCTGATAAAGTCCTCATACTTGATGACTTCTGCTCTGATAAAGCCTTTTTCGAAGTCTGAGTGAATAACTCCGGCCGCTTTCGGGGCCTTGTCACCTTTGTTTATGGTCCAGGCACGACATTCATCGGCTCCGGCAGTGAAGAATGTTTCCAATCCGAGCAATTTGTAGGCACTCTGTATAAGCCTTGCAGAACCTGATTCGCTCAGTCCCATCTCATCAAGGAACATCTGACGGTCCTCGTAGCTGTCCATTTCGGCAATGTCAGACTCTGTTCTGGCGGAAATTATGAGAATTTCTGCGTGCTCATCCTTGGTTGCTTCTCTTACAGCATCAACATATGCGTTTCCGTTTACGGCAGATTTGTCATCAACGTTGCAGACATACATAACAGGCTTGTTTGTAAGCAGGAAAAGGTCGTGAGCCATTGCTTCTTCGCTGGCTTCGAGCTCTACTGTGCGGCAGGATTTGCCTGACTCAAGCGCCTTCTTGTAACGCAGAAGCAGTTCCATAAGTTTTTTTGCATCCTTGTCACCGCCGGTCTGTGCCTGTTTCTGGACTTTTGCGAGTCTGCTTTCGACTGTTTCAAGATCTTTGATCTGCAATTCAGTGTCTACGACTTCCTTGTCTCTTACCGGGTCAACAGAACCGTCCACGTGGACGATATTGTTGTCGTCAAAGCATCTGAGAACGTGCAGAATGGCATCTGTTTCACGGATATTTGCAAGGAATTGATTACCAAGTCCTTCACCTTTGCTTGCTCCTTTGACGAGGCCGGCTATGTCCACAATGTCAACTGTGGCAGGCACGACTCTTTTAGGATTGCACAATGCCGCAAGGGCCTCAAGTCTCTTGTCAGGGACATTTGTCGAGCCAAGATTAGGTTCTATCGTGCAGAAAGGAAAGTTTGCGCTCTGTGCTTTACCTGAGCTTATACAATTGAACAATGTTGATTTTCCCACATTAGGAAGTCCAACAATTCCACATTTCAATGACATCTCTTATATATTCTAGTAAATGGACTGCAAAGTTAACAATAAGAACTAGTTTTTGTGGTTGTTTTTACGATTCTTAAATCAATATTCAGAAAAATGATTCATATTGCGCCAGTAGAATAATTGTTCGAAAACCGCACTAATACTGTCAGGTATGATGCTGAATATAGTTTTAACCGCCTTGACCTTATCCCTGAATTTTCCGTCGGATTCCACGGCGGAGCTGGTGTCGATGTTCTGGAATCTGGAGAACTTTTTCAATTATACTGACGATGGAAACGGGGCATCGGACAGTGAATTCAGTCCTGAAGGTACAAGGCATTGGACTGCACGAAGGTTCTATTCGAAATGTAATCTCATTTCTAAGTCGGTATATTGGGTTCAAGATGAATATGGAAAACTGCCGGATGTGATAGGCGTTGCGGAAATCGAGAGCCGAGATGTCCTGTCCAGACTGCTCGGCGCAACTGCCTTGAGAAAAGCTGGTTATTCTATAATACATTATGAATCAAATGATCACAGAGGAATCGATACTGCTTTGCTGTGGAGACGCGAAAAATTGAAACTGGTGTCTTCCAAGGCTTGCCGTGTGGAAGGACTTGCGACAAGAGATATATTGCTGGCTGAGTTTGAATATCCGGATATCGGGTCGAATATTGCTTTTGCCGTAGTTCATCTGCCGTCAAAATATGGTGGAGGCAAGACTGCTTGGAAGAGAGAGCTAGCTGCCGGACGACTGAAGCAGGTGACCGATTCTGTGATGATGTCAGGATGTGACAGAGTGATAGTTATGGGGGATTTCAATGATGTGCCGTCAGCGGCTGAATTTGATATATTGAAGCCAGGGTTGACAAATCTCTCGGAACCGCTGTTCAGAAAAGGGCAGGGGACTATCAGATTCAACGGAAAATGGGATTTGATAGATATGTTCTGGGTGTCAAGGCTGTTGGAAAACGCTTCACGGATGTCAATTGTTAACCTCCCTTTTCTGATGGTCTGGGACAACACGATGTCCGGTTTCAAACCGTTAAGGACATATCTGGGACCTCGTTATGCCGGGGGAGTGAGCGACCATTGTCCTGTGGTCCTGGAAGTGTATGATGCAGTATCTGAATCGGAAGATGTATAAAATTGTAACGTAACGTTTCATATCTTCAGTTTTTGATTATATTTGCTATTCGGTTCATAGGCGGCCAATGTGGTTTTCGGCGTGTCTGTGAAATGTTAGATATTAAAAACTTAAACCACATATTGTTATGGAAATCAAATCCAGAATTCAAGAAAAATTCAAGACCTTGTATGGTTCAGACGGAGAGATGTTCGCCTCAGCGGGCAGAATAAATCTGATAGGTGAGCACACAGACTATAATGGAGGTTATGTGTTCCCTGGTGCTATCGACAAATGTATTTTCGCGGAGATAGCATTGAACGGATCAGATAAGGTTCACGCATATTCTCTTGATTATGACGAGTATGTAGAGTTCGGTCTCAACGAGGAGGATAAACCTCAGCAGAGTTGGGCGAGATATATTTTCGGTGTTTGCAGAGAAACATTGAAACGTGGCGGAAAAGTAGAAGGTTTTGATGCGGTTTTCGCAGGAAATGTTCCTCTCGGAGCAGGCCTTTCTTCTTCAGCTGCACTCGAGAGTGTATTCGCTTATGCGCTCAACTATCTATTCAACAATAGAATAGATAAATTTGAACTGGCCAAGATAGGTCAGGCTACCGAGCATAACTATTGCGGAGTGAACTGCGGTATAATGGACCAGTTCGCATCTGTATTTGGCAAGAAAGGAAGTCTTATCAGACTTAACTGCAAGACTCTGGAGTATAAATATTTCCCATTCAACCCTGTAGGATACAAACTCGTTCTTATTGACTCTTGCGTTAAGCACGAACTGGCTTCATCAGCATACAACAAACGTCGTCAGTCTTGCGAGAAGGTATGCGACGCAATCAGAAAGAACCACAGCGATGTAGAGTTCCTCAGCGATGCCAAGAGAGTTTGGCTGGAGGAAGTCAGAGACCAGGTTTCAGGAGAAGATTTCCTCAGAGCAGAATATGTCATCGGAGAGGTTCAGCGCGTACTTGATGTTTGCGATGCCCTGGAAAGAGGTGATTACGAGACAGTTGGAGAGATGATGTATCAGACTCATTTCGGTCTCAGCCGTCTTTATGAGGTAAGCTGCGAAGAACTTGATTTCTTGAACAAGCTTGCGCGCAAATGCGACGTTACCGGTTCACGCGTGATGGGCGGCGGCTTCGGCGGTTGCACAATCAACCTCGTAAAGGATGAATACTACGACAATTTCGTCAACACTGCTGTTGAGAAATTCACAGAGAAATTCGGTCACGCGCCTAAAGTTTACGATGTCGTAATTAGTGATGGCGCAAGAAAACTGGAAGATTAAGATATAGAATCGGTTAGCGCATTTTAGTCGCCAACCATTCGGCATTTACTACAGCAAATCCCGGTGCAGGAATGACATCGGGATTTCTTTTTATAATACCCCGACAGTCTTCATAGACATTGAATCCTATACTGAGCCCCTGCATAGTGCCGTTTAGCGGGTAGGTGAGTGTTATGTCGTTGTCTGACCCTTCAATTTTATAGAATTTGAACTGCGCGTCCATCAGCGCTTTAGCTTTGTTCTGGTCTGATTCTTTGCCCGCCATCTCCATTTTTGTAATGTACTTGCACATTTCCACGGCGATGTCATCCAGTCCGGCATCGAAGATGTTGACTTTTTCGATTAACTCTCCGGCCTCTTCAACGCGTCGCAAAGTGTAACCTGAAAGCAAGTCTTTATCTTCCTCCAACTGCTTTGAAATGGCCTGGATATGGCTTTCTATGAGAGCCTTTTCCGCCTGCGGCATATTCTTGGGCGTAAGCCAAATCATTATCTTCTCGTCAGGGTCGTGATACAGTGTCTGATATGGGGTCAGATTGACCTGTCCGCAGTCAGGGCAAGACCACAGAAATATTGAACCGTCCTTGACTTTTGCTTTCAAATCCGGGTCTGCCTGAGTGTTGATGTTAGGATATGTGCAGATTTCTGTTGTCTTCCCGCATTTTGAACAATATGCTGCGGTATATATGTTCTTATCCATAATATTCTGAATTATACAAGTTTATCAAGCGTAAAACACTAATTCAATCCCCTTTGGCGTAGTTCCTTGCAGAGAGGAATTTTTCAAGTGAATATCGGAAATTACAAATCAATGTCAAATACCACCCCTACATAAAAGTGGTTCAGATCGCAACCGGCATTCTTGATGTTACTGTAAGATGAGCCTCCGTTATAGTCTATTCTGACGCCGTAACTGCAGTCAAACGGAATCCATAGAAGGTTTGCCAGTTTTGCCACAAATGTCGCTCCTGCGCTGAAAATAAAGCCGTCAGCAATATTATTGTCCAGAGAGAACATTGTGCAGTCGAAATGCGGAGTCAGTTCGAAATTCTTTATATAAGTTACAGGTGACAGTGCAGAAAGATCGCCGAACCAGATTGGAATAGCATAATCCGCAGTGATATTCAAATGATTACGCGAACTGTAACGCAAATATGAATCGACTCCCATATTCGCATATCCCCTCGGGGTTACAGTGACAGAATTCTGACGTATGTCTCCTGCTTCAAACTGATGCTGGTATTTTGCGGTGAGTCTGAGCCCCTGCGTCTGAGTGAATCCCGGGAGATAGCCGTAACCGTAGATGTACGCAGACGATGAATAGATGTCGTCAAGCATTATGCGGGAGTTGTATCCGATTTCCGCACCGATGCCGAGTCTCGGATATGTGCAGGAAGATGCCGTCGGGCGCAAGACATATCCGCGCAGCGAAGCACCAAGAGTCTGCATATATGTCGAATTTCCCTTCTTGTATCCAGCGTAGGTGGAGAAGCTGGTCATTCCGCTGAAGGCTGTGTTCGTATGCGTATATTTTATTGCCTTGTCAAACAAGTCGTTGCCTATGCTGTATGATACCTGCGGGATAAGTCCGCGGTTCCATCCTCCGGAAGACAGGTCGAAAGGAATGTAAACTTTGGCGTACCCGTTGAGCGAAGGCTTGTCGAGAAGCAGCCCTGTGATTGATTCCTTCCCGTCATTATTGAGCCTGTAGTACATTATCGCATCCCTGTCATTGAAGTTGGCAGATAGTTCGAATACTGGATATAACCCTCTGTAAACGAACGCGATATGTCCGGAATGACGGTACTTGCTGTGATTGCCGGAATACAGATATGAATACGGGTCTTTGTGATAAGAATATCCTATCGAACCCCAAGCTGTGCCCAGGCTGTTTTGAAACAGTGCGGTCGCGCCCAGAGAGCCAGTCTCATAATCTTCGTCCCCGCTCAGATTGCGGACGCTGTCATAGTCGTAATACAACGGAGCCCAGGAATGGAAACGCATAATATTCAGAGGTTTGATGTATTTTTTAGGCTTGCTGAATTCCGTTTCGAAATTTCCTGTAAGATTATCAAGCGAGATGCCTTTCTTTGCCGCTACTTCCGCTTCCTGCGCGGAAAGTTTGTCCGCGATAGGGTAGTGATGAATATCTTTGAAAGATACGACCTTATTTTTTAAATCCGTCACCGGAGATTTATGCAGCAGTCGGCCTTCCTTCTGGAGAGCGGTATAATACAGATTCTCGCCGTCAAAACAGTAATCGTCTCCGCCGTAAGGCAGGGATGTGTATTGTCTTGTCTCTCCGTTGTTTATGTCCAAACTGTACAATTCTACGGTGCCGTCTCTGTCGGAAGAAAAGTAAAGGAGTCCGTCAAAGTCCATCAAGTTGCGTATGCAGATTTGGAGCGGTTCGGAAATGCAGGTTAGTTCGCCGGACAAGTCGCTGTTAACAGCGTAGATGCCTGTTCCGTGGTTCGAGATTGCAGTTACAATCAGTTTGTCTTTGAAGAAGATGGCCTCGGTGGCCTGAAGGGTGTCAGGTAAATTCCTGCAGGCTAACTTTTTACCATCCGGGATACTGATGAGAGAAATATTGATTCGGCTGTCCAGCGGGCATTCCAGAGCGACCAGAACTTTGCCGTCTTCAGATATGTCCGGGTTGAAATATCTTCCGGATGTTGTCAATTTGCCGACACGTCCTGTTTTGAGATCATAATATCTGATCTGCGAGGACATTTTCAGTGTCCATCTCGGGTCAGGGATGGATTCACTCCACCAAAGCTTGCCGTCAGCGTAAGTAAGGCCTCCGGCGTATGAAGAGAAAGGACGCAACTTGGTCAGCTCTCCGCTTTCGATATCATATTCCACAAGAGAGCTTGACTCGGCTATGCCCGCGAGAACGCCATAGATTTTGCCGTCTGCAAGCACGTTGTCCGAGATCTGGGTGAACCATTTGCCTGTCGTGTCCTGGACTGTCTCGGAGGCTGTGAAAGGGGCTCTCTGCTCAGCTTCATATTTCCATATACGGTGGAATGTTGTCATTACTGTGTCGAAAGATTCGCGGAAACCCATTCCGGAAGCCATTTTGGTGGTTTTCTGAGTGTTGAAGAATCTGAAAGGGTTCTTGGCGATGCGCGAGAAGTATCTTTCCGTATATTGAGGGTCGTTGAAGCAATATCTGTTGCCCGCGATGGTCATATAACCTAACGCATAATAATTCGGGGCATAGTAACGGTAAGAGCCGTATCTCCATTTGTACCAGTTTCGCCAATCGCCTTCATCGAAAGCCATCATATAATAGTCCAAAAAGTCGGCGGAACGTCCTCTTCCAGAGTTAGTCAGTGCGGTTTCGGCCACGACGGCATCTCCTTCCAGCATCCAGTTGCTCGGCCAGATGGCAGAATATGCTCCGGTTGCAGTCTGTCCTATAATCCAATTCAGAGGCTTGAGCCATCCCTTGTATCCGAATTGCATCTGGGCAAGGTGTCTTTCTTCGTGGACGGCCAGGGACTTGGTCCACAACATGGGTTCAAGCGAGTTATAGAAATCCGGAAGCGTATATAAATCCATACGTCTAGGCGCCCAGGCGACGGAACCGTTTGATACTCCGTGAAATGCGTGTAGTATTACCGGGGTGCGGTGTCTGTAGCCCTCTCCGGGGAGTAAGCCTGAAGTCACGCTCTCGGCAGTCCTGAACCTTTCCAGTTCAGTACCATAAACTTTTGCCAATGAATCCAGTCCTCTCGGATAAATGATTTTGAAATTGGCGGTTTTGACAGAATTCCATCTTACAGCTCCGGGATCTTCACCGTTGCTGGAAATCTGAGCCGAAGAATTGATTGCGGATGCCAGAATAGCAATGATACATACCGCTACTTTTATGGTTGAAAATGACTTCATTCGACAAATCTAAAGTATTTTTTATAATTTTGCGAGAATTTACGAATCTACTACACCGCAATTTATGCAGATGATTTTCCAACTACTGACCCTCGTTGGTGCAGTGACATTGTTCCTATTCGGACTGAGTCTTCTCAGTGTAGGACTTCAGAAAGTGGCGGGCGACGGTTTGAGAGCCTTCCTTGCATCAATGACATCCAACGCGTTCAAGCGTCTCGTAACAGGAATCGGAGTAACAGCAGCTATACAATCGTCCACAGCGACCACTATTATGGTGGTCAGTTTCGTGAATGCGGGACTTCTGACATTGGCTCAGGCCATCGGTGTCATTATGGGTGCGAATATCGGAACGACCGTGACATCCTGGATTATGGCCATTTTCGGATTTTCGTATGACATATCCACCATATCGTTCCCGATTATCGCCGTGGGATTCTTGATGATGCTGAATAAGAACAGGAAGATAAAGGACCTCGGTGAGATTCTCATCGGATTCGCGCTGTTCTTCGTAGGTTTTGCGAAACTCAAGGAAACTTCAGGTATTCTGCTTGACAATATTGACCTTACAGGTCTTCAGTCGTTGACTAATCTTACACTCGGACCTCTTAACGTATCCGTCCTGCTGTTTCTGCTGATAGGAACCGTGATGACAATCTGCTTCCAGTCTTCAGCTGCTACGATGGCCATAATAATGCTGTTGATTACGACGGGAGTGATTCCGTTCAAGCTTGCTGCGGCAATGATTCTCGGTGAAAATATCGGTACCACGATTGCGGCGAATGTGGCCGCGTCCGTAGGTAATACGACTTCCAAGAGAGCTGCGATGGCGCATACGGTGTTCAATGTGTTCGGTGTGATGTGGGTGCTGTGCGTGTTCCCGTGGTTCTTGAGGCTCATAGGATTCATAATCAGTTCTTGCGGACTTCCTGACCCGAATACGGCTGACCTTACTGATGCCGCCAATGCTGATTCCATCAAGTCGTCGTTGTTGTACAGTGTGACTACGATGCACACCTTGTTCAATGTGACGAACACGATGATTCTGATATGGTTCATACCTCAAATCGAGAAGATTGTGTCGTGGATTATTCCGCAGAAAGAGGAAAAGGAAGTGTTCAGGCTCAAGTTTATCCAGGGAGGACCTCTTTCCACTGCCGAGTTGTCGCTCGATGAGGCAGAACAGGAAATTGTACATTTTGCGGAAATATGCTATTCTGATTTCGGTTATATGAGACAGGCTCTGGTGGAGAAGGATGTGGAGAACTTTACAAAACTCAGAGAAAAGCTTGTCAAGTATGAGGCGATAACGGACCGGATTGAGTATGAAATCGCGGATTATCTCAGCGAGGTTTCAAAGGGTGAAATTTCTTTGTCATCTGCCGGCAGAATCAAGGGTATGTACAAGATTATAGGCGAGTTGGAGAGCATCGGTGACTCCGGTGATGCAATCGGACGTATTCTTACCCGTAGAAATGAGCACGGCCTTACGTTTGACGATGAGCAGATGAAGCGTCTGGGACGTATGTGTGACTTGCTGGACGATGCGTTCAAGGCTATGACCGAGAATCTCAAGGCACCTTATACGAGTCTTAAGGATATAACCAACGCCCAGGATGCCGAGTATAATATCAACGAATGTCGCAATACTCTCAGGGAGGAGCATATTATCAATATAGAGGAAAATCCTGAGTATAATTACCAGACAGGCGTGTTCTATATGGATGCCGTTGCGGAACTTGAGAAGATGGGCGACTTTATGATCAATGTTTCGGAGGCTAAGATTGCGGAAAATGCGTAGGTTGAGCATAATGGCACTGATTGTTTCGGGACTTGTCATGATTGTTTCCTGCGGGGGCAATGGGCGTGGTTCCAAGACGGCTGTGTCAGATATGGAGAAATACAAACCATTCCCGGCTATTCAGGTTCCGGATATGCTGACAGACCCGTCCGAACGTCTGGACTATTTGCTTGTTCATTTCTGGGATGGCCTAGTATCTTCTTCTGTATCAGGAAAATGCGATTCCACCCACGTGGCCGGATTCTCTAAGGATGATGTAGAGAAGCAGTTCGGAATTTATTCGGCGTTGTTGTGGCAGGCTCCGTTGAACGAGTCCGTAAAGTCTGTCGCATCGCTTTTCAAGGCAGTAGAGACTGTGGAAAGGCGAGACACGTCTTCCAATGTATTTGAGACCATAACTGAATTTGCCGACAAATATTTCCACGACCCTAATTCTCCGGTCCGGAACGAGGATTTCTATCTTCCTTATGTACAGGGACTGGCTGTGTCGGATGTTGTTTCTCCGAGTATGAGGCCGGCTTATGAATATGACGCGTCGATGTGCTCCCTGAACAAAGTCGGGACGAAGGCCTCGGATTTTTCGTTCAAGGATATGTACGGAAAGGTGCATACTCTGTATGGCGTGAAAGCGGATTACACGTTGCTTTTCTTCTCCAATCCGGGATGTCCTAACTGCAAGGAAATCATTGATTTGATTGAGCAGAGCGAGAGGGTTTCCGAGATGGAAAAAATGGGCAGGCTCAAGGTCGTAAATGTCTATATCGACCAGGAAATTGACAAATGGAAGGCTTATGCCGCAGAATATCCTAAGGAATGGATATGCGGATATGACCACAATTACATCATAAGGACGGATCTTACATATAACGTCCGTGCAATCCCGTCTTTGTACCTTCTGGATAAAGACAAGAAAGTTATTCTCAAAGACGCCCCTCAGGATAAAGTCTTCGAAATGCTTGATTCCTTGGCAGGATAATCGTATATTCGAAAAGTGTAATCATATCTGCCCGTGTCTGAAGATGCGGACAGGATTCAAACAGGTTTCAGATATGCGTATTGAAAAGAATTTATGGGGAAAATCTGCTGACGGAAAGGAGATTTTTCTTTATACAATGACAAACGAAGCGGGCGCTTCAGTTAAATTGAGCAGTGTCGGTGCAGGTATCGTGTCGGTTGTCGTTCCTGATAAGGACGGGCATCTGGATGACGTTGTCATCGGCTATGATGATCCTCTTTCATATTTCGGAGATGGCCCTTGCGCCGGAAAATGTCCCGGAAGATATGCGAACAGAATCGCAAAAGGCCATTTCGTGCTTGACGGCAAAGAATACTCTCTGCCTATAAACAATAGCGTAAATCATCTTCACGGAGGTCCTGAAGGATTTCAGAATCAAGTGTGGGACAGCAGAGTGGAAGGCGATGCAGTGGAATTTATGTATTTTTCTGAAGACGGAGAGGCCGGATATCCTGGCAATCTGAAGGTCGTTGCGCATTACGAGTGGTCTGAAGACAATGAACTCACATTGACATTCACTGCCGAAACGGATGCTCCTACCGTCATAAATCTTACTAATCACGCATATTTCAACCTTAACGGAGAAGGCTCAGGCTCCGTTTTGAATCATACCCTCAAACTCAACGCTTCGGAGTTTCTGCCGACGGATGATACTTTGATTCCTGTAGGCGAGCCGTCTGACGTTGCCGGTACTCCTATGGATTTCGTAAATCCTAAGCCTCTGGGACAGGATATTAAGAAGGATTTTTCTGCATTGGAGTATGGCAAAGGCTATGACAATTGTTTTGTAATCGACGGTTATATGCCGGGACAGATTCAGACCGCTGCGGAATTGTATTCTGCTGAGAGTGGAAGAGTTCTGGAAGTGCTTACTACTCAGCCTGGTGTGCAGGTATATACCGGAAACTGGCTCGAGGGCTGCCCGACAGGAAAGAACGGCCATATTTATCACGACTATGACGCTGTTGCAATAGAATGCCAGCATTATCCAGATTCTCCTAACGAACCGGATTATCCGTCCACAGTGCTCAGACCTGGAGAGGTGTTCGAACAGGCTATCATCTTCGCTTTTTCCGTAAGAAAATAAAATCAGATGAAGCAATATCTTGACTTGCTCCGCCATATAAGACAGGATGGAGTGATAAAGCACGATAGGACGGGCGTCGGAACGCAGAGCGTTTTCGGTTATCAGATGCGCTTTGATTTGTCAAAGGGATTTCCGCTGTTGACGACGAAGAAAGTTCATCTGAAATCAATTATCTATGAACTGCTTTGGTTTATTTCCGGAGATACCAATATCAAATATCTCAAAGAGCACGGGGTGTCGATTTGGGATGAATGGGCGGACGAAAACGGCAATTTAGGCCCTGTTTACGGCCATCAATGGAGGAGTTGGCCGGCCCCTGACGGAAAGAGGATTGACCAGCTTATGCAGGTCATAGATCAGATAAGGAATAATCCTGATTCCAGAAGGATGTTGGTTTCCGCGTGGAATCCCGGCGAAGTGGATAAGATGGCGTTGCCTCCTTGCCACTGTCTGTTTCAGTTCTATGTGGCTGACGGTAAACTTTCCTGCCAATTATATCAGAGGAGTGCTGATACGTTTCTCGGTGTGCCGTTCAACATAGCGTCTTATGCGCTTTTGACGATGATGATTGCTCAAGTGTGCGGGCTTGAAGCCGGTGAATTCATTCACACGACAGGCGACACGCATATTTATCTCAATCATTTTGAACAGGTTGACCTGCAGTTGAGCAGAGAGCCACGTGCATTGCCGGTGATGAAGTTGAATCCGGATGTAAAGAATATCCTGGATTTCAAATATGAGGATTTTACCCTGGAAGGCTATGATCCTTGGCCTGCAATCAAGGCTCCGGTCGCCGTGTAGATTAGAGTAACTGAATGGAAAAGAATATAATAGCTGCAATCTCGGATAACCTTGCCATAGGAAAGGATAATCAGCTTCTCTGGCACATATCGGCGGATATGAAATACTTCCGGAGGACGACTACGGGTTACCCTGTGATTATGGGGTATAAAACCTGGCTGTCGATTGGCAGACCGTTGCCCGGGCGTAAAAATATCGTAATTACAAAACATCCGTTTGATGCGCCGGCGTCTGTGGTTCAAGTGTCTGATGTTGAGGCTGCTTTCGCGGAAGCGGAAAAAGTAATGCCGGAGCAGAGTCGGAGCGGAGAGAATGTGGATGGTGCTGTCGAAAGTGTTTCTCAGACTCCTGAGAAATGTTTCATTATCGGAGGCGCTAAGACTTACGAGAGGACTCTGGATAAGACTGATAAACTGTATATTACGCACGTTTATACTGAAATCATCGATGCGGACGCTTTCTTTCCCGAGATTGACCCGGAGGTATGGGAGAAAACCTCGGAGACCGAAATGGAAACTGACCCGGAGAACGGCCTCGCGTATTCGTTTGCGGTGTATGTCCGCCGATAGAGATGAGAACAAAGCGTATATTTTGCGGATAGAAATTTAGTGATTACTTATAAATTGTAATCTATTTCCCGATTCCTGATTAAAGAATCGGGAATTTTTCGTTTCTAAGGGTTCAATATTGTAAAATTTATTAGTGATAATATATTGATATATAACATATTAGAAATTACAGAAATTTAAGAGAATGATACTTACAAATTCAAAGTAATATTATATATTTGCCGGAGCGAATTAAGAACTTACAAATAGACTCGATAATATGACTAAAAACAGGGAGCATTTCGGAAGCCGGTTTGCTGTCGTTATGGCGATGTCCGGCTCCGCGATAGGTCTTGGGAATATCTGGCGTTTCCCATATCTCGTAGGTGAAAATGGCGGTGCCGCATTCATAGCGGTTTATATTCTGGCTTCATTGTTTCTGTCAATTCCCATTTTTCTGGCCGAGTCCATAATCGGACGCAGGACACACTCTAACACATTCGGCGCAATAGATAAGTTGGCTCCGGGCTCTTGCTGGAAGTGGCTGGGACTGCTTACAGTATTTACGCCGCTGATTATAGTTTCTTACTATAGCGTAGTCGGAGGGTGGTCAATCGAATATCTGCTGAAGTCTCTGGAGTTCAAGTTTACTGCACCTGATGTGCAACTTGATGGTATTTTCGGCACATTCATATCTTCTACTTGGTGGCCGGTGGCGTGTCATACTGTATTCCTTCTTATGTGTGCTCTCGTGATTGTCGGGGGAGTGAAAGGAGGAATCGAGAAATTCAGCAATCTCTCAATGCCGGTGCTCTTCCTGATGATTCTGATAATAATGATTTATTCGTTCACTCTGCCTGGAGCTGAGGCGGGCGTCAAGTATCTGGTGAAGCCTGATTTCGCGGGTCTGACCAGAAGGGGAATAGCGTCGGCGATGGGGCAGTCATTCTATTCGCTGTCGCTTGGAGTGGGTACGATATTGACTTACAGTTCTTACGTCAGCAAAAAGGAAAACTTGTTGACTTCGGGACTTGGTACGGCCGGATTTGACCTGTTGTTTGCTCTTATGGCTGGTTTTGCGGTGATGTCGGCGGTATTTGCCGCAGGAATAGCTCCCGGCTCTGGTCCTGGACTGATATTCGAGACCTTGCCATATGTATTCAACAAGATGGCGACATTCTCCCCGATTCTGAGCAGTGTGGTAGCGATTTTGTTCTTTCTGACTGTGCTTATTGCGGCGTTGACGTCAGCGGTTTCGCTGTTTGAGGTCGGAGTCGCTTATCTTGTGGAAGAGAAGAATGTTAAGAGGTTGCCTGCTACTATGATAGTTTTCGTTGGGGTATGGCTTGTAGGCTGTCTGTGTTCTCTGTCTTTCGGTCCGCTGAAGAACTTTACCTTGTATGACAAAAATCTGTTCTCGTTCCTGGATATGATTTCATCGAACTTTCTGATGGCTGCTGGGGCGATGGTGTTCGCCATCTTTGTCGGTTGGAAAATGAAGCGCGAAGATGTTTATGATGAATTCACCAACGGCGGCACGCTCGCCTTCAATGTGAAATGTTTCCCGCTCATTTATTTCCTTATAAAATTCGTCGCCCCCGTCGTCATCGGCGTCATCTTCATCTCCGGCCTTATAATGTGATGGAAGCCTTTTGATTTCAAATTATTATTATTAATATTGCAATCCTAACCAACCAAAAGTTGTAGCTATGAATTTTACAAAATCATTTATCGTTAGCGTTGCGATATTGTTATTCTCGGCTTTGTCTGCATTTGCCCAGAATTATCAGGAGGTCGTTTATCTTAAAAATGGAAGTGTGATCAAAGGTGTCATAACAGAAGAGATTCCAAATCAGAGTGTCACAATAAAGACCTCGGATGGCAGCGTGATAATTTGTAAGATGGAAGATGTCTCTAAAATCACCAAAGAGGTTCCAGAAAATAAGACTTCGTTAAAAAAGACTACGGAAAAAGAAATAGTTCAGTCTTCGGACAGGTATGCAAATCACGGTTGGAATCTCGCTCCGCGTTATCGTGGAATGCTTGGTGAATCATTGATCGTAGGGACCGGAGATTTCGATGAAAGCGCTGTAAGTTTTTATACATCTCACGGATGTCAGATTACTCCATATGTTTATGCGGGTCTTGGCGTCGGTCTGACGGCTTGGTCAGAGTACGGTGTGTTTGATGCCATATATGATCCCGACTGTGCATCAGTGCCTATTTTCGCTCATTGTATAACAGAACTTCATAAACTCTTCAATAAACGGGTGTCTCCGTTCTTTGAAATGAAGATGGGCTATTCTTTGGGAGAAGATATATCAGGTTTCTATTGCGCACCGGCTGTCGGTTGTCACGTTTATTTCGGAAAGACGAAAATGGGTTTGGGAGCATCTATCGGATACGATGTGCAGTGCGTGGATGTTGAGTATGGAGATTTTTCGGGGTTAGATGAAGCGCTTAAGGGAGTATCATTCTCCTTGGTATTCGATTTCTGATTTGGATTCTTATTCTTCTTCGGGGTTTCATTATCTTTGCGGAGCTAAATGATTTTTGCAATGCAGAAGATATGGAAATCGGCCCTGAAATATGCGGGGATAGTTATATTTTTTCTGGTACTCGCCTATGGGTTTGTGCCTCAGGTTCTCGGTGGCAAAATTGTAAACCAGAGCGATATTTCCGGATATGTCGGAATGGCTCACGAGGCCAATGAATGGAATTCGGCGCATCCGGATGACCGTACGGCCTGGACAAATTCGATGTTCGGCGGAATGCCGACGACTATGCTTACCGGCAATCCCGAAGGTGACTGGACACAAGGTATTTACAACGCATTCCTCATCGGAAAACGCCCTGCGACATATCTCTTCATTGCGCTGCTTGGTGCATTCCTGCTGATGTTGTCTCTTGGTGTGAATGTGCTTCTTGCGGTCGGAGGCGCAGTTGCGGTTGCATTCTGCTCATATAATTTTCAGATAATCCAGGTCGGGCACAATACCAAGATGATGGCGATAGCCTGGATGCCGTGGGTTCTTGCTGCTGTCATATTTACGTATAGAACAGCATTGAGCCTATATAAGGGGCAGGCAGACGGGCGTAAATGGCTTCTGCAGTCTGTGCTGGGCGCGGCTTTGTTCGGAATGGCGCTGAACTTTCAGATAAAGGCAAACCATATTCAGATTTCCTATTATCTGGCAATTATCATATTCTGCTATGTGATAGGTCTTTTTATATGGCTGATATTCAATCTGGAACGCAGAAAGAAAGTCGGCCGTTTCTTTATCGCGTCCGCGTTGCTGCTGTTCCTGGGAATCGCCGGTATTGGTGCAAATGCCAACAAACTGATTCCGATGTATCGCTATTCGCATCAGACGATGCGCGGAGGCTCAGAACTTTCCGCGTCGGATAATGCGTCGGACAATGCCGGAAAATCGAAAGGTCTTGATATTGAGTATGCTACAGCGTGGTCATACGGATGGAAAGAGCTGCCGAATCTTATGGTGCCTGATTTCAACGGCGGTTCTTCAGCAGGTGCCGTGAATCCGTCCAAGTCTGCGACAGTCAAGCTTTTGAAGCAATACGGGCAGTCGAATGTTAAAGATGTTGCCAAAACTCTTCCGTTGTATTGGGGGCCTCAGCCGTTCACGGCCGGCCCGATGTATATGGGAGCGATAACGATATTCCTGTTCCTTCTGGGCTTGTTCCTATGCAAGGGGAAAGACAAGTGGTGGATTCTGGCCGCAACTGTGATTGCAATCTGCCTGGGAGTAGGCAAATATTTTATGCCTTTTACTGAGTTCTGGTACAATAATATGCCGTTCTACAGTAAGTTCAGGACTGTGTCGATGGCTCTGGTAGCACTGCAGGTCACTTTGCCGATGCTTGGTTTTGTCGTGCTGGACAAGATTCTCAAGGGCGAATTTACATTGGAACAATTCAAAAAACCCGGATTGGCTGCATTGATTTGCACAGCCGGTTTTTGCTTCCTTATATGGCTGTTCCCGGATTTGGTTGGAGATTTTTCTGCGGATTCCGATGCTCAGATGCATCCGGAACTTGTGGCAGCCCTGCAACAGGACAGAGTTCAGTTGATGAGACACGATGCGATTATTTCCGCCATTCTGATAGCGTTTGTCTGGGGAATCATTCGCTGGTATTATGTCAAGAAGGCCAATTCTTCTACTGAAGAACTGCGGAAATATAGCGGTGCTGCGGCAATAGCTGTTTCTGTGCTCGTGATATTGAATATGTTTTCGGTCGGCAAGAGGTATCTTAATGCGGACCATTTCACGACACCGAAGAATTTTAACGGCCAGTTTACTGCGAGACCTGTTGATAAGCAGATACTTACAGACCCTGCTCTTGATTACAGGGTGCTTGATCTTACTGTCAATGTGTTCAATGATTCGCATCCGAGCTATTGGCATAAGAATATCGGAGGCTACAGCCCTGTAAAGATGCAGAGGTATCAGGATTTGATTGATAACCACCTGACTAGTGAAATTAATTCGGTGATTAAGGCCGTCAATTCCGCAGGAACGATGGAATCCCTGATGAATTCTTTCCCTCGTGTGCCTGTATTGTCAATGCTTAATGACAAGTATGTGATTCTGGACGGAAACAGCGCGCCTGTTGTCAATCCGAATGCAATGGGCAACGCTTGGTTTGTGGATTCTGCTGCGCAAGCTTCTTCCGCGAATGAGGAAATCGCGATGTTGGACAAGATAGATCTGCATACGACTGCTGTAATCGGCCCTGATTTCAAGTGGGCTGCGGATGCGATTGCTTCGACGCAGTCTGGTGAGAAGTCATTTGAGGATATTATAGCTTCGTCTTCTGATACGGTGTTCCTTACATCTTATGCTCCGAATGAACTCAGATATCATTACAAGGTATCAAGTGATAGAGCGGTGGTATTCAGTGAGATATATTACCCTGACGGATGGACTCTCAAGACGGATTCTGGCGAGGAATTGAATCTTTTCCGTGCGAACTGGACGATCAGAGGCGCGGTTCTTCCTGCCGGAGAGCACGATCTCGTGATGCGTTTCGAGCCGAAGTCTTACAAGATTAGCTCCAACATTTCCAGAGCATCCTCGATATTGCTCATTCTGCTGATTCTCCTCTCCGCTGGCGGTGAGATTCTCAATCGGAAATCATTATTACAGAAGTAGCGTTCCAACTCTGTTGGCGCGAATTGCTCTTGGAGCTTGCGGCTCAAGAAGTTTGGGGTACAAGTTTTATTCTGTTAAGGAATTAAATAATTCAGCCATGCGCTTAGTGAGAGCCTTGCGTGAGAACTGACGTATAGCCTCCTTCTTTTCCTCTTCATCCGGCAGGTGACAAAGTTTGGCGTCAGAGTTCTGCTCTGTCTGCAAGTCAACCGAGTTGAATTTATTCCAGCATAGATTTATGAATGCGGAGATGGATTCCTTGTCATCCCAGCCGAATACCACGCCGGCTCCAGTCTGGTTTACAATGCGTGCCATTGCGCCATCCGTCTGCCCTATGCCGAGAATCGGATTCATAGATGCCAGATATTCAAACAGTTTGCCTGGAAGCGTAGCCTTATATTCGGGCTCTTTCCTTAATGGCAATATCAATAGAGAGGCATTCTTCTGCTCCCTGACCGCGATGCTGTGCTCCTGATAACCGAGATTTACAAGATGGTCGCCGAGGCCTGCCGCATTTATTGAGGCGATGATTTCACTGTCAGTCTTGCCGACGAGACGGATACGCAGCAACCTCTCGAAATTCTTGTCGTTTCTGCATTTCTCGGCCAGAGCCTGCCATAAGACATCCGGGTTGCCGTCAGAGGCGAACAATCCGGTATGCGTAACGTTGAAGTATCCGTCCTGTTCCACTACCTGTTCGAAATCATCATCATCGAATCCGTTGGTAATCAATTCTACAGGCGTATCCGTCATTATTTGGAAATCTTCCTGGACAAGAGGTGATACCGCTACGATTCTTGTGGCATCATCCAACACCTGTTTCTCGAGACGGATATGTTTTTTCTCCGCCAGCTTGCAGAGCTGGAGATGCTTGAAATAGAACATCTTGGTCCACGGGTCACGGAAATCTGCAACCCAAGGGATGCCGGTTGCCTTTGATACGGCGCGAGCGATAAGGTGCATTGACTGCGGAGGGCCTGTGCTGACGATAATGTCCACAGGGTGCTCCTTCAAATATTTCTTCAGAAATCGGACAGATGGTCTTACCCAAGTGATGCGCGGGTCCGGAATAAACAGATTGCCTCTCAAAAACAGCATAAGTTTCTGCTTGAAAGTCTTTTCCTGGCTGTTTATAGGATTCACTTCCTGGGCGGAAGCGTCTTTCTTTCCGATGAATTTGCGATAGAGCGAGTAGAATTCGGTTATATGCCGTTTGATGACAATGGCTTCCTTCGGAATATCATTCTCAATGCTCCTGTCAACGCTGGTCATTTCAGGATTTTCAGGGGTATAAACGACGGGCTGCCATCCGAATGACGGCAGATATTTGCTGAATTTGACCCATCTCTGGACTCCGGAACCTCCTGTCGGCGGCCAATAATATGTTATAATCAGGACCTTCTTCATAGTCTAAATCGCGTAAATTTAATTATAATTTTTCTCTTGGCTTTCATTATCTTTGTTGATATTCATCGCAGTGGTTACTTGCGGCGAATCTGACATATCCCTTGAAACTGATATCGGCAACATAAGGGGTTATTCAAAACAGCTTCTGATTATGGCAAAAAAACAGACGGAAGATACTCCGTTGCTCAAACACTATTTCTCGGTAAAGGCTCAGCATCCTGAGGCTATACTGCTTTATAGAGTTGGAGATTTCTATGAAACATATTCCGATGATGCGGTGCTTGTAAGCAAGGTTCTGGGCCTGGTTCAGACAAAGCGTTCCAATGGCGACAAAGGTCCCGTTGCAATGGCAGGTTTCCCGCATCACGCTATAGAACAATACCTTACACGACTTATTAGGGCCGGATACAAAGTGGCTGTATGCGACCAGTTGGAAGACCCCAAACTCGTCAGCGGGAAATCGCTCGTAAAGAGGGGTGTGACGGAGATGGTTACTCCCGGCATCGCTTTCGGCGAGAATATGCTGGAGCAGAAAGAGCACAATTTCCTTGCTGGACTGATATATTCTAAAGGGCAATACGGTGTCGCGTTCTTGGATGTTTCTAC
Organism: Acutalibacteraceae bacterium; assembly: GCA_963636275.1. Taxonomy (GTDB): domain Bacteria; phylum Bacteroidota; class Bacteroidia; order Bacteroidales; family UBA932; genus Cryptobacteroides. Next base: position 207,638 of record CAVHJF010000001.1, on the reverse strand, counting down.
CGGAACTTTTCAAGTGGCGCAAGGCAGTGAGGATTATATAGGGACATTGATTGCGTCGTTATCTCCTAAAGAGATAGTCGTGCAGAGAGGCTACGAAAACAAGACTAAGGAATTGTATGGAGACAATCTGTATGTTTCAACGCTGGATGAATGGGCGTTTGTTTTCGATTCTGCCGTCGAAAAACTGAAAAGACAGTTCAGAGTTGAGTCGCTAAAGGGTTATGCAATAGATAATTATCCGCTTGGAGTGTGTTCGGCGGGTGCGTTGATTGTATATCTTGAGCAGACTCAGCACGCCGGGCTTGCCAATATATGTTCCATTTCCAGAATAGACGGCGACAAGTTCGTATGGATGGACAGATTCACTCTTCGCAATCTGGAAGTTTTCTATGCTTCTGCCGGCGGTGAGGGGGTTTCTTTGGTCAATGTGATAGATAAGTGCTGTTCGCCGATGGGCTCCAGATTGCTGAGAAGCTGGTTGGCGATGCCTTCAATGGATTTGGAAGAATTGAACGGCCGCTTCGATATTGTGGAATGGCTCACGAGGCATAGTGAGGCTCTTGAAAAAGTACAATGTCATATCAGCAATATCGGTGACCTTGACAGGATGGTGTCCAGAGTTGCCACAGGGAAAATTTCCCCACGTGAGGTGCAGCAGTTGGGCAGAGGCCTGTCTCAACTTGAGCCGATACAGAAGTTGTGTTTGGATGGCGACTGTGATGCTCTGGTGGTGCTTGTGCGTTCGATAGACGGCTGCTCGGAACTTTATGGGGAGATCTCAAAGACATTGGCGCAGGACGTTGCCGCGGCGATAGGTAAGGGAGATGTTATTGCGAAGGGGGTTAATGAAGAGCTCGACCGTCTGAGAGAAATCTCGCGTGGAGGTAAGGATTACCTGCTTCAGATGCAGCAACGCGAGACTGAGCGCACTGGAATATCCTCATTGAAAATCAGTTACAATAATGTATTCGGATATTATATAGAGGTCCGGAATACCCATAAGGATAAAGTTCCTGAGGACTGGATACGAAAACAGACTCTGGTCAATGCTGAAAGGTATATAACACAGGAACTTAAGGAATATGAGGAGCAGATTCTCTCGGCAGAAGACAAGATATATGCGCTCGAGACGTCCATATTCAATTCCTTGATATTGAAAATCCAGTCTGCAATCAGGGTGATCCAGTCGAATTCCAATATTATTGCCAAAATCGATGTTCTGGCAGGGTTTGCAGAACTTGCGATTTCCAATAAATATTGTCGTCCTGAGGTGAATAAGGGGCTTTCGCTTGAAATTAAAGACGGAAGGCATCCTGTAATTGAGACTCTGATGAAGCCTGGCGAGGAGTATGTTCCGAATGACATTTATCTGGACAAGGACAAACAGCAGATAATTATTCTCACGGGTCCTAATATGTCGGGAAAGTCAGCGCTGTTGAGGCAGACCGCTCTGATAGTCCTGATGGCACAGATTGGCTCTTTTGTACCTGCAAGTTCCGCGAAGCTGGGATATTTCGACAAACTTTTCACGCGCGTGGGTGCGTCGGATAATATTTCCAGAGGTGAATCCACGTTTATGGTGGAGATGCTGGAGACATCGATGATTCTCCACAATCTCTCGGAAAGGTCGCTGGTTCTCCTTGATGAGATAGGAAGAGGAACATCCACTTATGACGGAATGTCGATTGCTCGGGCTATCGTGGAATATATTCACGAATATGGCAAGGGAGCGAAAACGCTGTTCGCGACTCATTATCACGAGTTGAACGACTTGGAGTCGATATATCCTCGTGTCAAGAATTTCCACGTTGCGGTCAAGGAGGTTGGCAAAGAAGTGCTATTCCTGCGTAAGTTGAGAGAGGGTGGGGCGGCTCACAGCTTCGGTATTCACGTGGCCAGAATGGCCGGAATGCCTAAGGAAGTCCTCGAATCCGCGGAGAAAACGTTGTCGGCATTGGAGTCTGGAGACGCAAATGTGATAAGCAAACCTTCGGCGGAGTCTTGTGGAAAGATAATCAAGCCTTATAATACTAAAGAGGGTAGGGTTGAGAGTGACGGCTCTATACAGTTGTCGCTTTTCCAACTTGATGACCCTACATTGTCCTCAATCAGAGATACTTTGAATTCTGCAGATCTCAATAATATGACTCCGATGCAGGCATTTGATCTATTGAGGGATATGAAGAAAGAATTGGGAATATGATAACATATAATTATAACTGATAAAAATACTGGATTATGACATTCAAAACTTTATTGGCTTCCATTTCGCTGGGATTTTTGACAGCTGCGGTTGCTATTGCCAACGACGGGTCTTATCAGGTGAAATCTCCTGACGGACATCTGTGCGCTTCAGTTGTGGTAGGAACAAGTATTTCTTATACTGTTGCGACCGACACTCAACAACTCATAGCTCCTTCCGAGATTTCGATGAAACTGTCTGACGGTATAGTTTTCGGTCAGAATGACAAGGTCAGGAAAGTTGTGCGCAAGACCGTGGACGAGACTTTGCCTACCGTAATGTACAAGAAAGCGGAAGTAAGGGATAATTACAATGAGATGACATTGGTATTCAAGGAGTTCTCTTTGGTTTTCCGTGCGTATGATGAAGGCGTCGCTTACAGATTCAAGAGTAATCTGAAAGGCGATTTCAATGTCGTGAGCGAGCAGGCAGAATTTGCGTTCGATAAGGATTGGAATGGCTTTATTCCTTATATTCACCGCGATGACCTGAAACTCGACGAGCAATTCTATCAGTCTTTCGAGAGTCAATATACGATTAATCCGATTTCTCAGTGGAATAAGGAGAAAATGGCATTTGCTCCTATTGCGGTCGCTGCCGACAATGGGGTTAAGGTGCTTATTACCGAGGCGGATCTTTTGAATTATCCGGGAATGTATTTCTATAATGAGGGTTCGACTCCGAAACTGACAGCCAGATTTGCCGGCTATCCGAAAGAGATAAAGCAGGGCGGTCACAATATGCTTCAGGGAGAGGTTCAGTCAAGGGAGAACTTCATTGCGAAAGCGTCAGGCCAGACGGCATTCCCGTGGAGAATCATAATGGTTACCGAGCAGGATGCTGACCTTGCTGTGAATGATATGGTATGGAAACTTGCTACGCCTCAGGATGCGTCAGTGGATTACAGCTGGGTTCGTCCTGGTAAGGTTGCTTGGGACTGGTGGAATGACTGGAATATCTATGACGTTGATTTCCGTGCCGGCATCAATAATGACACTTATAAATATTACATTGATTTTGCGGCATCTCACGGACTTCAGTATGTGATTCTGGATGAGGGGTGGGCAGTGAATCTCAAAGCTGACCTTTTGCAGGTAATACCTGAGATTGATTTGCCTATGTTGTCGCAGTATGCTCAGGAGCGCGGAATCGGTCTTATCCTTTGGGCTGGCTATTATGCGTTCGACAGGGATATGGAAAAAGTGTGCGAGCATTATTCCAAGATGGGAATCAAGGGCTTCAAGATTGACTTTATGGACAGGGATGATCAGCTGATGGTGGATTTCCACAGGCGTGCAGCGGAAACTGCCGCGAAATATCAGCTGATGGTGGATTTTCACGGAACGTATAAGCCGACTGGTCTCAGCAGAACATATCCTAACGTGGTCAATTATGAGGGTGTGTATGGTCTGGAGCAGTTGAAATGGGGCAAGGCTGATCAGGTGACATACGATGTTACGCTTCCTTATATCAGAATGGCTGCAGGCCCTATGGATTATACCCAGGGCGCAATGCGCAATGCTACAAAAGACAATTACAGGCCGGTAAATTCTGAAGGTATGAGCCAGGGAACGCGTTGTCATCAGCTTGCGGAATATGTCGTTTTCGATTCTCCTCTGAATATGCTTTGCGATTCTCCGTCGAACTATATGAGAGAGCCGCTGTGTACCAAATATATATCGGAGTGCCCTTGTATTTGGGATGAAAGCCGTGCTGTGAATGGTGAGATGGGTAAATATATCACTTTGGCGCGCAGAAGTGGAGATGTCTGGTATGTGGGCTCGTTGACCGGATGGGATGCGAGAGATCTTGTCTTGGATTTGAGTTTCCTCGGAGAGGGTGACTGGACTATGGAGATTTTCAAGGACGGTATCAATGCAGACCGCGCTGCCAGAGATTTCAAGCACGAGGTTCTGGCTGTTCCAAGTGATCGTCAGATCAAAATTCACATGGCTCCCGGCGGTGGCTGGACTGCCCGCATTTCAAGATAATTCGGAGCACAGCGACAAGAAAGGGTTTTGGGAAAACTTTCCCAATAAGGGCATTGTTCATCTCTCTGGCGAAAGTCGAATTGGCTGATAAGAGAGTGGATATTGGAAAAGGAAAAAGTTAAATAATAGGAAGTAGGCAAGAGAGATGAACACGATTGAAAAGGCGATATATAATCGAACGGAACTTCTTCTTGGTGACGATGTTATGCAGGTGTTGGCCGGGACCCGGGTGATAATTCTCGGTGTCGGAGGCGTCGGCAGCTGGTGTGCGGAAGGACTTGTTAGAAGCGGAATAAAGCATCTTACGATAGTGGATTCCGACAGAGTCTGCATAACAAACGTCAACAGGCAGCTTATGGCGACAACAAAGACCGTCGGCCAGGTTAAAGTCGATGCTCTCAAGGAACATCTTCTCGAAATTAATCCGAAAGCGGAGATTGAAGCTATTCAGTCCATATATTGTGAAGAAACAGCGGATTCATTCGACCTTGACAGTTATGATTATGTCATTGATGCGGTGGATTCGCTGAAAGATAAGGCCTTGCTGATTTTGCGGGCGACTGCTAGCAAGGCTAAATTCTTCTGCTCTCTAGGTGCGGCATTGAAGACGGATCCCCTTAAAGTCCGTGTGGCGGAGTTTTGGGACGTGTGCGGATGCCCTCTCGGCGCGGCGTTGCGGAAGAAGATGAAAAGGGCGAAGACTTTTCCTTCAAGGAAATTCCTGTGCGTCTATGATGACGAAGTCCTGCCGAACAGGGGGCATTGTCATACCTGCGGTACGGAAAAATGTATGTGTCCGAAGGCACAGAACGGTCCCGGTGACCCGAATCTTCTGAATCACGAATGGTGCTCTTCAAAGGCGCAAATCAACGGTACTACCGTGCATATAACGGCAATCTTCGGAATGACTCTCTCCGGATTGGTCATTGATGACATCTACCGCAAAGTGCTGAAGGCTGAATCTTGTAAAGAAGACTGCTAAAATTAGTATTTCCGCTCCCTATAAATTCCTAACTCTGAAATCGCTACGGTGCTGCCGGAGTTGTAAACGCCGTCCGGGGCTGTGGTTTTGCGTGATTCCAGAACGGTGATGCGGACAGCGTCGGCGTATGTGTCACCGAATCGCAGTATGCTTACCCGTCCGTTTTTCGTGATAGTTGCTCGCGTGGTCGCTTCTGAATCATCAGCGCTGACGATGGCGAGGTCTTCCCATTTGCCGTTCTGACGATAGCTGACGCGATATTTGCGAATTTCGGAATCGGATTCCTCCGTCATAACAATCATATTGACAGGCTGTTCCTTGTTAAGGAATATTTCTACCCGCGGCTCGCCCTCATATTTGGCATTTGCTACCCAAGCGGAGGTAAAGTCGTCATCATTGACAAAATCGGAGATTTCCATATCATAGCTCCAGGTGCTTTCCGCCCTGCATCCTTTGGCGAGATTTGATGCTGTGATAGGTCTCGGCGTCTCGCTAAACCGTGTCGCATTCACCGCGTAGTCAGGATTGATGGCTTCGGCTGCTTTTTCCGCTGCGCCAGGCTCGGCCTTTCTCCATAACTTGCCGATCTGCTTGAGCGCCTGCAGCGCATTGCTGTCCATAAGCCCGTCCCGGTTTGGCGCCACGTTCAGAATGAAATTGCAGTTAACCTTTCCCATAGGGACAATGTTATCGTTGACAAGCATAGAAGGGTCTTTCACCGGAGTGTCAGGAAAGGACGTTTTCCAGAACCAGTTCTTCTGTATAGGATAACAGGATAATGCAGGCAAAGTGTTGCCGCTTTTGTCGATTTTCTGCCCAGCTCCCTGCTCATAAGATTTTATATCAGTGTAGAACAATGCGTCTGTCGGATACTTGGCTGCGTTGAGGTCCATTATCAGGCAATCCGGCTGGATAGATTTTATCAAGGCATAGATTTCCTCGAATGGAATCTCGTCATAAGAGATTCGGCTCCATGGAGCATCCCAGCCGTCAATGATAATCGCCGTAATCCGTCCGTAGTTGGTTAAAAGTTCCCGTAACTGATTCTTTACCATCTCCTTATGTTCCGGAGTAATCCATCCCGGCCTGAGATGCGCGTGAGTGTCCAGAATAGAGAAATAGAGCATTATGTCCAGACCTTCCTCCCTGAAAGCGTCGGTAAATTCTTTAACCACATCGCGTTTTAGCGGGCTGCTCATTACCGAGTAATCTGTCGTTTCGGTATCCCAGATGCAGAATCCGCTGTGGTGCTTGGTGGTTAGGCATCCGTAAGTCATTCCTGCGGACTTGGCTGCCGCAGCCCACTGATGGCAATCCAGTTTCTCGGGGTTGAATAATGACGGAGATGCGTCCGGGTCCGGCCAATCCTCATCGGTATAGGTCGGCATGTTGAAATGGATGAACATTCCGAATCTCAGGTCAACGAAGCGGCTTTGAAGTCTGCTCAGCGGGTTGTTTCCCAGACAGACTATGGCTGAAAGAAATAAAAAGGCGGATGCCAACAGGACTTTTTTCATAAACAGGGGATGTTTTTCTTCAAATATAGTAATCATTGAAAATAACTCGGTAATCTTCGGACGTATTTTTCGGACTCGAATTTTCTTTTTCTCATCATACGAACGGATTTTGTTAGGATTTGTATCGGATAAAACTCAAACGCTTTCAAAAAATATTCATTGAATAAAAATTCGATTAAAATCTGTAAGTATTCATCCAAAAAGAACGCATTTATTACGCATTGATAATAAAACGATTAAACTCCCTGAACACTGTACATATTATGCGATGTAACTGTATGAAAATACAAGATTTATAGATAAATTTGCGAGATTGCTTGGTTATTATGTCTCTTGGCGGTTGCCGGAAGAAGAATCAAGCGAACATATCAGAGTAACAAATATGATACGAAAACTGTTTGCAACGCTTTTGGTTGCAGTTGGATTCGCTACGGCAATCCACGCGCAGAACGTGAAGGTTTCGGGAAAGGTGACTGACTCGAACGGAGAACCTGTCGTAGGCGCGTCTATTATGGTTGAAGGGACAAAAGATGGTACCTTCTCTGATGTGGACGGTAATTATGAATTCTCAGTACCGTCCAGTGCAATACTTCAATTTTCAGCTATCGGTTTCCAGACGGCTTCGGTCTCTGTCGAGGGTAGGACTAAGATTAACGTGTCCTTGAAAGAGGATTCTGAGGCTCTTGAGGGAACAATCGTGGTAGCGTTCGGTACGGCAAAGAAAGATGCCTACACCGGTTCTGCTACGGTGCTCAAATCCGATGATATTGCAAAAACTCAGCAATCCAATGTAGCACAATCACTTGCAGGAAAGGTTGCGGGTGTCCAGCTGACAAATACTTCAGGTCAGCCGGGTTCCAGCCCATCCATCCGAATCCGTGGATTCAGCTCATTGAATGCCGGAAATGACCCTCTCTGGATTGTTGACGGCATGCCGTATTCCGGCGACTTGAGCAACCTGAACCCTAGCGATATCGAGTCGATGACCGTCCTCAAGGATGCCGCATCCAACGCGCTGTACGGTGCCAGAGGTGCCAACGGAGTTGTGATGATTACAACCAAGAAGGCAAAATCCAAGGATGCTGTCGTGAATGTTGACGCCAAGTGGGGTGTGAACTCAAGGGCCGTAAGGGATTATGAATATATTACAGATCCTGCGCAATTCTATGAGACTCATTACACTGCGCTGTACAACTACTACGTGAATGACGGCGGAATGACAGCGAGTGCGGCGCACATCAAGGCCAACAATGTCGTTGCGGGTTCTGTAAATGACGGAGGTCTCGGATATCAGATTTATAATGTCCCTACTGGACAGGAATTCATCGGTATCAACGGAAAAGTCAATCCGGCCGCAACTCTCGGCAGAAGGATAGTATATAAAGGACAGGAATATTACATCCAGCCTGACAACTGGAATGATTACGCATATCGCCATTCTCTCCGCCAGGAATACAACGCAAGTATTTCAGGCTCAAGCGACAAGATGTCCGCTTATGCGTCATTCGGATATCTCAACAATCAGGGTATCGTGTATAACTCTGATATGCAGCGTTATACGGCACGCGTAAAACTGGATTACCAGGCTAAGAGCTGGTTGCGTTTCGGTGCGAATGCCAATTACTCCAACTTCAAGTACAACAGTATTTCAGATTCCGGTGAGAGCGGTTCATCAGGAAACGTGTTCGCATACACCACGACAATCGGTCCGATCTATCCTCTTTTCATCAGAGATGGAGAAGGCAATATCCTCGTAGATGAGCAGGGTAACCAGAGATATGACTTCGGTGAGGGCTCGAATGCGGGAATGACAAGAGCGCTGTTCCCTAACAGTAACGCGCTTTCAGAGACACGTCTCAACAAGAGCTACGTGGAAGGAAATGCTTTCAACGGCACAAGCTACGGCGAGGTTACATTCCTCAAAGACTTCAAATTCACATTCAACGCCGGTGTCTCTCTCGATGAGACAAGATCTACGGCTACCAAGAACCCTTGGTATGGTCAGTTCGCAAGTCAGAAAGGTATGGTTTCCAAAGGACACGTGAGGACCTTCGAGGTTAACCTCCAGCAGATTCTCAATTATACCAAAGCGCTTGACAGACACAATATCAATGTGATGTTGGGTCACGAGTCATATCAGTACAAGTACTATACGCTCTCCGCTACCAAGAGCAATATGCTCACACAGGATAATGACGAGCTTGCCGGTGCAATCGTGGATTCACAGGGAGCAAACTCCTACAGGTCAGAGTATTTCAATGAGGGATATTTCGCACGTGCGATGTATGACCTTGACAATAAATACTTTGTATCAGCATCTTTCCGTCGTGACGCATCCTCCCGTTTCCATCCTGACCACCGTTGGGGTAACTTCTGGTCAGTCGGCGGTGCCTGGGTGATCAACCGTGAGAACTTCATGAACAAGACCTACAACTGGATTGATATCCTCAAGGTGAAGGCTTCCATAGGTTCCCAGGGTAACGACAACATCGGAAATTTCCGTTATCTGGATACATATACCATTGAAAACTCCAACGGAAACGTCTCCACGGTATTCAACGCCAAAGGTTCTGACAAGATTACTTGGGAAACCAACACGAACTTCAACGCCGGTGTCGAATTCGGATTCTGGAGAGGCAAACTCTCAGGAGGCGCCGAGTACTTCATCAGAAGCACAACCGATATGCTTCTTTCATTCCCTGTAGCTCCGTCAATGGGATATTCTTCATATTATGCCAATGTGGGTGATATGAGAAACAGCGGTATTGAGTTGGAATTGAATTATACTCCGATAATGAATGACCACCTCCAGTGGAGCATCAACTTGAACCTCACCCATTTGAACAACAAAATCACGATGCTTCCGGCAGAGCGCAAGACCAAGCAGGTTGAAGGCTATTCCGGATTCGTCAGCGGTTCGACATTCTATGGTGAGGGACTTCCTATGTACACATTCTATATGAAGAAGTATGCGGGAGTATCCGAGACCGGAAAATCAATGTGGTATATGGACGTGACCGGTGATGACGGAAAAGTTACCCGCACCACGACTGAAGACTACACCAGCGCTTCAGATTATATCTGCGGTAACCCTATTCCAGACCTTTACGGAGGTTTCGGAACAGATTTGAGCTTCTACGGATTCGACTTCAGCATAGCATTCAACTATCAGATAGGCGGAAAGGCTTACGATTCAGGTTATGCCGAGGCTATGTATTCTCCTGCCAACAAGTCAACAGGTATGAACTGGCACAAAGACATCCTCAAGGCTTGGAGCAAGGATAACACCTCTTCAAATATCCCTCGTCTGCAGTATGAGGACCAGAATCAGAATGCCTCATCAGACAGGTTCCTGACCAATTCAAGTTATCTGAATCTGCAGAATATAAACTTCGGATATACGCTTCCGGCCAGAGTTACAGAGAAGATGTACATCTCCAAGCTCCGTTTCTATGTGTCTTGCGAGAATGTATGGTACTGGTCTGTGAGAAGGGGCTTTGACCCGAGATATTCATATTCAGGAGCGACAACACAGGCGGGATATTCTCCGGTAAGGACAATCTCCGGCGGTGTAAGCATCCAGTTCTAATGTCTTAAATGCGAAACGAATGAAAAACATATTGAAAATATCTGCGGTATCAGTTCTGATGGCTCTTTCTGCGACGAGTTGCATCAAAGAAGCCCAACTGACGTCAGGCGCGACTGAAAAACAGGTTACGCTGGAAACATTGATACAAGGTATTCCTGCAGCCCTCGTTCAGGCCGGTTCTACCGGCTACGGTCTGCCTTGGGATTTCGCCTATCCTGCATTGCACATTGCGACAGATTCTATGACGGGCGACCTTGTAGTTCTCGGAAATACCGGTTATGACTGGTTTATGCAGTGGGGCAGCAATGTCTCGCTGGGTACTGAATATGCTGTCGGCGCATTGCCGTGGAACAACTACTATACGTGGATTATGTCAGCAAACAATGTGATCAAGAGAATCGGTACGACTGATTTCTCTACATTGGGAAGCACCGAGAAACAATATCTCGGATTCGCGTATGCTTACAGGGCAATGTTCTATTTCGACCTTGTCCGTCTCTATGAGTTCAAGAGAAACGGATATACTGAAGGTGAAGACGTCATAGGCCTTGGAGTTCCTATCGTGCTTCCGGAAACAACCGAGGCACAGGCCAAGAACAATCCGAGAGCGAAAGTGTCTGACATCTATGACACAGTGATATTCCCTGACCTTGAGAATGCCGAAACTTTGCTCTCAACATCCTCTGCAGCAGATAAATACACTCTCAGTCTTGCATTCGTATATGGAATGAAGGCACGTGCTTATCTGGAGCGCGGAACCTCATTCGATGATGATAATGACAGCGAGAGCGCAAAGAAAGCCTATGCTTCTGCGGCAACTTATGCCCGCAAGGCAATCGAGGCCAGCGGCTGCACACCTCTTACGCAGGAGCAGTGGGAGGACCCTACAAACGGATTTAACAACGCAAATTCAAACAATGCGTGGATCTGGGGCCTGGCCCTTCCTAGCGAGAGTGTCGTAAACCTTATGTGCTTCACGGCTCACATGAGCACGGAAAACGCTTGGAGTGCTTACGGTAACGATGCCTGCAGGGGAATCAACAAGAACCTGTTCAACAGTATCAACAACTATGATTTCCGTAAACATTCCTGGCTCTCCGAGAACAGAAACGCTTACGATTATCAGAGCTGCCGCAAAGACGGCAAGACATATCTTGCAGGTCTTGAGGACTATAGCAATATCAAGTTCCGTCCGGCACAGGGCGCATACGAGGATTATACCACAGGCGGTGCTGCCGACCACTGTATGATGCGTGTTGAGGAAATGTATTTCATCGAGGCCGAGGCCAAGGCTCACGCAAACTTGAGCGACGGTATTGCCCTGCTCAACAGCTTTATGAATAATTACAGAATGACCGGCGGTGTCAAGTATGACTGCAAGCCGAAGTCTTCAACCCTCACCAACTTCCTGAATGAACTTATTCTTCAGAAGCGTGTCGAGTTCTGGGGCGAGGGTATCGTGATGTTCGATATGAAGCGTCTGAACATATCTTCCAAGAGAGGTTACACCGGAACAAATGCTCCGGCATCGTACAGAATCAACTGCGAGGGCCGCGCGCCTTACTGGAACTTCGTCATAGGCCGTACGGAAGTGCAGAACAACCCGGCGATAGCAGGTCATAACAATCCTGATCCGTCAGAGAAAGTTCCTCTATGGAAATAGTAATCGGCAATCGAATCAAGACAATGAATGCAATGAAAAAGATTAAGCATATAATGATGATGGCCGCTCTTGTTGCGGTGTCATTGACAGGTTGCTCTGAAAAGGCATCATATACTCCCGGAGAAGCTGAAAATCCGGACAATTACGGTGTCTATTTCCCGGAGCAGACCACTTCTACAACTCTGGAAATTGATCCGAAGGCGGAAACCAAGGTGACATACACCGTATGCAGAAAGCGTACGGATGATGCAATCATAGTTCCTGTGACCATCGAGACAAGCACTCCGGACATATTCGAGATTTCCCCGATAGCATTTCTCCCGGGCAAATCCGAAACCACATTTACCGTGAAATTCCCTAAAGCGGAAGTCGGCACGAAATACTCTTGCACAATCAACGTGACAGACCCTGACTATGTATATGTATATGGTCCGCGAGCAACAAGTCTTACTTTCTCAGTCGTTCGTGCTGGATGGGAGCTTGTTAAAGGTCCTGCCGGTGAGACGAAGGGCAAGTGGCGCGATGACATTATCGGCGGTCTTTACAGCTTGAGTGTCAGCTCATTCAATCCTACTCCGGAGTTGGATGTCGAGATTTATCAGCGTCAGGATGTCCCTGGAATCTATAGGATGAAAGTTTACGGCGGAAGCAAGTTTATCGATGCTTTTACTGGTGGCGGATATGCCTTTGCGGAAAACAAAGACGTCTGGACCACTGTAAACGCAAGCAATCCGGACAAAGTCTATCTTCCGCTCCAGACCGCCGGAATCACATTCAATTCAAGCGACGGAGAATTGTCATTCGGTTCGTATGTTCCTGAGAACTTCTCATTGGACGAGAGCGCTGCCCAGTATGGTACACTTAAAGACGGCGTGATTGAATTCCCGGTTCAGGGTATATTGATAACAATCTCTTCCATAAGTGGTTACGGATATACTAATGCGAATGGTTTTACCCGTATTCTGATGCCTGGAGTAACTGTACCTGATTATTCTGTTACATTGTCCAATACTGAATCGAAGGACGGCTTTGTGGATGTGACCGCTACGTTGTCTTCAGATGTGGCTAAAGTCGGATATGCAGTGTTCGAGGGTGCTCTTGACAGCGGCGAGGCCAGCCTTCAGGCTCAGGAACTTGACTTGAACCAGAATTTTGACGGCACAATCGAGAAGACTTCGACTTTGCATCTCGACTGCAAGAAGACCGGTAAATATACTCTTATCGGATGTGTCTATAGTAAGGAAGGCTCAATGCAGGATTATGTTTCCATCTCCTTCGGCTATATTGCAAAAGGCGAGGAGGTTCCTGTTGTGCTCAACTACGGACTTGAGGCTACCAATGAATACGGTGCACAGGGTATAAACTCTGACAATTCAGCCAAGTTCTATGCTTATGGCGAGAACATCGAGTCTCTTACTTACGGCTTCTACAAGAGTTCTTATCTGGAAGGCAAGGATTTGGACGAAGTGCTGAAGGATTCCGGTGAGGACTTCACCTCCGCTCAGCTCGAAGCAGTGAACGGAACAGGCTTCAGTTCTATGATTGAAGACCTTAACGGTGACACTGAATATACTATGGTCATCAAGGCATTCAACGGATATACGACATCCCTGACAACTGCCACATACAAGACTACAGGCGTAAAGAATCCTGGCAAGGAAGCGTATGAATACACTGACTTTAAGGATGAACAGCCTGCAAAAGAGGAACTTACATCCACAGAGTGGAACTATTACGCAATCTCTTACAAGGATAAGAAGCAAGTCCGCAGAAGAATCGGCACAGTCAAGATTACTGATTACGCATCTGACGAAGAAGGATATGACTACATCCTTATAGACGGCCTTTCTGAATTCAAGTTCTCAGAAGGCGGAGAACTGCTTGGAGCGTATATGCCTAACTCATCCGAGTTTGAAGGAGAAAAGGGAGCGTTCGCACTTTACTGCAGTTACAAGACTGCGATAGGAACTACAGAAGACGGGTATTCAGTAAATGCCGGATTTATCGCCAAAGAGGCTATGCAATATGTGCTGAGTACTTTCGGAATGTATTTCGGTGAGGTTGCTGACGGATATATCTGCGGTGTTGCAGTTCCGGACTTCATTATTGACGGTACCAAGTACACAATGGATTATCTGTATTTCGATACGGATACAGACTACTACTTGTATTCGGATATTCTGCTTGTGGATCCTGCAAAGGATATGGGCGGACTTCCTGATGCAGCAGTAAGCAATATCTCTAACTTCAAGAAATCGCTTGCTTCAAGCATTGCTCCTGACAATTATGTGGAATTGCCTGCGAAGACATACTCTCCGAAACTTCCTCGTTTCGCTAAACGCTCTGCCAACTGCGCACGTCAGTTGTACCCTGCGACGGCACCGGAGGCTAGGCGCGCCAATGTCAGCGTTAAGGCTGCAGACAATCAGTCCGGCAATTCTTCTTTCGTGATGAAGGGCCTGAGCAGATAATGATAAATAGAGTATAATAATATGAACATCAATAAAATACTTATTTCGGGACTCATTTCTGCGGCGTTGGTTTCCTGCACCGCGGAGTCATTGACAAAAATTGACACTGACGGGTCAAAGACTCAGATTGTCAATGTGGATGAAATCGAAGGCGGTGTCATCATCGTGAAGTTCTCGTCCGCGGCATTGCCTTCAGTGGAAGATGCTGTGTCAAATTATGTAAAGACCAAGTCCTCCGAGGCTCCTACCTCCGGAATCCGGTCTGTGGATGAAATATTCGAGCAGATACAGGTGACAGGTCTGGAAAGGGTTTTCCCGACAGACAAGAAACACGAGGCTGAAACCAAGGCTGCCGGACTCGACAGATGGTATGCCGTGTATGTTGATAAATCACAGGACCTTGTAAAGGCTAAAGAATTGCTTGGAGCCGTATCTGAAATCTCCGAGATTCAGTTCTCCAACAAGATGTACAAGGCAGACGAGGACAACAAGATTGTTCCGTTCACAGCCGCTATGTCCGAGAGGAAGTTTGTTTCTTGCGACTTCAATGACCCTAACCTTTTCTGGCAGTGGGGCTACATAAACAATGCTGACCAGGCTATTGCGACTGAAGCCGTAGCCGGTATGGATATAGATGTGGCTGATGCCTGGAAACTTACAGGAGGTGACTCCAGAGTGATTGTGGCAGTCCTTGACGAGGGCATCAAATATACCCATCCGGATCTTGCTGCCAATGTCTGGACTAATCCGAATGAAACCGAGGATGGCGTCGATGATGACGGCAATGGTTATGTTGATGATATTCACGGATATAACTTCGTTGACAACGGAGTTGTTACGTGGGACAAAGTAAATACCGGCATTGACGGGTCGAATAACGGTGACTCAGGTCACGGAACTCACGTTGCCGGCACAATCGCGGCAGTCAACAACAACGGAATAGGTGTTGCCGGTGTTGCTGGCGGTACCGGTAATGGTGACGGCGTCAAATTGATGTCTTGCCAGATATTCTCAGGCGGAAATTCTGCTGCTGACCTGGCTACAAGCCGTGCCGTGAAATATGCTGCCGACAACGGTGCCTGCATTCTTCAGTGCTCTTATGGCCTTGCTTCTACAACTTCAGCTTTGACTTCTGACAAGGCGTTCAGGAACTATTCTCCGCTCTTGGTTGAGGCTTTGGAATATTTCTATTCAAAGAAGAACTGCGATGCTCTCGAAGGTGGTATCGCAATATATGCAGCCGGAAATGACGGAGCATCCATTTCTTCTTACCCGGGCGCTTATTCAAAGAATATCTCTGTTACCGCAATAGGCCCTGACGGACTTCCTGCATATTATACTAACTATGGCCCTGGCTGCAATATCGCCGCTCCGGGCGGTGAGACTGTAGGTTTCTCAGGCAACTCTTATGCAGGCATTCTTTCTACCGTATGTTCAGAACTGCCTGATACTAAGGGTGCTGATTACGCATTCTTCCAGGGCACATCGATGGCTTGCCCGCACGTTTCAGGTGTGGCTGCGCTGGGTCTTTCTTATGCGCTCAAACTCGGCAAGACATTCACAAGGGATGAATATATCGCAATGTTGCTTTCATCTGTAAATGACATACAGTCAAGATTTGAGGGTACGAAGCAGACCGGCACCAAGATTACTCTTGAGAATTATGCCAACGGCAAGATGGGAACAGGCCTTATCGATGCTTATCAGCTTCTGATGCAGATCGAAGGCACGCCTTGCGTTGTTATACCGGCCGGCTCATTGGAGACTGTTACACTTGACAAACACTTCGGCGGTTCTGCGAAGGACCTTTCTTACTACAAGGACATCGAAATTTCCGACTCGGACAAGGCTAAGCTCGGCGTGGAAATGCTGAGAATGTACAACGGGCAGCTGATGGTAAAATGCAGCAAGACAGGCTCGGCTTACATTACTGTTTCCGCTATCGCCGGCGGCAACAAAGAGTCAACTGATTCGTCAATGGGCGGAATGAAAATCTCCAAGAAATTCGCCATTGTCGTAAGGGAGAGCTGTGCTTCGAACGGCGGATGGCTTTAATGTGACACGAACTTGAAAAATTGATGATATGAAACGGATATTAAATATAATTTTCACGATTGTGCTTCTTGCGGGCGCAGTAAGTTGCGGTAAGGATGATCCGGAAGTAAAAGCCGGTCTTGCTGGCGAGTGGAAGCTTGTTTCGTGGAACAATGCTACTCCGGATGCCTTCACGATTTATCTTGAGTTGCTTTCAGACGGAAGATTCAATATTTATCAGAAGTTGCAGACTTCTACTTTCGAGCGTAAATCTGGTACGTTTGACAGCGCGGGCGATGTATTCAAAGGTAAATACAACGACGGCAGCGATTTGGCTTCGAGCTATAATTTTGAGCTGAACGGTGATGTTTTGACGTTTACCAGTGTTGTGGATCCGACTGTGGTCAGCATATACAAGCGCACTCCGATTCCTGACGAGGTGCGTAATGCTCCGGTTTCCAAAGCTCCGGCAGAAGGTGGCTTGAAGGTTCTGTAATTGAAAAATGTCGGGGTAAGACTTGCCCCGTATTGCTATAAATGAGAGAGGATGATCTTGAAAAGGTCGTCCTCTGTTTGTTTCGACCAATTTCTCGCTCCGCTGGAGCGAACTGAAGTTTTATTGGGGAAGTTTTCCCCAAACCCTTTCTGGTCGCTTCGCTCCGAAGGTCGATTTAGAACTTTGCTTAAAAAGCTAATCCTGGGGACCTCACAACAAAGATATACCCGTGCCAACGTGGCGATGCTTATCTATTCGACTTTGGAGAGGCCGGCGGACTCGACTCGGAGATTCGAGAGGCTGTTTTTGCGCAGCTCGGCGGCAAGAGACTCCGCCTCGGAAGAGCTGTCGAAAGGTCCGACAATGAAGGATACGATGCCGCCTTCGGTGTCTCTGACCATATCAGTATCAGTGGTGGATCTGACAGCGGCAATTTCAGTCTCGGACAATGCACTTCCATTCGCAGGGAAAATTCGCACCTGGAATAGCTCGTGAATGGATTTTTCCATTTCTCTGGCCTTCGGGATCGTAACCGGTTTTCCATTCAGGAACGCTACAATGACTGCACTTCTGAAACCGACTCTCTTGACCTTGTTGAGATTGGCAAGCACATCTTTGTAAGAATGGAACAATCCTACGGAATAGATATGCTTTCCGGTGCTGCCGAGCCGTTCGAACACAGGGCTCAAACCCTTGATTTGCTTGACCGTGGCCTTTGAACTTAATGAGAATAGCTGTATCTGATAAACAAGGCCCTCCGGCAATGTGTTGTCTTCTGCGAACCGTCCTTCCGGCAGGATTTGGAATGTGTAGTCGAACGACGGCTTAGGCGTTTCCATATCCAATGTCACAGGCCTTCCAAACTCATTCTTCTTGAACGTATATGCGGACGCGACTCCTACAACTTCCTTGTCTGCCTCCTTCTGGAGCCTTTCAGGGTCTATTACGATACCGCTCTTAAGGAAGTTCAGTTCAATATCCTGCAGCTCTTTTGACACTCTTGTCAGCGAATCCTGCAAAGCCGGCAGCGCGGCCTCCCTGCTGAGAATTGACGCTTGAAGCTCTACTTTCTCCTCGTCGGACGCTTGCGCATACATAGACCTGTCCTTGTCCAATTCGGAGCTATATCGTGCTATGGAATCACGCAGAGACCTGACTTCCAGCATCTTCAATGTATATTTGTGTGTCTCGTAGTTATCCTGAATATCCTTTGCCGTGGCGGATGCGTTGTCCATTCTCCCCGGGTCATTGGCAGGCATCAGCGTGCACAGACTTCTCAACTCTTCCGGTGTCCTCATTTCCGTCCTGACCGGCATACTGTCATACTCGAGGACATAGATATAGACACTGTCAGCAGAACATTCGCGATTTGACGCGAATATGGAATAACGTCCGTCCGCAGTATTTATGTAAAGGAAATCGTCGTAAGGTGAAGAATAAGGGAATCCCATATTTACCGGTACACCCCAGTCATTCAACTCGTTATCCCAGTTTGAGACATACAGGTCATAGCCTCCCATTCCGTATAATCCCCTCGATGCGAAATACAGTTGAGTCCCGTCCGGAGAAACCATAGGGTATATTTCATCGGCAGAGGAAGTAACCTGTTCGTTCACAAGCTCCGGCACTGACCACAACGTATCCTTGAGACTTGAGCGGCAGATGTTTCGAATATTGTCGGAATCCTTTGCTGACCAATATATTGTCTCCGCGTCGTCCGGCATATACACGGCTCTGGCGAACGTCCCTCCAGTCGAGTCCAGTTGATTGGGGGTACTTCTCCAGCTTCTGTTCTGAAGCGGATAATACAGGAAGAAATCCTTCAAGGAGAATCTTTCTTTTGCGACAGTTGTCGGGCTGCTGCAGAAGCCGGTCATATTGTATCCGTTTTGCGCCTGAACCATAGTCTCGTCAATCGCAATCTTTCCCAGAGAATCCGCGTCAGACTTGGCATTTTCAAAGACTTCAAGGGCTTCTTGAAATCTGTAATTCTTTATCAATGAATCCGTAACGGATACGATACGGCTAATGTCCACAGGTCTTCCTGCGGTGGCGACACTATCTGCATCCACTCTGCAATATGCGGAGAAGCCTGACAGACAAATCAGAAATATAGAAAATATAACCTTGATCCTTTTCATAATCGTGGACTGCAAAAATAAGAAATTCCTCAGAGAAAGTTTCTTTGTACGAAAAAATTAGATAAATTTGCACTCTATTGCGACCATTGGAAACTGTAAGAAACTAATATAATTAAAAATATCAATCACAATGCAAAGTAAAGGTGCAATCAAATTCGTGGCTGTCCTGCTTGCAGTAGCCTGCCTTTGGCAGTTGTCTTTCACTCTTGTGACTTCAATCCAGGAGAAGAAGGCAGATGCTTATGCGCAGAAAGCTGTTGAGGCTTTCAAACAGTCTTCGGATTATGTAAATGTCCCTGATGTGGACAAGGCCTTTTACCTGGATTCTCTCCAGAAGGTTACGAACCGCAGGTACATTGACTCAGTATCTACTGAGAAGGTCTATTTCGGATACACTTATAAGGATGTAAAATCAAAGGAGATCAACCTCGGACTTGACTTGAAGGGCGGTATGAACGTTATGCTTCAGGTTCAGCTTGAGGATTTGGTAAGCGCTCTTGCCGGAGAAAACAAGACTCCTGAGTTCACAAAGGCTATCGAACTTGCCAAAGAACGCAGCGTAAACTCTCCAGACGATTTCATCACATTGTTCGCACAGGCTTGGAAAGAGGTTTCCAATGGTCAGAGACTTGCTCAGGTATTCGGCACCTACGATCTTGCAACCCGTATCAATCCGCAGTCAACAGACGAGCAGGTGCTTGATGTCATCAGAGAAAATGCGAAGAGCGCTGTTGCAAACTCTTTCAATGTGCTCCGTAACCGTATCGACCGTTTCGGTGTGACACAGCCTTCAATCCAGCAGATCGGAAACACAGGACGTATCCTTGTCGAGCTTCCTGGTGTTAAGGAGCCTGAGCGTGTGAGAAAGCTGCTCCAGGGTACCGCATCTCTTGAATTCTGGACAACGTACGACAATTCAGAAGTATCACAGTATCTTGCAGAGGCTGACGCAGCCCTCGCCGTTACCGCTGAGGATTCAGTTGTAGTAGAGGAAACTCCTGCAGCTCAGGATACAACTTCAGTGCTCAATGCCGAGATTGCAAATTCTGCATCAGACGCAAAAGCTCTCGCAGAATATAGAAAGGCTCATCCTCTCTTCGCCGTTCTCCAGCCGTCTGGCTTCAGAAGCGGTGCTTGCGTAGGTTTTGCAAACGGTAGCGATACTGCAGCTGTCAACAAGCTTCTCAGAAGCCCTGAGGCTAAGTCAGTGTTCCCTTCAGAGCTCAGACTTCTCTGGTCAGTTAAGCCTTCTGAGTATATCAAAGGCGGCAATATCTACGAGCTTGTTGCAATCAAGGCTGCTACAAGAGACGGTAAAGCTCCTCTTGACGGTGGTGCCGTTACAGATGCCCGCGTATCTTACAGCGGACAGGGTGTCAACAAAGGTAATCCTACCGTATCAATGACAATGAATGCCGAGGGTGCTTCAGTATGGGCTCGTTTGACCAAAGACAACATCGGAAAGCAGATTGCCATCGTATTGGATGACCTCGTTTATTCATATCCTAATGTAAACAGCGAAATCACAGGCGGTAGCTCAGAGATTTCAGGTCATTTCGATGTTGAAGAGGCTACTGACCTTGCAAACGTCCTGAATTCAGGTAAGCTTCCTGCACCTGCAAAGATTATTCAGGAGCAGGTTGTAGGACCTTCACTCGGTTCCGAGTCAATCAAGGCCGGTCTCATTTCATTCGTGATCGCCTTCCTGCTCGTCCTCGTTTATATGATCTTCTTCTACAGCGGAGCCGGATTTATCGCTGACCTTGCGCTTCTCTGCAACGTATTGCTTCTGTTCGGTACATTGGTATCATTCGGAGCAGTTCTTACATTGCCTGGTATCGCGGGTCTCGTGCTTACAATGGGTATGGCTGTGGATGCCAACGTGATTATCTATGAGCGTATCAAGGAGGAGATTGCAGCAGGCAAGGGCTTGTCAAAGGCTATTGCGGACGGTTATTCAAACGCTTACTCTGCAATTATTGACGGTCAGGTTACAACATTGCTTACCGGTATCGTTCTCTTCGTGTTCGGTTCAGGTCCTGTACAGGGATTCGCTACAACCCTTATCATCGGTATCATCACGTCAGTGGTAACCTCTATCTTCATCACTAGAATCATCATCGATGATAGAGTTGCAAAGGGCAAGAACGTATCATTCGAGAACAAGTTGACAAAAGACTTCCTCAAACACACTCACTTCAACTTCATCGACAAGAGAAAATACTCTTATATGTTCTCAGGTGCGCTTATCGTTATCGCTATCGCATCTATCTGCATCAAGGGCTTTACCTATGGTGTTGATTTTACCGGTGGTCGTACTTATGTAGTGAGATTCGATGCTCCTGTAACAGCTGAGGATGTACGTGAGGCTACAGAGAAAGAGTTCAACGAGTCTGTTGAGGTTAAGCAGTTCGGTGGAGACAGCCAGATGAAGATCACTACCAAATACAAGGTAGATGAGGAATCAACTGAGGTTGATGCAGAGATTGAGGCAAAACTCTTCGACGCACTCAAAGGTTTCTTCGCAGAGAAGGATATGACTCTTGACGAGTTCACTTCTACTCTTGACAACCCTAACGGTATCATTTCTTCCGACAAGGTAGGTCCTACCATCGCAAATGATATGAAGCGTTCAGCAATATTCGCTGTGCTCATCGCGCTGTTCGTGATCTTCGCTTACATCGCAGTCCGTTTCAACGGTTGGACTTGGGGTCTCGGCGGTGTTGTTTCACTTGCCCACACTGCGATTATCGTCATCGGCTTCTTCTCATTGTTCTCAGGAATCCTTCCGTTCAACCTTGATGTTGACCAGACGTTCATTGCGGCTATTCTGACAATCATCGGATACGCAATCAACGATAACGTGGTTATCTTCGACCGAATCCGTGAGTACAAGAACGATCATCCGAAGGCAGACCTGAAGACAAATGCAAACCTTGCAGTCAACAGCACTTTGACGCGTACTGTCAATACCTCAGTGTCAACTCTCGTTACAATGCTTGCAATCGCAATCTTCGGAGGTGAATCTATCCGTGGTCTTTCAGTAGCGTTGATTCTCGGTATCTGCTTCGGTACCTATGCTTCAATCTTCATCGGTACTCCAGTGATGTATGATGCATCAATGTGGTTCGCAAAGAAGAACGAAGAAAAAGCAAATCGTAAATAAACGATAACATATATGATGAAGCGGGTGACTTTCACGGTCGCCCGCTTTTTTTGTGTTAAAGAATGGAGACTTTCGTATTTTGCGAGCCCAAGTTTCGATTTTACCGTATATGGCATTGACGAATTAAGGAAAAACGTTACCTTTGCAACGTTTTACACCACGTACGGATGAATAAGACCATTCTTATTTTATTAACACTACTTAATTTCCAACTGTTATCTTTCGCTGATAACTCGCGATATGTAAATATGTTCCTGGGTACTTCAGGCGATCACGGCCAGATGGCGCCGGGCGCTTCCTGTCCCTTCGGAATGATTTCAGTTTGTCCTGACAGCAAACCTAACCAGCACGCGGGCTACGACTTCAGTGTCCCTGAAATCAGCGGAATTTCCATAAACAGAGTGTCCGGAATCGGTTGTAGAGGTACCGGCGGAAACATAAGCGTATTGCCCGATAAGATTTCGGCAGCGTTGTCGATAGTGAAGGGGACGGAATCAGCGCATCCGGGATATTATTCTGCAACACTCAGCAACGGCGTACAAACTGAACTCACCGCGACCGTGAATATGGCTGTCGAGAGATACATTTTCCCGTCTTCCGCAGGCAAGTTGCTCTTCATCAATTTCGCGTCAGCGATAGACAACCGAAACGTGAAATGCTTTTTCGATATCCAGTCTCCAAACAGCATCGTCGGATGGGTGGAATCACCAACGGCCTGTGCCAGAGGAGAATATAAATTGTATTTCAATATCTCGTTCGACAATGTGTTCAAAGTGCAGCAAAGAACCGATGAGACGGTCCAGCTCGAATTTGCGGGCGAGACGGAAACAGTAGAGATGAGAATAGCAGTGTCTCCGGTATCACAACTCTGCGCAGATGG
Source organism: Acutalibacteraceae bacterium (assembly GCA_963636275.1). Lineage (GTDB taxonomy): Bacteria > Bacteroidota > Bacteroidia > Bacteroidales > UBA932 > Cryptobacteroides. The sequence continues at coordinate 184,466 of CAVHJF010000001.1, read as the reverse complement.
CATTATACGGTCTTGTTCAACATTGTCATTCAATAAGATACATAAGGCTGCCGTCGCGGCTTGGAATGAAAAACTTGACAAGATAAATGTCAAAGGCAGCACAGAGGAGCAGAAGACGATATTCTATACATTGTTATATAGGCTCTATCTCAGCCCGATGATGGTTACGTCCGATGACGGCAGATACAGGGGAACAGACGGGAAAATATATGAATGTGACGGATTTACGTATTACAGCTCCTGGTCAATATGGGATTCGTTCAGGTCAAAATTCCCGTTGCTCTGCCTGATTGACCCGTCTGTGATGCGAGATATAAGCCGTTCATTGGCAGATATTTTCAGAACCGGCAAGAGAGACTGGGCGACACCTTACGAGTCTGTTCCGACAGTTAGGACGGAGCATTCAGTCATAATGATACTCGACGCTTATGTTCGTGGTGCATCGGACAAGAGTGCGCTCGAAGTGGCCTATCCCGGAATGAAGGAAGAAGCGGAACGGCTGCCGATGCGTACTCCGGATCAGAAACTGGAAAGCTCTTACGACTTGTGGGCTCTCGGAAAAATCGCAAAAATTCTCGGCAATGACGATGAGGCACGTTGTTATTCAGAGCGCTCGGACTCGATATTCAACAATGTCTGGCCTTCTGATTTTATGACGATAACGGACGACTTTACAAAGATGAAAGGCAATGGCCTATATCAGGGAAGCCGTTGGCAATATCGTTGGGCTGCACCTCATTGCATCGACAAAATGATAGCCCTTGAAGGAAAAGAGCGTCTTGGAAGCGAGATGTCAGAATTTTTCGACAGACATTTATTCAATCAAGGCAATGAACCGGACATCCATACGCCGTTCCTGTTCAACCGGTTCGGGTTGCCTGAGGAGACACAGAAGATAGTTAGAAAGCTTCTTACGGATGACAATATGATTCATATCTACGGCGGGAATGCGGAATATCCGGAACCGTTTGTAGGGAGGGCGTTCAGGAATGCGCCTGACGGTCTTGCTCCGGAGATGGACGAGGATGATGGCACGATGAGCGCCTGGTATATATTCAGTTCCATCGGGCTTTATCCTGTCGTGCAGGGGGAAGAGAATTACGAGGTGTTTGCTCCCATATACGACAAGGTAAGAATTAGAAACGGGGAGTCGGACATAACAATAAAGGTAAAGAACAGAAAGAGTCCGGAAGATATAATAAGAAAGGTTTCTGTAAATGGAAAGCCTGTGGAAAGCTATCAGATACCGCATTCCGCATTGAAAGGACGCTGCAAGATAACGTTGGATACAACTTTATAACAGCAATATACCACCACGTTGACACTACTATAACACTATAACAAGCTATAACAAACTACACAAACAACACAAAAGCCAAACCGCTGAATAACTGCAGAATAACCACGAAAAACACTGCTGAATTTACACGTATAAAGAATTCGTTTTGAATCGATGTTGACTAGGAAGTTTACTTCAAACAGCTTCTAAGATTCAAAACAGGTTGGTCAGTTTTATGAAAAGTTGCTCCGCGCGGGTCCGCCTTCATAAAACTCTGACCCTATTGGAGAAGTGATAAACTGCCCCCGGCTATGGCGTAGCCGTAATTATTTGAAAACCACACTATTGCTAAACATTGGAAACACTACAAAACTTTTAACAAAGTGTTTTTATAAAAACCACCAATTTATTATGAAAAAATTTTTACGAATCATTGCAGTCTTCTGTGTGATGTGCCTGGGAGAATATCTCCTTATCGCTCAGACAGATAAGACTACAATCACGGGTACCGTAAAGTCGGAATCCGGGGAGCCTCTGGTCGGAGCCAGCGTCATAGTTAAGGGCGCTACCACCCGAGGAACCATTGTCGAAGCGGACGGTACTTACTCAATCGCCGCCGCGCAAGGCGAAACCTTGGTTTATGATTGTCTTGGATTTGTATCACAGGAGGTGAAGATTTCCGTGAAGACAAAGATTGACATCGTTATGGTCGAGGACTCGCACTTCCTTGAGGAAACGATTGTCGTAGGTTATGCCCCTATGCGAAAGAGCGACTTTACCGGCTCCATCGCTTCTGTGAAGAGTGATGAACTTCAGAAATCTACTGCAACAGTAGGCCAGGCACTTGTAGGACGTGTGGCTGGTGTCGAAGTCCGTCAGTCAAACGGTGCTCCTGGAACAGGCGTCAACATCCGCGTGAGAGGTGTCAACTCATTGACAGCAAGCACATCTCCTCTTTATGTTGTGGATGGCTATCCGGTCTCAGACGATGACTTCATCAACCCTAACGACATTGAGAGCATCGAGATTCTCAAGGATGCGGCTTCCGCTGCCATCTATGGTTCCAGAGGTGCATCAGGTGTCGTTCTCATTACCACCAAGAGAGGTAAAGAAGGTGACCGCGCCACTGTGACATACGATTTCTCTTATGGCGTGCAGACTCTCGGACGCAGGGTAGACCTTCTCAATGCACGCGAATTCGCAGAGCTGTATGTCGAGGCTAGAAACAACTCATATTGGGCATATTGCCAGAAAGGAGGCATCGAATACAGCCCTCTCGATGATAACGCGACACGTGTCGCCAAATTGCAGGCTGTCGGCATCAACCAGGGCGTGGACAATATCGGACTCTCTCCGTTCTTCTGGGATTTCAGCAAGAACGACTATGCTTCCACAGCGTTCAAATACGATACTGACTGGCAGAAGGAGTATTTCAAGGCTGCAGGCATAATGCGTCACAACGTCAGTGTCACCGGAGGCGGCAAGAACATAAAGTATATGGCATCAGTCGGTTACCTTGACCAGGACGGTATCATTTCACCTTCCGGACACAAACAGATCAATGCCAGAATCAACATTGACGCGAAGATTTCCAAGAGGATTTCAATGACCGCAAACTACTCTATGACCAACACCAAGACACGCGAAGTCAAGACTTACGGACGAAGCAACGGCGGCGGTGAAGGTTCAGAGGGAGTTGACGGCGCTACCCAGGGCTGTCTTGTTGCTGTTCCAAACTTCCCGGCTTATAACGACGGCAGTTTGACCGGCACAGAGGCTTGGGCCATTGCCAACAACAACGGAACACAGTATGCTTCCGACTGGGCCGCATACAACACTGAAGGCACTCTTGCACGTTCGTGGATGAACTTCTTCTCCAAGAACTGGGGTATCAACTCATCAGAGTCACCGCTTGTTGTAGCTCAGGACCTGCCTATCAAGAATACCAAGACCAGGCACAATGTTACGATTTCAGCTACTTGGGAGCCGATTGACGGACTTAAATTCAAGGCTCAGCTCGGTCGTTTGTGGTATGATCAGACTTACACGAAGTTCCGCAAGAACAGCATCGGTGCAGGCTCAAATATCGCCTACAGCAGCGCTCTCGAGACTTCAAGCCACTATGCCATTTCCCGTATGATGAAGAATCAGGATTCATTGGGAGAGTTGACTGCCACCTATAATCACAAGTGGGGAGAACACCGTATGGATGCCCTTGTAGGTTTCACCGTGCAGGACAATACCTACAACAGTATCGGAATTATGGCGACACAGTTCACTGACAACCGTATTCCTGATATCAGCGCCACAGTTGATTCCAAATCCGTGCAGGAATATGGCGTAAGCCGTAACGAATACAATCTGTTGTCATATCTCTCACGTGTAAACTATTCTTACAGTGACAGATACAGTCTTACCGGAAGCTTCCGTGCCGACGGTTCATCCAGATTCGGTTCAAAGAATAAATGGGGTTACTTCCCTTCAGTATCCGCCGGCTGGACATTCTCCAACGAGCCTTTCCTCAAGGATAAACTTCCAGGAATGACATTCAGACTTCGCGGAAGCTGGGGTATGAGCGGTAACAACAATATCGGTAACTATGCTTCCATAGCAACAATCGGTACAGGTACAACTGCAATGGGCGACAGCATCGTTTCTACAGCATACGAGAGCTCATTCGTGGACGCGACACTCAGCTGGGAGACTACAAAGCAGACCAATGTCGGTCTCGACCTGAGCTTCTTCAACGGCCGTCTCAATTTGATTGGGAACTACTACATATCAAATACTTCCGACGTGCTCTATCAGCTCGGTATTCCTGCAATCTCAGGCTCGACATCCACGACCACCAACCTCGGTGATTCCAAGATTCAGAACAAAGGATTTGATATCCAGTTGGATGCACGTATCCTTGAAGGCCCTGTCACTTGGGTTGTCGGTACAAACATCTCCGTTAACCGCAACAAGGTGCTCTACCTTTCCGAGGGCGTGGATGAAATCTACAACACCACTATGCGTTCTGCGCAGACCCATATCACAAAAGTGGGCTATCCTATCGGTTCATTCATCGCCTACAGAACTGACGGTATAATGTCAGAGGCTGATTATCAGAATGTTCTGAAAGACCGCGAGGTGTTCGAGGCAAACGGAAAATCATTCCCTAGCGGATATGTTCTCAAGGGCCCTGCAGTTCCTGACTACGCTCTGGAATATCTCTCACCTGGTAACGTCATCTATCACAACACAAACGGTGATTACAAGATTACGGAAGCAGACCGTGAAATTATCGGCAATCCATATCCTGATTTCACTGGCGGTTTCAATACAAGCGTTACATTCAAGAACTTCGATGTCGCAGTCGGCTTCACCTATTCAGTAGGAGCTCAGGTCATCAACTTCAACGACTACTATTGTTACAATATGGAGGGCTCCGGAAACCAATACGGAGTAGTCCGCAACCGTTGGAAGAGTGATGACGAGCCTGGTAACGGTTATGTTCCTAGAGCTTTCCGTCACGGAAACAAGAATACCGGTATGAAGATTTCTGACCGTTACATCGATGATGCTGATTATTTGCGTCTGTCAACCGCAAGCATCGGTTACAATTTCCCTAAGAAAATTTGTGACAAGCTTCATATACAGGGACTTCGCGTTTATGTAAACGGTGACAACCTGTTCACTCTGACGAACTACAGAGGATTCAATCCTGAGGTTGATCAGTATGCAACCGGCGGAAAAACTGTTGCGGAGACTAAATCGAACGCCAATATGATGCCGGGCTTCGACTGGGGTTCATATCCTGTCGCAAGGGTCATCACAGGCGGATTCAAACTTACTTTCTAATGAATATGACAATGAAACTCAATAAAATAATTACGATTGTCGCAATATCTGCCGTGGCTTCGTCTTGTAGCAGCTTCCTGGACCTTTCAGATCCGAACGCTGTTACCACAGCCAACTATTATACTTCAGTCGCAGATATTCAGAATTCAGTCAACGGCGTTTATAGCGTTCTGAAGGACGGAAACTTTATGGGCAGCAGCGCCTGCTATTTCGAGGACAACAAGGCGCGTTTCCTCACGTTCCCTGATACAGGTGTAGGCGGAGGCGAGAATGCCCAGTTTGACAACTGTACAGTGCAGGCAAGTAACCAGTTGGTGCTCAACCGGTGGAATGCCATCTATAAATGTATTGACCGCGCTAATGTGGTGCTTAAGCATATTGATGATGTCAAATATTCGTCAGAAGATGTCCGGTCTCAGATTGAGGCTGAAGTGAGATTTGTGCGTGCATTGTGCTACTATACTCTCGTGTGCGACTGGGGTCCGGCTCCTGTCGTTCTCAAAAAGTTGGAGACTCTGGATGCGGTGAACAGCGCGAATGTGCGTCAGCCTAAAGACGTGGTTTACCAGGCTATTTTCGATGACTGCCAGTTTGCGGTGTCCAGCAAACTTCCTGACCTCCAGTCTGCTGCAAATTGCGGTAGAGCATCAAAGGTAGCGGCTGAGGCTCTGTGGGCGAAGGCTGCACTCCAGATGGCAACCGATGAGGATTATGCGTCCAGAAAATCAGAACTTTGCAATGTCGCAATCACTCAACTGAAGGAAGCGTGGTCGAAAGCTCCGTTCCAGGATTTCACAAAGGTTGATCTGACAGAAATATGGGATGTCTCAATGCAGTCCAAGGCGGCAGAGGGTATATTCCAGCTAGTCTTCATTGGTGGATCAAATTCTGCGAATTCCTCTTATAACACGCAGTTCCGTCCTACAGAAATATATGACGATACTAAGGAGGTGAATTCGACAGCGACTGCAGGTAGCCACTTCATGCCGTATAATACAACCCTGAAGCTCTATGATGAGGAGGGGGACAAACGTTTCTCCGAGCTCCTGGCATTGGGCGCACACAAGGGCAATGAGACATATTACACGCTCAAATATCGTGATTTGGATGCTTCCGGCTATTATGGATGCAACAATGTGGTTCTCCGTTATGCAGATGTCGCTATGATGCTTGCTGAGGCATATTATCATACCGGCGATGCGGCAAATGCTCAGAAGTACCTCAATCTGGTCCGTAACCGCGCAGGGCTTGCAAGCGTTACTCCTACGGGCACAGCGCTCCGAGATGCAATCTATAAAGAGCGTCAGAGAGAGTTTGCATACGAGTTCAAAGCTTTCAGCGATATGAAACGCGGCTATACGAAAGCCGAGATTGAAAGCCTTATGAAGGCTGACGGTGCGACAGAGTACAGCAATACGGATTATTATCTGCCTATTCCGCATACTCAGCATATCCTTAACCCTAATGGTCTGTATCAGAATCCTGGATATTAGGATATAGTTTATATTTGATTTTAGGACGGCTAAGTAGTATTAGTCGTCCTTTTTTGCGCATTCTCAGAGGCTCGGTCGTCCCGGTTATTTGGATTTCCCCGAGCGCCCGAGAGATGTCCTGCACGTTAAGTTGTTACCTATCCTTACAGAACTTCCGTAAGGGCAGTGAAGCAGAATGGATCTGTTCTAATAGATCTTCTGCAATGTCTGTTAAGCTTGGCTTACAATTTCCGTAGCATTATATAAAAGAAGAAATGGCCGCCAGTCTCTTGACTGACAGTCATTTCCGTATTGCGAATGTGTAACTGAACGTTACACAAGTTTATTATCTGTACTGTGCGAACTCGATATCTTTCTCAGCACGCTTAGCAAGATCCTTGTCTGCGCTTGCTTTCTCAAGATATGACTTGACATCTGCAGATTTGCCCTGACGTGCAGCGATAACGGCGCGGAGGTAGTTAGCCTTAGGGCACTGGCATTTGAGAGCTGCGTCAGCCTCAGCAACCTTGCCTACGAGTACATCTGCAAGAGCCTCATTGAATGAGTTTGTGCCCTTGAGAGCGGCAGCAGCCTTCTCATAGTTACCGTTGAGGATGTCAACAACAGCCTGGTTCTCAGTGTTGCCTGCAGCAGCGAATGATTTCTGAGCAGCTGCGAGGTCACCCTTGCGGAGAGCGATAACGCCCTTAGCGTTCTCGAGGTCGTTGTCCTTGGTCTGAACTTTAGCGAATGCTTTCTCAGCAGCGTCAACATCGTTCTGGTTGAGGTAAAGAACACCAAGATTGAACTGTGCGCGGTCGCTGTTGAATTTCTCGACAGCTTTCTTGTAGAGAGCTTCTTTTGTCTTAGCGTCGCTTACGAGAGAAGCTGAACGGAGGAGAGCCTCTTCGTCAAGAACATCGCTGTTCTCTTCAACGAGTTTGAGGAGCTCATCCTTTGTATAGTTCTGGTACTCAACGTTAGCAATGAATCTTGCACGACGGAGCTCAGGGAGAACCTCTTTCTTGAGAGTTGTGTAAACCTCAGACATATTCTTGATCTCGCTCTCACGAACAGCAGGATCGCTGTACATAGAAAGAACGCGGATGATAAGGTCTTTGTCCTCGATGTTAGACTCTTTTACGAGTTCCTGGAAGCCTTCCCAGTCCTGACCTACGCTCTTAACCTCAGGGTCTGAAACCTCTTTGCCTTTAACGACTTTTGTCCAAGCCTTGTCAGCGCTCTTTGAACGTTTGTCAGAGAGTTTTGCGTTGAGTTCCTGACCACCGTCTGGAGATGCATAAGCAACAACCTCAGTTCCCTTGAGGGTCTTTCTGTCGTTGTTCTTGATTTCGTCAAGAGCAGCCTGGAAATCTTTGATAGACTCTGATTTGAGCTGCTTGCTGTTTACATCAGCAGAGTTGATTGTGTAAAGAATCTGACCTTCAGCTGTCTGAGGGATAACATCCTGGTAGTTGTCAGCTTTGTAAGCGACACTGCCGAGACCACCGCCGAAACCTACAAGCATATATGTAGTGTTGGCACCGTCAGCAACTTTCTTTACAGGAAGATCGATAGTCTTCTTCTTGTACTTTACAACACCGCGGAGCTCGAGGTGAGACTGCTCCATACCTTTAACATAGTCAAAGTGTACTTTCTCTGTAACTGTCTGACCGTCAGAAGAAACGACAGTGTAGTTATCTTTAACCTTCTCTCCCTGGTATGTGAACGGAGCCATTTTAGCCTCACCGCCATCATATACGAGTACAGGAGTTACTTCCAGAATAGCTTTCGGGTGGAAGTAATCAGCAGGATAAGTAACTGCTACAGTTGCATCAATCTTGCCTGCAACAACCTCAAGTGGAGAAGGATCGCAGGTAACGGTTACGCTCTCTGCCATTTCTGCCATCTTTTCAGGAGAAGCACACGCAACAGCTGCAAGTCCGAGGACTGCTGCTGCCAATGATTTGATTTCCTTTTTCATGATAGAAAAAAATAATTGTTATTAAAACTAAATGTAGATTTCTCCAAATTTTCCACCAAGGTACTAACAATTTTGCGATTTTCAGTCATATCGGTTTATATTTTCGTCTGATTTTGTAACTTTGTCTTGATATGGACGCACAGGAATTACAGAGAATTAAGAATAAATATGATATAATCGGCAATGATCCGGCATTGAACAGGGCATTGGAGATAGCTGTTGCTGTGGCTCCTACTGACCTCACCGCGCTGATAACCGGAGAAAGCGGCGTGGGTAAGGACAACATCCCGAAAATCATACATCAGTTCAGTCTGAGGAAGAATGCCAAGTATTTTGCTGTCAACTGCGGAGCGATTCCGGAAGGAACCATCGATTCTGAGTTGTTCGGGCACGAGAAAGGTTCATTCACCGGTGCCATTGAAGCGCGAAAAGGCTATTTCGAAGAGGCTGACGGTGGTACTCTGTTTCTTGACGAGGTGGGCGAACTGCCGCTTCCGTCCCAGGCTAAGTTGCTGAGGGTCCTGCAGTCCGGAGAATATATAAGAGTAGGTTCCTCAAAGGTCAGCAAGACGGATGTCAGGGTCATTGCGGCCACCAATGTGAATCTTCTTCACGCCGTTTCCCAGGGGAAATTCAGGGAAGACCTATATTATAGGCTCAATGCCATACAGATTTCGATGCCTGCGCTCAGGGAAAGAAAGGAAGACATCTATCTGCTGTTCAGGAAATTCACGTCGGATTTCTCCGAAAAATACAATATCAGCAAGATTTCGTTGACACACGATGCGATAGAGCTTTTGACCAGTTACAGATGGCCGGGCAATATACGTCAGCTGAAAAATATCGCCGAGACAGTTTCGGCTCTGGAAGGACAGAGGCTTTCTCCGGGAATGGGAAGGTGTGAGGTTGACGCCACTACGCTTGCAGGATATCTGCCTAAGGACGATGTGAATTCTGTCCCTGTCAAGTATCAGAATGCGGGAGACGGTATTTCAAATGACGAAAAGCAGGAAATATACAAGGCGTTGTATGGCCTTAACGCTGAAGTAAACAGATTGAAATCGATCATCGCTTCAGGTTCATATCATACTCAGCCGGAAACAAGGATGCCGGAACAGCCGAACAAGGCTCTGGCCGCTCATACTGATGATTCTGCGGACAGTTATCTGACTAGGCCTGACGTCGACTGGGAGCGTACCCGTGACGATATTGATGTGCAGGATACGTTCGAATCCCAGACTGAGCATCACAGCGGCGAACGTGTTGCGGAACAGGATACTTTCTCGATATCGAAAGTAAGCCAGGACCTTATCCGCAAGGCGTTGGAAAAACATAACGGAAACAGAAAGAAAGCTGCGGAGGAGCTCGGAATTTCCGAGAGAACGCTGTACAGGAAGCTGCCGCAGGAATTTCGTAATCTAAAGAAAGAGGACTAGCGGATATGAAGAAGAGAAGAATAGTGTCGCTGATTGCTCTGCTGTCTTCACTAGCGGCGGTTGCGCTTATTGTCAAGTCTTGCGGAATATATTCATTCACAGGGACTTCAATACAGGCAGACGTTAAGACAATCACAATCAATTTCTTTGAATATAAGGCGCTAAAGGTGAATCCTACCCTCGCCAACAGTATGACCGAGTCTCTCAAGGACAAATTCCGCAAGATGACCAGGCTGGAGCAGGTGGACATAGACGGCGACCTTGAGATAACGGGCTCGATTACCGGTTATGATGTAAGGGCTATGGCAGTGACTGCGAACGAGGTGGCTGCTCAGAACAGGCTTACGGTGACCGTAAAGATAGATTTTACCAACAGAAAGTATCCTGAAGATGACTTTCAGGGCAAATCTTTCTCGTCTTATGCGGATTATGATTCCACCCAGTCTCTCGATGCGGTCGAGAGCACGCTGTGTGACGAAATCATAGAGAAGATATGTGAGGACGTGTTCAATGCAACTGTGGCAAACTGGTAGTGATATGGAACAGAAAGCAATGAACCTGAGAACGTTGACGATGGATGAACTTGCGGGCGTGGTGAATCTGTATCCCTGGTACAGCGCTGCGCGCAAGGAACTCTGCCGCAGAATGTCCGGAATAGGAGGGGAGTCCTGGGGTGTGTCTCAGTTTGCTGATCAGGCTATGTACATCTCCGACCGACGTTCTGTCGCTGAAATAATGGCAGACGGGGCGAAGAAAGATTATTCCGACAAGAATCTGGAGTCGCTTCTGAAATCATACATTGCGGAAGACGACAAACGTGAGGTAAAGACTCATAATGTCAGAGTCCCGGGAGGCGATTTCTTCTCACAGTCCGAATACGAGAAAGTCAAGAGAGTGGAGGATAATGTGTTCTCCAGATTCCAGGCTAAGAAAAAACCGGTACAGGAGGATTCTGCGGAGGATTTGAGTCTTGAATTCTGCACTGCATCTCTCGCTGAAATTTACTCCGATCAGGGCTATTATGACCAGGCAAAGCGCATATATAGGAAACTAATTTTGGCATTCCCGGAAAAAAGTGCTTACTTTGCATCCCTTATTGATAAAATTGACAAACAGATAAATAATCAGACGTTATGAACGTAATATTCACTACACTTGTAGTTGTCATCGTCATTGCAAGCATACTTCTTACAATCGCAGTTCTTCTTCAGAACGGTAAGGGTGACAGTATGGCCAGCAATTTCGTTGCAGGTAACCAGACATTCGGTGTAAGGCAGACAGCAAATGCTCTCGAGAAAATCACTTGGGGTCTTGTTGCATTCATCGTAATCGCATCTGTCGTTTCCTCATTCACTCTCGGAAACCAGGGTGCACAGGTGGACATCACCGATAAGATTGAGAATGCCGCTACCGAGCAGCCTTCATTCCCTGCACCAAGCCAGAGCGCTCCAGCAAGCGAACCTGCTGCAGAGGCTCCTGCAACTCCACAGGAATAATTTGAAAATCCGCTGAACTGACAAATTGTCAGCAAAAATCAGCAAGGGAATATAATTTGGATTATAGCCGTTTGTTCTTCGGAGCAGACGGCTATATCCCGTTAGGGTGAGCGCGAGAAATGTCTTGCAGGCAGCCGCTGAGACTCCGATGAATAAAAAGGAGTTTCAGTTATGGAAAATTATAATACACAGAACAATGCTTCCGGAGGAAAATTGGAATTTCTCGGGAAGTTCGCAACCAATCTTAACGAGCGCGCCGCAGCCGGCAAACTCGACCCTGTAATCGGCAGGGATGAAGAAATCCGAAGAGTCCTGCAAATCTTGAGCAGGCGTACCAAAAACAACCCTATACTGGTCGGTGAACCGGGTGTCGGTAAAACTGCGATTGCAGAAGGGCTGGCTCAGAAAATAGTTGACGGGGCTGTCCCTGAAAACCTGAAAGACAAGGTAGTATATTCTTTGGATATGGGTGCGCTTATAGCGGGAGCTAAGTATCAGGGAGAGTTCGAGGAGCGTCTGAAAGGAGTTGTGAAAGATGTTGTTGACAGTCAGGGACAAATAATACTGTTTATCGACGAGATTCATACTTTGGTCGGCGCCGGCAAGTCATCCGGTGCAATGGATGCTTCCAACATATTGAAGCCGGCTCTCGCGAGAGGTGAACTGAGGACAATCGGTTCTACCACGCTGGATGAATATCAGAAGTATTTCGAGGCCGACAAAGCGTTGGAAAGAAGATTCCAGATGGTGATGGTCGATGAGCCTACTCCGGCAGAGTCAATTGCCATTTTGAGAGGTCTTAAAGAGAAATATGAGAATCATCATAGGGTCAAGATCGAGGACGATGCGCTGATAGCGGCCGTGAACCTGTCACACAGATATATTACAAGCAGATTCCTTCCGGACAAGGCGATTGACCTTGTGGATGAGGCGGCTTCAAAGCTCCGTCTTGAGATGAACTCGGTTCCTGAGCCTATTGATGAACTGAACAGCCAGATTCGTCAGCTTGAAATCGAGAAGGAGGCCATCAAGAGAGAAGGCGTCTCGCTTAAGTTGGATAAAATCAACGCTCAGCTGGATGAATTGAACGGAAAGCGTGAGGAATTGATGAAAAAGTGGAATGAGGAGAAGGGAATTCTTTCCGGCATTCAAACTGCACGTCAGCAGGTTGAGGACTATAAGATACAGGCACAGGCGGCCGAAAGAGCAGGGGATTACGGTAAGGTAGCCGAGCTTCGCTATGGACGTATGGCTGAGGCGCAGAAGAAAATCGATGAACTTGCCGCAAAACAGGCTGAAATAAAAGACCCTATCATAACGGAAGCGGTTACTCCTGAGGATATTGCCGATGTGGTATCCCGCTGGACGGGCATTCCTGTAAACAGAATGCTGGAAAGCGAGAAAGAGAAACTTCTTCGGATGGAAGACGAACTGCACAAGAGAGTCGTCGGTCAGGAACAGGCAATCCACGCCGTTGCGGATGCTGTGCGCAGAAGCAGAGCGGGTCTGTCCAATGAGAAAAGACCAATCGGTTCATTCCTGTTTATGGGAACAACCGGTGTCGGCAAGACTGAACTCGCAAAAGCCCTTGCGGAGTTTCTGTTCAATGATGAGAATATGATCACCCGTATAGATATGAGTGAATATCAGGAGCGCCACACGGTAAGCCGTCTTATAGGAGCGCCTCCGGGATATGTGGGCTACGATGAAGGCGGTCAGCTGACAGAAGCGGTCAGACGCAAACCTTATTCGGTCGTTCTGCTTGACGAGATTGAAAAAGCGCATCCCGACGTGTTCAACATCCTCTTGCAAGTGCTTGATGACGGAAGACTTACGGATAACAAGGGACGTACGGTGGACTTCAAGAACACCATCATCATAATGACTTCCAATGTTGGTTCTGACCTCATTCAGGGATATATGGACAAGTTGCCGGAAGTCGGCGTCAAAGGCGAAAGTGCTGAGGTTCAGGCTTTAAATATCGCCAAAAGGACTCAGTTACTGGATGAATGTAAACAGAAGATTCTCGAGGTGCTCAGGCAGACCATAAGACCGGAATTCCTGAACCGTATCGACGAAATCATAATGTTTGAGCCTCTGACAAGGAACGATATACGCGACATTCTAAATATTCAGATGGATCAGCTTAAACACAAACTGTCAGAGGACGGTGTCGAGATTGAGTTTACTGATGCGTTTGTGGATTATATGACCGAGAAAGGATATGACCCTGCATTCGGTGCGCGTCCTGTGAAGAGGGTTATGCAGCGTGAACTGGTGAACCAGCTTGCCAAAGCGATTCTCGACGGCACAGTGCACAAGGACTCTGTCGTGGAAGTGGATGCCTCCGGCGATGAGATAGTGCTGTGCGACAAGGGACGCTAAATATAAACATTATAGATATCAGTGGGATACTGCCGATATGGAATAAACCCCGAAAGTTAGACAAAAACTTTCGGGGTTTTGTTATATGCTCTGTTGAGTCGGTTCAATACCTCAATTCTCGGAGTGTTGTTGCGTATCTTATTGTCAATCGCTTGAGCAATAGGCTCTTGCAACTAATCCGGGTAGTTATTTTGCCGGTTTCTCCTCGATCACGTCTCCGTGGAAATGTACAACGGCTTCTTTCCATACGTCCGTGTAACCCGGCTGTGTGAGTCCATCAGGAATACCTGTCGAGAAATCGGAATGTTTGAATGAACCGTCTTCGTTCTGCGCCTTCACATTGCCGTCAATGAATTTTACGGTCATAGTGATTTCAAGATCCTGCCATTCCTTGAAAATCTTCTGGGCTGTATTTACAGAATAGTTGGTCAGCAATTGTTTGACCGCATAGAAAGAATTTCCAGTATCGGTCATTACGTTATAGCTGCTGGAATTGCGTTTGCCTCTCCTTTCCGCACTGTCCATCGCTTTCTTGAATAGCTCGAGTGCCTTCGCGTCGTTCTGACTGACTTTCTCCATCTGCTCGTTCTCGAACTTGTCGATACGCTCGCGGACGAACGGAGCCATAATGTTATACATTCTGTAGCAAGCATTTGTGATCCTGTTGTTAATCCAGAAAGATGCGTGCCTTGAATATGTGAGGAGGTCTCCGTTGCCCTGTTTGAAGCAATCCGGTACCTTGTTGGTGTTTGAATAAATAGGTGTGACATAAGAAGTTGCAGCATCGTCAGTGCCGAACCATAGAATACCGCCGATCACGTCCGGGTATTCGCTTCGGGCCTGTCCTACGAACCAGAATCCGGTCTGCTGAGTCGCGATGGCACGTTCGTTCGTGTATCTCTTGCCTTCATATTCGAAATCCATAGGCCTCCATCTGTAAGGGAGAGCGTTTCCGCCGGCGCCTATATCAGTGGTCATATCCATAGGCGTGCCTTCATAATGGTCTCTCATAACGTCGGCTACATTCTTGACAGTGACCTTCTTGGACGGCTTGATCCACAACGGAAGCCTGTTGTCCGGGTTATATCCCATCGCATAGTCAAGATAGTCCTGTGCGTCTCTGGTGGTAAGATTGCCATCGTGGTCCTCGAATGTGAAACTGCCCTGGCTGAGGATGTTGAATGCGCTCCAGACTCTGGACTCGCAGCCCCTCAATGCGCCGAAATCGGCAGGACAATAAGCATCGCGGAAGCTGAATTCGCTGTCATTTCCGCTGAACCATCCCTTTTTGCGGGCGAACTCTATCACGTCGTCGGCGTAAAGACAGTTTTCAGGATCGTTGAGCGGGAATGTTTCTATACGAGACTGGTTCGCGTGGCTGCAGATATATCCGTCCGGGATTCGCAGGGCAACCCATACGGCGCCACGTTCTGAAGAACCCTTTCCGACCATCTCCATTATCCAAGCCTCGTTCTTGTCCACAATCGAGAATGACTCGCCCTCGGAGAAATAGCCATATTTCTTCACAAGCTCGGCCATAATCTTGATTGCTTCTCTTGCTGAACTTGCCCTCTGCAATGTTACATATATCAATGAACCATAATCCATTATACCGTTCGGATCGTTGAGGCCCTCGCGTCCACCGAAAGTGGTCTCGCCGATGATGAGCTGGTGCTCGTTCATATTTCCGACAGTCTTGTAGGTGTGCTCCACCTGGTCGATTGTTCCTAGATATTGATTTGTGTCCCAGTCATTTATGGCCAACAGACTGCCTTTTCTCCAGTCGGCCTGAGGCTTGAAATACAATTCGCCATAGAGCCAATGCGAATCGGCTGCATAGGAAACCATACAGGAGCCGTCTGCGCTTGCTCCCTTCGTGACGATTACATTCGTGCAGGCGTCAGCTCTGAATGCCGATATGCTGCAGGCTAACGCCAATGATGCCGTTCCAATGATATTCTTCAGGGTCATCTCTATTTTGTTCTATATTATTATTTCACTACTTTTGTCCAAATGGACAATTCTCCACGCGGATTGCAAATATAGCGAAAGAAAGGAGAAGAAAATTCGGACAAATGAAAAAGATATTTTTGACTGTATTGTCGATGCTCCTTTTGATCAGTGCATTCGCGCAGGAGCAGCAGGAACAGAAGGCTCCCACGCCGGAAGAAATGGCGACTAAAGAGGCTGACCGTCTGGCTGAGCAGCTGAAACTTGAATATTGGCAGGTTTTCTATGTCGATTCCACCCTGCAATATGTATATACTGAGTGGCAGAACGAAATCAAAAAGATGCAGGCCGCGAGAGTGGACAGTTACGATTTGTACACCAGGACCAGCGACAAGTGGATGGATGTAATCGACAACGAATATAAGAAAATCTTCACCCAGCAGCAGTGGGCGGCATATCTGAAGAGCGGTGCCGCGAAACTCCAGAAAGCCAGGGAAAAACGTAAGGCAAAGATAGAGAAGTCTTCTGCAGCGTTGCCGAAATCCGCTACGGAGAAATAGTTCGGGCAGGTGCTGTGATTATTTTCCGCGGAATTGATTAAATTTGCATCCGGTTCGTCAGAACCTTGAATAAGATTTTATGAAAGAAGAAATAGAACAGATTCTTGCGGAGGTTAAAGACCTCAAATGCAAGACAGAAAAGGAAATAGAGGAAGCGAGGGTGCGTCTCCTCGGCAAGAAGGGCGAAATTACCAAACTCTTCGATGAATTCAGAACTGTAGCTCCCGAGTTGAAGCGCGAATTCGGACAGAAACTGAACGTGCTCAAGAAAGAGGCAACTGCCAAGATAGAAGAACTTAAGGCAAACGCTGCGGCTTCCGCTTCTGCAACTTCAGAGGCATTCGACGCGACAGTGCCGGGCGATCCGATTCCGCTCGGAACCAGGCATCCTGTATCCATAGCACGTCAGCAGATAGTCAACATATTCCGCAAATTCGGTTATGATGTGGCTGAAGGTCCGGAGATCGAGGATGACTATCACGTTTTCGAGGCGTTGAATTTCCCTCCTAACCATCCGGCCAGAGATATGCAGGATACGTTCTTCGTATCTGTAGGTCACAAGAATCCGCTTCTTCTCCGTACCCATACGTCAAGTGTGCAGGTCAGGACAATGGAGAATATGAAACTCCCTATCCGCGTCATCTGCCCGGGCCGTGTGTTCAGAAATGAAGCGATTTCTGCCAGAGCTCACTGCATATTCCATCAGGTTGAGGGTCTGTATATCGATGAGAATGTGACTTTTGCCGACCTGAAGCAGGCTATTCTGCTATTTGCAAGGGAAATGTTCGGTCCTGATACTCAGATTCGTATGAGACCGTCTTACTTCCCGTTTACGGAGCCGTCTGCCGAAGTGGATGTAAGTTGCAACATCTGTCACGGTAAAGGTTGCAACATCTGTAAAGGAACAGGCTGGCTGGAGATTCTCGGTTGCGGAATGGTTGACCCTAATGTCCTCGAGGCTTCCGGGATAGACAGCAAGAAGTATTCAGGATTTGCCTTCGGTATGGGAATCGAGCGTATCGCAATGCTTAAATGGCAGGTTAATGACCTTCGCCATTATTTCGAGAATGATATGCGTTTCCTTCGCGAATTCAGTACCTGCGTAGAGGTGTAAACAAGGCTTTTTAGAAAGAAATATCTAAAAAGTGTCGAAAAAATTTGCAGAGTAAGATTTTATGCCTATCTTTGCAATCCCGAAACACCAATAGCGGGAACATAATGCGGAAATAGCTCAGTTGGTAGAGCACGACCTTGCCAAGGTCGGGGTCGCGAGTTCAAGTCTCGTTTTCCGCTCTCCAGAGAGGTTGAAGAAATTCAACCTCTTTTTTTGTATATAAAACCACCATAATGCTACCTCGGCCTCACGCGCCGGACTGGATTTCTAAACTTCCAAAAGTTGTGGTGAACCATATATTGAAAAGTTTCGTTCTCTTGAAACGATGTAGAGAAGAAAGTGTTTGGGCGGGAATGGAATATGCCGTATTTTTGCGCCGCGTTTGAGAATTCACCAAACAATTATAGTATAAATGACACAACTTTTCTGGAAGACTCCGCTCAAGGCATTGGCCCTTGTCGTTCTCGGAGCGTTAATCTCAGGATGTAATGGAGAAAAGAAAAACACAACTCCGGACGATCCAAAACCTCAAAAAACAGGCACAGTTACAATCTCAGATGTTCTCAAAGCAGATGTCGGGAGTTCATTCTCAAACATTGATTGCGTTACAATCGTAGCAACCAACGAACAGGGCGTCATTCTTCAGGAAGATGGTTCAAGCATTTACGCGTATCTTGGAGAAAGCCACGAATTTACAGTAGGTGATATGGTTACAGTTGTATCCGGCACCACGACTACAAGAAACGGACTTTATCAATTCGGCAAAGGCGTGCAGCTCGAGAAGACCTGGCACGGCGATTTCACACAGCCGACCCCGTCAACGTTCGCAGGCAGCGATGTGGATGCTTATATGAAAGCTCCTGAGATTAAATATGTTACCTACACCGGTACAGTCATCGTCGCAGGAAACTATGTCAACGTCGAGATTGACGGCACAGATAACATCGGCAGCCTTGACTATATGTCCGATGAATTCAAGGAGAAATACAACAGACATTCGCTCACAATCACCGGATGGCTCTTCGGTTCATACAAAACCTATATGTACACAGTGCCGGTCGAGGTTGTAGATAACGGCATTCACGAGGATGTAATCCCTGAAGGAGCAATCTATTACAATACATTCGACAAGGAAATTGCCACACAGGATTCCGAGAAATACGGCACCACAAAAGGATGGCCTTGGCTCGACCAGTTCGACGGCTGGAAGAACGAAAAAGGTACAGGCGCTTCAGCAGTGGAATATGATTATAAGGAAATGTCTGTCCGTACCAACCAGGAGTCAAAAGGTTCACTTTCGACTTATGAAGGTTCCGGCAACAACAATATATTCTTCGGCGGTTCAACTGAGAATCCTAACTGGTTCACAATAGGAAAGATAGCGGTTCCTTCACAGAACCTTAGACTCTCATTCGGAGCACAGTACTATTCTCAGGGAAGTGCCAACACATTCATCAAGTCAAACTTCACCGTACAACTTTCCGCAGACGGCTCAACTTGGTCACCTGCATTGGATTATGACTTCGGCGGAGTTGAGGATACTCACGAAGGAAAATGGAGACTTGCAGTTGCCGACTTCACTCTCCCTGCAGGTACCAACACATTGTATATCAAGTTCGCGGCCAAGTCGTTCAGTGTAAACAGACTTGATGATGTGCTTCTCGTTGAGGGCAACGGCGGACAGCAGGTAGAGTTCGGAAAGGATGTAGAGACACCGCTCTCCACAATCTCGGAGGTTCTTGCTTCACCGGTAGATGAGACCTACAAGATTCAGGGTACAGTGATGGCTATTCACACAAAAGGTTTTCTTGTAAAAGACGACACCGGCTCTATTCTCGTGTTTATGAAGGGACACACTATGACTGCCGGCGATAATGTGACAGTCGAGGGCCCTACAACTGAATATGGCGGAATGAAGCAGTTTGACGGAACATCTGTCGTGACGGTTTCAAGCCATAGCGATGTGACCTATCCAACTCCTGAAGAGTTCAAGGCTGCTCAGTTCAATTCTTATGTTGACAATCTCACAGTCAAGTATGTGACCTACACCGGTACTCTGAAATCAACCCAGGACCAGATTTATCAGTGGCATTACAATGTTACTGTTGACGGTACAGATGTTCAGGGCACGATTTCATATCCTGAGAGCAGATTCAATATCAGCAAATATGACGGTGTGAAGATCATCGTATGCGGTTATCTTCTGGGTGTTACCGAGAGCGATGGAGTCAAATATGTGACCACAATGGCGACAAGCATTGAACCAGTGGACAAGGAAACAAAACCTGAAGAGAAAGATGCGATTACTGTTGCTGAACTCAATAAGAAGCTGGCTGATTTCAAGAGCGGCGATATGCTTACAAGCGTGGTTGCTGTCAAGGGATATGTGGCTGCGAACAATGAGGGCGGTAATCTCAAGAGCGTGATTTCTCTTGTGGACAATACCGGCGCAGAGGATTCAGGTATAATAATAAAAGGTACTGACTATACTGAATCTACACTTCCGGTTGGCACAAAGGTTATCGTAAGCTTGCAGACGGCAAAATATACTGTCTCAAATAACCTTCCTACGATAACTAACGCCACAATATATCCGACCGAGGAGAAGGCGACAATGACAGTCCCTGAGATTGCTGACAACGAGCTGAGCAAATATGTCGGTCAGTATGTCAAAGTCAAGGATGTAACATCTCCGGAGGCATCTTCGACTTGGTATAGCACAGACTTCAAGAGCGGACACAGCTTCACCGGAAAGAATAATGAGGTCGTCACTGTCTATGTGGTTAAAGCGGCTAAATTCGCTAACGACAGTTTCGCTGCAAGTACGACTGGCGACATCTTCGGAGTCGTTGAATGGTACAAGGATAAAATCGAGATTATCCCTACGAGTTCTGCAGACGTCGCAGCATTTGCGAAATAATATTCATACCTGCCTGACAGGTAAGAGAATAGCTTATAATCTCTTGCCTGAGGCGGATTTGAAGATAGCCCATAGGGTATAGATTCGGAGCCGCTAACTGAGTAACGCGCCCGAGAGCTAAGAAATAAGAAAAAGGCTGGCTGGAAAATAATTCCAGTCAGCCTTTTTTTGTGACTCATTTTGCGGAAGCGGCAGGATTCGAACCTGCGAACCGCTTAAGGGCGGTCAACTGTTTTCGAGGCAGCCTCCTTCAGCCACTCGGACACGCTTCCTTATAGAATCGCCTGTCGGTCTTCCAAGCGGCCGATTAGCAGGTGTAAAATTACGGCAACTCTACGGATTTAACAACTTTTTCAGCCAAATTCAGAAACGCAAGCCCGTCAGGCCTTGTTGAGAGTGCGGCCGGTTCGCCGGCATCTCCATTTTCGCGGATACTCTGGACAATAGGAATCTGTCCGAGCAGAGGAGTGTTGTATTTCTCCGCCATTTTCGCTCCGCCGTCCTTTCCGAATATGTAATACTTGTTGTCAGGCAACTCTTCCGGCGTGAACCAGGACATATTCTCGACAATTCCGAAAATGCGTCTGTTGATATTCTTGTTGCGGAACATATCCACACCCTTTTCAACGTCAGCCAGGGCTACATCCTGAGGTGTAGTCACGATGACCGCACCCTCCATAGGAATGTCCTGCACGAGGCTTATGTGAATGTCACCTGTTCCCGGAGGCATATCTATCAGCAGGAAGTCAAGTACGCCCCAACGGACCTGAAGAATCATCTGTTTCAGTGCGTTGCAGGCCATAGGACCTCTCCAGATCAATGCCTGTCCCGGCTCCGCGAAATATCCGATGGACATCCATTTTACGCCATATTTTTCGATAGGCATTATGATTTCGTTGTCGCCTTCCTTGATGGCTTCCGGCAGAGCACCTTCGGTAGCTGTCATCTTCGGTACGGATGGTCCGTAAACGTCTGCGTCTGCAAGACCCACTTTGTATCCCAGTCTTGCCAAAGCTACTGCCAGGTTCACCGCAACAGTTGATTTGCCTACACCGCCCTTGCCTGAAGCGACTCCGATGATGTGGCGGACATTGTTGAGCTCATCCAAAGACAAGTTCAATCCTGTCTGCTTTTTCGGTGTATTCTCTTCTTTCACGATAGTCTTGACTTCAACGTCTTCAACCTCAGGAGCGTGCCTGAATATGGCGGCCTTGGTGCTGCTTACAATATATTCTGTAAGCGGGTCTCGATGTTTCGGGAATGCCAGCGTCACAGTCACCTTGTTTCCGTCAATCTCGACTTTGTCCACCAGCCCGAGCTCCACGATATTGCGGTCTCCCTTGGCGGGATGCGCAACATCATAAAGCATTTTCATTATCTCGTTTTCCTTCATATCTTCAAATTATTCAATATCAGAATATTACTTCACGATATTCATTTCCTTGAGCAGGTATCCGGCGCCTCCGAACTTGTCCATCATAAACAGGACGTAGCGAATATCCACGCAGATACATCTCTGCAGGTCAGGCTCGAACATCACGTCGCTTGACATTGATTCCCAGTTGCCGTCGAATGCGAGACCGATCAGTCGGCCTTCAGCATCAAGTACAGGGCTGCCGGAATTTCCGCCGGTGATGTCGCAGTTTGTCAGGAAGCAGGTAGGAACCTTGCCGTCTGCATTTGCATACTGGCCGAAATCTTTGGCATTGTAAAGTTCCTTTACTTTCGCTGGGACGCGGAACTCGTAATTGTCAGGGTCTTCCTTCTCCATAACGCCGGCTAATGTCGTATAGTATTTATAATCAATGCCGTCCGCCGGCGAATAACCTTTCACTGTGCCGTAAGTCAATCGCATAGTGAGGTTCGCGTCAGGATATGACGGCTTGCCCTTTTCCCACTCAAGAAGTCCGGCGGCGAATGTCTTGTGTCCCTCGGAAATCTTGGCTTCACTTGCTCTGAGATTTTTGTAAATAGGGAGATATACTGATACGACAGCATTGTATAAAGTGACTGCAGGGTCATTTGAGAAATTGCTTACAGACGTGAGAGTGATGTTTTTAAGTTTCTCTTCTGAGGCCAGGAAACTGTTGTCAAACAGATAATCCACGTATTTGTCAATATCCATCGTGGCGAAGTCATAACCTTCGATTTCAGGATAATCTGAAGTCCTTGCGTTATCCCTGTAGAACTTAAGCAGACCGGCTGCCATCTTGCGCTCAAGCGGCTCGTTGTAATCCTTGTAAGCAGGCAGGACTGCATCTTTTCCTGCCTGCAGGGCCGCAGTCGTGTCTTCAGGGTTGCTTCTCACCTGCGACATAAGTCCTTGTGCGAAATCTCCGACGAGGTCGAGAAGTTCGATGTTGAACGGCGCTTCAAGCAACAGTCTGTAAGCCAATGCGTCTGCGATGGAACTGTCAACGGCAGACTTGATATCAGTCAAGGCTGAACCATATTCAGCGGTTCTTTTCTTATTGGAATTAACCCACTTCATAAAAGCGGCCTCTTTCTTTTCTTCGCGTCCGATGATGTTGAGATTCTCGAATGCTTTCTTTTCTCCAATCCACTTCTTCCAACCGTTTGATGAGCCTGCATACTTGCTGGCATATTGAAGACGAACTGTAGGGTCAGCCTCCATTCCTTCTTTCATAATGTTCTGTCTCAATGTCCTGGCGGCAATGCTTACATCCTGCCTCTTGATCATTGCTTCAAGGCTGGCTGCAGACTGGAATCTCTGGGTGTGTCCCGGATAGCCCATAATCATTGCGAAGTCACCCTGGTTCACGCCTTTGAGCGACACCTTGAGAGATTGCTTCGGAGTGTATGGAACATTGTCCTCGGAGTATTCTGCAGGCTCATTATCCTTGCCGGCATATACACGGAACATAGAAAAGTCGCAGGTGTGACGAGGCCACATCCAGTTGTCGGTTTCGCCTCCGAACTTGCCCATAGATGCCGGAGGTGCTCCTACGAAGCGGACATCCTTGTAAATCTTGTCGATGATGAGGTAGAATACGTTATTGTTGTAGAAGCTGACAATTCTCACATTGCAGTTCGGGTTCGCTTTCTCCGCGGTCTCGATGAGCTGTTTGTATGCGGCTGTATATGCCTTCTCTGCAAGCTCTTCCGCATTTGTGCTGTCCTTGAATTCTTTCAAAGCGGCGGTACGTGTCTTCTCAAGAATGTCCGTAACGTCAGTCATACTTTGCAGAAAACGCGCTGTCAAACCGGCTACAGGCAGTTCCTCAGTATTCTTCATAGCCCAATATCCGTCCTCCAGATAGTTGTGCTCCGGTGTGCTGAGTTTCTGGATGGAACTGTATCCGCAATGGTGGTTGGTCACGAGAAGTCCCTTGTCTGATATGATTTCTCCTGTGCAACCGCTGCCGAACTGAACGATTGCGTCCTTAAGCGAATTATGATTGATATCGTAAATCTGTTCAGGGGTAAGTCTGCATCCGATGTTCTCCATCGCCTTGCTGTTCATTTTCTGCAGGAGCGGCAGCAGCCACATTCCCTCATCCGCACTTGCGCCGAATGCAAGCATTGTCATTGCGGAGAGCGTAAGAAAAATTTTCTTCATATTAATATTATGTTGTTTTGTTTCAATTGTTTATAGGCTGAACAATGACCGGTTTGCCCCTCTTTGAATACGGAGCACGCCACGCATAGAGGTTCTTCAGCCGAAAACTCCGCAAAGATACGAAAATCAGAACAATGTCGGCTCAAGTTCCTTGGGGTGAAAGCTCATCCTGTGATAAGGGGTGTATCCATATTTCTTTATGGCCTGGATATGCTCCGGCGTAGGGTAACCCATATTCCGTTCCCATCCGTATTGTGGATATTCAAGGGCCAGTTTTCTCATAAATTCATCCCTATGAGTCTTTGCGAGTACTGAGGCGGCCGCGATTGACGCGTAAGTTGCATCGCCTTTTACAATAGTCTGATAATCAGAGGTGCCGTATGTGTCGAAAGGCCGGAATTTGTTTCCGTCAATCAGCAGGAATTCCGGTTTTGGTGTCAATCTCAAGACCGCACGCTGCATTCCTGTCACAGATGCCCAGAGAATATTCAGTTCGTCAATCTCGGCTGCGCTTATCTCTTCCACCGCCCAGGAAATGGCCTCTTTTTCAATGACTTCCCGGACGATGTCTCTATGCTTCTCTGTCATCTTTTTGGAGTCGTTGAGGAGTGGATGATGGAAATCTTTGGGGAGAATGACGGCCGCGGCGAATACCGGACCGGCCAACGGCCCTCTGCCGGCTTCATCGCATCCGGCTTCCAGCAGATTCTCGTTCAGAAAATTCTTGAGGTTGGGCGTGTTCATATATTGTACAGTGTGTTTCTGTTGTTATGCTCAGTGTATCCTGCGCTGTGTTCAGAGTTTCTTGTCGTTGAACTCGGTGGGTCTCGTCGTCGGGTTGTTCAATCCGTCCGAAAGAAACGATACGAAGTTACTGAAAATATCCCGTAATCCTGCTCTCCGTTCCGCTAGGCAGGGTGGCAACTAATGACAACTTAAAATTGCCATTCGGTAGAGAGACGGCATTTAAAAATCGTAAAAATTTAACGCGGAATCGACCGTTATTACCAC
>CAVHJF010000001.1:26048-158927 GCA_963636275.1 Acutalibacteraceae bacterium | reverse complement strand
GGAACGTGGTCTTGCTTGGCAGCACCAAGTCAGGCAAGACCACATTAGCGGAAGCTATGCTTTACGAGGGTAAAGTCATTGACAGACGTGGCACCGTTGAGGCCAAGAACACAGTTTCCGATAATTCTGAAATAGAGCAGATGAACCAGAGATCAATATTCTCAACTCCGCTTTATGCTGAATTTATGGATACGAAGTTCAACATAATCGATACTCCGGGCGCGGATGATTTCGTCGGCGGAGCAGTGTCTGCGTTCAAGGTGTGCGAGAATGGTATTCTTGTCATAAACGCGCAGCAGGGAGTGGAAGTCGGGACTGAGATTTTTGCTCGTTACGCAGATAAGTATAAAGTACCTATAATAATAGCAGTCAATCAGTTGGATACTGAAAAGGCGGACTGGGACACCGTTCAGGCAAGTATGAAGGAAGCATTCGGAAACAAGCCTGTAATTGTGCAGTTCCCAGTCAATCCGGGGCCGTCATTTGATGGTTTCGTGGATGTACTTAAGATGAAATATTACCATTTCAAAGATGAAAATGGTACCAGGGAAGATCTTGAAATCCCTGAAAATCTGAAAGATGAGGCGGAGATTCTTAGGCAGACGCTTATAGAAACTGCCGCAGAATATGATGATACATTGATGGAGAAATTCTTTGAGGCAGGGTCTCTTACTGAAGATGAGATACGTAAGGGATTGGGCGTCGGAATCAGAGAAGGAAAAGTCCTTCCTGTATTCTGTCTCTCGGCCAAGAAGGATATCGGTGTTAAGAGGCTTATGGAATTCACCATCAGGACCTCTGCGTCACCGGAAATAACAAGGACATTGACAAGAGAAGGCGAAGAAGTTGTCTGCAAGCAGGAAGCGCCGGTTTCTCTTTTCATATATAAGACAGATGTCGAGTCGCATCTTGGCGAAGTCTCTTATTTCAAAGTGATGAGCGGTGAGTTGGATGAGGGAATGGACTTGGAAGATGCTGCAACTGGCAACAGAGAACGTATATCTACAATATATGCGGTTGCGGGCTCGAAGAAGGAGAAGGTTACGGATATGAGGGCTGGAGATATCGGCTGTACCGTGAAACTGCGTGCGGGAAAGACAAACGTGACACTCTCCCAGCCGGGAACAGGAATCGTCTATGAAAACATCAAGTTCCCTGCACCTAAATACCGTACGGCTGTCAAGGCTAAGGTTCAGGCTGACGAAGCGAAGTTGGGCGATGCGCTGAACAAGATTTCCGCACAGGACCCTACAGTGGTTGTCGAGTATTCCAAAGAGTTGAAACAGACCATATTGAGCGGACAGGGCGAACAGCATATCAATGTCGTGAAATGGAGGTTGGAGAATGAATTCAAGGTGGATATCGAACTGTTCCCGCCGAAGATTCCTTATCGCGAGACCATAACAAAGCAGGCTACAGCTGAATATCGCCACAAGAAGCAGTCAGGAGGTGCCGGCCAGTTCGGTGAGGTGCATCTGCTTATCTGCCCAATCGTTGAGGGCGTGCCGTTTACCAATAAGTTCAAGATTGACGGCAAGGATGTCACTCTGAATGTGAAGAGCCAGGAGGCTTGTGACCTTGACTGGGGCGGAAGGCTTGAATTCTATAACTGCGTTGTCGGCGGTGCGATTGATGCCCGCTTTATGCCGGCGATTCTGAAAGGTATTATGGAGAAGATGGCTGAAGGCCCTCTTACCGGATCTTATGCACGAGATATAAGAGTGTTTGTCTATGACGGAAAGATGCACCCGGTTGACTCTAACGAAATATCATTTGTTTTGGCGGCGCGCAATGCGTTCAAAGAAGCGTTCCGCAATGCAGGACCGAAAATTATGGAGCCTATCTATAACCTGGAAGTGCTGACACCGAGCGAATATATGGGTGCTTGTATGTCCGACCTGCAGAACAGAAGGGCTATTATCGAAGGTATGGGAAGCGACAAGGGCTTTGAGGTTATCAAGGCGAGAGTTCCGCTGGCAGAATTGTACAGGTATTCTACAGCATTGAGTTCGCTTACTTCCGGAAGCGCGACATTCTCGATGCAGTTTGCTGATTATCAGCCTGTTCCTGGCGATGTTCAGACCAAACTTCTCGCCGAGTATGCGGCTAACGATACAGAAGAGTAATTTTGATAATTTGAAGATATGAGGAAGAATGTCTGATTACGGTTGGAAGGCCGGTCAGACATTCTTTTTGACTGAACCAAAATATTGTAATAATGAAGAAGATACTGCTAATTGCCGTAGCACTGACAGTAATGTTTCAGGCAAAGGCATCGCAAAAACCGACCGTAATCAACATCAGGACGAACGACATCTCATTGGTCTTGAGGGCTAATACCGACGGACATCTGAACACTCTGCATTTCGGAGGAGCCATCGAAGATGCTTCGGCCTTTGCTGATTTCAAAAGCGGAATCACAGGCAATCACGGTACGCCTTACGAGTCATATCCTGCTCAGGGGACCCGAAATTTCAATGAGCCGGCTTTGGCGATAACCCATAAGAATGGCGACCTCAACACTGATCTCCGTTATATCAGCCACGAAGTCAAGCAGTTGGATGCCAATGTAACCGAGACGACAATCCGTCTGGCAGATGATGCTGAGGGTACGGAAGTGGACTTGGTGTATACCGCATACAAGAAGCAGAACGTGATTCTATCTCATTCTGTCATAAGAAATAACGAGAAGGGAACGGTTGTTCTCCGTAATTATTATTCTTCAGCCCTGCCGATCAGAGCGGAGAAATATCTGCTTACGCATCTACACGGCACTTGGGCTCACGAAAACCGTGTGGAACACACTGTTTTGGACCACGGAACAAAGAGCATCGAATGTAGAAAGGGCGTAAGGACAACACATTCGGAGAATCCTGCCTTTATGCTGAGCCTTAACACCGACAGATTCAGCGAGAATACCGGAGAAGTTATCGCAGGTGCAATTGCCTGGAGCGGTAACTTCAAACTGAACTTTGAACTGACGGAATTTAATATCCTGAACATTCTTGTCGGCATAAACCCGTACTCCGGCGAATATGCCTTGAAGAAGGGCGAGTCTTTCACGACTCCTGATGTGATTTGGACTTGGACTGATGCGGGTGCAGGTCAGGCAAGCAGGAATCTTCACAGATGGGCACGCGATTACCAGCTGCATAACGGCTCTAATATGGCTCCTACGCTTCTCAACAGTTGGGAAGGAGCTAGATTTGATTTCAATACAAAGACATTGACGGATATGATTGATGATGCCGCGTCAATGGGACTGGAGATGTTTGTGCTTGATGACGGCTGGTTCGGCAACAAGTATCCGAGAAATTCCGACAAGGCGGGACTTGGAGATTGGCAGGTCAATTCGACAAAACTGCCGGAAGGTATTGATTATGTGGCATCTTATGCGCACGACAAAGGCTTGAAGTTCGGTATATGGATTGAGCCTGAGATGGTCAATCCGAAGAGCGAGCTCTATGAGAAACATCCGGACTGGATAGTAAAGGACAAGGCGCACGATGCCCCTCTTATGAGAAATCAGGCTCTTCTGGATTTGACGAATCCTGATGTGCAGGACTTCGTGTTCGGCGTCTTTGACAACACGATGAAACTCTCAGACAAAATTGACTATATCAAATGGGACGCAAACAGGCACGTGGAGAATGTCGGTTCTGCATATCTTCCGTCAGATGCGCAGTCTATGTTCTGGGTGAAATATGCGCAGGGATTCTATTCCGTAATGGAACGTATCCGCAACAAATATCCTCACGTGCTGGTTCAGGCCTGTGCATCGGGTGGCGGACGTATTGAATATGGCGCGCTCAAATATTTTGATGAGGTGTGGACCAGCGATGATACGGAAGCGCTTGTGAGGACGCAGATTCAGTATGGATTCAGTCTGTTCTATCCTGCCTGTACTATGGGCTCTCACGTTTCAGAAGTGCCTAATCAGCAGAACAAGAACGTGACACCGCTTAAATTCCGCTTTGACATCGCGGCTTGCGGAAGACTTGGTATGGAACTTCAGCCGAAAACGATGACCGATGCAGAAAAGGCGTTCGCAAAGAGGGCTATAGAAAGCTATAAGGGTTATCGTGATATTGTTATGAACGGCGACCTGTATCGTCTTGGCTCTCCTTATGATGATAACGGGGAATTCGGTCTGATGTATGTCACGGAAGACAAGCAGAAGGCGGTGCTGTTCATCTACAGGATAGTATACGACTCTCGTTGCGTTGCTGCTCAGATTCGTCTGGACGGCCTGGACGCGGCAAAGAATTATCGCATAACCGAGCTTAATGTCGATAAGTCTTCAAGCTGGTTCTCCGGCAAGGTTCTGCCTGGTTCGATGCTGATGAATAAGGGCGTAAATCCTCCGTACAGGGCGTATTATGAGAGCGGGGTGTTCCTGCTTGAGGCTATGTGATAAACCACGAATAAAAAGCGGTCGAGTGCCTTGTCCTCATCTTTCTGTTTGAGATTTTGCGGAGTTTCGAATCTTATAGGGAAGGGCTTGTCCCGGACCGCGTAGGTTGTAGCGCCACGGACTTGATTCTTGCCAGAATAAGTCTCAAGGAGTGCTAGACCCGAGATAACCTGAATAAGGAAATGCTGTGGGCGGAAAAATAAGAATGAGATAATTATAAAAAAAGACGGTCGAAAAAATCTCCGGCCGTCTTTTTATTGTATGTATCACGCGTTATTCGCTCTTGCGGATATCAAGATGCAATTCGTCCAACTGGACCTGATCGATGGTAGAAGGAGAATCAATCATCACATCGCGGCCCTGATTGTTCTTAGGGAATGCGATGTAGTCACGGATTGAGTCGCTTCCTCCGAACAGTGCGCAGACGCGGTCAAAACCGAATGCCAGACCTCCGTGAGGCGGTGCGCCGAACTTGAAGGCGTTGATGATGAAGCCGAACTTGTATGCGGCCTCCTCCTTGCTGATTCCGAGAACCTCGAACATCCTCTCCTGAAGACTTGCCTCGTGGATTCGGATAGAACCTCCACCGAGCTCTGTACCGTTGAGGACAAAGTCATAAGCATTGGCGCAAACCCTCTCAAGGTCTTCTTTCTTGTCGCTGTAGAACATCTCCAAGTGCTCCGGCTTAGGTGCTGTGAACGGATGGTGCATAGCGTAGAATCTCTGTGTCTCGTCATCCCATTCAAGAAGTGGAAAATCGACAATCCAGAGCGGTGCGAACACCTTCGGATCTCTCAAGCCTAGTCTGTTGGCCATTTCCATACGCAGGACACCGAGCATTGTCTGTGCTTTTCTCTTCGCTCCGCAGAGGATGAGGACGAGGTCTCCAGCCTTTGCGCCTGCGGTCTCGGCGAGTTCTTTAATCTGCTCAGGAGTATAGAACTTGTCTATTGAAGATTTGACTGTACCGTCAGCGTTGAACTTGATGTAAACCAAGCCTTTGGCGCCTACCTGCGGGCGTTTTACCCATTCGGTCAGTTCATCGAGCTGCTTGCGTGTATATTCTGCGGCACCCTCAACCGAGATGCCTCCGACGTAGTCAACTGAGTCGAATACTGAGAATCCGTGACCCTTTGCCAGAGCAGTAAGTTCGTGGATCTTCATATCGAAACGGATATCCGGTTTGTCTGAACCGTAGTTGTCCATCGCGTCATACCAGCTCATACGCGGGAGCGGGTTGGGGATATCAACTCCCAGAACATTCTTGAACAGACCTCTCATCATATCCTCGAATGTATTCAGAACGTCCTCCTGCTCAACGAAAGACATTTCGCAGTCAATCTGTGTAAATTCAGGCTGACGGTCTGCACGCAGGTCCTCATCGCGGAAACAACGTACAATCTGGAAATATCTGTCATATCCGGCAACCATAAGAAGCTGCTTGAATGTCTGCGGAGACTGCGGCAATGCGTAGAATTCGCCGGCGTTCATCCTTGAAGGTACGACGAAATCCCTGGCGCCTTCTGGAGTAGATTTAATAAGATATGGAGTTTCGATTTCCATAAATCCTTTGGCATCCAGGAAGTTGCGGACTTCGTGGGCAATCTTGTGACGAAGCACGAGTGCATTCTTCAAAGGATTTCTTCTGAGGTCCAGGTATCTGTATTTGGCTCTGATATCGTCACCGCCATCGCTTTCGTCCTCGATGGTGAAAGGAGGTGTTACTGATTTGTTGAGGATATTGATAGAGCTAAGTTTGATTTCGATCTCACCTGTGTCAATCTTGGAGTTCTTGCTTTGACGCTCCACGACTTCGCCTTCTGCCTGGATGACGAATTCACGTCCGAGAGAGTTGGCTGTATCTACGAGTTCTGCCGGAGCATCAGCGCTTACCACCAGCTGTGTGATTCCGTAACGGTCACGCAAGTCGATGAATGTCATTCCTCCAAGTTTCCTTGAACGCTGTACCCAGCCTGAAAGCACCACTTTTTTACCGGCATCACTGAGTCTCAGTTCGCCGCAAGTGTTTGTTCTGAAATACGTGTTGAACATAAATATGCTTGATTTATTGTTTTTCCTAAAGCCTACAAATTTAACAATTTCTATTCAAAATAGTATCGCGGATAAGAGGCGCAGAAGAAACGTGCTGAAAAAATCCTTAACTTTGGCGGAGAAATTAATGTCAAGTATGGAAGTTAGGGCGAAAAAAGCATTGGGCCAGCATTTTCTGACCGATCAGAATATAGCCAAGTCGATAGTGGAAGCGTTGCAGGATGCAGCGCAAGGTTCGGAGAATGGTGTTATGGATGTCCTGGAGATTGGTCCGGGAATGGGGGTGCTGTCGCAATATCTTCTTGAGAGACAAGATGTTAATCTAAAGATGATAGAGATTGACACGGAGTCTGTCGAGTATCTCGAAAAGCATTTCCAGAAGGCTAAAGACCGCGTCATCTACGGTGACTTCCTGAAACTTGACATCGACAATCTTTTCCCCGGAGAATTCAATGTAATCGGCAACTTCCCGTACAACATTTCCTCCCAGATATTCTTCAGAATACTTGACTATAGGAATAGGATTCCCCAGACAGTCTGTATGATACAGAAAGAAGTCGCAGAGAGAATCGCGGAAAAGCCTGGAACCAAAACATACGGAATCCTCTCCGTGCTGCTCCAGGCGTGGTATGACATCGAATATCTGTTTACAGTGGGCTCCGGAGCATTTGCACCGCCACCAAAAGTCCAGTCCGCGGTCATAAGGCTTACGCGAAACAACCGAAATAAACTTGATTGTGACGAGGCGGCTTTCAAGAATATCGTGAAAACATCTTTCGGCCAGAGACGCAAGACATTGCGCAATTCGTTGAAGCCTGTTATCACGGCTAAGGCAGAGCGCGAAGGCTGGGATGCGGAGAAATTGTCTTCTTTTGTCGCCAATCCTGTATTCGAACTCAGGCCTGAGCGTCTGAGTGTGGATGAATTTGTCTCGCTCACGAATCTGCTTGCATAGAGCGCCGCACTTGCCCATAAAAGCATATCCTAAATGTTGTCATTTCCGTTGCGGAATTTCATTCTTAAACGAAATAAGTGAAATTTCGAAACGAAAGTTATTATTATTGCCTCCAAATTGTTAAATTTGGCTTCAGATAGATAACCGAGGCCCAGCGACAAAGGATGATTCCGGGCCGTAAACAATTAACTGACAACTATGAACGTTCATAATTCACACAAAGCTCATCCTTGGCACGGAATAGATCTTGGAGAAAATGTGCCGGAAGAGGTAAGAGCTTTCATTGAAATCGTCCCTACAGATACTGTAAAGTATGAAGTGGACAAAGAATCAGGATACCTTTCACTTGACCGCCCGCAGAAGTTCTCCAATATCGTACCTTCTCTGTACGGATTTCTTCCTAGAACATATTGCTCGGTCAAGATGGCCGAATTGACCAATAAGGCACTTGCTCGTTATGATATTGAGGGGGATGGAGACCCGTTGGACATCTGTGTGCTGACAGAAAAGGATGTTACCCACGGTGATATTATCGTCAGGGCGAGGCCTATCGGAGGTCTGCGGCTGCTGGACCACGACCAGGCGGACGACAAGATCATCGCGGTTCTGAAGAATGACGCCGTCTATGGTCATCTGACAGACATCGACGAACTCCCTAAGGACATAATCCGCCGACTGATACATTATTTTACGACCTACAAGGACATTCCTGGAGAGAATACCCAGCGAATGAAATTCATCAGCATATACGGGGCGTCTGTAGCTCACGATGTCATATTGAGGTCTATGGCTGATTATGAAGAACTTGTTTCCAATAAGCAGATTGCCGCAAAATCAAAGAAATAGAATTGTAACGTTTTTACCTATAAATAGTTATTGCAACCTAAGCGTCGATTGAATAACTTTGTCAAATCAGGTGAAGAGTGTTCTGCCTGAATGTTATTCAGAGGCTTATGTTCGGCAAAAGGATTTCAATTGTTGCATTACTGCTTTCATTGGCACTGTCTGTTGTTGCCCAGCAATACAAGGTGTCCGGAGTGGTCGTCGATGAAGACGGCAATCCTTTGGGGTATGCGTCTGTTGCAGTCGAACAGCCTCCTGTCGGAACATATTCCGGCAATGACGGTTCTTTTACATTGAAAATCCCTTCTGGAAAGCATACGATTGCGGTCGGCTACGTCGGTTTCAGGACTGAGAAAAGAGAACTCAATGTCACCGCTGATGTTGACACGATTGTTTTCATATTGAAGGCTGAGTCGTTGAGGATGAAGGATGTCGTGGTCACGGCAAGGCAGGTGGAAAGCAAGGAAGGAACCAGTTCATATAGAATCAATGACCAGGCAATCAAGCAGATACAGGCAATGAATCTTCAAGATGTGCTGTCGCTTCTGCCCGGGAAACAGATGTCCTCATCGAATTACAACACGGTCCAGCAGGCTGATATCCGTTCTGCGGTCAGTACTTCGTACAACAACATCGGTACATCGGTGATTGTGAACGGTATGGCTATGTCTAACGACGCCAATATGCAGGTCAGCAATCCTGCGATGTCTCAGACGGCGACATATTCTTCCGCAGGTAAAGGCTTGGATTTGAGAAACATATCGGCTGCCGGAATCGAAAGCGTGGAGGTTGTGACAGGTGTCGCCTCCGCAAAATACGGCAATCTTGCCAGCGGCGCCATAATCGTGAAAAACAAAGTGGGCAGTATGCCCCTTACCATATCCGGCAACGTTTCGTCCACTTCATATCAGGGCTCTGTTTCCAAAGGCTTCAATGTGGGACGTGACGGCGGCGTGATGAATACTGATTTCTCCTACACCTATTCTAAAGAAAGCCCTATACAGAGGAAGAATTATTATCAGAACATCAATTTCGGGCTGCGTTGGATGAAGAAATTGTCCGAGAAACTGGAATGGAACAATACGGTCGCTTTCCAGACCTATATGGGATTCAACGGGCAAAGGCACGAGCCGGAGGAGAAAGTGGCCAATTCTACCAAGGTCAACAGTCAGAATTTCAGCCTTAATGTCTATGGCTCAATGTCATTGGGAAAGGCCGGAGATTTGGATTACTCGATTAACGGCAGTCTGGACAACCAATATTCAAGGTATATGTCCTACGGCACGGGCCCATTGCCTCTTATAGAAGCCTTGCAGACAGGCACTTACACCACAACGTATTCACTCATAGCGTTCAAGCAGATTTCGGAGATGCGCGGACTCCCGGTGAACGGTGCGGCCGACGTGTCCCTGTCCAAGACATTCACGGCTGATTCGTGGACGTTCTCTCTGACCACCGGATTGCAGGGCAGCATAGACAAGAACTTCGGAAAGGGTAGAGCAGTGTCCGGAGGCGTGGCTGAGTCCGCTGGCGGAATAGGCGCAAGAAGTGCAGCCTTCCATAATGTTCCGGCGTCCAAGACCTGGTCTGCATATCACGAGAGCAATATCAGAAACAAGGCTGACTGGGCGGAAACCAAACTGAAACTCGGAGTTCGTTACGACTATATGCTGGAGCGTTATCATCTGGTTTCGCCGCGACTTTCCGGGACTTTGAAATTCTTTGACAAACTTTCCGCAAGACTCGCATGGGGACTGGCCTATAAGGCTCCTTCGATGATGCAGTTATATCCTGACCCGGCATATTTCGACTACACCAATCTCAGTTATTATGCTACAGAACCGGCAGAGCGCCTTGCGATTGTGACCACTTATGTCTATAGCCCTCACAACAGCCATCTCCGCCCGAGCCACACGAATACGGTTGAAGGTGGTCTTGATTGGGAGTCCAACTGGCTGAATGTCAGGCTTACAGCATATCACAAGAGACTGACGGACGGTATTGCGCTGTCTCCGGAGCTTCTCCTGCTTGAGAAAGTCAACTATAAAGTCGTGGAAAAGCCTGCGGGAAAGCAGCCTGTCGTGGAACCGGACGGCACTACGTCAATTCTGGCGCGCGAGAAATATGTGATGAAAAATACCATAACCGAGGTCACGGACGGTATAGAACTCTCGCTGATTCCAGCGCGAATCGAGAAAACGCATACGGAGTTCAGCTTCCAGGCGAGCTATATGCGCACAAGGCAGATGGATGCAGGATACGATATGCAGTTGTCCAAATATACCATAGCCGATTCGAAGTCAAGGTATGGAGTCTATGAGCATACCGAATTCATTACGAGATACAGCAGCGGACGATTGACGATTACCCAGCAGATACCTTCGCTGAGATTGATTTTCACCGTCAATGCGGATTTGAATTTCGTGAACTACCAGGAACCTAAGGTCGGAAGCCTGTATCCTTACGCCTACTACGACGGGCAGGGCAATTATCACGAAATACCGGAAAGCGAGAGAACTTCGGACGAATACGCGGACCTCAAGCTTCCTGCCAGCACATACAAAATAACAGACAAAAGGCCGTTCTATCCGGATTTCCATCTCCAGGTGAGAAAAGAGACCAGAGCCGGGCATTCTTTCAGTCTGTATGTCAATAATTTCCTGTGGTATAATCCCACATACGAATATAAATCAAGACGTTCGACACTCAACGAGACCATCTGTTTCGGTTTCGGAATGTCATTCATAATAGGAAACAATAAATAATTACGAGTGTATATGAAAACAAAAATCACATCAATGGCTGCAAGACTCCTTTCAGGAGTGCTTGGCGTAGCCGTTCTTGCAGGTGCAGTTTCCTGCAACAAGTCTGAGGGCTCTTACCTCGGCAATCTTGAAGTTACCGTAACCGCTCCGGCCGGCGAATCAATCAATCTGGAGC
The DNA here is from genome assembly GCA_963636275.1 of Acutalibacteraceae bacterium. Classification (GTDB taxonomy): domain Bacteria; phylum Bacteroidota; class Bacteroidia; order Bacteroidales; family UBA932; genus Cryptobacteroides. Next base: position 147,723 of record CAVHJF010000001.1, on the reverse strand, counting down.
AAGTGGAGATCACTATGATGAACACTGCGGACCAGATTTCAACGTCTGTAAATGCGGATGCCTCCGGTGTGGCTACTTTCGTGGGAATCGTTGCAGGAACATATAATGTATCTGCCTCTGTCAAAGGTGCTTCAGCAGGAACCTCATGTACTGCTGTCAAGACTGATGTGGTGGTAGAATCCAAGAAGACAACCAAAGTTGAGCTTAACCTTCAGGTAGTAAACGCTTCTCCAGACCTCGTAATCAAGGAAGTGTTCTACTCCAGCACAAGTATGGAGTATGATGAGTTGGCTGGCTCGATGATGAAGGACAGTTTTGTGGAAATCTTCAACAATAGTTCATCTCCGGTTTCATTGGCCGGGCTCTATATCGGTCAGGCCTGGTCTCCTTCTAAACTTGACACGGACGAGACTGTGGAAAAGTCTGTCCTTGAAGATGATAAACTCGACCACAACTACATTTACCTGGATATGTTGGCTCAGATTCCTTCTGACTATGAGTATGTCCTTGCCCCGGGCAAGAGCTTTGTGCTTGCGATGAACGCAATAAATTTCCGTAAGGAGCTCAGGGAGTCTTTGGTTGCGGCTGAGATGCCTGTCGATGAAGACAAGCTTGCTCACGTGGTGGATCTGTCAGTTGCGGATATGGAGACTTATACCGTGGATTGGTGGAATGAGCAGGGTGGAGATGCTTCTTATGCTGAAATGTTCGACCTTGACAATCCTGATGTTCCGAACATTGATATCGTGTATATATCTGCTTCACGTATGGCGTTCTTCTGGAATATGAGTGGCGGAACTCCTGTCATATTCAGAAGCGAGACCGCATTCGGCAAAAATGATATGATTACTTATACTTATAATATGAACGGCACTGAAACAGAGGAGACTCTTGTCAAAGTTCCTGTAAATATTGTAATCGACGGTGTTGATTGCGTAGCCACAGCAAGCAGCTCCAAGTGGAAATGTCTTCCTGGTGTAATCGACAAAGGATTCAGTTATGTTCCGGGTGGAGAGAATGTGCTCACCAACTACAGCGTACGTCGTAGAGTGGACGAGCAGGCTACCAAGAACGCAGGACGTCTGATTCTTGAAGATACCAACAATTCTTCCGCAGATTTCGTTGCAATGGATCCTCCTGCACCGAAGGGCGGATATACGGGATATGATCTCAACTAAACACATCTACAATACTTTCATTTTATTGGCTTTTCTGCTTCCGGGCGTAATCTCGGCGGCGGAGAAGCCTGCTCATTCTATATCATCCTCCGGTGACAGGGAAAATAATGACAAGATTTACAGTTCTGTCTATGACAAAAATCCGTCTCTGCTCACCTGGTGGGATTATGGAACTTGGTCAGTAATCGGAGTCGAGGGGTATTCCGGCAAAGGATTGTTGCATTCGACACTGTCCCCGGACGGTGCAAGAGGCTTGAATATCGAGACTCGGTCAATTCTGCATCAGAAAGACAAAGGCTGGTCGTTCAGCGGAAAGTTCTCATACAGCATAGGCGTCACAGACAGCTTGAGATCAACATTGTCCTTCAGAAAGAAGCCTTATGGCTCTCCGGCGTTTTTCTATTGCCTCGTCCCTGCTAAAACTTGGGAAGTACAGCAATATGCGTTGTCTGCCACGGCTACCAAGAATTTTCACGGGAAGTGGTCCGTCGGCGCACAGCTGGATTACACCGGAGACAAGCAGTTCAGGAAAACTGATGTCAGAAATGACCAGTCCGCATTGGAAATCAATGTTTCCGCCGGCGCGAGTGTCGTGATGGGCGGCAATATTCTCTCCGCAGGATTGACGTATGAAAGGAATAAGGAGCAGCCGAGTTTCAGTATCCTGTACAATTCAGGCGAGCGCTACACAATCTATCTGATGAACGGTATGGGCACCCAGATGTCCAATCTTACTCAGCCAGTCTGGCAGCAGAACGTGTTCGGCGGATATGTAGGTTGGAACTGGCACGGAGAGAAGAACCGTTTTGCTTCCAAACTCTATTTCAAGAGCGGAAAGGACTTCACTGAAGACAAATCCACACAGATTACAGCGAGTCAGGAGCGTTGGACGGAATACAATTTCTCGGAATACGGGATTTCCGCGACAGATATTCTTCAATTGTCGGCGGAGAATGAGTTGATATTCGATGTTGAGGCTTCGCTCACGTCAGGCAAGAGTTCCGGATGGAACCAGACCTCCAAGAGGTTTATCCAGAATTATAACGTGGATATGTACGGAATGTCTGCAGAAGTGCGCTATGTTGCCCGCGGATGGTTCAGGAATGCCGGCTTGAATGTGGACCTGAACGGGGAGAACAGGCTTGACAAAAACTATGATGCCCGGCTGGACTATATGACATTGGCCGGAAATATCTTTACCGGCTTCGGCGTAAAAGCGGGCAAAACGGATATTTCGCTGGATTTGACCGGCGGACTGAGCAACGGACTTTCAGTGGATTATCAGCCGAACGCCGCGAAGGACGGCACCAATATCTATACGACCAATATCGGCAGGAACGAAGAATCCTGGCTGAAAACTGGGCTGTGGAATGCAGGTGCGGGCTTGCAGGTGGATATCCCTATCCGCAAAGTCGTGCTGAATGTCGGAGGGCGCTATCGCTATACGGGTGCGCTTTCGTCAGATGCGTTCAGCGGACAGAAATGGCAAAACTGCAACGTGTTCCTGCGGGTCTGGTTCTGAGAAGCATACAATGTAGCTTCTAAATCTTACAAATAATGAAAACAATTTTAAAGGCTTCACTAATAATCTTTGGACTCCTGGCTTCCTGTACGGGTTGTCGCAGCCAGTCCTACATCAACGATCATCCGTCTTACGTAATTCTGGACAAATCCGGCAACAAGGTCGAGTATTCTCAGATGCTCAAATCCTTGAGTAAGAACGATATCTGTCTTTTCGGCGAGATGCACAACGACCCGATTTCACATTGGCTGGAATTGAGCCTTGAGAAAGATTTTTTCAGGCTTAAAGGTGATAAACTCAAGGTAGGTGCGGAAATGTGGGAAAGCGATAATCAGCAGGTTCTTGACGAATATGCCAAATACGGTCTGATAGACGAGGCGACGTATGAAGAGAACAGCCATTTGTGGACAAACTTCGCGGATTACAAGCCGATAATGGAGTATGCGGCGGAGAACGGCATTCCTTTCGTGGCGACGAATGTCCCAAGACGTTATGCCAGGATGGTGTCCGATTTCGGGGTTGAAGTCCTTGACTCTCTGGATTCTGCGGTGTATCAATGGCTTGCACCGATGCCTTTGAAAGTTGACTATACCGAGACAATCTATATGCTCATAGGGGAGTCTTTCAAGCAGATGGGGAGCGCTCCGATGATGAAGAAAAATGTTCAGAATGTGGTTGCCGCCCAGGCCCTGAAAGATGCGACGATGGCTCATTTCATTGTGTCCAATATGGAGAGCGGTGATTTCTTCTTCCATTTCCACGGAGAGTTGCACTCTGCATTCCACTCAGGCATAGAGTATTACCTTAAGCAGAGCAATCCGGACTTGAAAATAGGCACCGTCTCAGTGATAGCGGATGAGAATCCGTTGAAGTACAAGCCGGCAAAGGTCCGTGCTGATTTTACGGTAGTGGTTTCAGACAGTATGACGAAAACGTATGAAGAATAGCGGAACAATGCAGGGTAAGATCAGGCCGGAGGACATAAGCATAAAGGTCAATCATATAGTACACAGCTATTCCGGTACGTTCAAGGCTGTGGATGATGTCAGTTTTGACCTCTCCGGATGCAGAATCACCGGGCTTTTGGGAGCAAACGGAGCCGGAAAATCCACGTTGATGAACATTATGTGCGGAGTGCTGACGCCTACGTCCGGCGACGTGCAGATATGCGGAAACAGCATTCTCGGCAATCCGGTCGAGGCAAAGAAGCAGATAGGTTTTCTTCCGCAGAAACCGCCGCTTCTCACGGACCTCACTGTCGAGGAATATCTCAGGTATTCGGCGAATCTCAGACTCGTCCCGGATGTCAGAAAAGCAGTGGATGAGGTGCTTGAAAAATGTCAGATAAGCCATTTCCGCAAGAGGCTGATAAAGCATCTCTCAGGAGGTTATCAGCAGAGGGTGGGGATTGCCCAGGCATTGATACACAAGCCTTCCGTCGTGGTTCTTGACGAGCCTACAAACGGACTTGACCCGATGCAGATTATAGAAATCCGTAAGCTCGTGAAAGACATATCCGAGGACTGTCTCGTGCTGCTGTCAACGCATATATTGCACGAGGTTCAGCTTGTCTGCGAACGCATATTGATGATGTCTTCCGGCAACCTGATATTCAACGGCGATATAGACACGTTCAATCACAGTGTCCGGCCGAGTTCATTGCTGTTGTCTATGGCAAACGCGCCCGCAGATGATGAATTGCTGTCGGTTGACGGCATAAAGGCGGTAGAAGCCGCGCCGGAACATCCCGGATTCATAAGGCTTTCGATTGAAGGCGACGCGGATGCGCTCTGTGAGCATCTGATTGCGCTTTCCGGTAACAGAGAATGGCATTTGCGTGAAATAATCAAGGAGATGCCGTCGGCTGATGACATTTTCAAATATCTAAACACTAAAAGTTCAAAATGAAACAGACTTGGTCTATATGCAAGGCTGAATTGAGTCAGCTTTTCTTCTCGCCTATAGCGTGGCTGATACTGGTTATCTTCAGTTTTCAGACATATCAGACGTTTACGGCAATATTGTCCAGTCTGGCAAGCGATATGGAACTTTACGGTGCCGTTGAAAATGTGACGGACCGGCTGTTCTCCAGCTATGTGAGCGTATACCCCGTAATCAGGAATAATCTGTATATGTTCATCCCTCTGCTTACTATGGGGCTGATGAGCAGGGAGTTGAACAGCGGTTCCATAAAATTGCTGTATTCTTCTCCGGTCACTTCTTTTCAGATTGTTATGGGGAAATTCCTTTCTATGGTGATTTTCTCCGTGATTATGCTTGGAGTGACTTTGCCAGCGATTCTGTTCACGGCGATCAATGTTGAGAATGCGGACCTCGGTCTTATATTCAGCGGATTGGCCGGTGAATTTTTCCTATTCTGGGCTTACGCCGCCATCGGTCTGTTTATGTCCTGCCTTACTGGTTATCAGATAGTTGCGGCATTGCTAACTTTGGGCACACTGGCATTTCTGGACCAGATTTCAACTATGGGGCAGAGCCTGGACTTCATCAGGGATATCACCTATTGGGCGGCGATTTCAGGAAGAACTTCGCAGTTGACCGCCGGTCTCATATCTTCGGAGGATGTGATCTATTTTGTGATAGTCATAGCCTTGTTCCTGAGTTACAGCGTATTTCTTCTGCAGTACAAGAAGAATCCGCGGAAAGGGCTTTGTGCACTGAAATATGTCGGAATGACTGTGCTGGTGCTTGCAATCGGATATGTCTCATCCCGCCCGGCGCTGATTTTCTATCACGATGCGACTCAGATAAATGCCAACACTTTGACTGACAACAGTATAAAGACGGTGGAGTCTGTCAAGGGAAGTATTGACATAACAACATACGTCAATCTTGCCGATTACGAGAGCTGGTCCGGTGCACCGGAATCGATAAATGACGACATCAACCGCTACAAGAAATATATCCGCTTCAAGCCGGATATTCATCTTCATTCGGTATATTTCTATGATGAGGCATATCATAATCCGGATTATGGCCATTCCTCCTATTCAACAAAGGAGATGGCGATGAAATTTGCTGACGGGTTCAACATTCCTTGGCGTAAGGTTTTGTCTCCTGAGGAGATACACAAGGTGATAGACCTCTCCGGGGAGCAGAATCGTGTTGTAAAGCAGCTGGTTACGTCGGAAGGCAAGAAATCCTGGCTGAGGCTGTTCAATGATATGACGAGATTCCCGGAGGAGGCCGAAATTACGACAGCCATATATCGTCTTGAAAATGACGCTCCTATGGTCGCGTTTCTCACCGGGCAAAATGAAAGGGATATCTACAGGTCCGAGGATGGAGACTACAGTGGCTTCTCGGCTTCGCTTGATACGCGTAATTCGTTGGTAAATACCGGATTCGATGTCAAGGAGGCTACTGCTGACACTTCGCTGAATGCGGATGTCCTGGTGATTGCGGATGCGAAGAAGGCGTTTACGCAGGAGCAGAAGGACAATGTGTTCAGGTATCTTGATGCCGGCGGAAATATGTTGCTGGCTTTCGAGCCGAACCGCACGGATTTGGTTTCGGAGATTCTTTCATATCTTGGGGTGCCGATATTGCCTGGCACAGTCGTATATCCAAAGAGTGCGACCGCGCCTACGCTTATTCCTGCCGTTGTAACGGATTATGCGCCATCGGTGAGCGAATATTTTATTCCGAATATGCGCGTGTCCCTGCCTACGGCAACTGCAATCGATTATGAAATCGCGTCAGAATGGGATGCGGTGCCTGTTTTGGCTACTCCGGGTACTGACTGCTGGAATGAGACGGAGATTACGGATTTTTCTGCAGTTGCGGATTCATCGGAGCTTGTCTGCAATCGGGGTGCGCGAGAATTCAGGAAGGCCCACAGTCTGGCGATTGCATTGAGCCGACAGGTGAACGGAAAGGAGCAGAGGGTGTTTGTGATTGGCGATGCGGACTGTTTCTCGAATATGGAGATGGATGCTGAAAGGAAGTCGTTCAAGTCGTTCAATGACAGATTCTGCACGGGTGTGTTCAATTGGTTGTCATACAACAAGTTACCGGTCAGTGTCGTGCGTCAGAGTCCGATAGACAACGCCATAGTTTTGGACAAATCCAGCGCATATACTTGGACGATACTGCTCAAGTGGGTTCTTCAGGCTCTCCTGGCAATCATCGGCGCCGTCATCATCCTCTCCCGACAGCGTCGGTAGCGTCAGGCTAATGTGCTATGACTTAGCGCTTTGTAAAGTGTAAAAACAAAATCGTGCTGCCAGGTTTCGCTGACAGCACGTTTTGGTGCCCAAAGCCGGGCTCGAACCGGCACGTCTTTTAAAGGACATTGGATTTTGAGTCCAACGCGTCTACCAATTCCGCCATTCGGGCGTTATCGCAATTGGAGAGGCAAAGTTAGGATATTTTGCCGAATTATCAAATTTTTCTTCAGCGGGTTCTTTTAAGTAATTCCTACGCCGGCGGTGTTGCAATTCTATATTGAATCCTCGGTCGGTTGGACAAAAAGTAGGATCAAGCGGGCAACAGTCGGACGCGAGGAGGGCCATTTACCAGAGCCCCCTGCAGTCGTTTCCCCGCCGCTTTACTTCTAAACCTGTGACAATTGTGATTACTGCTGTGTTATCTCTCTCATTATAAGAGAATTACAAGCCTTGAAAATTAAGTCCTTCAGAGTATAATGCAAGAATCTTAAAACCCTGCAGACGTGTTTTGAATAGAGAGGCATTTAATAGATATAAACAGGAACGCGATGCTGGCGAATCTTCATCTGCGGGTCTTGATAACGGACTGTCACATAGAAAGCGACCTTCCGTTGACCTGTGGTGGCGGACTCAGACACGCTCTGCAATTTGTCGGGAGATACGCTGAAGCACTCGCTTTCCCAAAGATGTGGTGACGGCTTTTTGCGAAGCGGAATGAACTCATCGCGGTGTGCCTTCCGATATTCACGCGATGTTGAGGCGTTCAAGTCTATGATTTCCATAACCTCCGGAGCGGTCTTGTCGCTTACGGAACAACATAAATGACGTGCGCGAGCGTTCCTGCCGGTGGAATCTTTAGCGCGCGATTCTTCGGAGTTCTGCTCAATGCCAAGATTCAAGAGCAGGCTTCTGACTTTTTGGGGAACAATGATGTCAACATTTCCGTTCGAAGTGCCTCCAAAAACATTAGTATAAAGCCGGAAGGACCGCGAGTTTCCGGTCTCGCTTTTTATATTCTCCGGGTCCTTCAGGCTTCCTGTGCAGTGCTCCGTGTCTTCAACCAACCAGACCGAGAGTCGTTCTGCTCCGGGCCTGCCAACGCATTTATAATCAAGGTTGTATCTTCCATCACTATGAATATCCGCAATGAAAAATCCGCGCGGGGTACCACAACTCTGCACGGCATAAGGAATTCCGTATTCGTCTTTGACGCCTCTCCACCAGCTGCCGCACGTCGCCCCAACTATCACTTCTTCGGCATTGGCTGTGATTCCGTCAGGCATGGCGATGCTGATTTCTCCTCTTGCCACCGAATGTGTGTGCCCGGATACAAAAAGCAGTTTGCAGGCGTCAGGAATCATTGCGAGAATTGAATCCTGCCCTTTCATCTGGCTGAACGGAATATGTGTCGCCAGGATGGTGAGGGATGTCTTCTGAATGGTTTTGTTCCGTGGAGAGCTCTCAGCGGCTTTATTGAGAACGGAATCAAGCCAATGACGTTGACATTCAGTTATACCGCCCTCGTAATCTGCCATTCCTCCGTTGCGGGCCCTCACATTATTCATAAGAATAAATCTTGTCTTTCCGATGACGAAAGACGTGTCCACATATCCTACGGTTCTCTTCCACGTTGTCAGGTCACGTGCACGTGTGCTGTGGCTGCCTTTTTCCTTGCTGTAGATGTCGCGGTCGTGATTGCCTGGTATCATCATACAAGGATACGGAAGCGAGTCTATAATCCGCACAGACTCAGGAAGAAGGGACATATTGTCGTTCACCAGGTCTCCGAGGAACAAAGCGAAATCGATGTCCTTTCTCTCCGCCAGTTCCCGATAGATGGATTTTCTTGCATACGACATCTCGGTGCTGTCATTGACTTGAGGATCACCGACTAAAGCGATGCGGAAATGCCCTCTCTGTCGCCCCATCGCGGTGCTTGAAGCAATGCCTGCGCACAGCACCAATGTCAGGGCCGATATGATGTATTTATTTGATATTCTTTTCATTGTCGATATGTGTCATAATCTGATAATAACGGCGAAGTGCTTTCTATGAAACCTTGCACCTCTGTCTGCCGATATGTCCTAATCTCCAACTTAAAATTACGACCTATTTTGCAATAAGCAATCGCCTTTGGGAATTTGTCCGGAAAAACCGCACTTTCTGTGGACAAATCAAACTTCAATTCGCTCCGCAGGAGCGAGGAATCGATCGAAAACGAAGACTTAAGATTCAAGAAAAAAACGACAGGACGAGGTTTGCTCGCCAAAGAAGAATAAAGTTCTTAGAGCTGACAATCGCAAGAGTTCTTTGGTAATATAAACGAAAAGAGGACAACCTTCCGGCTGTCCTCGAAAATCACAATAATTTGCGCTGAATGTTACTGAGCGCTGCTGAAAAGCACATATCTGCTGACGGTTGTATCCGGATCATCAGGAGAAGTGCTCTTGACAATTGCTGCAACATATCCTGTTCCATCCTCGCTGAAACGGATGACAGCGAAACTGCAAGCGTCCGTTCCGAGAGCCTCTTCCGGAGCCCAAGTCTTTGTCTTGGAATCTATATAAGTGATATTCAGATATTTGTTTGAGCCTTCAGCGTCAGGCTTCGTATAGATTACGTATGGGACATCGTTGGCGTCAAGACTCATAGAAGCGTTGCGGTAATTTTCGATATTTACAGCAGACATCTCTCCTCCTACAATCTGCTGGCTTGAACCGTCAGCGGAGACTCTTACTACGCCGAGATTATAGACGCCCTCTGTGGAGTAATCTGCCGCTGTCATAATATAGAAACTTCCGTCAGATGCGATATCGAAGTCAAGAGCACGAAGGTTAAGTTTCGCATCTGTTTCTCCGTCCTCCTTCTTGAGCTTCAGGCTTTCATATACGGCTGACCAAGCGCTATCAGAGTATTTGTATATGGATATGCTTTGGGTGTTCTGATTGTATATGAACAGATAAGGAACGCCGGAAATTATTCGACCGAGAACGCAATATGCGTAATCGCTTGCCGTGCGGCCTGCGATCTGCTGTTTGTTTGCCCAAACAGAACCGTCGAAGTGTGCCAGATTAAGTGCACGTTTACCGATACCCTCGCTTGCGACATCATTACGTTGCGCACACCATACGTCATTATCTGAAACAGGGAACACGGCAACAGAAGAGTTGGAACCTGTACCCGTCTTATACATAGGCCCGGCTTCTCCAACGTAAGACGCCTCGCCTACTCCTGTAACTTTCATTACAGACTGTTTGGAGAGAGTGCCGTCATAGAAAGAAACGTATGGCACACCTTCAGGATTGAAATCAACGGCAAAACACTTGGAATCAACTTCTGCAAGGGCTCCGGCCATATCCATAAGCGTTACGCTTTCAAATTTGAACAGATGCGGCTCTTTCCTGGATTTATCGTTGCCTCCTTCATCTTTGTAAGAGTAAGTCATAGAGCCCATTACATAAGGTACTCCGTCTTTAGGATTGATTGTCAGCACCGGATCTCCTGCGGCACCCTCGTCAGACTCTGCGACCTTCGCCCATTTGGCAGGTTCAGCTATTTTTACTGAGACCGTGTATGCCTTGTAGTTATTCTTGAGCGAGATGACAAACTGAACCTCGGATGAGAAGTCAATAGCGGTCTGTCCGCTTACAACCTCAGCATCAGCTACGCTTACAGACGCCCCCTCGGTAGCAACGAAAGAAGGCACAAGCTTGGTGACAGCCTCGGGATCTGTTCCATAAGGCAATGTGAAACTGAGCGCTTCGGACGTTGGGTTCTCAATAATATTGTCAGTCTTGAGATAGCTTGAATTGTCAGTGGCAGTAAAGCCGAATGAACTGAAAGACACGGGGATTACGTCATTCCCTTTTTCCTTTTTGCAGGCGGTGAGGAGCGCTGCTCCGGCGAGGACCGCCAATAATGTTCGTTTTAACATAATTAAATAGTTTGAATTGATGATTATATCCTATTTTGTGGAGTATTTGCGGATTGTTATGCTTTTCATCGATTTGTCCGGCCCGGGCATTCCAATGCCCACGTTACCCGCATCTACAAGGCTGATAGTGACAGTGTTGTCCTTGGAACTATCAATATCGTGGGGAAGCCAGTCAATCTTTATGGTATTGTCATAGATACCCGGAAGAAAAGTGATGCTGTTTCCTGAAGTCGCGACCCGGTAATCGACGCCTTCCTTCAGCCCGTCTCCGCAAGTGATTTCAAATCTTACAGTTACGGGAGATGACGGCTTTTCTCCGGTCAGGTGCACGGTATACGAGCCGGTCAATTCGCCCTCGGCATCTATTGTGACAGAAGATGATTTGGAAGCGTCGAACGAAACGAATGAATCGGTGAACAGAACGTATTTATTGCAGGACAACGCAACTGTTGCGATGCAAAATGCCAGTATCCAACGGAATATATTGTGTTTCATTGTTTTGTACTGTTGATAGGGTTTGACTGCATATTCTTGTTTGCATCCAATTCCACGAGCGGAATCGGCAGGATGAACCGGTCGTCCGGATAGGACATCTCCAGCAATGTGGAGCCGCACCCGCTGTCTCTTTTCAGCGTCCCGTGTCTTCGGGTGATGTCATACATCCTGTGGCCTTCAAGGAAAAGCTCCTTTATGCGCTCACGCTCAATGAGTTGGTCCAATGAAGAGGCGTCGGAATAGGTAATATCAATATCTGAAACTGACACACCTCTCGCCCTCGCCTCGAGCATTGCGATATCATTGGCCGCGGCGTCAAGACTTCCGAGTTTGCAGGAGGCCTCGGCGTGAATCAGATACATCTCAGAAAGTCGCAGCACGAACGGGTCGTAGTGCTTCTCGGATTCTGTAATATCCTCCGTGTCAATAAATTTCATACATACTCCTGAATACTCTGTGCCTCCATAATTGTAATGGAGCAAGTCTTTGCGGACGTCAGTGCCGGGCCATACGGTCGGGTCTGCGGAGAATGTGTCAAGCAATTTTCCCGAAGGATACATCTTGGGCTCGCGATAATCGAACATTGAGAGAAGATTGCTGCCGGCCGAATACCCGTTGACGCGGAAGATGGCCTCCGCTCCAGGCTGCCTGTTGCAGAACATACCGATATATGAGTCGCGAGGCGTCAAAGAAAGGCCATAGTCGTCAATGACGGACTGTGCAAAATCTGCGGCTTCCGAATAATTGCCCATATACAGCATCACTCTGGAAAGCAATGCTTTGCAGGCGGCAGGAGAGGCCTTGTACGGGTCCATCTCCGAATTGTCCGGGAATAAATCCAATGCGGTATTCAAGTCTTTGACTATCTGGGCATAAGTTGCATTGCAGCTGGTGCGCGAGATCTTAGACTTGACGTCCGGAATGCTGGTCATAACAGCCACCCCGAGATGTGAGGCGTTGTCAGAATACGTATAGGTCTGTCCGTAGGCGAGACAAAGATTGAAGTGAGCCAATGCGCGGAGAAAATATGCCTGCGCAAGAGCCTTATTCACGGTAGCTTTCTGAGTCGGATACCTGTCAGCCACGTCTGGACCATATTTTATGATTTCATTCGTATTTGACACGATCTCATAGCCGTTCTTCCAGATGTAACCCACCGCCGTAGTTTCCTCGCTTTCATCGGAAATATAGTCGAACTGCTGTCTCCAGGTAGATGCGCTGGACGAAAGCCTGATGAGGTCGCCGGTCACTTCAGGGTAGAGCACCATATAGCTGTCATAATATGTATAAGTAAGCCTGTATGAGCCGTTTACGGCGGCGTCAAGCGCATAGACGTCTGAAAAGAAAGCCTTGATTGATGTCTTTCCCGTCTGCTCGACCTCCAGGAAATGGCAGGACGCGAGCAGCGGAATAAGAATCGCGGTTAACAGTATATTGTATTTCTTCATATCTTTCTGAATATCATTAGAATCCGACGTTCAATCCGATGGTGAAAGTCCTTGTGCGCGGGTATCCGTACATCATAGTCTTATAGGAGTTCAGTCCGCGTTTCTGGTCCGGAGTGAACAGATAAAGATTGTCGGCGACAAGTGAAGCTGATGCTTCTTTCAGCCTGAGCCTGGAGATTATCCTGTTCGGAATATTGTAAGTCAATGCGACATTCGTCAAATCGAAATTGGTCCTGTTGTAAAGGAATCGGGTGGAATTCATAGACGATTTTGTGGAAGTCTGTGATACCTTAGGGAAAGATGCCGCCTTTCCCGGCGTGGTCCATCTGTATTTGTAAACCTCCACGGCCTGGTTCCCTCCGGTTATGTCATATCCGTCCTTGAAATATATGGATGCGTATGTCGGCAGAGCGTAACCGCCTATGGTATAATTGATTTGGAAAGAGAGATTCCAGTTTTTCCACCTCAGATTATTCACCAATCCGCCGCTGAAAAGCGGAGTCTTGGTCTTGTAGGGAACCCTGTTGGCGGTGCTGTATATCCTGGTCAGGTTGCCGTCCTTGTCGTACCACATCGGAGAACCGTCTGACGGATCGACTCCGGCCCAACGGACCAGATTCCAAGTCTGTGAATCGTAGCCTTCCATCCAAGCGAACGAACCGAAGCTTGTAGGCACTCCGTTGTACAGTTTAAGGATTTTGTTGGCGTTGTGCGCGATGTTGAACGACGTTGTCCAGGTGAAATCCTTCTTGGCGAAATTCGTGCTGCTCAAGTTGAGTTCGACGCCCCTGTTGCGGAGTTTTCCGATATTGGAGGATATGCGCTCGGAAGACAATACCCTGGACACATAGATTTTGCTGAGCAGGTCGCTCGTGACATTGTCGTAGTATTCCAGCTCAATGTCCATTATCTTTTTCAACTCGATGCGTATTCCGGTGTTGATCATCCTTGTCTTTTCCCAGGAGAGGCCCGGATTCGGCATTGAGCCTATGACAGCACCGGTATTTCCGGCATAAGAGTAACTGCTGCTGTACAGATATGTGCCGTCCGCCCCGGATGCATCAACCCTGGAGTTGCCCGTAAATCCGTATGAGGCTTTCAGTTTGAGCATCTTGATGAGTTCGCTGTTCCAGAACTTCTCCTTGTGTATGTTCCAGGACAGTCCGGCAGACCAGAAGTTGGACCATCTGGAATACTCCCCGAAGTCAGAGTTGCCGTCACGTCTTAAATTGACGGAAATGTAATACCTTGAATCATAAGAATATACTGCGCGTCCGAGGAATGACATTTTCCTGTCTATGCTGGATGAACTTCCTCCTTTGCGGGACGACTCCGTGGCATAGTTGATTTCCTGGATATTGTCATTCATAAATCCGGTTCCGGTGGCATAGAGCGTCTTGTACTTCATTTGCCGGAGCTCCATTCCGACGTACGCACTGACATTGTGCTTGTCTGCGAACTTCTTGTCGAAGTTGAGCCTTTCCACATTGGTCCAGTTCATATAGGAGGCATCTCCGCGTCTTGAACTTCCCTGAGGCTCGCCGTTCGAGTCCATTCCGCCCAAAGTCAAACGGGAGTCGTAGATGTCTTCGTGACTATGTGTGTAGTCTATCGCGAACTGTGCTGTAAACTTAAGTCCGTCAATGATTTTAGCTTCTGCAGAAAAGTTCGCGGAGGTCATTACCGAGCGTTGTGTATTCGAACTTGCCTCGCGTTCGGGAATCTGGTTTGAATGGAATTTTTTCATCACCCACGTGCCGGATTCGCTGTCGTAAATCTTGTTGTACAGCCTGAATGACCCGTCGCTGAGATAAGGCTCGAAAATCGGCAATGCCTCGATGTAATATCTGTACAGCGGGAACAAGTCGTTGTCATTGTATGAAGCCGAGAGCTGGGATGTGAACTTCAACCATTGTGTGAAGTCATATATGTTCCTCGTTCTCAATGAAAAACGCTGCTGGTTGTCTCCTTTTACGGTGTTGGTTGTCCTGTAGTAAGAGCCTGAAAGATAATTGGATGTCTTGTTGGTTCCGCTTGTCAGGGAAATGTCCGCATACAGGTCTGTGCCTATTCCGAGATATTCGTCCGGCCAATAAGTCGAGGTCGTGGAATATGAGTTATAGTCGTTGTCCTGATATGGGAATGATTCCATTTTGTTGCCGGCGTTGGTCCAGGCTTCTTTGGCGACAGTCATATACTGCTCAGCGTTCATCATTTTGAACATTGTGCTGCGGTCAATACTGGAAACGCCGAAATTAACCCGTGCAGATACGCTGAGCGGCTTGTTCTTGCTTCCTGATTTGGTGGTTACCAGAATGACTCCGTTCGAACCGTCTGCTCCGTAGATTGTCACCTGGTCCGCATCCTTGAGGACGGTGATGGATTCTATGTCGTCCGGGTTGAGATATGAAAGCGGAGAGACTGTGTATGACATTCCCGGGATAAGATTGGTATTTCCTCCCGTGTACATCGGTACGCCGTCAATCACCCAAAGCGGCTCATTCGATGCGCTCAGAGATGCTTCTCCGCGGATTCTTGTCTCGTATCTGTCCCTGGTCGAGCCTGCCGCATCGGTGTTCGGGTCAATGGTCATACCCGGGACAAGACCCTGCAGGAGGTTGTCAATACGTGTCTTCGGCTTGTCTTTCAATTGGTCGGAATTGACTTGGTACGCGCTTCCGATGAGGTCTTCGCGTCTCTGCTTCGTGCCATAAGCACCAACTATCACGGAACCTTCCAGTTCGTTGTTCTGCTCCAGTCTGACGTTCACGACTCTCTGCGTGCTCACTGCGACCTCCTTGGTCTTCATTCCAAGATATTGGAACACAAGCACATAACTTTCTCCTGAGCCAGGTGCAACAATGCTGTACTGACCGTCAATGTCCGCGGTGGAGCCTGTCCTGGTGCCGCGTATCATAACGCTTGCGCCGGCGAGCGGATCTCCGTTCTCGTCCAGCACCTTGCCTGTAACTTTGTCTTGTGATTGGGCACTTGCGGTTGCAGATGACAGGGCAACCGTGAATACAGATATCAGCGTCAGCGCCAGACGCCTTATTATAATGGTCTTCGTTCGTTTCATACTTCGGCAAGATAGAAATTTGTTGCATTATTTCAAAATTAGTCACGGTAATACTATCTTCGCGGAGAAACTGTTAATTTGTGAATTTATGCCTCTCTGCACTGTTTATACCGGTAATAAGTTGACTGACATTGTCAGGTATCTTGAAGATTACAAGGAGATTTTCATCGTTTCAGACAGGAATGTCGCCTCATTTGCGTATTCTGTCGAATCGGAATTTGAAGGGGTGAAAGGTGTGCTGGAGATTGAGGCTACCGAGCGGAATAAGAATATCTCAACGGTGTTGGAAATATGCAACTGGCTGATGTCGAACAATGCCGACCGGAAAGCGATGCTGCTGGCTATAGGCGGAGGCATCACGACCGATATGGCGGGTTTCGCGGCTTCGATTTACAAAAGAGGAATCAGTTTCGCGTACGTTCCTACCACCCTGTTGTCGCAGGTAGATGCCGCTGTGGGCGGGAAAACCGGCGTGAATTTCGACAATTACAAGAATATGTTGGGCGTCATCCGTCAGCCGGTATTCACATATATCTGCGCAGAAGTCCTGGGCTCGCTTTCTCGCAAGGATTTTCTTTCAGGTGAAGCGGAATTGCTTAAGACCTTCATAATAGACAACTCGGACGGCAACTATGAGCCTGCAGTGAGATTGTTTTCTTCCATATACCATAGCGAGGATTTTTCGGGTGCGGTTCAGGCCAATATGTCAGAACTGACTGCGCTTATAGGAGCGGCTGCAAAAATAAAGGCCGGAGTGGTGGAAAGGGATGAGTTTGAGCACGGCGAACGCAGGAAACTCAATCTCGGACATACATTTGCCCACGCAATCGAGTGGGAGTCAAGGTCTTCGCTTTCCGAAAACATATCGCACGGGGAGGCTGTCGCTATCGGTATGGTGTTGGCGGCAAAACTTTCCGAGTCATACTACAAGGATGCCCAGCAGGGTCTAGCGGACAAGTTGACCGCAGATTTCGCGTCTTGCGGATTGCCTGTGACCTGTCCGTTCACTATGGATTCAATGGCGGGGGCGATGGCAAAGGACAAGAAAGCCGAAGCCGGCAAGGTCAACTTTGTGCTGATTCATTCTGTCGGCGATGTCCGCATAGAGAAGATCTCCGTGCAGGATGCAATAAAATTGATTGGTTGAGCTTTGCTTTTAAGCCTTCAGGCAGTTCAGTGGGATATAGATATGCCATAGCTTCTGCGGAAATAGTTGCAATAAAGAGCTGTTTCGCTACAGACGGCGCAGAAGTTCATTTGCTGTGTATTCAGTCATCAAATTGACGGCGAACCATTTCTTCCCGAGGCCTTTTATTGATGCGCCCTACGCAATAACGAGGACAGCATTGCGACACCTTGTTCTGTGAATGCATATGGGAGTTTTCTTGTGCCGCCCCAACTTGATGTCACAATTTGTGATTTCAAGTTATTGAATTCTTCTGGTGTCAACTGAAATCGGAACTCTTCCGGGAATCTCTCGAGGTTTCTTGTAACTGCTTGATTCAAGGTTCGAGTTTCGACTCCGTACAACTCCGAAAGATCTCTGTCTAATATCACCTGAGTTCCTCGTACTGATAATATTTTGTTTTCAACGACGACATAAGTAACCACTTCTGCATTTTGAACCTGAACGGACTTGAGGTTCTCAGTCATCTCCGCCACCAATTGTTGATTCTTCTCCACTATAAACAATTCTAATACTCGCAAAGTTAGTGATTCCTTCCCAATTAACGTCATGCATATGAGTTTTGCAATTAATCAAGTCGCAATTGATGTTACTGTAAACTTCCCTGAAAAATAACAACAGAACTAGCTGTGAACTTCCCCTTTTTGGGGGAAGTTCACAGTGATAATCTGAAAAAATCTTAATGTGCGGGGTTAAGTTGAAATGAACTATTCCCGCACTGACGTTTATATAATGCTAATGCTGCGGCGAAACTCACATATCCTCAAGAGATAAGCAACCCTGGATAACCTTGCCTCTGCCGAATGTGCTCTCACTGAGGTCTGAAACTTTTTGTGACATCAATGTGGGAGAATATTTCTTTCTATTTCGTTTGACCTCGTATGCGTGCACTTTGCCATCAAGCGATACAGCCACTATGTCAATCTCATTTTCCTGAACAGAATCAGTATTTCCTCGCTTCGGATGCCACCAAGACCCTATTTCAAGGTATTTTTGGGACTCTATCATCTTCTGGCGAAACCATCTTTCTAGAATTCTTCCAGAGTACGTTGTGTATTCGTTCTTGATGATAGCCGCAAGCGCGGAATAGTTTTTAATCTCTATTAATGCGCGATATCTGTCGAAATATCTGAACCAGAAACGCAGAAAGATATCATTTATCTCGTATCGCACAGCCTTAGAGTTCGCAGAGGACCTTATTGGCCTTTTTTTGCTTATGAGCTTGTAATCCTCCTCAAGTGTCTTCATTTGTCCTCCTAGACTCTTATCTCCGAGTCTTCCCTCTATTTGCGGAAGGCATGTCTCGCCTGAAGCGATGAGACCGAGAATCGAGAAATATGTTCCGTAGTTCTTTCCGAACTCCTGTATCAGCATATTCTTGCCTTCCTCAAAAAATTGAGAATCAGGTCTGGTCATATAGTCTACCATTTTCTCCATATCTGTGCATCCGTTGTCGAGGAGCAGTTCGATATATTTTGGAACTCCTCCCGTGAAGCAGTATAGCGCAAGCAGGTCATCATTTGTGTAGTCGGCTTTGTAGTCTGAGAGAATTTCCTTCATTACGTCCGTACGGAACGGTTCCAAGGAGATGCTGAGGTCCGCGCGTCCGAACAGTGGCTGTTTCTCGTCTCTGAAGATCTTCTCCATAAGAGTGAATACTGAACCGCTGACCACAAGGTTAACTTTTGAGTTGCGGCGTTCGCGGTCCCACACGTCCTGAATATCTGAATAGATGGTTGGATTGACATACAGAAAGTCCTGGAACTCATCAATGAAAAGATTAAAACGACGGTGACGTCCGGCGTTCAGCAGGATTGCGAAAATATCTTTAAAGTGAAAAATTCCTTGAGGGACGAACTCTCCCAGTGACTTTCTGATAACTTCTGAGTACTCTGTGCAGAGATCAGCTTCCGCTTTCTTGGAAACGAAAAGGTAAACCGAGTCAGTCCCCCTCATTGAGAGGCTTCCCAAAGTGGTTTTTCCGATTCTCCTGCGTCCTTTGAGGACGGTCATCTTGGAAAACTCTTCGAATGATCGATTCTGGATATCTTTAAGCAGATTCAGTTCGTATGTCCTGTCGTAGTATTTCATATCATAAGCATTGCAAAGTTTACCGCCGTAAAGTTTACCGCCGTAAACTTTCCAAATATAAGAATTACCCAGTAATCTGCAAAACAATTCTTTAATGTTCTATGAGATGATCAAAGCGTTAAAGCTAAGGCCGACTGTCAATTATAGTACAACATATTCTGAGAGTTGTAGTTCCTGCGGAATGTGACTGTAGCGACGGCAGGGGTGCTTATACTGATAAGACCGATTCCACCATTGACATTATCAGGAAATGAGACGGGCTCCAATATCGACATATCGCCATCCATATAATTGTATATACTGAGAGCCTTAAGATAGTAGTACTGCGCCTCCGAAATCCCATAGACAGTTGTGCTCAAGACACTTTCCCGCTCCATACGGTTAAACCAATCATAACCGTGAGATTCCAAGCTCGGGAGAATATCGCTGAGATCTATTGTAAATCCGATATTGAACACACCATCCGCGAACTGTTTATCAGAAAATATTCGGAAAGTATTTACGGATGTGCCCTCAATATCAAGCTGCTCAGAAGGAGCCCCGTCATTCAAAATCGGATCATTGCCTTTGTCTAACTCCACATAACGGTATCCCGATATTTCCTCCCAAATTTTCTCTTCACCATATTCAGAAGCATTTCTGATTTTTCTGTCGCGGATTGAACGTCCAGTTACAATACGGTAATAATCATCTTTGCCGACAACATCTTTGCCTTTTACCCGAAATCTATACTGCGCTATCCCGTATGAGTCTTTCCGAAAGAGAGTATCCACTGAACTGATTGTCGGAGGTTCAGGAACTTCAACTTCAGAATACGCCTTATAGGTTTCCCTATCAGCCTCCGCTTCAATTCGCACTATATCACCCGGCTTAAAATCAGCCTTGAAAGAATACCTTGTCTGCTTGGTTACACCTGCCGAATTCTTAGCATCATATCTGTCGCCAATATATAAGCCGTCATAGTGCCAGTCTTCCCTTATAAACAAAGTATCGTCGCGATTATCCAATATCCCGTCAGCCACGAACGTTCCATTCACATAGCATTTTACAGTTCCGGATGTAATTTTGCTGATTTTGTCACCTCTGCTTATCGACATATAGACAGTGTGCAGCGTATCGCCGACAACCATCTGAGCATTGAGCATTAGCTGCGGTTTGATATCATCCCGATGGAACGTCACTTCCTTAACACACGCGCACGTCATCACAGACAAGGCGACGAGCAAAGATATTTTAATTATAGTCTTCATCGCATCAGAATTTATAAGTGTAACTGAATGATGGTATTATAGGAAGTATCGTCACCGATTTGAGCTTCTCACCCCTTACATAGAGAGCAGCGTCCTTCGATAAATCCGGGTCCTGATTGTCTGTCAATCTCTTGCCCTTATAAAACATAAAGTTTGGATTCAACCTATTGTATATATTATAGATGCCGAAATTCCAGATGCTTTCACCTCTTTTCTTTTTCTTATGGTAATTGACGCCTATGTTCAGTCTGTGACTCGGCGGGAGTCTGTAATTGTTCCTATGCGACACATAGTCTATCTGCATAAAAGTCCCATCTGGCAACATCGCTACGGTAGCCCTTTCCGGAACCGTCGTGGTTCCACCTGTCGCAAATGTCCACACAGCGCTGAGGTCAAACTTTTTTCCCAACTGCTGATTTACGACGAGCGAAATATTGTGCCTTCTATCGTATCGATATGGAAATCTTTCTCCATTGTTAATCAACCCGTTGGAGAATATGCGATCACTTTTGGCAAGAGTGTAGCCCAGCCATCCGGTTGTTTTTCCTAACGTCTTCTGAATGAACAGCTCGACTCCATAAGCCCTGCCGTCACCCATTACGACATTGCTTTCCCACGATTGGGAAGTCGCCAGAAATGAGACACCGTCCTTGTATTCAAGAACATTGCGCATATCCTTCCAATATCCTTCGATGGAAAACTCCCATCCGGAAAGTCCGCTGTAATAGAGTCCCAATGAATACTGATTGGAAGTCACCGGTTTGATGTTTCTGGTAATCGGCACCCACAGGTCAATCGGGAGAGTAATCTGCGAAGAAGACAATAGGTGAACATATTGCGACATTCGTGAATATGCTGCCTTCGCGCTTATTCCTTTTCCAAAATCCATTTTTACGGATATTCTCGGTTCAGGAGACCAATATGTCTTACCGCCTGTCCTGAATGCGGCAAGACGGATTCCCGGATTGAGAGCCAGACGAGAACCGATGAGAAAGTCATCTTCGACGTAAATGGACATTTCATTACCGAGGCGATTCTTTTCCTTACTGTTTGAATAGGTTGTATCTATCAGCACCTTTTTGCTCTGATTCTCAACCTCTTCCGCGCTGCTAGTCTCCGGCATGTAAGTATGATGTACATATTCGGCACCCAATTTTATAATATGCTTCGGCGTCGGAGTATAGTCAAAATCAATCCTTGCCGTGATATCCCTCATTCCTGAAGCATAGTTGAATTTATAGTGAGAAAACAAGTATTTAGTGTTATCGCTGTAGTCTACATCTTTTTCCGATGAGAAATAACCCATTTTCATCTTGTAGTCTGTAAACGCAACCGTCGTATTGGAGAACAATCGCCCATTGAAGATATGGTTCCATCTCGCAGCTGCCAGTAAATTTCCCCAACGGATTGAGCTTTTGTCTTCAGTCTTCGACCTGGCTTCATTGTCTTTCTCTTTGTAATAAAAGTTATCCCGCCCGTAATAGGTATTGATCAAGAGCCTGTCGCTATCGCTGAACTTATGGGTAACCTTGCCATTGAAATCGTAGAAATAATAATTTGCAGGAACTTTGGCAGCCTTGAAGATGCCGTCAAACAAGAATGTGTGCATTCCTCGAGCACTTATCGAATATGCAGTCTTCCCCTTGAAAACAGGGCCTTCTATATGCAACTTGTCACTCAATATCCCTACTCCGATTGTACCGTGTGTTTCCTGAAGATTGCCGTCGTTGGTCCTGACGTCAATGATACTGGAAGTTCTACCACCATACCTGGCCGGAAACGCTCCTTTGTATAATGTTACTTTCTTCACCGCCTCAGGCTGGAAGATAGAAAACAAGCCTAACAGGTGCTCTGCATTATATAGTGAAATGCCATCCAGAAGCAGCAGATTCTCATCGGGTCCACCTCCGCGCACATAAATTCCTGAAAAGCCTTCAGCGCCGCTCTGCACTCCCGGCATCAGCTGAATTGTCTTCAGCACGTCAGCTTCCCCTAGGAGTGCAGGGGTATTCTGAATCATATTCATCGGAATCTCAATGGCACTCATCTTCGTTGCCGCTATTCCGGACTCTTTCTGCGCCGAGACTACGGATGCCTTAAGTGAGGTGTTAGCTGTCAATGCAACATTGACAACTGTATCGCGCAAGAGGTTGATTGAGACTGAGATGGCATCATAACCTATATATGAATATTTAAGCGTAACTGAGCCACTTTGAGGCACTGTCAGGGTATAGAATCCAAAAGCATTGGTTGCTGAGCCTACATTGCCGCAAACGACACCTGCACCAATCAGGGTCTCTCCGGAAGCTTTGTCTGTAACGTGCCCGCTGATGGTAACTTTACTGCGCTGAGCCTGAGCACTCAAGATGCCGGCAAACACCAGCAATAGGGCGACCGTAGCCGCCCTTCTATAAAAATTCATCATATTAATGCCGTGAACTTATACAGCGTAGCTAGCGTATTTGGCGTAAATATACGAAACCTTACCAGTAACCTCCTTATCTTTAGACATATCCCTAAAGGTGGCTTCGTAAGACAACTCAACAATGTCTCCATCAAATGACACAAAAGCGTCTGAGTATTCCGTACATATATCCTTCCCTGAATAGGATATCGATATTTCGGGGTATGTATAGATTATTTTATGAGCATCAACCATGTTATATTCTACCGTCGTTGAACAATAATTGACTTCAGGAGATGATATCCTTTCATCATACGTTCTATCGCAAATTTGTATTGGCATACTTACAGTGAAAGCGCTATCAAATAACCCGGGTTGATACCTAAAATATAGGTTTAAGGTATTTTTAATAAAAAAATAACCATCTGCCGTTTTTATTTCATCCATCAAATATGAAATCGTGCCATCGCCATTAAAGTCAAAAGGTTCACCTTCCCAAACTGCATCTATCAAGCAATATCTACCACTCATTTTCTCCAAGATCGCCTCTCGCGGATCTTCTTTTTCGCAAGAGATAAAGAAAACAGATGCTATAACAAAATAAATTATGCGCTTCATCGTATATCCATCGGTAAAATTGTCATTTCTACATCACCCGCAGATACAGGGTCCACAATATAACCATTAACGGATTGTCCGTTAACTTCTTTCGTGGTCTTTTCTCTAAGTATTTTAGATTGAAACTTAAGCTCCAGATTACATAAGAAATCACTAGCTTGATTATATGAGACCACTATTTGATTTTTCTCTTTTGTTTCCTGTCCTTTATTTCCGCCTAAGCCAAAACCTAATTTTACTTTTATAGCTTTAATGTCACCTTCAGCCCCGACATCTGTTTTCCAATTAAAATTCTTTGAGTAAGTAAAATCCTTAGATATGGTCTCAGTAATCACTGCCGAAGCATCAACTTCTGAGATGGAAATTATCATTTGATTTGACACCTCGGAGATATCCCAATTTGGCAACGTTTGAATTCCAACAGGGTAAAACCACTTGGAGACTAAATTATCTTTATTAAAATAGTACTTATATACTCCCTTGGCAAATGTTGTTTGCTTTTTATATTTTCTATGAACCTTGCTTAAGTCAAACAGATCGGAGCCGTGACAAGAATATGCGTATGATGGATTAAACGTATTTGTTATAGTTTCACCGGATTTTCCGACATAAAAATCAAACTTCAAATCAAATACACCACCACTCCATATTAATTCTTTAAGTTTTTTAACTGATAGCTGATTGCTCCTTCCGTGTACAGTTTTAACATCGTTGAGTTTATCATCTTTGTCGCCATCTGATATCTTTTCATAAGTATTAGGATGTAGTCTGAAGCGATATAATCTCTCGCAGATAGCAGTGTTAAGAATGCCGGTATCCGGATTTGATTTCGAAAGCCCGTAATAAATATAATCACGTTGACAGGCATTTAGAGGCATACTCGCTTTAAACTCCTCATAAGCCTTTATAACAAGCGGATCAATATCTTTGGCCGGAACAAAATTATCAACAATCTCAGCTCCGAGATCAATATCGTCCTCGTGCCAATCCCTTCCTTTTGATAATATTCGCTGCGAACCATCATATTCAGGATATTTGAAGGCATATTGTATATCTCCCGATTTAGTTTTGGCAGATACAACCATTCGCTCGTTATCCTTTATTATAAGGGTTGGATCTTCCGGAAATTCTCCTTCTTCCAGCATAATAGCCTTGCCGTTTGAAAAGACCGTATGACTCTCACCCGATTCTGTATAACCGACCAAGACATTCGGTTTTGAAGGATCCCAATCTTTTACAGAAAACGCGTCAAGCCAACTCCAATCTGGCACTAAAATCGTCAGCTTAGGTGTAGATTCTTCAATATTTGCCAGTTGTTCTTCGGACGAACAATATTTTAGCAACAACTCCCTGAATGTGACGCCATCCACAACCTCCTTTGATTTCACGTAAGGATAGAAAACATCATAGTCATTGTCAAACTGTTTAAGAGCCTCATCCTTAATAAACCCTCGAAGATCAGAATTGTCCGCCACCGCTTTTGATAAGATTGAGGCAAATTGTGATAACGCATCGGAAGTAGAAAATATACTTTCCCTACAATCCGTTGATTCCGCAGATTTTGTGCAAGAATCCAAAGTGATTGCCGTGAGTAAAATCAACCCACAGGCAATGCTGAATTTTAATCTTTTAATAGATACCATTGATTATTATTTTCAGCAAATGTGATATCTATAAAAGTCTCCCGCAAGCGAAAATCCTCGAACCGCCGAAATTGGCGCGCGAACCACCGAAATTCGACACTGAAACGACAGCGGTCTTTAACGGTCAAGCCATTTTTTGAAAGAAGCAGTCTTATCTTTACTTACAATTATGTCGTCATCCGCACAACCTTTAAGATGAACTTTCAGTTTGGAGCCGAGGAGCAGATTTATTCGTAAAATGCTGTTGATATTTGCAATATACTGCCTATTTATGCGGAAAAAAGTATTTGGGTCAAGTTCGGACTCCAAGTCAGACATCGACGACTGTATTGGATACGGCCCACCTTCATCCGTAAAGGCATTTGTAGCATTGCCATCTTTGCAAATATAATTTATGTCATTCACCGCCAGAACTTTAAGTTCATCTCCTTTACCTACTAGAAATCTCTCGCGATATGAACGGATTTCATTAACCGCTTCCTCCAGTCCGGATGTATTGTTTTGCTCCTTGAAGTATGCCAACTTGTCGAAGGTGCCACGAAGCTCCTCGGCATCTATCGGCTTCATAAGATAATCCAGGCCGTTGTTCTTTATGGCAGACATAGCATAGTCATCGTATGCTGTGGTGAAAACAACCAATGATTTAGGCATTATTTTTCTGAACGCCTCAAACACATCTCCATCAACAAGACGTATGTCGGAGAATATCAGATCATAATCATTATTCTCTGTCAATTTATCGACAACTTCAGTCACGCTCTTTAAAGGGCCGTCAATCTCTATGCTATTGTCTATATTGCTTATTAACTTCTCCAGTCTCTTTGCGCTGAAGTGGTCATCTTCAATTATCAGGACCTTTCTCATAGTGTTTAATTTCTTAAAATCGGCAATTCCACTTCAAAGTAGCTCTCAGTTACACAGATCTTCGGTTTTTCTCCGCATTCCATCACATAACGACACTCCAGATTGCTGAGTCCGATGCCATAAGATTCTATCTTCTGGTCGTTTCGGCCGTGTGCGTACAATCTGTTGTTCCACACAGACAGATAATCTTTATCTCTGCTTATCCGGATGTGCAATTTCTCGTCTCCGACAGGAGCATTGTGTTTTACAGCATTTTCTATCAGCAACTGCAGGCTCATTGACAAGATGCGTTCATCGCTGACATCGTTGCAGTCGTCGATTTCCAAGACAATATTGTTTTCATACCGCATATTGAGCATAGCTATGTATGTTCTAGAAAAATCCAACGCCTCGCTTATTGTAATATAGTCCTTTTCTATATGGTTCAACATCTTTCTATAGATATGCGACAATTTTACCACATACTCCTCAGCCATTTCCTGATCTGTTCCGATCATTCCGGCTAAAGAACTCAGGCTGTTGAATACGAAATGCGGGTTCAGTTGCAACTTGAGATATTTTTTCTGCAAATCGAAATTTTCTTTGTTCCTTTGGATTACGACCTCGGAATAATGTCCTAGCAGATGAATGAGCGTCAGCAAACTACCTATGATTGCAAATATGTAAAAGCTTCCCCACACATCCTCAAGAGCATATCTTGGGAATGCCACGTTGATAAGAAATTCGCATACGCCTGCCAGCAGCGTGTTTGCAGTCAGAATTATAACTCCACCTGTAAGAAATTTTTTTCGGTCATTCTCCGCTTCCCGGAATAGGCGAGTTCTTAATAACCCATTGGTAATCAGAAGACTCACAAATGAAAAGAGCCCGCAATACAGCAAGTCCAGAAAGATTCCTTTAATATACGACTCGGTAAAAAATCGCTTGAATGTATCAATGTCTATGATTACCCAAATCATATCATAGAGAAAGAAAAATATCAGAGTAAACGTTAACCACTCCAAGAGAGCGTTCTTTAGTTTCATTGTTATCGGTTTTGATGGCAAAGTTAACGAATAACCTGCAACTTGGTTGCACGGAGAGATGTGTAATTTTGCGCCCGGTTGTTGAAATCAGACCTTAACCGATTTCCTGCGCTGGACAGAGTTTTATTTTCAGCCTGCAATCGAAAATATGGGCCTGAAAAACCGAGACGAAGTATAATCATATACGCATATCTTATGGAAACCGAAAAACACGCTCACGAAGAGCATCACGAGCACGAAGAAAGCCCGAGCAAAAAGATAATTCTTATTTTAACGGCGGCGGTCCTGCTTGGAATAGCTGTCTTTATCGAGAAACGTTTCTCTCTTGAGACTTGGCAGCTGTTGCTGATTTATCTTATTCCGTACTTGCTGGTCGGATTTGACACCCTGAAAGAAGCAGCCGAAGAAGCATTGGAGGGGAACTTGTTCAATGAAGATTTCCTGATGACAATTGCGACCGTCGGTGCATTGTGCATAGGTTTCCTTCCAGGCGCGGAAACGGAATTCCCGGAAGCGGTGTTCGTTATGCTTTTCTTTCAGGTAGGTGAACTGTTTGAGGGATATGCCGAGGGGAAAAGCCGGGAAAGCATATCGCACCTTATGAATATCAGGCCTGATGTCGCGAACGTTGAAAGAAATGGAGAGGTTTCGACTGTTTCGCCGGAAGAAGTGAGTGTCGGCGAAGTCATATTGGTGAAGCCGGGCGAGAAAATCCCGCTTGACGGAACTGTCATTGACGGCACGTCATCGCTTAATACTGTGGCACTTACAGGAGAAAGCGAGCCTCGGGACATTGCAGTCGGCGATGAAGTCCTGTCCGGATGCGTTAATCTGTCCGGAGTTATCAGGCTCAAGACGTCCAAATGCTTCGGTGAGAGCACTGTATCCAAGATTATCAGTCTTGTTGAGAACGCGGATGAAAGCAAGTCCCGCAGTGAATCATTCATAACGAAATTTGCGAGGATATATACCCCGATAGTTGTCTTTGCTGCGCTGATGCTAGCATTTGTTCCTCCTGTATTCTCAGGGGTCGGATATCTGAGCGCATTCCCTACGTGGCTGCACAGGGCGCTCATTTTTCTTGTCGTATCTTGCCCTTGCGCACTTGTGATAAGTGTCCCGCTGGCTTTCTTCGGCGGTCTTGGCGGCGCTTCCCGTAACGGAATCCTTATAAAAGGAAGCAATTTTATGGATGCCCTGGCGAATGTCGGGACAGTGGTGTTTGATAAGACCGGCACACTTACCCGTGGCGAATTTGCAGTGGCGGCTGTTCATCCTGACGGATTTGACGAGAAAGAACTGTTGCACCTTGCCGCACACGTGGAGCATTTCTCTACGCATCCTATAGGCGAGGCTCTGCGCGCCGCATTTCCGGAGGAGGCGACTGACGGATGCGAAGTTACTGATGTAGAGGAGATTGCAGGACGCGGAATCAAGGCGAAAGTTGGCGGCAGAACTGTATGCGTGGGCAATCCGAAAATGATGAATGACCTGGGAATAGCATATCACGACTGCCATTGCGTGGGGACTATCATTCACGTCGCCATAGATGGTAAATACGCGGGACACATAGTCATAAACGACCGAATTAAGGAAGACAGTGCTGAGGCGATTGCTTCATTGAAGAAGCTTGGAGTGGAAAATACGGTGATGCTTACGGGCGACAGGAAGGCTGTAGCTCAAGACGTTGCAGATAGACTCGGGCTGGATGAATTCCACGCGGAGCTGCTGCCGACGGACAAGGTTGAGCACTTGGAAGGATTGCTCGCGACCAAGCCTAAAGGAAAAACGCTTGCGTTCGTGGGCGACGGAATCAATGATGCTCCGGTGCTGAAACGCGCCGATATAGGCATTGCGATGGGCGGGCTCGGAAGTGATGCCGCGATAGAGGCTGCGGATGTGGTGCTTATGGATGACAAGCCGTCGAAGATTGCAACTGCAGTGAGTATATCCCGCCGTACAATACGTATTGCCCGCGAGAATGTCTGGTTCGCGGTCAGCGTGAAAATAGCTATTCTGCTGCTTGCGACAGTCGGCCTGAGCACAATGTGGATGGCAGTGTTCGCTGATGTCGGAGTGACTGTCCTTGCCGTGTTCAATGCGATGCGTGCGCTATACGACCGGCCAAATTGCCAAGTGAAAATCGGCCAAATTGCCAAGTGAAAATCGGCCAAATTGCCAAACGCAGGGTGTTTTTACTTGTTAAAGTCGTTGAGAATTAATACTTTTGCTGTAAATAAGTAATCTATGGCAAAAGAGTATAAAAATCGTATCGCAGACCGCCTTCTTTCGGATAAGTTGGAAGCGATGGGAGCGGTGTTGATTGAAGGCCCGAAGGGTTGTGGAAAAACAACGACAGCCGAGCAAAAAGCAAAGAGCATTATCTATATGGATGATCCTGAAAAAGGTGCTCAATATATGCAGCTTGCGCAGACGAACATCAGATTGCTGCTTGAGGGCGATACCCCGCGATTGATTGACGAGTGGCAGGATGCACCTAAATTGTGGGACGCTATCAGATTTGAGGTTGATCATAGAACTGAAGACGGACAGTTTATTCTTACTGGCTCAGCGGTGCCGGCAAATCGTGAAGAAATCCGACATACCGGAACTGCGCGATATGCCTGGTTGACTATGAGACCGATGTCTCTTTGGGAATCAGGAGATTCTAATGGCGGCGTTAGTTTGGGGGAACTATTCTCATCTCCAGAATCAATAGGGGCTGTCAATACTGTAGATATGGAAAGAATGGCTTTTCTGACTTGCAGGGGAGGTTGGCCGCGTGCAATAACAAAGAAATCCGAAAAAGCAGCTCTTGCTCAAGTAATTGAGTATTATGAAGCCGTGACGAGGATAGATATATCCCGTGTGGACGGCGTGCAACGCAATGAAGAACGAGCCAAGAGGCTTATGAGATCTTATTCGCGACATCAGGGAACTCAGACTAGTGTCTCGGTGATTCTTGACGATGTTCGGGTAAATGAGGCGAATGATTTGAGTGATACGACAATTGCGTCCTACATCTCCGCGCTGAGGAAAATTTTCGTAATCGAAGACATGCCGGCTTGGAATCCTAA
Source organism: Acutalibacteraceae bacterium (assembly GCA_963636275.1). Lineage (GTDB taxonomy): Bacteria > Bacteroidota > Bacteroidia > Bacteroidales > UBA932 > Cryptobacteroides. Next base: position 117,719 of record CAVHJF010000001.1, on the reverse strand, counting down.
TCTTAGAAGCAAGACTGCCATCAGGACTTCAGAAACGAGATATTTTGTTGATCCGTCAATAGCTTGTGCTGCTTTAGGACTAGGCCCGATGGATCTGATAAATGACCTTAACACCTTCGGATTGTTTTTTGAGACTATGTGTGTGCGGGATCTTCGAGTCTTCGCCGACGCTTTGGGAGGTACTGTATACCATTATAGAGATAAAAATGGCCTTGAATGTGATGCAGTGGTGCATCTGCGCAATGGCTCGTATGGCCTGATTGAAATAAAACTCGGTGGAGACCATTTGATTGAGGAAGGGGCGAAAAATCTGAAAACATTGTCGGAAAAGTTAGACACGACAAAGATGAAAACGCCGGCATTTCTTATGATATTGACAGCGGTGGGGCCGTATGCATACAGGCGTCCTGACGGGATTTATATTGTGCCGTTGTCGTGCCTTAAGGATTAACTGTCAGCTTGAAAGACCGGGCGGGTAGAAATTTTTATTGAAAAAATGTATGAGAATCCAGGTTAAGATACTTATCTTTGCGAGATTAGTGAAAATACAGGCAATTAAGTATTCATTATGAAAATAAGAAACATTTATCTAGCCTCATTGGCGTTGGCTTCTGTGCTTTTCACAGCAGGCTGCAGCAAGAACAATGATGAGCCGTCCGGCGCACCATCTGTTGAAATCAATCCTTCTGTACTAACATTCGAGAAAGCATCTTCAAGCCAGACATTTGAAGTCGTTGCGACAAGAGCTTGGAAAGTAAACGGTACAATCCCTGAGTGGGTGTCAATCGAGCCGACAAGCGGAAAGGCTACAAACGGCAAGGAAGTAAAGGTTACAGTTCTTGAAAACACCGGACTTGACCGTAATGCTGAAGTCAAAGTGACTATCGGATTCGATGAGAAGACGTTGACAATCAGCCAGAAAGGTACAGGCTCAGCAGACGATGCCATCGTTTACAAGAACGATTTCGACAAGGAAAAAGCAACCAAGACCTATGGTACCAGCAGTTCATCCTATCCGTATCTGGATCAGTTCGACGGTTGGAAAAATGAGACCGGAAGTGGCATAGCAAATGTTTCTTATGCTTTCAGCGGAATGTCTACGCGCTCTAACGTTGAATCAAACGGCAGTTACTCCGATTATGAGGGCTCAGGCTCGAATAACTTGTTCTTCGGCACTAGCGCATATTTCTCAGTACAGAACCTGGCTTTGTCGCAGGGTGTAAACTATACCCTGTCTTTCGGTTCAGAGAGATATGTTTATGATGCAACGAGTAATACGTTCTCACACACTGAGTTCCAAGTATATGTCAGCAACGATGCCAAGAAATGGGTAGAGTTGGAGTACGTATTCCCTAACGGCGACAAAGACGGCAGATGGGATCAGGCTTCTTCAACATTCACTGTCCCTGAGGGTACTACTACATTGAGCCTGTACTTCAAGACAAATGTCGCAAGTGCATATCGTCTTGATGACGTGGTTCTGTCAGCTGCATCAACTTCAGGCACCGTAATTGACTTCTCCAAAGGCACTGAACTTGACGGAGGCTCAAGTGGTGGCGATGTGACTCCTGGTACAAAGATGACCATCGCGGAGGTGCTTGCTGCCGCCAAAGGTACAAGCGTGGAAGTAGAAGGTGTTGTTGCCGCTACTTATAACAGAGGTTTCGTGATAACCGACGGTACTGATTACCTTTTCATTTATGACGGATCTACCTGTGCGGCAGATGTTAAGGATAAGGTTACAGTGACAGGTACAACTGGTGAATATAATGGTATCGTTCAGGTGACAAGCCCTAAAGTGACTGTGGCTTCCAAAGACAACGAGTTGAATCTCCCTGAGCCGAAAGTTCTTGATGCTACGGCATTCGATGCTTATTCTTCAGACAAGATTGAACTTATTTCTTACACCGGCACATTGGCGGTTTCCGGAAGCTATGTAAACATCACTGTTCCAGGCGCCTCAAAATATACAGGAAGCCTTTCATTCATTCCTGCAAGTTTCAATGCTTCTTCATACGACGGAAAGGTCGTTAAGGTTACAGGTTTCTTCATCGGCATCAGCTCTTCCAAGTATGTAAATACTATGACGACCAAGCTTGAGGAAGATACCACAGCGAAGTATCTCTCAGTAAGCACAAAGAGCCTGACTGCAAAAGCCGATGACACCTCCGTATCATTCAAGGTAAGCGGAAACGTGAAATGGACTGTGACATCCGACAATGCCGACTACACAGTGTCACCGGCATCCGGAGAGGGTGAGTCTGACGTCAATGTTACATTTGCGGCAAACACTTCAGAATCTGCCAAGACTGTGAAACTCACGGTTTCAACAGAAGAGGAAGTCGCTACCAAGTCTTACGAGATTACACTTACTCATAGCGGTACTGCTACAGCGGATTATACAAGCGATGTGGAATTTACGGTAGCTTCAGATAATAAGTCCTATGCTGAAAAGGTTAAAATCAACGGCGATTCGACAGAATATTATGCATTAAAGTTAGGTACAAGTTCAAAAGGCGGTAGTGCAACTGTAACCCTCCCTGCAGGAACGACTGCTGTCAAGTTCTACGCCTATGCTTGGAGCGGTAAAACTGCTACATTGACTTTTACCGCTGGCGGAAAGACTGTTGAGACTAAGGAGTTGAAATCGAACAGCGGATGTAATAACAACTCTCCGTACTCATTGGTTGATGTTGCTGCGTCTGACGAATATACTATTCCGGTTACAGGAGTTACATCGGATACTGTGGTGACAGTTTCTTCAGACAAGCGCGCAGTAATTTTTGCGGTTAAACTTGTAAAATAATCCATAGAGATAATTCGACAGGACGAAAGGGCAGCCCGGCTTAACGGAGCGCCCTTTGTCCGTCTAATAAACACATCAGGAAGATATTGTTGTCTTCTTGCGTAATGTATTGATACTTAGTGATTAATATAGTGAATAAAATAGTAGAGTGGGCATTGGCACTGGTGGTGTCTATGCCCATTGTTTCTTCTTGCGAGAATAAAGCGGATAAACAGATAGATTTGCAGCTGGCCGTGAAGGTCAACCCGATGGAAGCCGTGAAAGGCTCACAATTCCTTACAGTACAGGCTTCCGGCGACTGGACTATAACTGCGACAGATGCAGAATCCGGAACAGTGATTGACTGGCTTACGATAGAGCCGTCCACTGGTACAGGAAGCACTTCAAGTGTCATACTGACCGCAAGCGCAAACACGGAGAGCTCATCCAGAAAGGCGGAGCTGAGGCTCACTGCATCAAGAAATTCCACCACATTGATGCTGGAGCAGAAGGGTAGCTCTGATACGCCGTCACCAAACCCTGATCCAGATCCCGACCCGACACCGACTCCAACGCCGTCTCCTGCAGCCGGTTGGTTGGAACTTCCGGGAATACCGGCAGACACTGATTGTGATTTCTTTACGCACAGCATGAAATTGGGTGGCGTGCAGACTAGAAACTACTCATTCCTGTGGGATTATGACAATCTTGTTGCACAGTGGGTGGCATATCCTCTCAGCAAATGGAACATCGGCTCCGGAAGCAGAACCAATGCCTGGGCTCTGGACCCTCTCCTTCCAGCAGACAAACAGCCTGTGCTGTACAAAGGATTTGCAGCAGGCAATGCCGGGTGGCACGCAAGGGGACATCAGATACCTTCGGCTGACCGTCTTGCAAGCGGCTGCAACAATATGACATTCTACGGCACAAATATGACTCCTCAGCGTCAGGATAAATTCAACGGAACAATCTGGGCGAATCTGGAGAGCAAGGTGCGTTCCTGGGCGAACTCCTCTGATACGTGCTATGTCGTTACCGGCTGCGTTACAAAAGGCAGTACGACATATTGCCTGGACAACTACAACAAGAAAGTGACAATCCCTACCGCCTACTACAAGGCAGTCCTCAGATATAGCCGCAACACCACTCTCGGACGTTCGGGCTATATGGCCTGCGCTATATGGATGGACCACAAGGATTATGACGACGCAAGTGTCACATCTTCCTACGCGATGTCCATTGACGAACTCGAGGCGAAACTCGGAATAGACTTCTTCGTCAACCTTCCTAACGTAATCGGCGAGGAGGCGGCTGCGGAAGTTGAGGCCCAGGACCCTAAGAAAGTAAGCTGGTGGTGGTAAATCAAGAATAATCAAACAAACGACATAATGAAAAAAACACTGTACTCAATCCTCCTGGTGCTGCTTTTCACAATGACAGCGTGCGCCGGAACACCGAAAAGATACGTCCTCGGATTCTATAACGTAGAAAATCTTTTCGATACCTATCACGACGAAGGCAAGAACGATTATGAGTTCCTTCCGGACGGCAAGAACAAGTGGACCGAACCGAAATATGAGAAGAAACTGCATAATATCGCCACTGTCATAAAGGCTATGGCCGATGAGAATAAAGCCTTCCATACAGTGTTGGGACTCAGTGAGGTAGAGAACCGTCACGTTCTTGAAGATCTCGTGAGCCAGCCCGAAATCGAGTCTGCAAACTATCAGATTGTGCATTATGACGGACCTGACAGACGTGGTGTCGATGTTGCGCTGCTTTATCGTCCGGATCAGTTCACCGTTGAGGAGAGCCAGTCAATTCCTTTCGACTTCCTCAGCAATGACATCGAATTCACGATGAACAAAGAGGAGCAGGACTATTTCCGCACACGTGACCTGCTGATGGTAAGGGGTAAACTTGACGGCGAGATGTTCGCGTTCTTCGTTGCCCACCTTCCTTCCAGAATCGGCGGCAAGGGCCAGGATTTGAGAAGCCGCGGCGCGGAGATTATTTATGAGCACTCTATGGAGCTTATGAAGAAATATCCGGGAATCAAGATAATGGTGATGGGCGATATGAACGACAATCCTACCGATGAAAGTATGGTAAAATATATGCACGGCAAGGAGCTCACTTCAGAGGTCGGCAAGACAGATTTCTTCTCTCCGTTCATCTCGATGCTCAAGGCCGGCTACGGCTCGCTCGCATATAGGGGCTCCTGGAACATCTATGACATCATTCTTGTCAACGAAAGCCTTGTCAACGCGAACAAAGGTCAGTTGCGAATTGTCCCGATTGTCAAGAAGCAGTACTACGGCCGCGTGTTCAACCAGCCGTTTATGGTGCAGCAGGAAGGGCAGTACAAGGGCACGCCTTTCCGCACATTCTCCAATGGTACATTCATCGGCGGATACAGCGACCACTATCCGACATATATTGTTGTAAGCAACAAATAATCATATATTTGCGGAGACATATCCGATTTTGAAAAACTTTTCACAATATGAATAAAAAACAGCTTTTGTCCATTTCGGCATTGCTTCTTTCCCTCGTCGTGTCTGCACAGACACCGACCGGAGGTGTGAAAGGAACAGTCGTGGACAGATCTTCCAAGACAGCCGTTGATGGTGCAGTCTTGAAACTGTATTCCGGTTCGCAGGAAATTGCTACGGTGAAAACCGGCCCGGACGGAACATTTTACATTCCTGAATTGAAGGATGGCATTTATGACCTTGTCATCGAAAACTCCAGCTATCTGCAGTCCCGCGTCAATGTGACGGTCAATGACGGCTACATCAAGAATATGTTCAAACTCTCATTGACCCCGGCTCACAAGGTGGGTGAGGTCGATGATGCAAGTTTCACCGAATTCGATATGGACGATTCCGGCTATCAGGACAGTCCTACAATTCTGTTCGGCCAGAATGACGTGTTCAATAATATCGCCGGATACAACTTCAGCTCAGTGCGTTTCCGTGTCCGCGGTTATTCCAGTGAGTCTCAGGACGTTTACCTTGCCGGTGTAAGAATGAACGACGCGATTACCGGCTACACTCCGTATTCATTGTGGAGCGGTCTCAACGAGGCTACTCGCACAAAGGAGACAGTCAACGGTGCTGAGATTTCAGACTATGGATTCGGCGGTTACAACGGCCTTACCAATATCAACCCGATGGCTTCGAAAGTGCGTACAGGATGGCGAGGCAGCGTGTTGACCAACAGTGCGTTGTATCGTCTGCGTTTGATGCTGACCTATTCTTCCGGCGAACTCGACAACGGCTGGTCTTATGCATTCAGCGCTTCAGCCAGACTTGGAGGAAATGACTGGATTAAAGGCGTTTACTATCGCTCATTCGGATATTACGGCTCAGTTGAAAAGAATTTCGACGATGTGCACCGTGTCGGATTCACCTTTATGGCGGCTCCGGGCGAAAGGGGAGCGCAGAACGGCTCGACTCAGGAGGTGTATGACCTTATGGGAGATAATATGTACAACTCCAACTGGGGCTACTACAACGGTAAAGTCCGCAATGCGCGCGTGAAGAAAACGCACGAGCCGATTGCTATTCTCAAATATGATTTCACGCCTAAGTCTCAGAAACTCAAGGCTTCCGCAACCGTACTGTATAGATTCGGAAAGAACGGTTACACAGCTCTCGACTGGTATGATGCTCCAGACCCGCGTCCGGATTACTATAGAAATCTGCCAAGCTATTTCTATATGGACAATACTGACTATAACCGTCAGAATTATGCGAAATATATGTGGGCGAAAGAGGCTTGGGAAAACAATTTGGCATCTACCACCCACATCAACTGGGACAGGCTCTATTCTGTGAACGCTTTGAACTCTACAGCCGACGGCAACCGTTCAAAATATGTAATCGAAGAGCGCAGAACTGACCAGAATGACTTGAACTTCGCAGCCAACGCAAAGTGGAATCCGTACCGTTGGTTCACACTCACCGGCGGTCTGTCCTACAAGTGGAACCGTACTGAGTATTTCAAGGTTCTCGACGACCTTCTCGGCGGTGACTACTACGTGAATATCGACCAGTTCGCCGAGCGTGACTACGCGTCTTCCGCAACTATGTATCAGAATGACTTGGATTATTTCCTGGCTAACGGCAAGGCGCAGCTCCTTACCAAGGGCGACAAATATGGCTATGACTATTATGCAAATATCCGCCGTGCAGAGGCTTGGGCTACAGGCCGTTTCACATTCGCCGGCCTTGACGCTTCAGTTGCTGGCCGTATCGGTTATACCAGATTCTGGAGAGAGGGACTTTTGAGAAAGGGTCTTTTCCCGGGACTCGGAACAGACGGACAGCCGATGACTTATGACGGAAAGATCATCACCACTTATGATCCTATCACAGGCGAAGTGATATCTTCTCTCGGAAAGTCTGAGACTAAGAATTTCCTTACCGGCGCCGGTAAAGTGAACCTCAGTTATGTGTTCAGAGGCGGCCACAGAGTCTATGCGGACGCAGCTTATATCGCTGATGCGCCTACATTCAATCAGGCATTCGTTTCTCCAAAGACAAGAAACTCAATTGTCCCTGACCTCAAGACTTCAAAGACACTCACAGCCGACATCAACTATGCGTTCAGCAATTCGGGCTATGATGTCCGTGTGACAGGTTTCTATACCACAATCAAGGACCAGTCAGAAGTGATGAGCTTCTACGACGATGCTCAGAACTCATTCACAAACTTCGCAATGAGCGGCATCGACGAGCGTCACGTCGGTATTGAACTCGGATTCAAGGTGCCTACGGGAATCACGAACCTTTCCGTGCAGGGTGTGCTGTCTTACGGAAAATATGTCTATACCTCCAATCCGGTGATGTATCAGACTTATGACAACAGCGCAAGCATAGTGGAGGATACTTATGGCGTGACCATCCCTTACTGGAAGAGCCATCCGGTCTATAAGAAAGAATCTGACGGTTCTTATAAGAAAGACGATGACGGAGAATATATCATAGACCACAATCAGGAACATTACGTGCCTAGCACCCCTCAGTTTGCGGCAAGCCTCGGTTTGGCCTGGAACAAGAACTACTGGTTCGTGGATGCCAATGTGGATTATTTCGACAGGGCATATCTGGATATGAATCCGCTTTACAGGTCAGATATGGCTACCGCCGGTCCTGACGGCAAGGTTACTCCTCAGGAGGTTGAATATATGGCAGCTCAGGAGAAATTCAAGGGCGCAGTTCTCGTCAATGCAAGCGTAGGCAAATCCTGGTATATAAAGAGCAATTATCAGCTTGGCTTCTCATTGCAGGTCAACAACATCCTCAATAAGAAGAATGTGCGCACAGGAGGTTATGAGCAGACTCGTCTTGTGGACAACACCGTCGGCAAGGAGCGCTACTATAGGTTCGATTCCAAGTATTTCTATATGAGCGGAATCAACTATATGTTGAACATTTATTTCAGATTCTAGTATGAACAAGATATTATATGCGCTCGGCGCGATTGCAACGGCTGCCTCGATTCTGGTTTCCTGTGATGAATGGGAGCCGGTGTTCACGGGTGATTATGGCAAGGGAAAGCTCTATGAGCCTGTAACTTTGGTAGCCAACAAGACGATTCTTGAGCTCAAGTCGATGTACAACAAGACTCCGCTTAAGATTCAGGATGACATCATCATAAAGGGACAGGTCGTGTCAGACGACAAATCCGGGAATGTTTACAAGAGTCTGTACATCCAGGATGAGACCAGCGGTATCGAGATTAAACTTGGCAAGAGTGGTCTGTACAACGACTACAAGCTCGGTCAGTGGGTGTATGTGAAGTGCAGCGGCCTTACTCTGGGAGCGTACAACGGAATGCTTCAGATTGGCTATGAAGACCCTACCGGCGATTACGAAACATCTTACTTGGATGTGCAGTATATCATTGATAATCACGTGTTCAGAGGCGAGCTCGGTACTCCGGTGGAGCCTAAGAAAATATCAGCTGATGACCTTCTCAAGGAAGAGAATCTCGGATGTTATGTGGAGATTGACGGCTTGACTTACGGAAATGAGGTGTTCTGCCTTATTTATGTTGATCCGAACAAGGACACCAAGGCCAACACTAACCGTATCTTCCTCTCGAGCACGGGTCAGAATTATCAGCCTGTAGATGACCCTACCTGGGGAATAACGACCTGGGCAATGTCAAAGCAGGGACTTTTAAATTACCTGGAGGACGGTGCTTTCAACAAGGCCACCCTTGCTGACTATTCCAAGACACTCGAGGATGAGGAGTTGATGAATACATTGAAAAAGAATGCTGCGGCATACGCGGTCAGCCAGTATTTCAAGATGGGCTCGACGAGTGTGCAGGTCCGTACAAGCGGTTATGCCAAATTTGCTGATACTCAGATGGATAAGAAGATTTTGGATGGTGCGAAAGTTAATTTTAAGGGTATCGCGACAGTATATAACGGAAGTTCACAGTTCACACTTCTTGATCTTGACGGAGTTGAGATTGTAGAAGAATAGTCGATGAATCATTATGAAAAAGGCAATAATTTTTAGCGCAAGTATTATGATGTTGTCAGCTTGTAGCGGAAATCCATTCCTGAAAGAATGGAGTGAGAATGACGGTTTTCCTCCGTTCGACAAATTCAGGAACGCCGATTATGTGCCGGCAGTCAAGGAAGGGATAAAATTGCAGGCTGCGGAGGTGAAGAAAATCGTGGAAAACAGCGATGCTCCGACTTTCGAAAACACAGTGGCTGCATACGAGCTTTCCGGACAGGTGCTTGCACGTGTGCTCGGTGTCCTCTACAACGTGTCCGAGTCAGATGCGACGCCGGAGATGCAGGCGATAATGGATGAAATCACTCCGCTTGTCACCGCAAGCAGCGATGATATCTTTATGAACAAGGCTTTCTTCGAGAGGGTTGATAAGGTGATGTCAGACTCCCTTTCTCTCGACGGAGAGCAGTATATGGTCACCAAGAAACTCTATAACCGCTTCGTCAACAACGGAGTAGCATTGGAGGAGGCAGACCAAGCACGCTTCCGTGAGATAAATTCGGAACTGTCAGTGTTGACCCAGAAGTTCGGCAACAACCTGCTTGCGGAAAGCAATGCTTTCAAGGCTGAAATCGGCATCCCGGTATCCTCTTATCCGGTGTTTATGGCTTCTTGTGAAGACAGGGCTAAGCGAGAGGCCGCATTCAAGGCATACTCGACAAGGGGTAATCACGGCAATGAAAACGACAACAAGCAGATATTGCTGGATTTGGCACGACTCAGGGCTGAAAAGGCGCAGTTGCTAGGCTATTCCTGCTCCGCAGACCAGATTCTTTCGGACAAGATGGCTCACGACCACGCCACTGTCGATGCGTTCCTTGACAAGATTATGGTCAAGGCTGTCGCTAAAGCCAAAGATGAGATTGTCCAGATGCAGAAATTTATGGACAAGGACATTGCTGCAGGCATTCTTCCGGCCGGCTCGAAGATTCAGCCGTGGGACTGGTGGTACTATGCTGAGAAAGTACGTAAGGCACAGTATGACCTGAACGAGGATGAAACCAGACAGTATTTCCAGTTGGAAAATGTCCGCAAGGGAGTTTTCGAGGCTGCGGGAATGTTGTACGGCATCAAACTCGAGCCGGTGACAGGCTATCCTGTATATAATCCGGAAGCCGAAGTGTTCGAGGTTAAGGATGCGGACGGCAGCAAGCTCGGAATGTTCATCACTGACTACCTGCCGAGAAGCACCAAGCGTGCCGGCGCGTGGATGACAAATTTCCGCGAGCAGTATGTGGATGCTTCAGGAAAGGATGTTCGTCCTATAATCGTGAATGTGTGCAACTTCGGTCAGCCTGAAGACACCGTGAAACTCCTTACGATTGACGAGGTGCAGACTGCATTCCACGAGTTCGGACACGCTCTGCACGGTATGCTTTCTAAATGCCGTTACGTGGACGTGAGCGGTACCAATGTCGCACACGATTTCGTGGAGACATTCTCACAGTTCAACGAGAACTGGGCTTTCCAGACTGAAGTTCTTGCCAAATATGCCCAGCATTACAAGACCGGCGAGACGATTCCTGATTCGCTTGTGAACAAAATCAACAATTCGCTCAAATTCAATCAGGGCTTTATGACTACAGAGCTGTGTGCGGCCGCCATTCTCGATATGAAATGGCACGAGCTCGGCCCTGATACAGATTGGTCAAGCCTTGATGTTGAGGCATTTGAGAAAGAAGTCTGCAAGGAGATGGGTCTGATTGACGAGATTATTCCGCGCTACAGAAGCACCTATTTCAACCACGTGTTCGGCGGCGGTTACAGTGCCGGATATTATGGTTATCTTTGGGCTGAGGTCCTGGACAAGGATGCGTTCGAGTATTGGGAAAGCAACGGACTTTGGAATCCTAAAATGGCCCAGAAATTTAGACGCACATTCCTCGAGAAGGGCGGAAGTGAAGAGCCTATGGTTCTGTATCATAAGTTCCGTGGAGCGGCTCCTGACCCGGAGGCTCTTATCCGCGCCCGTGGACTTGAATAAAGATTGGACGATAATTCTAAAAACCCTATGCGTATGAATAGAATTTTGAAATTGGTCACTGCTGTAATGCTGTCAGCCGTGTGTCTGTCGCCTTTGTACGCGCAGACAGAGAAAACCATCAAAAGGAAGGTCGCCATCGGTAGGTTCTCCAACGAGACTCAGTATGGAAAAGGCCTTTTCTATGACAAGGAGAATGACCCGATGAGAAAGCAGGCTCTGGATATCTTGTCATCCAAGCTGGCCGCAAGCGGTAAGTTCATTCTGCTGGAGCGTGAGGACCTGGACGTGCTTGTCAAGGAAGCCGGCTCTGAAATGAACAAAATCGGTGCGGACTACATTATTCTCGGTTCTATCACAGAATTCGGCCGCAAGGTGGAAGGCAACCAGAAAGTGTTCTCCTCAACCAAGACTCAGACTGTCGAGGCAGGCGTGAGCGTGCGCATAGTCGAGGCAGCCACAGGCCTGATTATCTATTCAGACGAGGCGAAGGGTTATGCTGAGACTACCGCAAAACAGACAATGGGACTCGGCGGTACAGCCGGATACGATGCCTCGCTCAGCGACAAGGCGATTTCAGCCGCATTGGGAAAACTAGTCGAGAACATCATCAACAAATGTATGGACCAGCCGTGGAAGTCTTATATCCTGGCTGAGGAAGAAGGCTCGTATATCATCTCCGGCGGCGCTTCCCAGGGACTTTCCGCAGGAGATACATTCAATGTATATAAGAAAGGCAAGGTGGTTACAAACCCTCAGACAGGAATGAAGATTGAACTGCCTGGAACTAAACTCGGTACTGTAACCGTGCTCCAGTCCATTGGGGATACGCCGGAGAGCGAGATTTCTTACTGCTCATATTCCGGACAGCCGTTGAGTGCGGATTCGTTCAATAATTATTACATATCTGACAAATAGGCTAAGATTATGAAAAGAATTATTTTGCTTCTTATAACTGCAATAGCAGTATATGGTTGCGGTGTGGGCACTTATTCGGTTTCATCAGGTAAGGAAGATGTTGCTTCGCTTTCATTTACCGCAGCAGCCACCACCCCGCTTGTAGTCGTAGTCGATGACACGGAGTATAGCGTAAATGCCGTGAAACAGAAGGCATACAAGGCAGACCGCAAGATTAAGGCTACTGCATATAATACAATCACAATCACTCCAGGAAAACATAACGTGAGAGTGCTTAGCAACGGACAGGAGGTTTACAACAAGACCTTGTTCATATCTACTTCAGAGCACCGGATTATAGATTTGTAGCCTATGAAACACTTATTGACAGTTTCGGCCTTGTGCCTTATGCTGTGTTCGTGCGGTGTCAGCACCAATGTCCCTCTCTATTACTGGGGCGGCAACACCAACGGTACCACGGTTTATGAGAACCTGGCCTACAAAACCTTTGATAAACAGACTCCGGAGGTGACTTGTGCGCTTCTGGTGGCTTACGAGAATATGGTCACGAATCCGGGCGGTTCCAGGAAAGTACCGCCTCCGGGAATATGTGCCGAGTATGGTTATCTGCTTCTCAAGCCTGAGACTGCCGAGACATTCGCCAGCCACGCTACTCCTGCACAGAAGAAAGTGTTTGAGGGTATGGATCTGGTTTCCACGTTCAGAGAGCGCGGTGAGTTGATGATGCAGAAGGAGATTGAATATTATCCTGAGGCTGAGAAGTTCATATTGCCGCTTATCAAAAAATTCAAGGAGAGCTTATGAAAAAGAGTATTATAGGCCTGATGGCTGTAGCGCTGCTTGCAATTTCTTGCGGCCCTACGAATCAATTGACTCGAGGTGAGCAATATGCCAAGATGTATGAGGAAAAGCCTGTCACTCTGCTGATTATGCCTCCTATCAACAACACGTCGAATGTCGAGGCGAAGGATTATCTGTACACTTCCATCAGCAAGCCGTTGGCGGAGGCAGGATATTATGTCATTTCACCTCTTCTTGCCATAGATATTCTGAAGAGCGAGAGTGCTTATGATTCTGAGAATTTCGTGGATGCACCGCTTACAGTCTTCAAGGATTATTTCGGCTGCGATGCTGTCGTATTCTCCGAGATTAACCAGTGGGCGAAGAAGGGATTCGGAATCCAGGCGGATATCCGTTATTTCATAAAGTCTGCATACACAGGAGAGATTCTCTTTGACAGAAGCTGTAAGCTGTATCTTGATTTGTCCGTGTCTTCGGGCAGTTCCGGTATGTCTTCGCTGATTTCCCTGGTCGTTTCTGCGGTCAATACGGCGGTTACCGATCATATTGTAGCGGCGCGTGCGGCCAACTACTACATATTCAGGGATATTCCGAGAGGAAAATACAGCCCTATGTATGAGCAGGACAAGGATGTCATTGCCGAGAAAAAAGACATTACCGCTTCTGTGAAGTAATCGTTAGCTTACAGTACGCGACATATAAGACGCCGGCCGAATCCAGAGGTAATTTCCAAGCCCACGGTTCGACCGGTGTTCGTTTTCTCGCAGTTGTTTTGCGGCATTAACAAATTATTATTGTCCGATAAACTTTTCGCGCATATGAAAAATCAAGGCTGAATCCTGTTTCCAGGGTCCAGCCTTTTTCTTGCTTTCCTTGCTGTTTTGGGGAGTCTCAAGCTCTCGGGGTATCCCGTTCAGCTTGGCGATGTGCAGAATACTGCGGACATTATTACCCGATGAAACCTTTCTGCAGAAGAACTTCGGCAATCTGAACCGCATTGGTGGCAGCGCCCTTTCTGATATTGTCGGACACGCACCAGAAATTGAGACCTGACTTCACTGAGAAATCCCTGCGGAGACGTCCCACGAACACATCATCGTGTCCGAGTGCATAACGGCACATCGGATAGATATTCTTGGAAGTGTCGTCCTGAACAGTGACGCCCGGAGTCTCGCTCCAAATCTTGCGCACATCCTCCAGCTCGAAATCTTCTTCAAACTCCAGATTTATGGATTCTGAATGTCCGCCGATTACAGGTACGCGCGCGGTGGTTGCAGATACGCCTATCGTATAGTCATTCAGGATTTTATGCGTCTCGTTCACCATCTTCATCTCCTCCTTCGTGTAACCGTTCTCAAGGAAATCGTCAATGTGAGGAATGATGTTCTGGTCAATCGGATACGGGAATTTTGCAGGATATTCGCCCCACTCGGCGCCGTTCCTTTCGGCTTCCATCTGTGCTACAGCCTTGTTGCCCGCTCCCGTAACACTCTGATATGTAGAGACTACAATTCTCTTTATATGATATTTCTTATGAAGCGGTGCCAACGGCAGCAGCATCTGGATTGTGGAACAGTTAGGGTTGGCGATGATATAGTCCTCTTTCGTCAGCACGTCGGCATTCACCTCCGGCACTACAAGTTTCTTTGTCGGGTCCATTCTCCAGCAGGATGAATTGTCCACTACATAGCATCCCACCTCGGCAAACTTCGGCGCAAGCTCCTTGGAAGGGCCGCTGCCGGCAGAGAAAATCGCAACGTCAGGTTTTGCGGCGATTGCCTCCTCCGCTCCGATTACAGTATATTCCTTGCCTTTGAATGTAACCTTACGTCCGACAGAACGTTCAGATGCCACTGGAAGAAACTCTGTTACAGGGAAATTGCGTTCTTCCAAAACTTCCATCATTCTTGTGCCCACCAGTCCGGTGACGCCCACTACTGCTACTTTCATATAATATTCTTGTCAAAAAAACTTCGCAAATATGATAATAAAAATCTTCTTCAGCAAAGAATTCCGGATGGCCCGATGCCAGGCTTGATATAGGCTTCATATAAGACTTGACGCTGTCGCCCGATATCTCCGAAAGATTAGCCCGCTAAGCCCCTCTATGTGCAAAAGGTTTTGTATATTTGTGAAATGTCTGCGAATTTGTGGCGGGTCCGGAAATCCCGACGGAGCAGCGCTTCTGAGACAAGCCCGGACGGCAAGCCTGCGGACGTGAACTAAAACCGATTAAGATTATGAATTCCATCAAGATTCAAGGAAATTCTCTCCCAAATTTACCTTGGCAAGATCGTCCTGCAGGATGTTCAGACCCGTTGTGGCGTTATTCAGCTAATCCTGTAATTCCAAGAGACCTTCTGCCGGATTCCAACAGTATTTTCAACTCGGCTGTAGTACCTTTCGAGGACGGATTCGCCGGAGTGTTCCGTTGCGATGACAAGAACCGCAGGATGACTCTGCACGTCGGATTCTCCAAGGACGGCTTCAAGTGGGATATCAATCCTGAAACAATCAAATTCACAGGCGCAGACCCTGAGATTGGAGAATGGGTTTACGGATATGACCCTAGAGTTGCGAAGATTGAGGACAAATACTATGTAACCTGGTGCAACGGCTATCACGGCCCTACCATCGGAGTTGCCTGGACTACAGATTTCAAGACATTCCACCAGATGGAAAACGCATTCCTTCCTTACAACAGGAACGGCGTGCTCTTCCCTAAGAAAATCAACGGCAAATATGCCCTTCTCTCACGTCCTAGCGACACCGGCCATACAGCATTCGGAGATATATTCTATTCTGAGTCTCCTGATATGGAGTATTGGGGACATCATCGTCACGTAATGGCTCCGGCGCCGTTTGAGGTGAGTGCCTGGCAATGTATGAAAATCGGTGCAGGCCCTGTCCCGATTGAGACTTCAGAGGGCTGGCTTCTGTTCTATCACGGAGTGCTTCATTCCTGCAACGGATATGTGTATGCGTTCGGTTCTGCGCTTCTCGACCTTGAGCAGCCGTGGAAAGTGCTCGCAAGAAGCGGACAGTATCTGATTTCTCCACGCGAAATCTACGAGTTGACAGGAGATGTTCCGGACGTGACATTCCCTTGCGCCGCATTGCACGACCCTGACACAGGAAGAGTTGCCATATATTATGGATGTGCGGACACTGTAACTGGTCTCGCATTCGGATATATCCCGGAAATCATCGAATTTACAAAGAGAACAAATATCTTGTAATCGTATGACTGCAAGATGTTTATCCATATCGCTCCTTGCCCTGGCACTTTCGCTCGGGCAGGGAGTTCTGTCTTATGCGACTGATGTTCAGGACTCTCCGGTGAGGTATGTGAATCCGTTTGTCGGGACAACCAACTTCGGTACGACAAATCCGGGTGCCGTATGCCCGAACGGAATGATGAGCGTTTCTCCGTTCAACGTTATGGGTTCGGATGAGAACGTATGGGACAAAGACAGCAGATGGTGGTCCACTCCATATTGCTATGAAAATAAGTTCTTTACAGGTTTCTCGCACGTGAATCTGAGCGGAGTGGGATGCCCGGAACTGGGTTCGCTTCTCACTATGCCGACATCGGGAGCTCTTGAAGTGGACTACCGGAAATATGGCTCGGAATATACGGCCGAGAGCGCTTCGCCGGGATATTATACCAACACTCTTGTCAGATATGGCATCAAGACAGAAGTGACATCAACGGAGCGCACAAGCATAGAGAGATATACTTTCAGAGCCGGTCAGGCGAACATATTGATAAACCTAGGCGAGGGCCTCACCAACGAGTCCGGAGCAATGGTGAAGAAGGTGAGCGAGACCGAAATCGAAGGCTCGAAGGTGCTGGGAACATTCTGCTACAATTCCCAAGCTGTATTTCCAATCTATTTCGTGATGCGTGTCAGCAAGTCTCCGTCGCGTTCCGGATACTGGAAGAAACAGCGTCCGATGACGGCTGAGGCTGCTTGGGACAAAGATCAGGGAAAATATAAACTGTACACCAGATATGCACGCGAGATTGAGGGAGACGATGTCGGATTCTGGTACAGCTTCGATAATGTAGCCGAGGGTGAGCAGATAGAAGTCAAGTTAGGAGTTTCTTTCGTGAGCTGCGAGAACGCCAGAATGAATCTGGACGCCGAGCAGAGCGGATTTGACTTCGACAAGGTGCACAGAGATGCTGTCGCCAGATGGGACAGTGACCTGTCGCGTGTCAAGGTGGAAGGCGGTACGGAAAAGCAGAAAGAAGTGTTCTATACTGCGCTTTATCACACACTTATCCATCCGAACATCCTCAATGATGTGAACGGGGAATATCCGGTGATGGAATATACCGGCGACGGCAGTGTTCCGCAAAATTCATCGGTTGCAAGATATGACATCGGCAAACCTGGCATAGGCAAGGTCGAGCCGGGGCATAACAGATATACGGTATTCTCATTGTGGGACACCTACCGCAATGTCCACCAGCTGATGACCCTGCTGTTCCCTGAGAGGCAGCTCGATATGGTCAGATCTATGGTCTCGATGTATCGGGAATGGGGATGGATGCCGAAGTGGGAACTCTATGGTAGAGAGACATTTACAATGGAGGGAGACCCTGCGATTCCTGTCATTGCCGACACTTGGCTGAAAGGCCTCAGAGATTTTGACATAAATACTGCTTATGAAGCGTTTGTCAAATCCGCTACGGATACGACGGCCGGCAACCTTATGCGCCCGGACAATAAGCCGTATGTGAAACTCGGATATATTCCGTTAGGATATTTTGCCGCGGACTTCTCCGGAGACAATTCAGTTTCGCACGCATTGGAATACTACGTGGCTGACAATGCTCTGTCGCTGCTGGCCAAAGACTTAGGAAAGGAAGCGGATGCTGAACTGTTCAGGGCACGTTCGCTCAATTACCGACATTATTACAGCAAAGAATCCGGCACACTGCGTCCGCTCAATGTTGACGGTACATTCCTGACTCCATTTAATCCGCGTCAGGGCGAGAACTTTGAAGAGGTTCCTGGATTTCACGAAGGCAGTGCCTGGAACTACACATTCTTCATCCCGCACGATGTGGACGGATATGCGAAACTTATGGGCGGAAACAATGCCTTTGTCTCCAAATTGCAGAAAGTGTTTGACGAAGGGCTGTATGATCCTGCAAATGAGCCGGATATAGCATACGCCTACCTGTTCAGTAGATTCAAAGGCTCGGAATGGCGCACCCAGAAAATGATTCCTCAGCTGCTGGGCAAGTATTTCACGACCAAGCCTGACGGCATCCCTGGAAATGATGATACCGGAACAATGTCCGCCTGGGCTGTGTTCTCAATGATGGGCTTTTATCCGGATTGCCCGGGCGAGCCGTATTACACGCTTACGGCTCCGACTTTTGACAGAATCACGATTTCGCTTGACCCGAAATGGTATGACGGACGGAATGGACTGACGATACAGAAGACGGTTTCTGCAGGGAAATCTTCGACAGAAGAAGGAACGTATGACAGAATACAGTCGGTTAAAATAAACGGCAAGGCTGCAAAATCCTATCGTATTGCACATAAGGACTTTACGACAGGCTCGGAGGTTAAGTTCAACTGCACGCGCAGCAGATAGCCGCCACGCAAAACAGACACAAAACAAAGGATATGAAATATAAAGCATTGGCACTCGCGCTGCCTGTCATCTTGATGACGAATTGCGCAAAAACCACAGACTCGGTTGACTACACGCAGTATGTCAATACGAAAATAGGTACAGGCGGTCACGGACACGTATTCGTTGGCGCAAATGTGCCGTTCGGTATGGTGCAGCTCGGCCCTACCAGCATACCTCAGTCTTGGGACTGGTGCTCAGGTTACCACGACAGCGATTCTACAGTAATCGGATTTTCACATACCCACCTGGAGGGTACCGGAATAGGTGATCTTTTCGACGTTACGGTGATGCCGGTAGTAGGTGATGTGAAATATGCCCGCGGAGTGGAACCGGACGCTAATGCGACACCGGAGCAGATAGAGGAAGCGCTCCACAGCGGCCTCTGGTCTTATGCGGACAGAACCAAGGAAGTTACCCGCCCGGGATATTACAGCGTGCCTCTGACACGCTACGGCGTTACGGCGGAACTCACAGCAACGAGCAGAGTCGGCCTTCATCGCTATACATTCCCTGCAAGCAATTCATCAGCAATCGTTTTCGACCTGGAGAACGGTGGATGCTGGGACAAGGCGACTGAGACGTCCCTGGAGCAGGTTGACAGCGTTACAGTACGCGGTTTCAGATATTCCACAGGATGGGCGAAGAACCAGAAAGCGTTCTTCTACGCTCAGTTCAGCAGGCCTTTTGATAAATTCGAGGTTGACGGAGACTATGCAAGAGCAGATTTCCGTACTACTGAAGGCGAGCAAATCCTCGTGAAAGTGGCCTTGTCTCCGGTAAGTATGGAAGGCGCACAGGCAAATATGACCGCAGAATTGCCGGGATGGGATTTCGAGGCTACCGCAGAATCCGCCCGCAAGGCGTGGAATGCTGAATTGTCCAAGATTCAGGTCTCTACAGCCGATACTGATGCGCGCACAGTCTTCTATACCGCGCTTTATCATTCGATGATAGAGCCTTGTATGTTCAATGACGTGAACAGAGATTACAGAGGTTCAGATGACCAGGTGCACAAGGGAGCGGATTTCGTCAATTACACAGTATTCTCATTGTGGGATACATATCGTGCCGCAATGCCGCTGATGACAGTCATTCATCCTGAGAAGATTAACGACATCGCCAACACGATGCTGCACATCTACAAAGAGCAGGGCAAATTGCCAGTATGGCATCTTTGGGGCAATGAAACAGACTGTATGGTCGGAAATCCCGGTGTGGTTGCAATGGCCGATATTCTTGTCAAAGGCTTCGACGGATTTGACAAGGACCTGGCTTATGAAGCCCTAAAGAATTCCGAGATGAGACCTGACAGGGGACAGGACTTGAGAATGAAATATGGATTCATCCCTGCTGACAAGAGCTTTGAGGAGTCAGTCGCATTCGATATGGAATATGCGATTGCTGACGGTGCAATGGCTCAGGCCTGCAAATATCTCGGCAAGGAAGAGGATTACGACTACTTCCTCAACCGCAGCCATTCTTACAGAAACTATTTTGACAGCACCACACTCTTCATCCGTGGCAAGAATGCTGACGGCAAGTTCATCGAGCCGTTCAATCCTTACCAGTCAGAGCATAGGGCTGACGTATATTGCGAGGGAAATGCCTGGCAATACACTTGGCTTGCTCCGCAGGATTTTGCCGGCCTTGTAAATATCTATGGCTCAGAGGAAAAGCTGATTGAAAGACTGGATTCCCTATTCTCTGCAGACAGCAAGATAGTCGGAGAAAACAAGTCCAACGACATCTCCGGACTTATCGGCCAGTATGCGCACGGCAATGAGCCTAGCCACCATATCATCTACTTCTACACGATGGCGCATCAGCCTTGGAAGACAGCCGACCTTGCGGGACAGATATATAAGGACTTCTATTTCAATGATCCTAACGGTCTTGCAGGCAATGAGGATGTAGGCCAGATGTCATCTTGGTATATACTTTCAAGCCTCGGATTCTATCAGGCAGAGCCTGCGGTGCCACGCTTCTGGTTCGGCAAGCCTGCATTCGACAAGGCTCAGGTCAAGGTCCCGGGAGGTACTTTCACAGTAGTTGCGGACGGCTTGAGTGCTGACAATAAGTATATCCAGAGCATCAAACTCAACGGCGAGGACTACAAACTCCCATATATCGAATACTCCGACATCTACCGCGGCGGCGAACTTGTATTCGAAATGGGTGCAGAACCGAAAGTGTGGTACTAAATATGTAGCGGAAAGCCGGTTTCTTAAGCAAATTGAACATTTTTAACAGAATAGATTATGACAGATTATAAATCAGACTCAAGAATAGTCCTGACTCTCGATGCAGGCGGTACCAATATGGTATTCAGCGCAATGAAGGGCGGTGAGTATATTGTCGATCCTCTCACGCTTCCGTCAAACGCAAAGGACCTCGACCTGTGTCTCAAGACTTTGGTTGACGGTTTCAGCGCAATTATCGAGAAACTTGACACCAAGCCGGTGGCCATAAGTTTCGCATTCCCTGGCCCTGCAGATTATCCGAACGGCATTATCGGCGGATATCTTCCTAACTTCCCGTCATTCCGCGACGGCGTGGCTCTGGGGCCATTCCTTCAGGATAAATTCGGAGTTCCTGTATATATCAACAATGACGGAGACCTCTATGCTTATGGCGAGGCTCTCGGCGGTTCTCTTCCTTATCTGAATGAGAAACTCAAAGAGGCTGGCAGCAGCAAGCAGTTCCACAACCTCATCGGATATACATTCGGCACAGGCCTCGGAGTGGGCTTCGTTCTCAACGGCCAATTGAACCAGGGAGACAACTCCTGTGTGGAGACCTATTGTCTGCCTAACTTCAAGATGCCGGGCTACATACTCGAGGACAGCGCATCAATCCGCGCAGTCATAAGAGTTTACGGTGAAGAAAGCGGAAATATGAACCACGGCCTTACCCCTAAGGAGATCGCGGAAATCTGCAATGGCGAGAGAGAAGGTGACAAGAATGCTGCGCTCAAGGCATTCCACGATTTGGGAGCGGCTGCCGGTGACGGAATGGCCATTGCGGCTTCATTGTTTGACGGAATTGTCTGCATAGGCGGAGGTCTGATGAACAGCGAGAAGTACATTATGCCGGGAATCCTGGAGTCAATGCGTTCTACTGTCAAGACAGTTTCCGGCGACACGATCGGAAAGGTGCAGCCTAAGGTTTACAACCTTGACGACCCTGAAGAATTCAAGGCATTCGCCAAAGGTGATGCGAGACAGATAAAAGTATATGGCTCAGAGAGAACGGTGACATACGACCCTCAGAAACGACTTGGAGTGATGAAATCCAAGATTGGCGCAAGCAAGGCGATATCGCTCGGCGCATATACATTCGCACTGAATCAGTTGGACAAACAATAAAATTTTCTGCCGTCTGCAAACGAAAAGCGGGCGGCAGTTTGATGAAAAGACAGAATAATTATGTATCCTCTTAAATTCAAGCCAATCCTCAAGACTGTGGTCTGGGGAGGCGAAAAAATAGCACCCTACAAGGAAGTCGTTACAGATCAGCATAATATCGGAGAGAGCTGGGAACTTTCCGGAGTGAAAGGTCACGAGTCAGTCATTGCTAACGGCGAATTCGAAGGCAAGACAATAACTGAGCTCGTAGAGCAGTTCAAGGGCAAACTTGTCGGAGAAAAAGTTTACGCTAATACCGGCAATGAATTTCCGCTGCTCATAAAGTTCATCGATGCTAAGAGCGATTTGTCAATCCAGGTGCACCCGAATGACGAACTCGCGGCAAAACGCCACAATTCCAAAGGCAAAACTGAGATGTGGTATGTGGTTGGAGCAGATAAGGGCGCGCATCTTCTTTCAGGTCTTTCAAAGCAGATTACACCGGAGGAATATGTCGAGAGAATCGAGAACAACACAATTACGGATGTGCTTACTGATTTCGATGTCAAGGCCGGAGATGTGTTCTTCCTGCCTGCAGGACGTATTCACGCTATCGGCACAGGATGCTTCATTGCGGAGATTCAGCAGACCTCTGACATAACTTACAGAATCTACGATTACGGCCGTCTGGGCTTGGACGGAAAACCTCGCGAGCTGCACACGGAGCAGGCTAAGGATGCCATTGATTACACCGTATATCCTGAATACAAGACAAAGTACACAGAGAAAAAGGACAGCGAGAATGTTCTTGTCGAGTGCAAGTATTTCACTACCAGTGAGTATAATCTTGACAAACCGTTCACAAAGAATTTGTCAGAAATCGACTCGTTCCTTGTCGTAATGTGTCTTGAGGGCAAAGGTACTCTCACTGACAGCGAGGATGCAGACTATACTCTGCCGATTCATCAGGGAGAGACAGTCCTGATACCGGCTACGTCAAAAGGCGTGACTTTCACTCCGGCTGAAGGCGGAATGAAGGTTCTTACAAGCTATATCGGATAATAAATATAGGCTTATCTGATAAGTCTAAGGCTGCCGGGATCCTGCCTCTGCGGGGTTCCGGCAAGTCTTTTTTTGCGAGAATCCCAATAAATGGGGATTGACGGCCAGGCGTTTCAGCGATAACTTTGAATAGATTTAGCTGAGATGCAGACAAGGAAAGTTGAAATATCCGCCAAAATACTTCAGGCAGCAACCGACCTGTTCTTGGAAAAAGGTTTTCTGGGAACATCTATGCGGGAGATTGCCGGAAGATGCGGCATTGTAGTCGGTAATATCTACAATTATTACCGCGACAAGGATGAACTTTTCAAGGTGATCGTGTCTCCTGCAATCGCTGCGCTTGAGGCCATTGCGCTGTCTCATAAAGAGCACAGGCTGAACTATTTGGAGGCGTTCGGTGAGTCCGGGAATGTTTCTGTCGTTGTTGAAGAATATTTGATGCTGATAGAGCGTTTCCGGACTCCGCTTAAGCTCCTGCTGCTGCGTGCGAACGGCTCGGCTCTGGAGAACTTCTCGAGCGACTTCGCCCGAGAGCATATTGCAGGCGTCAGAGATGGTCTGTCGGAGTTGTCCCGACTTTATCCGGATATGAAGATTGCGACGGAACTGCCTGATTTTGTTATATATATGAGCAGTATCAGGGTGTTCACTATGATAGAGGAGCTATTAAAAAACGAGCTCCCTGAAGAGGAAGCCCGTGAATTTATTGCTGCAAGTCTTGAATTTGAATCAAGCGTGTTTCTGAACCGGAAATAACGATTCTGGAGTGCTCCTGTGTCTGAGCTGGCGATTCATTCGGAAGCGGCTCTAGACCTAAACGACAATCTATTAACCTACCTCCCAGACCAGCACGTGTCTGTCGAAAGTGATATATTCAAGCTCGAACTCTTCTTCGTATCCGTCTTTATGGATGAATGTGGCGTCCAACTCTCCCTCTCCTTTCGGATGGAATCTCTCGACCTCAATCTGTTCCGCAAAGTTTACATTATAGAGAGAAAGTCTCTTGAAGATGGCCTCTTTTGCGCACCAGTAGATGGCAAGCTGCTCATTTCTCTTGTCATCATCCAGATCGTCGATTTCGTCTTCGGACAACGCTTTCAGCTCGACAGCCGTGAAGTCTCTGTCCAGAGATTCGATATCGATGCCGACGTCCTCTGTTTCGTGCAGGATGACGGCTACGTATTTGTCTGTATGTGTGATGCTTATGTTGGTGACTCTGTTTTCGAGGAAAGGCTTTCCGTTGTCGTGGTGGCTAAGGTAAACTTTCTCGTCGAAAAGGACATTGAGGAGGGCTCTCACCGCAAGTCTCTGCTTGCGCATTGATTCGCTCTTGATCCAGGAAATCTCCTCCATCTCGTCGCTAGGAGTGGAAGTCAATGCTTTAAGTTCTTCTTCTGTCTCAGTTATCTGCCAAACGGCGATCTCTGCTTTATTGTCAAGTACTTTCTTTAAATATAGTGCCATAATGTATTTGCGTTAAGATTCCCACAAAGTCCCTGCAGTGCCGAAATACGACAAGCCCGTGCACGGAGAATATCCGCACACAACATAATTGCTTTCCTGACATCCATCAGAAAAACTTGTAACTACAAGATAGGATTCGTTGATAGAAATTTTCGACAGGGGATCGTCAACCGGCGTTCCTGCTGCCAATGTTTGTTCCTTATTTACAGAACTGGGAGGCTCCATATAAAACCTTAAACGTATTTGATTCTGCGCAAAGTTAATTCATTTTTTTACGAAAACCAAAAATCGGATATGACTAACGCGCACCGAATGTGCAAGATGCACTTGGGAAATTGCTCGAAACGGTAAACTGAAATTCAGGAGGATATCGACCGAAAAGACGGAAAAACGTAACAAAGAAGAAGAGGACGACTCTTTTCAAAGTCATCCTCTTCATAGATTTTATTTTAGCTACCCGCACACTTTCGCGTGCGCACAGCCGGTAAAATTATTCCTCAACAGCTGCGATACCAGGAAGAACCTTGCCTTCGATAGCCTCGAGCATTGCGCCGCCACCGGTAGAAACGTAGCTTACCTTGTCAGCGTAACCCATCTTTGTAACAGCTGCAACAGAGTCGCCACCACCTACGAGAGTGTAAGCGCCATTCTTTGTTGCCTCAGCAAGATATTCTGCAATCTGGAGAGTACCTTTTGCGAATGTAGGCATCTCGAATACACCTACAGGGCCGTTCCAAAGAACTGTCTTTGAAGAAAGAATGATCTTTTTCCAGTTCTCAAGAGACTCAGGAGCAGCATCCATTCCTTCCCATCCGTCAGGGATGTCGAAGATGTCAACAACCTTGTGCTCAGAATCGTTGCTGAACTCTTTGGCTGCAACGGTAGCAACTGACAAAGAAAGATTTACACCTTTCTCTTTAGCCTCTTTCATAACATCAAGTGCCTCAGGGATAAGGTCATCCTCGTGGAGAGAAGTACCGATTTTTCCGCCCTGTGCTTTGATGAAGGTATAACCCATACCGCCACCGATGATGAGGTTGTCAACCTTGCCGAGAAGGTTCTTGATAACGCCGAGTTTTGAAGAAACCTTTGAACCGCCGATGATTGCAGTGAAAGGACGTTTTGCGTTCTTCAGGACATTGTCGATAGCCTTGATTTCTTTTTCCATAAGGAAACCGAACATCTTGTCCTCAGGGAAGTATTTAGCGATGAGGGCTGTAGATGCGTGAGCGCGGTGAGCTGTACCGAAAGCGTCATTGATGTAGCAGTCAGCATAAGATGCGAGATGCTTTACAAACTCTTTCTGGCTTTCCTTTACAGCTTTCTTAGCTGCAGCCTTCTCGTCGTCTGTTGCGTCCTCTTTCAATCCTCTTGGTTTGCCTTCCTCTTCAGCATAGAAGCGGAGGTTCTCGAGAAGAAGCACCTCGCCCGGTTTGAGGGCAGCTGCCTGCTCGTCAGCCTTCATACAGTCATCGGCGAACTGTACAGGAACTCCGAGACACTCTGAAACGTGATCAACAATGTGCTTGAGAGAGAATTTTGCATCTACTCCCTTCGGACGTCCGAGGTGTGACATAATGATGAGTGAACCGCCTTTTGCGAGCACGTGCTTGAGTGTAGGAAGCGCAGCTCTGATACGGGTGTCATCTGTAATCTCAAATTTCTCGTTAAGAGGAACGTTGAAATCAACTCTCACGATGGCTTTCTTGCCTGTAAAATCGTAAGTATCAATGTGCTTTTGCATAATAAAAACAATATTGTTAATTATAACTATTCTATTCTGTGCCTGAGGAACTTATGAGGCTTGGCCTAAATGTCCGGCGCATCATCGCCCCCAAACATCCTGCAAATTTAACAATTAATTTCGAAAAGGTCAGCCGGACATTATTTTTCGCCCGTGTACATTCGGCAGATTCCCAAAGTGAAAGCTTTATGCTGCACGTTTTTGTAGTCGCAGGACCTCATCGTGTGCTGGAACTCATTCTTGTTAGGGAAGTTAAGCACTGATGCGGGGAGATATCTGTAGGCGGCTTTGTCCCCCGAAACCTTACCTCCGATAAGCGGCATTATGTTGACGAAATACAATTTGAACAGCCAGCGCAGCAATGCGTTTGACGGCACTGACAATTCCAGAATCACAAGTTTGCCTCCAGGTCGCAGTACCCTCAGGATTTCGCGCAGACAAGCCTCGCGGTTCTCGAAATTGCGCACCCCGAATGCGACTGTGACGCGGTCGAATACGCCGTCATCGAAGCGAAGATGCTCGCAGTCGCCCTGTTCGTAAGATACAATGCCCTCCAGATGCTCTGACTTGACCTTTTCTCCCATTATCTTAAGCATACCCTCGGAAAGATCAACGCCTGTAACGTGTCCCGGCCAATACCCGCCAGTGCGTGCGGCATCCTGAACGCTCACGGCCGATTGTCCGTCATTATTGCCGGACTCGCTCTCCTGTCTTTCAGAAAGGCACTGCCCGGAACTCTTGGATGAATGCTGGGCATCTGCTCGCCTGAGCATTTCCTTTGCGATTGCTATCGAGAAATCACCGGTGCCGCAGGCAATATCCAGAATGTGCAGTCCTCCGGTCTCGCTGTCCCCGTCTGCGGCCATAGCCCGCTCCGTCATATCGGGTTTGAAGATACATTTCAATGCTCTTTTACGCCACGTCTTGTCAATGTCCAATGACATTATATGATTCAACTTGTCATAATCGGGAGCTATGTTGTTGAACATTCCCTGTATATTCTCTTTTTTTGGCATACGCAAAAATTTATAGCGGTGTAATTCCTTGTTGATGAACAGCTTCTGAGAATTGGCTGCTTAATCATAACGCTTATCTCTTTAATCTTACGAAAATGCTGAGCGGAAGAATCTTGCCGAATCTGTCCTTGAGTGCGAGCTCGCCTGACTCTAATTCGTACATTTCCGGCCGCAACGACTGCAGGCCCAGAGCTTCGCGCACGACCGTTTCGCCGAGAATAGGGGAGAAGCCGTTGGAATAGAGGTTGAGTACCATAAAACTGTCCTTTGGAGAAAGAATTGCGTTTACGGTCTTCATCATCTCGAAAAGACATTCGTCAAGCTTCCATTTCTCTCCGTCCGTACCGTGTCCATAAGCAGGCGGATCGAGGATAATTCCCTGATATACATTGCCTCTCTTTGCTTCACGCTTGGCAAATTTCATCGCGTCCTCGACAACCCATCGGATGTCCTTGAGGTGGCTGCTGTCCATATTTCCGTGAGCCCAGGTGACTACCTGGCGTACAGAATCAAGATGTGTGACGTCTGCTCCCGCGGCCTTTGCCGCGAGAGAGGCCGCTCCGGTATATGCAAAAAGATTGAGGACTTTCGGACGCTGGGCAAGGCCCTTGGATTCCGCATCGCGCACCAGCTTGGAAGTCTCCTTATATATATATTCCCAGTTCGGGGCCTGCTCCGGGAAAACTCCGACGTGTTTGAATGCCGTAAGTCCCAGTCTCAGGCTGAAGTCAAGTCCCTTTTGTGTGCCGTTGTATTTTATATACCATTGGTCATCAGTGCGTTTCAGACGTTCCCAAGTGCCGCTGTCCTCTTTTCCGGCCTTTGAAAATCCTGCTCCCGGACGAAAGCGCGTATGCGCGGTGCTGTTCCATTTCTCAGCGGGCAATGATTTGGACCATAATGCCTTAGGCTCAGGTCTGACCATATAGTAATTTCCGAAACGCTCTAGTTTCTCTCCATCTCCGGAATCGACCAGTTCATAGTCCTTCCAGAACTCTCCAGGGAATTGTACCATTGACTTCAAAATTTTATCGGCATTGCTGCTGGCGTGCTGCCTTATGGCATAAGCGCCGACGCAATCCAGGCAAAGTTACGCAGCGGTTTTGTAAAGTCAAAACAGAACAAGCCGTCGGACATTTCCCTTTTCGGCGCGCTTTCATTATCTTTGCGAATTAAAACAGCTTCTGAGAAGTATTTCAAAACAACTTCTGATGATTTGCACTACAATACAAAATAAGACACTGGAGGAGATTTTCGCGATTCTTGAAGGCGGAGACATTGAAATGGCCGAAATCCGGCTGGACAAATGCCCGCTGACTCCGGACGATATAGAAGAATTATTTTCCACATCGGATGTCCCGCTTGTGGCTACATGCCGTATAAATGAGATAAAGGCAAAACTTTCCGGCGATGCCGCTTCGAAGCCGTCCGACACCAGAAAAATAGATACAAAGGCCGTACAGGAAGCGGAGTCCAGACTCACGACGGCGATTCACGCCGGGGCCGCATTCGCCGACCTGGAAATCGAGGCGCCTCCGATGATGTCCAAGCGAATCCGCAGAGAGACAAATGAAAGCGGAACGGTCCTGATCCGTTCATATCACGATTTCAACGGCACTGATTCTCTTGAGGCTCTCAAGGCTTTGGCTGAGAAATGTTTCAGCATAGGAGCGGACATAGCGAAAATTGTCACTACTGCCTCCGGAAATGACGGCGACAGAGTCCTGGAACTTTATAATTTCTTCGATCCTGCAAAACTCATTGCCTTTTCGATGGGGGAGAATGGTCGGAATTCAAGAATAGAATGTCTTGCAAAGGGCGCTCCATATACATATGCGGCACTTTCTGATGAGGAGGCGGCTGCTCCGGGACAAATTCCCGAAAGCGAAATGAGACGCCTTGTCTATGGCGAGCCGGTCAAATTCAAACCTGTTGCGGTTTATGATGATGGTGGCGTTGCAGAAGAGGTGTCCGAGTCCGGTTCAGAAGATGCGGCTTTGCTGATGCCTGCGTCCAAAAGCTTTGCGCAGAGAGCAATAATTGCGGCGGCATTGGCGGAAGGGACGTCGGTCTTGAGAGGATATTCCGCCTGCGGCGACAATGAATCGGCGATTTCTGTAGCAAGAGCGCTTGGTGCAGATGTCACCATAGGCATACTTTATAAAAACGGTAAGCCGGTCAAGGAGGCCTCGACCCTGACAATACGCGGTGTCGGTGCCGGTCCGGAATCTTTGAATATCAATAAATTGCATGTCGGTGAATCCGGTCTGTTGACAAGGCTTATGATTCCGCTGACGGCGACCGTGTGCGGAGGAAACGTTGAGATTTCCGGAGAGGGGACGCTTGTGAAAAGGCCGTTGAAGGGCGCGCGTGAGATTATGCGGACTTTCGGAGTTGAATTGAAACAGATTGACAGTCAATCAGGTAATGTAACATCCGATAATGAATCTGACGTTCTGGTGCCGCTTCGTGTGGATGGACATTTGAATGGAGGGGAGGTTACGATTTCAGGAGCCGGCGGCTCGCAGATAATCTCAGGTCTGATGATGGCTCTCGCATTGACGGAGGCTGAATCCGTGGTCAAAATAACTGAGCCGAAGAGCATACCTTACCTTTTTATCACGATGGATGTCCTGAAAGCATTCGGCGTGAAGGTGTGGTGCGATATGGAAGGAGGGCAGGATTTCGCTGAAAGCCAGGACTGGAACGACTGCTCCGAGATTGTACTGCACATCAAAGGCGGACAGAGATACAAGTCGGCAGATGTTGACATTGAAGGTGACTGGAGTTCTGCGTCGAATTTCCTTGTAGCCGGGGCGCTTTTCGGTAAAATGGACATTGCCGGTCTCGACACCGGTTCTCTCCAGGCGGATTTGTCTATAATGGACATTCTGATGGAAGCGGGAGCCAGCCTGTCCCAATCCGGAGACAATGACTCGCACGGCACAATACACGTGCAGCGTGCTCCTCTTAATGCTTTTGACATTGATGCCTCCAACTGTCCTGACTTGTTCCCTATAGTGTCGGTACTTGCTGCATTCTGTCAGGGTACAAGCAGAATCGCGGGAGTCGGGAGACTTGCCAATAAAGAAAGCGATCGCGGCAAAGCCATTCTCTCAATGCTTATGCAGATGGGCGTGAAGGCAAAAATAGAAGGTGACAGATTAGTGATAGAAGGACATTCCCTTGCTCAGAGATGCTTGACTGACAACCTGTTGAAGGGTGGCAATTTCTCCTCATATCACGATCACAGAATGGTGATGGCATTGAGAGTGGCGGAACTCGGCGCGGACAGCCCGATAATTATTGATGATACGGAGTGCGTGGCGAAGTCATTCCCGACTTTCCCGGACATATTCGAAAGAATAGTGAAAAATTAATCATTATGGATTCATTTGGCAGAAAATTCAGAGTCTCGATATTCGGAGAATCACACGGTGCGGCAATCGGCGTCGTTCTTGATGGAGTCCAGCCGGGGCTTCCTCTGGCAGCGGAGGATTTTGTCGCTGATATTCTCAGACGTAAAAGCGGGCCGAAAGGAACCACTCCTCGCATAGAGTCCGACGAGCCGGAAATTCTCAGCGGTGTGTTCAACGGACTCACGACCGGAGCGCCGCTTGCGATAATATTCAGAAATCGCAACACCAAGCCGGGTGACTATAAACTGTTCAACGAAGTGCCCCGCCCGGGACACGCGGATTATACTGCAAGCGTCAAGTGGTTGGATTTCAATGATCCTCGAGGTGGCGGACATTTTTCGGGAAGGCTGACTCTGCCGATTGTTGCTGCGGGTGTAGTGGCCAAGAAAATGTGCGTTTGCGACATACACGCAAAACTTATTGAGGTCGGAGGTGTCAGTACAGACGGTGACTGGCAGAAGGTGCTCGACCAGGCTATAGCTGAGAAAGATTCCATCGGAGGCATTGTGGAATGTACAGCGACAGACATTCCGGCAGGACTTGGAGAGCCGTTCTTCGATTCTGTCGAATCTCTCATTTCGCACGCGATATTCTCAATTCCTGGTGTGCGCGGAATCGAATTCGGCGACGGATTTAACGCGGCCAGGATGAAAGGTTCCGAGCACAATGATCCGTTTGACAGCATTGACCAGCAGGATTTTCACACGAGCCATCCGTCAAAGAATGGAGCCGGCGGAGTCAACGGAGGCATAACAAACGGCAATCCGATTGTGTTCCGAGTGGCATTCAAACCGACATCAAGCATAGGAAAGGTGCAGCATACATTCAATTTTGCTACGGGAGAAATGACTGATTTGGAGATTCCGGGACGTCACGATGCTTGTTTCGCTCTGCGCACACCTCCTGTCGTGGAAGCTATGACTGCGATAGTATTGGCTGATTTAATGTAATATAAGTCTCGCGTCTGCGCGTGCCTCTTTTTGGAGTCGGCAGTTGCGGAAAGATTGAAGAATTTATATAGAAATGGATATTAACGAAGAGAAAGAATTGCTGGACAATATCACGAAGTCCGAGTACAAGGAAGGATTCGTGACGGATGTCGATCAGGAATTCATTCCCAAAGGACTGAATGAAGACATTGTCAGGCTGATTTCAGAGAGGAAAAATGAGCCTCAGTGGCTGTTGGACTTCCGTCTGGACGCATATCGCAAATGGCAGAAGTTGGAGATGCCCGAATGGGGTCATCTGGATATGCCACATATTGATTATCAGGATATTATATATTACGCTGCGCCAAAGAAGCCTTCAGACAGGCCGACGGAGATTGACCCGAAACTGGAGGAGACATTCGACAAACTCGGCATTCCTCTAAAGGAGCGCAAGGCTCTGGCCGGGGTCACTGCCGTGGATGCGGTGTTTGATTCGGTTTCTGTTGCCACGACATTCCGTAAAGAATTGGCTGACAGAGGAATCATATTCTGCTCGTTCAGTGAGGCTGTCAAAGAGCATCCGGATCTCGTGCGCAAATATCTGGCGACTGTAGTGCCGTCCGGAGACAATTATTTTGCGGCGCTGAATTCCGCTGTTTTCAGTGACGGTTCATTCTGCTATATCCCGAAAGGCGTGAAATGTCCTATGGAGCTTTCAAGTTATTTCCGTATCAATGCTAAAGGTACGGGACAGTTCGAAAGGACATTGATTGTAGCGGACGAGGGCTCTACTCTCAGTTATATGGAGGGTTGCACGGCCCCGATGCGTGACGAAAACCAGTTGCACGCGGCTGTCGTTGAGATTGTCGCGATGAAAGATGCGGATGTCAAATACAGCACTGTGCAGAACTGGTATCCCGGAGATGAAAATGGAAAAGGAGGAATCCTCAATCTTGTCACAAAACGTGGAATCTGTATGGAAGGTGCACATCTCTCCTGGACACAGGTGGAAACGGGTTCTGCCATCACGTGGAAATATCCGAGCACAATCCTGAAAGGAGATTATTCTTCATCGGAATTCTACTCCGTGGCCGTGACCAACAATTATCAGCAGGCGGATACCGGCACAAAGATGATTCACGTCGGTAAGGGCACAAGAAGCCGTATCGTCAGCAAAGGAATATCCGCAGGACATAGCCAGAACAGCTATCGAGGACTTGTAAGGATGTTGCCGGGCGCTGCTGGCGCAAGGAATTTTTCCCAGTGCGACAGTCTTCTGATAGGCTCTCTTTGCGGTGCGCATACGTTCCCGGACGTGCGCAGTGACAATGCGACAGCAGTTGTGGAGCACGAGGCTACGACATCCAAAATCAGTGAGGACCAGTTGTTCTATTGCAATCAGCGCGGAATCGGCCCTGAGGATGCGGTAGGTCTGATTGTCAACGGATATGCCCGTGAGGTGCTGAGCAAACTGCCGATGGAATTTGCGGTTGAGGCTCAGAAACTGCTGCAGGTGTCTCTGGAAGGCTCTGTGGGTTAATGGTTCCGGTGTCGTAGGCTTTGCGATAAGGCTCGGTGTGACACCTTGTAAATGACATTATGGATTGGATAAATTATACATTGTTTACTATCGGCGGTGATAATCCCGTGATTCTGATAGACTTGCTGACGTCGATAGCTGGACTTACCTGCGTGATTCTGGCGGGGCGCAACAGTAAATATAACTTTTGGGTAGGTTATCTTTATTCGTTTCTGCTCTTGCTGATGTTCTACAACAAGAACTTGTACGCAAGTCTCTTGCTTCAGCCTATTTCGCTTGGTATCAATATCTTGGGACATTATCGCTGGACGCATCCCAAGGCGGGGGAGGAGAGTTCTGATGACAGTAAATCATTGAAAGTCTCGATGTTGACCTGGCCTCAGCGTATAGTCATCCTGATTTCGGTGTTGCTGGTTGCAAGTGTTTGGGGGTGGATTATAAGCCTGGTCGGAAATGTCGTATTCCCGGGCAAATTCACGTCCGACCCGATACCTTATCTGGACGCCTGCACGACAATTCTGATTCTTGTTGCCCAGACTTTGTCATCATTGAAGAAATGGGATTGCTGGATTGTATGGCTTCTGGTCAACATTGCCCAGCTCGCGATGCACATTTCTGTCGGTCACGTATTTATGCCAGTCGTGTGCGCTCTGTATCTTCTCAATGGACTGTGGTCGATTGTCACATGGTCGAGGCTGTATAGAAAGAATGCTTAGCGTTGCGGAATGAAATATTGTCCGTTTTGCATCGAAAGGTGCGGTGCGGCGGGAATTTTGTAGCAAATTATCGGAAAAAGCCGTGAAGTTAAATCCGTTATATCGCAGAAATTGCTATCTTTGCGGCGACTTGGAAAGAAAGTACAACTAAATAAATTTCAGTATAATTATGAAGTATTTGACTAATGAGAAGTTGACCATCGTTGGCGCCGGCGGAATGATCGGTTCCAATATGGCACAGACAGCTCTTATGCTTGGTCTTACACCTAACATCTGCCTTTACGATATTTTCGAGCCGGGCGTTCACGGTGTAGCGGAAGAAATGTATCACTGCGGTTTCGAGGGTGCAAACATCACTTGGACAGTAGATCCTGAGGTTGCATTCAAAGATGCAAAATTCATCATTTCTTCAGGCGGAGCACCTCGTAAAGAGGGTATGACCCGCGAGGATCTTCTCAAAGGCAACTGCCAGATCGCCGCTCAGTTCGGTGACTATATCAAGAAATATTGCCCTGATGTTAAGCACGTTGTGGTTATCTTCAACCCTGCTGACGTTACCGCTCTCACAGCATTGATTCACTCAGGTTTGAAGCCGGAGCAGCTTACATCTCTTGCAGCTCTTGACTCAACACGTCTCCAGAGCAATCTTGCAAAAGAGTTCGGCGTTCCTCAGAGCTCAGTAACTGGTGCTCACACTTATGGTGGACACGGCGAGCAGATGGCAGTATTTGCATCTCAGGTTAAAGTTGACGGAAAACCTCTTTCTGAAATGGGTCTTTCAGCTGAGAGAATGGCAGAAATCAAACAGGAAACAATCCAGGGTGGTTCTGCAATCATCAAACTCCGTGGCCGTTCTTCATTCCAGAGCCCTGCTTACAATGCAGTCAAGATGATCGAGGCTGCTATGGGCGGAGAGCCTTTCACACTTCCTGCAGGTACTTATGTCAACACTGACAAGTACAAGAACGTGATGATGGCTATGCCTACAAAGATCGATGCTACAGGATGTCACTATGTGCTTCCTCAGGGAACTGCAGACGAGCTTGCTGCGCTTGACGCATCTTACGCTCACCTCTGCAAAATGCGCGACGAGATCGTTGAACTCGGTATCGTTCCTGCAGTAGCTGACTGGAAAAACGACAACGCAAATCTGTAATAATTTCGCGTTAAAATAAACTTGAAGAGAGGCCGTCCCGAAATGGGTAGGCCTCTCTTTATTGTATATTTTCTAGATCTGACAAGATTGCAAGGGTAAAAGAGTTTGTGGTGATTTCTATGGTATGAATACCGGATATTTATATTCTTTGGCAAAATTTAACATTTTTCAGTCAAATCTTGATATTAGGCATGCCTTAATTCTTAGTAACTTTACATATTGGAGTCGGCGGATTCCATTGATGCCGCAGAATACACACTGAAACTCTTATATAAATGAAATTTAAGAAATACCTCATTCCGATTGTTCTTTGTGTGGCTTTCGCCATATCGGCAAAGGCGCATTCCGGTCTTCAAATACAATCTTCTGTGCAAGCAGGTTCTCAGTCTGAAGACAATGCAGTAGCGGAATTGAGAAAAGTAAGGGATTCCTTCGTCAATACGACAATCGTCTCCTACTCTCCATCTGACGAAGTCACACGGAACTTTCTTACTTACTCTGAAAATGGTCGTGCTTCCATTGACGTGCTTCTGATGCAACTTTATCTCTCAGTGCTGCTCCCACAGCAGGAAGTTGAAAGGGTGATGGCGCTGTTTGATTACGAAACGGGGCAATGGAAGGATATAGACTATACAGATATGCATAGGGGAGAGTGGGATATGACATTTCATATCACCAGAATCTATGCGCTCGCAAAATCATATAAAAATCCCGAGTCTCCTTTCTATATGTCGAAGGAACTTGGCCTTCTGCTTCACAAGGCGGCCGGGTGGTGGTTTACGAATAAGCCTGTAAACCCTAACTGGTGGCACAACGATATCGGAGTTCCGAAAAAACTCGCTGCCGCGATGATTCTGCTTCGCGATGAATTGTCCCAAGAAGAGATAGATGGAACTCTCTATGTGCTGGAGCGTTCGAAGTTCGGACGTACCGGTCAGAACAAAGCCTGGCTCGCTGGCAATCAATTGATGAAGGCGCTGCTCATAGAAGACCCGGCTCTTGCGCGCGAAGCCGTCAGACAGATGGAGGAGGAAATATATGTCACAGACAGCGAGGGGATTCAGAATGACTGGTCGTTCCATCAGCACGGACCTCAGATGCAGTTCGGAAACTACGGGTTGGCTTTCGCGGAAGGAATTTCATTCTGGGCCCGGGTTCTTAACGGAACTGACTATGCTTTCGGCGAAAAGCAGATAGACATCTTGGAGAATTATATTCTCAACGGACTCTGCTGGACAGTGTGGAAAGGAGTTATGGATCCGAGTGTCTGCGGACGTCAACTTCATGTCAATGGAGGAAACGGGAAAGCATATTCTTGTGCTGTGACTATGCTGAATATGGCCGCTCTCAACCGCCCGCACAGTGATGAGTTCCGAAAAATTGCTGCCGCGAATTTCCAGCCGCAATTATATGGAAATGAGCTCGTTGGCGCAAGATATTATCCGCGTTCGGACTTCGGCGTTTTCCGCACTCCGGAATGGTACGCTTCTATGAGGATGCAGTCAGAGAGAACCATCGGCTACGAATTTACCAATGATGAGAACCTTCTCGCTCAGTTCAGTGCTGACGGAGTGATGATTATGATGCAGTCGGGCAATGAGTACAAGAACATATTCCCTTATTGGGACTGGAGAAAACTTCCGGGCGTTACTGCTTATGAAGACGGCAAGCCATTGAATACCAGCGACAAGACTGCTGATAAACAGAATAACTCGCTTCACGTGGGTGCGATGACAGGGGATAATGAGATGGTAACTACAATGGAAGTGAACCGTTTCGGTCTCCACGCGTTCAAGACTAGTTTCTTCTTTCCTGAGATCATTATTTCCCTCGGCTCTGACATACGCAGGGAAAGAGAGGACATATTCCGTATAACTACTGCTCCGGATCAGAATCATCTTGACGGCGCGGTTGTTTCAGGCAAAGAGAAATTCCGGAGAAGTGCATCCGGCGTTGAGTGGGTGCATCATTGCGGAAAAGGATATGTGAGCCTTGACGGCGCGCAGTTGACTGTGGAGACATCTCTCCAGAAGGGCAATTGGAAGAATTTGGTGCCGTCATACGATCGTCCTGACAGCGGAATGGTATTCAAATGCTATTTCGAACACAACCCGCTTGAGGTCAATACCTACGCTTATGCTGTCCTTCCGTGCACATCAGCAA
This sequence comes from Acutalibacteraceae bacterium, assembly GCA_963636275.1. Taxonomy (GTDB): domain Bacteria; phylum Bacteroidota; class Bacteroidia; order Bacteroidales; family UBA932; genus Cryptobacteroides. Next base: position 80,478 of record CAVHJF010000001.1, on the reverse strand, counting down.
AAGATGTCAAGTCTTTCGCTAAGAATTACGGTAAGGGTGTGGGAGCAGGAGAAAGTTTACCGAAGCTCCTTTGTAATACTGCTGACTGTCAAGCAATTGCTTATGGCGGTAAAATATATGCTGTGGCACACAGAGCTGGCGAGTATGAACTTGACAAGAAATCCAGAACGTTCGCAGCCCCGGGCATATATATAATAAAAGGTGCGGAAATACAGTGTGAAGAACTTCCGCTCCCTGCGGCCGAATAAATTGCGTAAGATGTTGTCAATAAACTATGAATCAAATAAAACTACCATATAATATGCTGAAAAGGCTCATCCCTGCTGCAATTTTGTCTATTGCCGCAGTTTCTTGTACATCTGAAACAGATGTCATCAACGACAATGTCAACTTTGCGAAAAAACAACTTGCCCCTCTGATTGCCGCCAGTGAAGAAGGCGGTGTGGTAAGGACCCCTTCAACCACCAAAAATGGGGAAGTCGTATATGTTCCTGCCGACGACTGGGTGAGCGGATTTTTTGCAGGCACGCTTTGGTATATGTATGAACTTACCGGCGATGAGGATTATGCCGTTCACGCTCAGAAGCATACGGAGATTCTGCACGACATTCAGTTTTTCAAGTCCCATCACGATGTGGGTTTTATGATTTACGACAGTTATGGCAACGGCTTGAGACTCAAGAATATTCCTGGTTATGACACTGTTCTGGTCAACACCGCCAAGTCTCTTGCGACCCGTTTCCGTCCTTCAGCCGGTGTGATTCAGTCCTGGAACGCTGACGGCGGATGGCAGAAAGAGAGGGGATGGAAATGCCCGGTCATCATCGATAATATGATGAATCTGGAACTTCTTTTCCGTGCGTCCGAGATTTCAGGTAACCCTGCTTTTCGCGAAATAGCCAAAAGCCACGCCGATAAGACGATGGAGAATCACTTCCGCTCTGACTACAGTTGCTATCACGTGGTTGACTATGATCCTGAGACAGGCGCAGTGCGCGGAAAATATACGGCACAGGGTGCGGACGATGAGTCCCGTTGGGCTCGCGGGCAGTCTTGGGCACTATACGGCTACACTATGACCTATCGTTTTACGAAAGATCAGCGCTATCTCGCTCAGGCTGAGAATATTGCACACTTCCTTCTGACTGAGCCGAATATGCCGGAGGACCTCGTTCCGCTTTGGGATTACGATGCAGCGAAATACGGTGCGGAGAAGCCGCAATATGCGCCATACGTAAATCAGAGAGACGCTTCTTCAGGTGCCATTATGGCTTCAGCCCTCTATGAACTGTGGCAGTACACCAAGAATGACGAATATCTTGCGGCTGCGGACAAAATCGTCAAGTCGTTAAGTGCGGCTCCATATCGTGCGGAACTTGGCACCAATGGCGGATTCCTCCTGCAGCATTCTGTCGGAAGTATTCCTCACGGCAGCAGCATAGATGTGCCTCTGAATTACGCCGACTATTACCTCCTCGAAGCTCTTGTGCGTCGTCGTCAGATTGCCAACAATTGATTTTCAATCGGTTAATTATAAAAAGAATAGATATTTTGGAACACGTATTCAGTTATATTATCGGGCTTGGTGCGGCCGTAATGATGCCTGTAATCTTTACAATCCTCGGCATCTGCATCGGTATCAAGCCGGGAAAGGCACTCAAAAGCGGCCTTCTGGTGGGAGTCGGATTTGTAGGACTCTCTGTAGTGACAGGACTTCTCACAAGTGCGCTCGGCCCGGCACTCTCCAAAGTCGTTGAGATTTACGGACTTCAGCTCAAAGTATTCGATATGGGCTGGCCGGCTGCCGCATCTGTGGCTTACAATACCGCCGTGGGTGCGCTCATCATTCCTGTCTGTCTTGGAGTCAACCTCCTTATGCTGCTCACTAAAACCACCAGGACGGTGAACATAGACTTGTGGAATTATTGGCACTTTGCATTCATCGGAGCAGTAGTCTATTTTGCAATGGATAGCATACTGTGGGGCTTCTTTGCCGCAATCGTATGTTATATCATAACGCTTGTGCTTGCTGACCGTACAGCGTCTAAGTTCCAGGGATTCTATGACGGTATGGAGGGAATATCCATTCCTCAGCCATTCTGTCAGGGCTTCGTGCCATTTGCAGAGGCAATCAACGCCGGATTGGACAAAATCCCCGGTTTCGACAAAGTGAATATCGATGCCGAAGGAATGAAGAAGAAGTTCGGACTTTTCGGAGAACCGCTTTTCCTCGGAGTGATTATCGGAATTCTCATAGGCTGCCTTTCCTGCTCAAGCTGGAGCGAGATTGTTGACAAAATCCCTTACATCCTCGGACTCGGCATCAAGATCGGCGCGGTGATGGAGCTTATTCCGAGAATCACATCTCTCTTCATCGAGGGTCTCAAACCAATTTCCGAGGCGACTAAGAGCCTGATTGACCGTAAGTTCAAAGGCGCGTCTGGTATCAATATCGGTATGAGTCCGGCACTTGTTATCGGACATCCGACTACGCTGGTGGTATCGCTGCTTCTTATTCCGGTTACACTGATTCTTGCAGTCGTGCTTCCGGGCAATGAATTCCTGCCGCTCGCATCTCTTGCCGGAATGTTCTACATTTTCCCGATGGTTCTCCCCATAACTAAGGGAAATGTTGTGAAAACTTTCATAATCGGCCTTGTGGTAGTGCTCATCGGCCTTTATTTTGTAACGGACCTTTCGCCATATTTCACTCTTGCGGCGCAGGACGTGTATGCGCAGACCGGAGATGCCGCAGTGGCTATTCCGGAAGGATTCCAGGGCGGTTCGCTGGACTTCGCGTCAAGCCCTCTCGCCTGGGTGATTTTCCATCTTACGCACAGCTGCAAATGGATTGGTATTGTGGCACTTGTTCTCTGCACCGGTGGCCTTGTCGCTTGGAACAGGGTTAAAATCGTGAAAGGGCAGAATCAGCCAGCCGCTGTAAATGAAAAGTAAAATTAGATGTTTAAGCAATATAACAGTATGAAAAAGTTGATACTTACAATGGCCCTTGGGTCTATGATGGGACTGGCGGCCTTCGGACAGGTTAACTATAAAGTTCAGACAGCCTGCCATCCGGATGATGTAAAACATTATGACACAGAGCGTCTGCGTGACGCATTCATGATGGAGAAAGTGATGGCTCCGGACGAAATCAACGTCACTTACACTCTCTATGACCGCCTTATTTACGGCGGAGTTATGCCGGTGAACAAAACTCTTGTGCTTGAATCATTCTATGAACTCAAAGCCGAGCATTTTCTTGACCGTCGTGAGCTCGGAGTAGTCAATATCGCCGGTGACGGCATCGTTACGGTTGACGGTAAGGAATATACGCTCAAATATAAGGAGGCGCTTTATGTCGGCTGCGGAAAGAAAGAGGTTACATTCAGAAGCGTTGACCCTAAAAACCCTGCCAAGTTCTACATCAACTCGGCTCCTGCGTACAAGGAGTATGTGACACAGCTTATCACTACAGACAAGAATGCAGACCCAAAGAAGTATGCCTTCGCAATTTCTGACCATTACGGTAAGATGGAAGACTCCAACGACAGAGTTGTGAATCAGCTGATTGTATGGCCTGTGCTCAGCAGAGTGAAGGGCGGCGGAACAAACCAGCTTCAGATGGGTTTGACCGAGCTTGCTCCTGGTTCAGTATGGAACACAATGCCGGCACACACTCATACACGTCGTATGGAGGCATATTTCTACTTCAATGTTGCTGAAGGAAACGCAATCTGCCATCTTATGGGCCAGCCGCAGGAAGAAAGGCTTGTCTGGCTTCACAATGAGCAGGCTATAACTTCTCCTGAGTGGTCGATTCACGCGGCTGCAGGTACACGCAACTATACTTTCATCTGGGGTATGGCCGGAGAGAACCTCAACTACGGAGACAAGGACGAGATTTCATACCTTGATATGCGCTAATCCCGGACAGATGTCTATGTCAGATAACCGATATTCGGCTGGAAATGCCTGACGGATATTATCTGGCAGACTTCAGTTGAACAATACAAAAAATACAATTTAGAAATATAACAATTTAATAATTAAATCATTATGGTAAGTTTTTCACTCGAAGGAAAGGTTGCTCTCGTAACAGGTGCATCTTACGGTATCGGCTTCGCAATTGCAACGGCATTCGCTGAGGCAGGAGCTAAAATCGCTTTCAATGACATTAAGCAGGAACTTGTTGACAAGGGAATCGCTTCATATAAGGAACTCGGCATTGACGCCAAAGGTTATGTATGTGACGTTACCAAAGAGGAGCAGGTCCAGGAACTCGTAAAGAAGGTTGAGGAAGACCTCGGTCCTATCAATATTCTTGTTAACAACGCCGGTATCATCAAGCGTATCCCTATGTGCGAAATGAAGGCTGAGGAGTTCCGTCAGGTTATTGACGTTGACCTCAATGCGCCTTTCATCGTATCCAAGGCTGTGATTCCTTCTATGATCAAGCAGGGCGGCGGAAAAATCATCAACATCTGCTCAATGATGTCAGAGCTTGGACGTGAGACAGTTTCTGCTTATGCTGCTGCAAAGGGCGGTCTCAAGATGCTCACCCGCAATATCGCTTCAGAGTACGGTGAATACAATATCCAGTGCAACGGTATCGGACCTGGCTACATCGCAACACCTCAGACAGCTCCGCTCCGTGAGCGTCAGGCAGATGGTTCACGCCATCCTTTCGATGCGTTCATCGTGGCTAAGACTCCTGCAGCACGTTGGGGTTCAACCGACGACCTCAAGGGACCTGCAGTATTCCTCGCATCTCCGGCTTCAGATTTCGTAAACGGCCACGTGTTGTATGTGGACGGCGGTATTCTCGCTTACATCGGAAAACAGCCTAAGTAATGAAACTTAGAGTCATAACAATTTCTCTTCTGTCCTGTATTCTCTGCGCTTGCGGGGTGCAGGACAGGACTGTTTATGTGTCCAATGATACGGATATGGACAGGCAGATGGAAACCGTCTCTGTCCCGTTCTCTTCTCTTGGCATCAGAGGGCTTTCCGCTGAAAATGCCGTAGTCAAGACTGCAGATGGCGTTGAGGTTCCCAGTCAGACTGTTTTAGGCAAGGATGGGGTGCAAAGCCTTATTTTCCAAGCAGATGTGAAGGCTGGTGAGTCCGTGGCATTCTCGGTTTCAAAAGGGATCCCTAGTGTTTATGACACTCTCGCCCGCAGCCGTTATGTTCCGGAAAGAAAGGATGATTATGCCTACGAGAACAATGTCATCGTGGGACGCATCTACGGTAACGCACTTGAAAGTCCTAGAACTTTCGGTCCGGACGTGTGGATTAAGAATACGTCACGTTTCGTCTTCGATGACTGGCTTGTCCGTGGAGATTTTCACAGGAATCACGGCGAGGGAATGGACTGCTATATGGTCGGAAATGCTCTTGGCGGTGGCGCTTGCGCTCCAATTGTGGGCGAAAAGGTCCTTGCCGGAGATAACTATATAGACTGGAAGAGGCTGTCAAACGGCCCGTTGAGGACAGAGGCGGAGTTTACTTATTCTGCTCTCGATGTGAACGGAGCTGGAGTCAAGACTTTCCGTACGCTTTCTCTCGATGCGAATACCAGACTTGTCCGCTGGACGACTTCTTTTGAGGCTGAAGGCATTGATTCTCTGGATGTTTTTGTGGGGGCTGTCGTTCACGACACAGTTTCCTTTGTCCTTGAGAATGACTATGTTTCATTCACAGAGTGGGCATCGGACAGCAAACTCGATGACCCGCATCTTGACGGACAGATCAGCATCGGTGTTGTGCTTTCTGACAACTTCAAGGTAGAACCGGTCATCCTGGACGGGCACGCCGGCTTCCGCTTGAAACTGGCTTGTGGTCAGAGTGTAGTATTCTGGACTGCTTCCGGCTGGGACAAAGGCGGTGTTGAAAGCCCTGAAGCCTGGAACTCCTATATGAGGTCGCAGGCCTATACGCTCAACCATCCGCTCAAGGTCGAGGTGCGCTGAAAATTAAAGAGAGAGGCAGTCTCCTCTCTATATAGGGGCTCAGGATTGTCGAAAGACTCAGCCTGAGTTCCGCTTCGCTCCATCTACCCTCAGAAACTGCGTTCCTTTGGGAGCAGCATCACCATCCGTCGGGCAGATTGCCACCGATGAAGAAAAATAAGAACCAGTAGTCCTTAAATGCTGTACGGAACACTGTGAGGGCGCGTTGCATCTCTGATGTGACGCGCCGCAGTGTTATCCCGTACAGCTTGGCTATATCCTTGTATTCCAAGCCTTTGATCTTTGCATCCAGAAAGATGCGATATGTCTGCTCCGGCAGATGGCGTTTGCATTCCTCTAGACACCCGCTGAGGTCAGCCCTGAATATGGTCGTATCGGAAGTACGGTCGGAAAGGATGCTGAGATTCTCCGCCAGGATGGCGGCATTCTTCATATTGTCCCTAATCCTTGCCTGATTGCGTGTCTGCCGCAGATGGTATGCGCACTTGTTTAGAATTATGCGGGAGAAATACCACTTGATGTTCTGCACCTCGATAGTCGCAAGATTCTCAAGGAGATACAAAAGGCTCTCCTGAAATATATCCTCGGCTTGCGCCTTGTCTGAGAGATATGATACGGCAAGAAGGACATAGTCTGATTTGTTCTCGGTGAGAGATACCAGTTCTTCGTGGGTTATCTTATGTGGATAGTGCGCCGTCATAATGTCAGTTATCGGGTACAAATGTAAGAAGTAGTTTTGACAACTCCGCATAATTAGGTCCGGCGGCCTTTCTTATCTTTTGCGCACAGTTACATAGCTATTAACCGTGCCTGAAAAAGGTTAACACTTTTTGGGAGGTTTAACTATTCTTCTTTACACGTCAACTGATTTGGTTTACAGTCATACGTTTATTCAGATTTTGTTTTACACAAAAAATGAAAAAAATCTTAAAAAACGGTGTAAAGCCGGTCGGCTGAAGCAACTTATATATGTAATCCAAAATTAGAGAACGATGAAGGAGCAATTTACACAGGACGACCTTTTCAGATTTTTCAGAGGTGAATTCTCTGAAAATGAAGCAGTTGAACTGGATAGATGGCTGACGGAGAATGACGGGAACCGTGAAACCTACCGAAACGCGCACAAAGTTTTCGATGCAATGCTTATGGACCGCATAGGTGCTGAAGCGCCTGCCGGTAAGGTCAGAAATGGACGCCGCATATTCCGTTTTGCGGTGGCTGTCATTGCAAATGCGGCGGCTCTCGCCGGAATATTCTTTATCGCAAGATATTTTGCAAAAGAAGATGTGCGTGACAGACTTGCCAGCACGTTGACCACCATCTCTGTGCCTGATGGACAGCGTCTCGACATTACTTTGGATGACGGCACAAGAGTGAAGATGAATGCAGGAGCGGTGTTGAAATACCCTTCCATGTTTCGAGATGATTCCAGGGAAGTGTCCCTGAGCGGAGAGGCTTTCTTTGAGGTGAAGCACGACAGCGAGCGCCCTTTCACTGTTCATACATTCGCATCTGACATAAAGGTTCTGGGAACACGGTTCAACGTGAATGCAAACGAAGAGCAGAATCAGTTCTCGACAGCCCTTGTCGAAGGCTCAGTCAAGGTGACCAATGCGTCTAATGCCGAGGAATATATAATAATGAAGCCTTCAGATATGGTGTCCCTTGAGAATGGACATCTCATATACAAAGGCCATTATTCCCATTCGGATATCAGTTGGATGGAAGGCATCGTAGTCCTGGACGGAATTGATTTCGACAAAATGGTGCGCAAACTTGAGAAAGCGTATGGCGTGGACATCGTCATCGACGGGGATGCGATACCTTCTATGGATCATATCACCGGAGAACTCCGTATCTCCGACGGTATCGATCACGCTATGAAAGTCCTGCAGCACATAGCGGCATTCGATTATTCGAGAGATCCGCATACCGGAATGATTCATATCCGGCAATTGCGGAAATAAGACATTGAGATAGAAATTTGTGTTTTTAGGTCGGCATAGTGCCGGCGGTAGGTCTGTTGACTTTACACTAAAACATTTTACATAATTATCACTAAACCAACAAACATGAACAAGAGACAAAGTATTTTGCAAAAAATGCGCAGTCTGCTCTGTTTTCTCTTGCTGACCGTACTTGCGGTCAATCTGGAGGCCCGTCCGCAGACGGAGCCCAAGATAACTCTCAAGCTTGAGAATGTCACGTTGACCAGAGCTATGCAAGAGATCAAGCAACAATCCAGATTCCTATTTATCAACAAGGGGGTGGATGCCTCCAGGATTGTAAGCATCAATGTCGAGAATGAAGTCATCGGCAATGTGTGCAAAGCGCTTTTCACCCCATTGAATGTTGATTTCATTATCGAAGGGGACAACATCATCATTTCCAATGCCGTACAGCCGGAAGCCAAGACTCCGCTGATAATTTCGGGAACCGTCAGAGACGCCTATGGTCAGCCTGTTCCCGGTGCCGGATTGATGGAGAAAGGTACAACAAACGGTACAGTCACGGATATTGACGGTAACTATAGCCTGAAGGTTTCCGGCAGGGGAGCGACAGTAGAAGTCAATTGTCTCGGATATCAGCCTGCATCGTTCACGGTGGGCAGAGGCACTGTTTATAACTCCGTTCTGGAAGAGGACACCATCTCACTTGAGGGTACTGTCGTCACTGCGCTGGGCATCAGAAAAGAAGAGAAGTCACTCTCCTACAATGTTCAGAAAGTAGGCGGCGATATCATCAACACGGTGAAGGAAGCCAACTTCGTCAATTCTCTTCAAGGCAAGGTCGCCGGACTGCAGATCAATCAGAGCGCATCAGGTGCAGGCGGCTCGACGCGTGTCGTTATGCGAGGTTTGAAATCCATCACCAGAAGCAATAACGCCCTCTATGTAATCGACGGTATCCCTATGCCGGATCTCCGTTCTTCCCAGTCGTCCGGCATCTATGAAACTCCGGACGGAGGTGATTTCGAGGGTATATCCAACCTTAACCCGGAAGATATCGAATCGATGTCAGTTCTGTCAGGCGCTTCGGCGGCAGCACTCTACGGAGCGCAGGGAGCCAACGGTGTAATTCTCATCACTACGAAGAAAGGCCAGGAAGGACGTCTCAGAGTCAATTACTCGAACAACACCACATTCTCATCTCCGTTTGTGACTCCGGATTTCCAGAACACCTACGGTACATCATCAACAGAACCCGCGATGAGTTGGGGAAGCAGGCTCGACACTCCTTCATCTTACAATCCGCTGGACTTCTTCCAGACAGGATTCAATACGTCTAATTCCATTGCGGTTTCGCAAGGCAATGAGCGTTCGCAGACCTATGTATCCGCGGCTACGTTGAATTCCCGCGGTATCATTCCGAACAATACCTACAACAGATACAACTTCACGATCCGCAACACCACCGAGCTTATAAAGGATAAGTTGACTCTCGATGTAAGTGCAAGCTATATGCGTCAGTATAAGCGGAATCCGACCGTGCAGGGTCTCTACCACAATCCTCTCGTGGCCACATACCTGTTCCCGCGCGGAGACGATATCTCCAAATATCAGATTTTCGAGAGATATGATGCCAATGCCGGCTATATGAAGCAGTTCTGGCCGCTTGAGTTCATCGACGGCGTGGAGAACCCTTATTGGGAGACCAAGAGGGAACTGTTCGAGAATACCGCTCACAGATACACCCTTTCAGGGACATTGAAATGGAATATCACCGACTGGATGTTCGTCACGGGCCGTGCGCGTCTGGACAATACGGTGATGAACTACACCCGCAAGATATATGCGTCATCCAACAGGCTTTATGCTTCAGAATATGGTAACTATCAGGACAATACCATAATGCACAACAACTTCTACGGTGATGTGCTTCTTACTGTTGACAAGAAGTTCGTGGACGGCAAACTCTCCGCAACTGTCAATATCGGCGCCAGCCTTGTGGATGACAAGAACAAAGCTTCCGGATTTGAAGGACATCTTGCCACTGTAGCCAACAAGTTCTCCGTATATAATATCAGTATGACCCATTCCCAGACCAAGCCTATGGCTGACCGTTGGCACGACCAGAATCAGGCGGTTTACGGAACACTCCAATTGGGATGGGACGGGATGCTCTATGTGGACGGCACTGTCCGCAACGACTGGTCTTCACAGCTCGCATTTACTCCGAATTTGAGCGTATGTTATTATTCAGTAGGTATTTCCGGTGTCATTTCCTCTATGGCGGATCTCTCCGGAACGGGCATTTCCTTCCTCAAAGTGCGAGGCTCATATTCTACGGCGGGTAACCCTCCTGAGCGTTTCATCACAGGAGTGAATACACCTATCAGCACCGGCGGAAACATCTCTTCCGACACATACGCCCCTGCGAAGAATCTCAAGCCTGAGCTTACCAAGTCGTATGAGGCCGGTCTCAACGTGAAATTCCTGGAGGATATGTTCGAGATTGATGCCACATATTATAATGCTACTACATACAATCAGCTCTTCCAATATGACGCAGCTCCGTCCACCGGCTACAAGAAAGCCTATATCAATGCCGGCAAGGTGAATAACTGGGGTCTGGAATTGTCCCTCGGCTTCAAGCATACGTGGAGAGAGTTCTTCTGGGGCTCAACCGTCACTTGGTCGATGAACCGCAACAAGATTAAGGAGCTCGTTCCTGAAGGGACTCTTGATGTTACAGGCAAACCTGTCAATATCGATGAAGTCAATATGGACTATGGCGGATACCGTATGAAAGTGAAGAAGGGTGGCTCGATCGGCGACTTCTATGTGACCGGTCTCAAGACTGACGACCACGGCCGCATTTATGTTGACCCTAACACCAATACAGTGATTCTTGATCCTGATACCTGGATTTACGGCGGCAATACCGAGGCCAAGTCAAGACTGGGATGGAACAACAGTTTCTCTTACAAGGGAGTGAACCTGTCTATCCTCATAGACGCACGCATAGGCGGACGTGGAGTGTCTGCAACTCAGGCACTTATGGACAGATTCGGTGCGTCGGCGGCTTCAGCTGATGCCCGTACCGACGGCGGTGTATGGATATCTTCTGACCAGAAGGTTCCTGACGTGAAGTCGTTCTATGCCAACAACGGCAACGGTATGTCGATGCTCGCGAATTATGTGTATAATCTGACCAATGTGCGTTTGAGGGAGGTCTCCCTCGGCTACGACTTGCCGACATCTTGGTTTGCGGATAAGATAGGAATGTCAGTCTCTGTAGTGGGACGCAATCTCTGGATGATCTACAACAAGGCACCGTTTGATCCGGAGCTCACCGCATCCACGGGGACCTATTATCAGGGTATCGACTACTTTATGCAGCCAAGCACACGGAACATCGGTTTCAGCGTTAAACTTCAATTTTAAAATTCAGAACAATGAATATCAATATATTTAAGTGCGGATTGGCTACTGTGGCTTCAGCTGCGGCTCTCTTGTCCTGTACAGGGGATTTCGAGAGCTTCAACACGAATCCTGATGCTGTGCAGTCCGTGGATGTTAAGTCATACATCACCACTATGGAGATGGATGCGGTCATCCCTTGCAGCGATGAAGGAGCGAACGAGTTCCAGCGTGCCTGCAATCTTATGGGAGACGCATTCTCCGGATACCTTTCACCGATTCAGGCGTTCAACGGCGGTTCATATACCTGCACGTACGACCTCAACGGTACTGATTACAACAACGTTCCTTTCAGCGTGGCTTTCACCAATGTGATGCCGGCCTGGCTGAATATCAAATACGCATACGAGAACGGAAACCTCGATGAAGGCTCGTGGGCAATCGCTGAAGTCATCAGAGTTATGGCCATCCAGCGCGTCACCGACATCTACGGACCTGTCCCGGTGTCACATTTCGGTGAAGATGTAAACCCTTATGAGTCACAGGAGACAGTATATAAGAATCTGTTCACCGATTTGGACAAGGCTATCACGATTCTGGAGTCTTATGCCGCTGCGGCAGCCGGCTCGTCTGCGACTCCTCCGCTCGGCGCAGTGGATGTCATCTATGCGGGAAATTATATCTCCTGGCTCAAACTTGCCAACTCGGAAAAACTCCGTATGGCAATACGCGTGCGTTTTGTAGAGCCGGAGCTTGCACAGAAGGCTGCCGAGGAGGCTGTCGAATCGGGAGTTATGACATCCGCATCAGACGGAGCCAGACTCTCATCAACGCAGACCATCCAGGTATTCAACCCTCTGGAGGAGGTCTGGAATGCGTACACCGACACGAGAATGGGCGCGACGATTGATGCGTATATGAACGGATATGAAGATCCGCGTCTCAGCGCATATTTCAAGGAAGCAAGTGTGGATGGAGCTGGATACCACGGGGTCCGCAGCGGCATAAGGTCAATGCAGAAGGCCAATTATCTTTCGCTTTCCGTGCCGAATGTGGCGAAAAACACTCCTGTAGTATGGATGCTTGCTTCTGAAGTGGCTTTCCTCAGGGCTGAAGGTGCATTGGTAGGATGGAATATGGGCGGAACTGCCGAAGAGTTCTACAATGGAGGTATCTCACTTTCTTTCCAGGAGAATGGGGTAAGCGGAGCTGAGGCGTATGCCGCAAGCGAAAAGACCCCGACATCTTTTGAAGATAAAAATGCCGGCAACGGAAAGAATAATTACGGGCAGCCGTCGGATGTTACCCCGAAATGGGATGTAGAAGCTTCTTTAGAGACAAAGTTGGAGAAGATTATCACCCAGAAGTGGATTGCGATGTTTCCTAACGGTCAGGAAGCCTGGTCTGAGTTCCGTCGCACAGGCTATCCGAAAGTGATACCTGTCGTGAATAATCTCAGCAACGGAACCATTGATACCGACACTCAGGTAAGAAGAATGACATTCCCGAGGTCAGAGTATGCCAACAACGCCGCCGCTGTTGCCGCTGCCAGCGCACTTCTCGGAGGCGCGGACAACGGAGGAACTAAACTCTGGTGGGACAAGAAATAAGCTAATCATCGAACAATATGAAAAATATCATAAAAAACTCTGTCGCAGGCCTTTTGGTAGCATTCTGCATAGCTGGATGTTCGGATTGGGCAAGTCCGGAAAGAGTTGTCATACAGACCCCGGAAAAACAGTCTCCGATTCTTCGCGACAATGCATATTACGCATCTCTGCGCGCATATAAGCAGACAAAACACAAACTTGCCTTCGGATGGTACGGCTCCTGGACAGCCAACGGAGCATCCTATCAGACAAGGCTTCAGAGTGCCCCGGACTCTATGGACATCATCTCCATCTGGAGTCAGTGGCACAGCCTTACCCAGGAGCAGCAGGAGGATATGAGGACAGTCCAGCAGCTCAAGGGTACAAAGGTGACATTCACGATTTTCCTGAACAATCTGCCTGACGAGTTCAAGGTCGATGGCGAGACCACGGACGAGGGGATTGAGACGTGGGCTGCGGCATATTGCCGTGACTCCATCGCTAAATATGGTTATGACGGTATTGATATTGACTACGAGCCGGGCTATGGCGCTGTGGGCGAATTTGTCGGACACGACAATGAACAATTCAAAAAAGTCATTCTTGCGATGAGTAAGTATGTGGGCCCGAAGTCGGGCACCGGCAAGCTGCTCATCATCGACGGAGTACCTTATGCGGTGCATACAGAGCTGGCCGAATATTTCGACTATGGTATCGTACAGGCATATAACTCAAGCGGATATACGGACCTCCAGAGTAGGTTCGACAATGCTTACAACAAGGGCTGGAAGCCTGAGCAGTATATCTTTGCCGAAAACTTCGAGTCCTACTGGAAAGCAGGAGGCGTGAATCACCGCACAAAGGAAGGCGAAACTGTGAATTCGCTGCTCGGTATGGCAAGGTTCAATCCTGTTCAGGGTTTTGCCGGAGGTTTCGGAGCTTATCATATGGAGTATGAATATGGCCGCTCTGATATGCCGTATATGTATATGCGCAGAGCTATCCAGGATGTGAATCCTGCGGGAGGCGCATTGAAGGTAACAATTGACGGCAGTCAGCTGGTTACAATCACTGCACTTATGGGAGAAGACGGGCATCCGGAGGATAAGATATCCTCTGCAATCAAACTCAACTTCGCAAGACCGCTTGCAGAAGAACTGACGTTCAAGACGGTTCTCCGTAATGATCTTGCAGACGTTTACAATGAGGCCAATGAGACTTCGTACAAGGCCATCGATGCCAGTCTCGTGACGCTCCCGGTGATATCTGTCAAGAAAGACACTTCCGTATCGTACGAAGCTACGATAGAGATAGACCCGACCAGCCTTACCGAAGGCAAATATCTCGTGCCGATAGTCGTATCCCTCCCGGAGGATGGAATTTATGTATCTTCCGAAGAACCTCTTGTGAAGTATATCCTTATCAATGTGGCCGAAATCAATATGAATTTCGAAGCTACCGAGGTGACGGGAGTGAAGATTACACCTACTGACGAATGGGATTTCCATTGCTATCAGGGAACAAATGATTCCGGTGCAAACGGCGTGTGGAACGAAGTAGCATCGCAGATGTTCGACGGCAGCTATTCTTCCGGAGCCTGGTATGCAAGCAGTGCCTCATATTCGTGGGGCGGTGGCGGAAACTTCATTATCACAATGGACAAGGTTTATTCTGTATCAGGATTCGCCTGGAGTCCATATTACAGTGATGCAGATCCGGAAATCATTGACTTTACCTACAGTACTGACGGCAAGAATTGGAACAGCCTTCTGAACGGTAATTCTTTTGTTCCTAATTATGACAGCGATTGGCGCAAGGTGTTCCAGTTTGTGAGACCTGTAAATGCCAAGTATCTCCGCGTGTTTGTAGGACCTTTCAGCAGGGGCTATACGAGTATGAGCGAAGCTGAAGTATATACACCGGCTAATTAATTGACAATATGAAAAATATCAATAAGTTAACATTGTTTGCGGCTGTGGCGTTTGCGGCTGTGGCCTGCACGAATCCGTCGGAGCCTTATGATGCGATCTATATGACTGACGCGCAGACGACTCCGGACAAATCAATCACGATTGATGTTACACCTGACGGGACTTCACTGACGGTATCGTCTTCGGTTAATGCGACAGAGGATATACAGGTGGAGATTGCAGTAGATCCGACGCTGCTGGAATCGTACAACAAGCGGTATGAGAAAAACTATCTTGCGGCTCCGGAGAGTTGCTTTGAGTTAAGCACTACGGTCGTCACCATCAAGGCAGGGCACAATATGTCAGATGCTGCGGAACTTAAAATCAACAGCATTGCGGATTTTAAGGAAGGAAGCACATATTGTCTTCCGGTGACTATCAGAAGCACAAGTGCGATGAAAGTGCTCGAACCGTCCAGGACATTGTTTGTGGTGCTCAAGACCCCTGTAATCAGCAAGGCGATTTATCTCGGTTCCAACATATACAAAGTTCCGTCATTCCAGGAGGAGAGCTCTCTTGCAGCCCTTCCGCAGGTGACGATGGAGGCAAGGGTCAATGTCAGCAGATTTGCTTCGTACGATCCTTACATCTCGTCCATCATGGGTATAGAAGGCGTGTACTGTGTCAGATTCGGAGATGTGAAGGTGTCGCCTAATGCGGTGCAGATATGTCACGACTCATACCAGCCGGCTGCCGAAGGTAACAAGTTTGATACGGACAAATGGTATCACGTCGCTGCCGTATGGAACGGCTCTACATTTGACATCTACATTGACGGTCAATATGCTACGGGTGTTCCGGTCGCAGGAGAGACTATCGATCTCACGAGTGAAAGCTCTGGCGGATTCCAGATTGGAGCTTCATACAATGGCGGGCGTCCGCTCTACGGATATGTCGCTGAGGTAAGGGTCTGGACCAGGGCTTTGAGTCAGAGTGAAATCGCCAACAATATGAACTATGTGGATCCTCATTCGGAAGGCCTCCTGGCATATTGGAGGATGAATGCTTACGAAGCTGGAGAGAGCGGAGGTAACATAGTGAGGGATGAGACCGGACACGGTCACGATGCCATCAGTTCTACATCCACTCCGAATATGATAGATACAAAGTGGTTATAAAAAATTTATAAAGAGAGGCCGACTCGAAAGGGTTGGTCTCTCTTTGTTTTCTGTTGTTTACTGAAACCTCTTTTGATTGTTCTCTCCTGAATCTCCAATCTTCTTATTCGAGCAATTCCTCGCTCCGCTGGAGCGAAACGAAGTTTTATTGGGGACCGGATTCCCCAAACCCCTTGGGTCGCTACGCTCCGATTTCTTTGCTTTTGGCATCTCCCAACCTCTTTCGGTCGTCCTGCTCTTAAATCTTCCGTAGTTTTACTCGAGCAATTCCTCGCTCCGCTGGAGCGAACTGAAGTTTTATTGGGGAGCGTACTCCCCAAACCCCTTGGGTCGCGTTGCTCCGATTTCTTTGCTTTTGGCATCTCCCAACCTTTTGGGCTGCTCCATCCAGCCTCCTCCGAGCCGTCAGGCAGCGGTTTCGGAGAGACTCCGATGGGTAGTGTGATTTCAGCGAGATAGGAAAAACTGATTTTATTCCATAAATTTGCAGGGTTAACGCAAATTCTGATTTATGTTCGAGTTATTGTTCGTTCATTGGCACGTTGACCCTGTGATTTTCCATCTCGGGGGCTTTGGGCTAAGGTGGTATTCATTACTTTTCATTTCGGGCTTTATACTCGGATGGTTCATCTTCAGATGGTTCTTCAGAAGAGAAGGCGTGTCTGAGACATTATTGGATTCTTTGCTTTATACCCTCCTGATTGCGACCATAGTAGGCGCCAGGCTGGGGCACTGCATCTTCTATCAGCCGGATTATTATTTCGGCAGCTGGCAAGGATTCCTTGAAATCTTTATGCCTTGGAAAGGAGGTCTTGCGAGCCACGGCGGTACGATTGCGCTGCTTATCGCAATGCTTTGGTATGCACACCATTACGGGCGCAAAAACAACTTCGATTTCGTGTGGCTGATAGACAGATTGTGCATTGCGGTGGCTTTCGCGGCGACATTCATCCGTCTCGGCAACCTTATGAATTCCGAGATTTATGGTGACGTCACGACACTTCCTTGGGGATTCATCTTTGATTTGAGACACGAGACGGAGCCGAAGCACCCTACTCAGATTTATGAGGCATTGACCTATCTAATCCTGGGAATCGTGCTGATAAGTATGTACAAGTACAAGCTGGATAAACTCTACCGCGGAACATTCATCGGAATATTCTTCATCGTATGTTTCGGTATGCGTTTCCTCATAGAGTTCATCAAAGAGCCTCAGGTCGAGTTCGAGAGCGATATGGTGCTGAATATGGGACAGTTGCTGAGTATCCCGTTTGTACTGTTGGGCATAGGTTTCCTGATATATGCGTACGTCAAGAAACAACCGGCGGCGATAGTCCAGCCGAGTACCGCGAATCATAAAAAATAAGAAATACAGCAGACCGGCTGAACTGAATAACGGTCGAGGTTGAACAAGGATTTTGGACAACCTCGACTGAATTTTATATAGCCGGTTGCTTCCGAGTCGTTCTTGGAAATCTGCCCGACGCAAGCCGTCGCTTGACGTTTCGCAAATAAGGGAAATTTCCAAAAGGTCGCATTACGGCGTAAATGTGAACCTTTGGGACATAAAATAGTCCAAAAGTCGCCAGATATGGACATTTTGCGGTGCATTTTTTGCACTTTCGCACCGCCGTTGGTTACAGTTAGAAATAGATAACGTGAAATTCAAACAAATTATGAAAAACAGACTTCCGGGTTTGCTGTTGGTTGCAGCCTCGGTAATGATGTCATTCGGCGCGAGAGCGCAGGAGATTGACACAACTTCAACCGCTACAGTGATCACGCTGGACGAAGCGTTGAAAATCGCTCTGAGTGAGAATGTTTCAGTCAGAGTCGCCGACAAAGAAATCGAGCGTAGCGGCTATGCCAAGAAAGGTACCTATGCATCATTGTTCCCTCAGATTGATCTCTCAGGCTCATTTATGAGAACCATCAAGAAGCAGGTGATGTATATGGATATGGATATGAGCAGTTTTATGGGCGGCGGAAGTGAAGACGGAACAGGTACGGATACCGGTATTGACACCGGGACTGATTCAGGCTCTTCTTCATCAAGCGGCGGCGGAATTGAGGTCGGCAGATGGAATACATACAATGCCGGCATTTCCGCATCAATGCCTCTCGTGAATGCTCAGCTGTGGAAAAGCATCAAAATATCCGGAATGGATGTCGAACTTTCTGTTGAGAAGGCACGTTCCTCAAGACTTGAGATGGTTACACAGGTAAAGCAGGCGTTCTATGCCGTGCTTCTTGCCAAGGAAGCCCTCGATGTCTATAAAGACGTGTATGACAATGCAGTAAAGAATTTCGAGCAGACAAAAATGCGCTATAATGCTCAGAAGGCATCTGAACTCGATTTTACAAGGGCTAAATCAACTGTGGCCAATGCTGTACCGAACGTATATAATGCGGAAAGTTCTGTAATCCTGGCGTTGTGGCAGCTTAAAGCTGTTATGGGCGTGGATTTGGACCAGAACATCGACGTGGCCGGCAGCCTCGAGGATTACTCCGGAATTCTGGCATCGGATGATTACAGTTCAGAATCTCTGAATCTGGATTACAACACTACAATGCGCCAGCTTGCAATCCAGGCAAACCAGCTTGCAGAGACAGTCCGCCTTCAGAAATATGCCTACCTCCCGACATTGGCTTTGACCTTCTCATACAGTCTGAATGCGATGACCAATGACTTCAAATTCAGCGACTACAAGTGGACTCCTTACTCTTACGTGGGCCTCAGCCTGAACATTCCGATATTCTCGGGCGGAAAGCGCTACAACGATGTTCGCCAGGCAAAAGTTCAGGCATCGGAACTCGCACTCCAGGTCAGCGATACCGAGCGCAAACTTAAAATCTCCATCCGTCAGTACCTCAACACGATGGAAACCCAGATGAAGAGCCATACGGCAGCGCAGGAAGCAGTCGAGACCGCTCAGAAGGCATACGACATCGCAGAGAAATCCTACAACGTCGGACGCAGCACAATCACGGAGTTGAACGACGCGCAGTTGGCGTTGACCCAGTCCAGATTGAGCGTATCTCAGAGCATTTACAATTACGTCGTAGCCAAATCCAACCTTGAGCAGGTCCTCGGACACGACTTTATAGATGAAGAAGGCAACGTTGACCTTGATAACAAATAGATAATAAGACAATGAAAAATATGAAATTAAGATCCATTCTCTATGCTTCGGTTGTCGTGATGGCGACCGGCTGCGCAAACGGCAGTACAGGAAAAAGCAATGAGCAGACAGCAGCTCAGGTAGAAAAAGTATCCAATGTGAAGGTGATGTCCGTATCAGCAAAGGATGTCCCTCAGAATGAAATATATACATCTACAGTCCAGGCTTATGCGACCAACAATATCGCTCCGCAGAGCCCGTCCAGAATACAGAAAATCTACGTCGAGGTTGGTGATTTTGTCCGCGCCGGACAGATTGTCGCCAAGATGGATGAGGTTAGCCTCAATCAGTCAAGACTGTCGATGACTAATGACTCCCTCGAATACAACCGTATCAAGAGCCTGTATGAGCAGGGCGGTGTGTCAAAGTCTGACTATGATGCTATGGAACTCAAGTATAATGTCACACGCAGCCAGTACGAGAATCTTCTTGAGAACACAGTGCTCCGTTCGCCTATCAACGGTGTGATCACAGCAAGAAATTACGACCGTGGCGATATGTATGCGTCATCTCCTATTTACGTTGTTGCCCAGATTACTCCGGTGAAAATGTATGTCGGCGTTTCAGAGTCTGATTATACGAAAGTGAAGAAGAATGATGTCGTGACTTTGACCGTTGACGCCATCCCTGGCAAAACCTTCCAGGGCCGTATCGCAAGAATCTTCCCTACGATGGACGCGGCTACCCACACATTCACTGTTGAGGTTAACGTGGCTAATACCGATCGTCAGCTGAGACCTGGTATGTACGCAAGAGTAACAGTCAATTTCGGTGAAAGACACAATGTTACAGTACCGGACGACTGCATTGTCAAGCAGCAGGGCTCAGGCGTGAGGTCTGTATTCGTTCTTCAGGACAACGGCACAGTCAAGGAGTCTGTCGTTACGCTTGGCCGTCACTTCGACTCTGAGTACGAGATTCTTTCCGGCCTGTCAGAAGGTGACAAGGTCGTCATAAAGGGACAGGCAAGCCTCAAGAACGGTGCAAAGGTCAATGTTCAGGAATAATCCCCGTCAAATCGCTTAATTGTAAATAAATATGAGTCTATATAGATCAGCGGTGAATAAACCGGTAACGACTGCATTGGTCTTCATTGCCTTTGCGATCTTCGGTATATTCTCGTTTATGAAAACATCTATAGCCCTCTATCCGGATTTTGATGCGAATGTCATTATGGTGATGTCATCGTATCCGGGAGCGAGTGCTGCGGATATAGAAACGAACCTCACCAAGGTCCTCGAGAACGGACTTAACGGTGTGAGCGACCTCAAGGATATGACTTCCAGATCGAAGGAAAATATATCCATCATTACTTTGGAATTCAACTATGGTGTTGATATAGAGGAGGCTACGAACAATGTCCGCGATAAGCTGGATATGGTGAATTCCTCTTTGCCGGATCAGGCTACCACCCCTGTCATTTTCAAGTTCAGTGCTGACGATATGCCTATCCTTATCCTGGCAGCCACTGCAAATGAGAGCCTTCCGGGACTGGACAAGATTCTGGACGACAAGGTGACCACGCCGCTTTCAAGAGTGAAGGGCGTAGGTACCGTATCAGTTACAGGTGCGCCGACGCGAGAAATCCAGGTTTACTGCGACCCCAACAAGTTGCAGGCGTACGGATTGTCAATATCCACAGTGTCAAGCATTATTTCCGCAGAGAACAGGAATGTGCCTTCAGGAAATATCGACATAGGTTCTGAAACTTATTCACTGCGTATCCAGAAAGAGTTCAGCGATCCTTCAGAGCTTTTGGATATCGTGCTGTCATACAAGAACGGCGACGCCGTATATCTCAGAGATGTCGCAACCGTGAAGGACGGACAGGAAGAGAAAGAGCAGCAGGCATTTACAAACGGAATACAGTCTGCTCAGATTGTCATTCAGAAACAGACAGGAGCCAATACCGTCAACGTCATCAATGGCGTCAAGAAAGAGTTGAAGACCATCGCCCAGACATTGCCTGCGGACATTCAGATCGAGACGGTGATGGACAGTTCAAGCAACATCGAGAACAGTATCAACTCTTTGAAGGAGACCATCATCATCACTTTCATCGTCGTTATGCTTGTGGTGTATGTGTTCCTCGGAAGATGGAGAGCGACATTCATCATCATTCTTTCCATTCCTATCTCGTTGATGGCATCCCTCGTATATCTGTTCGCGACAGGAAATACATTGAACGTAATTTCAATGTCAGCGCTGTCCATTGCGATCGGTATGGTCGTGGACGACTCCATTGTGGCGTTGGAGAACATTACAACCCACATAGAGAGAGGTGAGAAACCTAAGGAGGCTGCAGTGCACGGAACTGAGGAGGTCGGTATTTCCATCATCGCTTCTACGTTGACAATGCTCTGCGTGTTCCTGCCGTTGACCCTCATTTCAGGAATGTCCGGAATTATGTTCCGTCAGTTGGGTTGGATTGTCAGCATCATTATGATAGTGTCAACTCTCGGAGCGCTTTGTCTTGTGCCTATGCTTTGTTCAAAGATGCTTCGCGCAGACAGGAAGAAGAGCAAACTTCACGACATTCTGTTCACCCCTATCGACAAGTCCCTCAATGCGATATCCGATGGGTATGCCTGGATTATCAACTGGGCTGTGCGTCATAGAAAGACAGTCATCTTCGGTGCGTTTGCGATATTCGCTGTTGTGATTGCGCTTCTTGGACCAAAGATCAAGACGGAGTATTTCCCTCACGCCGACCAGGGACGTCTGACCGTATCCATTGAATTGAATGCGGGTACATCCCAGGAGGTTACAGGTGAATTTGCCCGTAATTTCTACAACAGAATCTGTGAGGAGATTCCGGAAATCAAGATATGCAGCTACACATTCGGTCAGGCAGACTCTGACAATGCGTTCGCAAGTATGCAGACGAACGGTTCCAACATCATCTCGATGAATATCAACCTCGGAAGTATGGAACTTCGTGAACGCTCGGCCAGTGATATAGCTGATGTGATAAGAGCCGACCTCAAAGAGTATCCGGAAGTGCATAAAGGAACTGTTACCGAAGGTATGGGCGGTATGGGTGGCGCCTCTTCAGTTGACGTCGAGATTTACGGTTATGATTTTCAGACTACTGACCAGGTTGCCAAAGAAATCAGGGAGAAGCTTCTTGCTGAGCCTGCTTTCGCTCAGGTTACATTGAGCCGTGACCAATATACTCCTGAATATCAGGTGGATTTCGACAGGGTCAAGCTTGCTGCGAACGGTCTCAATACCACAACAGCAGCGGCAGCCGTGAGTGCTGCGATGAGCGGTTCAGTCGGTTCCTACTATAGAGAGGACGGTGAAGAGTATGACATCAGAGTCCGTTATGAAAAAGGCTTCAGAACCAGCGTTGAGGATATCGAGAATATCATCATTTACAACCCGGCAGGCAATGCCATCCGAATCAAGGACCTCGGTAAAGTAGTCGAGACGGAGGTTCCTCCTACCATCGAGCGTAAGAACAGACAGCGTATGATAACCGTATCCGGTATCATTGCAGGTTCCCACGCGATGAGTGAGGGTGTTGAGGCTGCACAGCGCGCGATAAATGCTACGGATATTCCGTCAGAGTTGAACGCGGTGATTGCCGGTGACTATGAAGACCAGCAGGATATGTTCAGTGACCTCATTACCCTTATGATACTGATTATCATCCTTGTATATATGGTGATGGCATCTCAGTTCGAGTCGTTTATGAGTCCGTTCGTGATTATGTTCTCAGTGCCTTTCGCTTTTGTCGGCGTGGTGCTCGGTCTATGGGCAAGCAACACCGCTTTGGGTGTGATGGCGATGATCGGTATTCTGATTCTTATCGGTATTGTTGTGAAGAACGGTATCGTGCTGATTGACTACCTGATTCTGCTTCGTGAAAGAGGTATGGGCATACTTGACGCTGCTGTGGCTGCAGCCAGAAGCCGTCTCCGTCCTATCCTTATGACAACGCTTACTACCGTGCTCGGTATGGTGCCTATGGCTATAGGTACGGGCGAGGGCTCGGAGATGTGGAAATCTCTCGGTATCACTGTGGCGTGGGGTCTTACCATTTCCACTGTAGTTACACTGGTGCTTATCCCGACAATCTATTGCGTGTTCGCTACCAGACAGGAGAAACATAAGCAGAAGAAATTGGCGAAGAAGGCTGCCAAGGCTGCTCTGAAAGCATAACCCGATAATTCAACGAAAAATGAAAGCAATATTCATATCATATAATCAGGCCTACAATGAGGAAATTGTAGAGGTTCTTGACGCTCATTCGCAGAGGGGATTCACCCGTTGGCAGGATATTGAAGGAAGAGGTTCCGTAGATGGAGAGCCTCATTACGGGAATCACGCCTGGCCTGTGCAGAATCACGCCATTCTGACATTTGTCGAGGATGACAAGGTGTCCGGTATATTGTCGGAGCTCAAGGCTAAGGATGAGCAGACCAATGACTTGGGACTCAGGGCCTTTGTTTGGGATGCGCAGCAGGCATTCTAAACAAGTTTATTCAGCATCGGCAGCTTCGGGTGTCTCCTGGGGTTGCCGATAGTGCTAACATATTTTGCGATAATAGCTATTTCTTTGATAATCATTGAAGTAGCTATTGTTGTATATGAGGTTGCCGACGCTTTTCAAGTAAGGCTGCCCGCCGGCGCGGATATGTCATAAGCGTCTCCGCATCGCAGGAATGTTTTTTGTTAAAGTTGGCCCGGATTATTATATTTGTAGGTTAAGTTTCACATTGGCGAAAGTTATATTCATAAAATACAATTAAACAGTCGTTAATTATGGCAAAAGTAGTTACAGACGAGAATTTCTCAGATATTATTTCCGGCTCACTTCCGGTTGTTATTGATTTTTGGGCTACCTGGTGCGGTCCGTGCCGTGCAATCTCTCCGATAGTTGAGGAAGTGGCTTCTGAATACGAGGGCAAGGCTGAAGTTGTGAAATGCAATGTTGATGATTGCGAGGAAGTTGCGGCAAAATGCGGTATAAGGAACATTCCTACCTTGCTTTTCTATAAAGACGGTAAATTGGTTGACAGACTCGTAGGCGCAGTTCCGAAATCAGAAATCACGGCGAAGATTGATTCATTGCTTTAATTCGTCCGGAGATGAAAAAGAAAGTTGCTCTGGCGGTTGCGCTGATTGCAGCGGTTCTCAGTCCGATAGTTTCTGCGGCAAGGAATTGGGATGAGGCGCGTTTCGGCATAGTTGCCGGTTTCACATCGTCGTCTTCCAATGCTAAGCATATCGATGCGAGTGCAATCGCGCGTTATCACGCGGGAGTTACATTCGAATTGCCTATAGCATACGGCTTTGCAGTGCAGCCTTCACTGCTGTATCAGGCAAAAGGTACGAGGCTGAGCGATGCCACAATCCATAATTTCAAGATGGACACCAAAGTCTCATATCTTGAAATCCCCGTGCAGGTTCAATGGGGACCGGATCTCGTGGCATTCAGACCTTATGTTTTCGGAGAACCGTTCATCGGTTACGGACTTCATGCTTCATCGGACGGTAATCTGGAAGGAGCGGATTTTGACGTGAATTCCTTTGACAAGGCAGGTCTCTCCCGTTGGGAATACGGTCTTGGACTGGGAGCCGGAATCGAAGTCTGGAAAATTCAATTCTCCGTGAAGTATTATTGGAATTTCGGTTCCTTGTATTCGAACAGCGGAAAGTTGACCAATGTCGGTCAGCAAGTCAAGTCTGCATTCAAGGACGGGCGTAATTTCAACGGAATCTCGTTCTCGTTGGCGTTTATGTTCTAATTCCCTTTCTCGAGGAGAAAAATTCAGAAAGCGGGTAATGTGAATGAATAGTGGGGCGGATTTGAGCGATAAGTTAAATAATTGAGAAACTTGAAATAATAGGTGCCTCCGTTATGGAAGAAAAGAAGTTGGTCATATATTGTTCTGCAAGCCTGAGCGGCATAGCTCCGGAGTATAACCGAGCTGCAGCCGAGTTTGTGCATAAAGCTGTGGCAAAGGGTTATACGATTGTATCTGGCGGTACGGTGAAAGGAATGATGGGCGTAGTTTCCGATGCAGTGTCTGATTGCGGAGGCCGTCATATTGGCATCATCCCCCGCTTTATGGATGAGGTTGTCGCAAAAAATCTCAGCGAAGTGCATTGGACGGACACAATGTCCGAGAGGAAGGAGATGATGCGCGAAGGTACTTGCGCCGCAGTGGCGTTGCCCGGTGGTATCGGGACTCTGGACGAGTTGATCGAAACGCTTACGTTGGCCAAACTTCATAAATATACCGGAAAAATATTCGCGCTGAATATCGATGGATTCTATGATAAGCTCGCGGAACTGCTTGATTTCTATGTAAGTAGGAATATGCTTGAGCCGCAGTCGCGTGCAATGATTGCATTCCCGAAAACCGTGGATGAATTGGTGTCTCTATTGTAAGTATGGATTTCAACAGCATAAAGGAATATCTGAAAGAGGACCTGCAGAAAGTCAATTCTGTGATGGTTTCGTCTCTGTCTAGTGAAATATCTTTGTTGGATTCCACTAACAAGACATTGATGTCGCGTTCCGGCAAGCAAATCAGACCTGTTCTCGGTCTGCTGGTCGCTAGGGCCTGTTCCGGAGGTTTCATATCCAAGGATACAATAAATTATGCGGCAGCGAGTGAGCTGCTACACAATGCTACATTGCTGCACGACGACGTGGCTGACAACAGTCCTATGCGCAGGGGTGAGCCTACTGTAATGTCTCTCTTGGGCGGCAGGGCTTCCGTGCTTCTGGGAGATTATTGGCTGGTGAAGGCAATGGATGTGATTCTTGCCGGCGGAAACTCGGCGAACAAGGTTATGCGAATATTCGCATCCACTCTTTCTGACCTGGCTGAAGGCGAGTTGCTGCAACTTCAGAAAGCTGACAGCGGAGATACTCAAGAGACTGATTATTACAAGATTATATATAATAAGACGGCTTCTCTGTTCGTCGCTTCGGCAGTTTCTGCCGCATTGTCGGTAGGCGCATCCGATGAGAAGATCAAGGCGGTGAGAGAGTTCGCCAAATGTCTCGGATTGGCATTTCAGATAAGGGATGATATATTTGATTATCAGGAGAATACATCGACTGGTAAGCCGGCGGGGATGGATTTGAAAGAGCGGAAGATAACATTGCCTCTTCTGGGAGCGTTGGCTCAGTCAGATGCCGACAAGGCATCCGAGGTCCGCAGGATGGTGTGCGGAATTGATGAACATCCTGAATATCAGTCACAGATATTGTCATTCGTGAAGTCCAACGGCGGTGTTGAATACGCCCGTAAAAGGCTTGGGGAGTATGTTGACAAGGCAAAAATCGCCTTGCGTCAGCTCGGTGCGTCCGAGGCTGTGTCTATGCTGTCGGATATTGCGGAATTTACAGCGGAAAGAAACGTATGAAATTTTCGGACATCATAGGTAATGCGGAAGTCAAGGATGCGTTGGTCAAGATGGCTGACAGCGGACGCATTCCGCACGCGATGATGTTTCACGAGAATGAGGGCTGCGGTGCATTGGCACTCGTGGTCGCGTTTATGCAGTACCTCAACTGCAAGGCGGACAAGGACGGCGATTCCTGCGGTGTATGCGCGACTTGCAATCAGATATCAAAGCTGATATATCCGGATTTGTATTTTGTGTATCCGGTTGCTGGAGAGAAAGTTACATCTCAGACATATATACAGAAATGGCGCGAACTCTTCGTCAGGAATCCTTTCTTCCTGGAGAATGAACTGTATGAGGCGCTGGACATAGAAAAGAAATCTTCATCCATCTCGGTGGCGGATGCCAAGAGCATATTGAATGAACTTTCGCTGTCGTCGTTCTCTGACGGTTACCGAGGTGTAGTAATCTGGCTTCCGGAGAAGATGAATCAGGAGGCTTCCAACAGACTTCTGAAAATTGTTGAAGAGCCGTCCGAGAGGACATTGTTCTTTTTTGTGACTCATCAGCCGGAGAAAGTGCTCAAGACTATACGGTCCAGATGCCAGTTGATCAGAGTGTTGCCTTCTTCCAAAGAAGAAATTGCGGGAGCGCTGCCGAGATGGACAGGAATTGATGCCGAAGCTGCTGCGTATGCTGCCGAGTTTGCATCAGGAAGCATAGGCGTAGCGATAAGAAGTCTTGCAGAGAGGGACGAGAACGTGGAGATGATGGATGTCTTTATGAAACTTATGGACGGCATTGTCGCACGTGATTTCCAGTCAGTTCTGGAGGCTGGCGAGGCTATGGCTTCGTTTGAGTCAAGGGAAAAACAGAAAGCTTTTTGTAAATTTGCAAGCGAGGGAATCCGCAAAATATATATGCTGCAGCAGAATCTGCAGTCGGTTGCGGGGATAAGGCCGGAGGATAAGGATTTCTATGAGAATGTGGCAAAGAAGTGCGGACCGGCATTCTGCCACAGGGCATTGTCCGCAATCAGCAGAGCAAACTCGATGATTGCCCGCAATGTAAACCAGAAAATAGTCTTCACGAACTTGGTTGATCGCCTGTTTGTGAGTTAATATATAGATATATGGATAATAACGAAAATATACAGTTTGACTGCAGCCGCGGTTGTATGGTCACCAGAGACGAGAATGACGAGCTCAACTGCACTTATAGACGCGGATGCTGCAAACTGGAAGATTATAATTGGCTGAAGGGTATATCGCAGGGACAATATTCGGATTTGTTCGAGGTGCGATTCAAGAATACCCGTAAAGGTGTGTATATCAATGCTTCCGGCCAGAGCATAAAGATGGGCGATATGGTCATAGTCGAGGCTCAGAGCGGTCACGACCTTGGCATCGTAACCCTGGAGGGCCCTATTGTCGGCCGTCAGATGAAATGCAAAGGCATAGATGAAAGCACTGAATTCAAGAAGATATACCGCAAGGCTAAACCTCTCGACATAGAAAAATGGCAGGAAGCCATCTCCAGGGAGCAGGAAACGATGATTCGCTCGCGCCAGATAGCCGTTGAACTCGGTCTGGATATGAAAATCGGCGATGTCGAGTTCCAGGGAGACGGTACCAAGGCGATATTCTATTATATAGCGGACGGGCGTGTGGACTTCCGCCAGCTCATCAAGGTTTTCGCGGAGGAATTCCATATCCGAATCGAAATGAAGCAGATAGGTGCGCGTCAGGAAGCCGGTCTCATCGGCGGTCTGGGAATCTGCGGAAGAGAGCTGTGCTGCGCCAACTACATCACCAATTTCAAATCGATAACAACTGCGGCCGCGCGTTGTCAGGACCTGTCGCTGAATCCGCAGAAGCTGGCCGGACAGTGCGGAAAACTCAAATGCTGTCTCAATTATGAGGTGGCAACGTATCTGGATGCTCACTCAAGAATCCCGAGAGTTTCAGAGCCGTTGGAGTTCCAGGACGGTCTTGCTTACCTGATGAAGACGGACATTCTCAAGGAGGTGATGTATTTCTCATACGACAAGGGCTCAATGGCAAATCTGTTCCCTCTGGCTGCATCGGAGGTTAGGGAAATCATCAAGATGAACCGCAACGGAGTCAAGCCTGAGTCTCTCAAAACTGAACCGGAACCGGAAGCTCCGGAATTCATTACGGCAGTGGGAGATGACAGCATTACACGTTTCGACGCACCGAAGAAGGGCAAACGTTCTCATTCTCGCAGAGATCAGAGACCTCGCCAGGACAATAGGAATAATGAGCCTCGTCAGCAGAATGATGCTGAAAAGAATGCAGAACCTCGCCGCAATGATTCACAACGCGGTTCGCGTCAGTTTGACAGACAGAGAGGGCCGCGCAGAAATGGCGGACGCCCGCAGGCTCAGTCATCCGGCGGACAGAATACAAAAAATGAGTAAGATTTTGTCTCGAATCTCAGTCCTTATGGCGCTGACGTTGTTGCCGTTGGCTTTTTCTTGTACGGAACCGGCAAGCAGCAGTCAGTTTGTGAAGACCTCGGCAAGAGATGCCTACGGCAGATATATCTTTGACGTGGATATGCGGGATTCGCTGTCCGCCTACAATCTGGATATGGTAGCCTCATTCTCTTGTGTGGACAGAACGTTCTCGTCATTCAAGTCGTTGCCTCTTGTTCTCCTGTGGGAGTCTCCTGCGGGACAGGCGTACGAAGGGAATATGAGCTTGAACAGAGACTCGATGAGTGATTCTTCATATTACGAAAAAAGCTTCGAAATGCCTGTTGGTGAAGGACTTGTGCCGGTGCAATATGGAAGTTGGAAGCTTTGCATCAAGGCTCCGGAAGATTCATTGAAAAAATATGGCCTGACCGGCATTGGACTAATAGTCAGAAAAGAAAATTATGGGACACGGTAAATTAAAGAAATTCAGCGAAAACTCGACCTTCACCTGTTTGCTCCAACCGTCTTCGGAAGAGGTTCTCAATAAGGAGGAGGGAAAATCCTGGGCTCCTTTGGATCTTAGAGACCACCCGATAAAAGGCCATTGGAACGAGGTTATGTTTCACGGCCGGAACTGTCCCATTGTAGTGGAACTGGGATGTGGCAAGGGCGAATATACCACGGCGCTGGCGGAACGTAATCCGGACATCAATTATATAGGTGTGGATATCAAGGGCGCAAGAATGTGGAAAGGCGCTAAATATGCCACCGAAAAAGCCTTGCCGAATGTGGCATTTCTGAGGACCAGAATAGAATTTATCGAGGCCTTCTTCGCTCCCGGAGAAATTTCGGAAATATGGCTCACGTTCTCGGACCCGCAGATGAAGAGCGAAAACAGCAGGCTGACCAGCCCGATGTTTCTTGAGAGATACAGACATTTTCTGAAACCGGGAGGAATCATCCATCTCAAGACGGACAGCACTTTTCTATATGAATACACTATGGCGATGTGCAAAGCCAACGGACTGAAAGTTCTTGCTTCCACCTCGGACTTGTACGGCAGTTCTCTGTATAATTCTGAACTTTCGTCGGTTTGCGGAAAAGCGGCTGTGGATGCGCTGTTTGAGGTGCAGACATTCTATGAACAGAATTTCCTGTCGCAGGGCTTCAAGATAAACTACTGCTCATTTGTCATTGACAAGGACGGGTCGTTTGAATATCCTGATTTCGATGCCGCGTATTGGCGTTCGGTTGAGGCTCCGCGTTTCCTTCCGGGAAGCGGCAGGCCTTAGTCAGGGCTCGACCCAGTGGATTTTGATGCCTTTCCGTTCCATACCGCGGAACCAGGTCATCTGACGCTTTGCAAATTGATGGATTGCATTGCCGAGCAGTGTTTTCATCTCGTTCAGATTGATGATTCCAAGCACATATTGGGTAACGAACTTGTATTCAAGACCATAGTAGGTGAGATCTTCTGCCGGAATGCCGCTGTCGAGTAGCTTCCTCACTTCATCAGCCATACCTTCCTGGATTCTCGCGTCCAATCTGGCATCGATTCTCCTGTTGCGCTCCTCTCTTGATACGAGCGTACCTATATAATAGGTGTTCTTCGGCAGGTAACACGTGTTCTCTACAGGATGTTCCTGACTCCAGAGTGCAATCTCAATGGCCCGAATCGCTCGTTTCTTTGTGTCAATGTCGGTCTTGTTATGCAATGGCTTGAGTTTGGCCAGCATTTCCGTGAGTTCTTCAAGCGATTTGTCCTCAAGCTCTGCACGCAGTTCCGGAGATGCCTGTACATCCGGAATTGAATATCCGCAGGTGGCGGCTTCGAGATAAAGTCCTGAACCACCGCATAATATAGGCATTCCTTTCCTTTCGGTTATATCCTTGTAAGCCTCTTCGAATGCCTTCTGATATTTATACAGGTCGAACTTGGTGCCGGCATCCACTATGTCGATGAGATGATAGGGGATATCTCCGTATTCGCCCAGGTCTTTGCCTGTGCCTATATCCATACCGCGATACACCTGCCTGGAATCACCGGAAAGAATCTCCGCGCAGCCTGATTCTCTGTCGCTTTTCAATCCTGCCAGCCTGTTGAGTTTGCGGGCAAGTTCGACCGCATATCTGGTTTTGCCTGAGGCTGTGGGCCCGAGCACGCAGATGAGATCGATTTCCTTGTTCTCAAGTTTCCGGAGAAGGTCCTCCGCATCGACGGTTTCAGGTGTGGGCAAGTCTGCGATGTATGTGTTGCTGTAGGGGTTCTTTGTCGGCATCTTTATGTTCAATGATTTAGTGCTTTCCGATGCTGATCCGCAACGGGAATTTCGACAAAATTATAAAGAAATTTCCATTTCTTATCCGTGCATTCATTATCTTTGCGAGCGGTATGAAAAAAGTCAAGACAAATAACCGAGTCAACATCAACAACAAGAGAGCGACATTCGACTATGAGTTTCTGGAAACTTATCAGGCGGGTATCGTGTTGTGCGGAACGGAGATAAAATCAATCCGTGCCGGCAAGGCCTCTATGTCTGACGCTTTCTGCTATTTCGATAAAGGCCAGCTCTATGTCAGAGGCATCAACATAGCATTATACACCTGGGGCTCCTGGGGACAGCACGCACCATTGAGGGACAGAAAACTCCTTCTTCAGAAGCGTGAACTGAGACATCTCCAGCAGAAAGTAAAAGAAAAGGGCCTCACCATTGTAGCGGCAAGGCTCTATATAGCTGATAACGGTTACGCCAAACTCTCTATTGCATTGGCCCGTGGTAAGAAGCAGTACGATAAGCGTGAATCTATAAAGGAGAAGGATATTCGTCGTGCTATGGAGCGTGGCGAGTAGCGGCTGAATAAAAAGCGGTCTACTGCGTTGTACTCCTCGCCCAAATCCTCACAACCGACAGTTTGCTCCGGTGTTGTTCTCGTCGCGGGCCTTGTATCCTACAGACCGAATGTCTCTTTGACCTTATCGACAGAATCGAGAAGCTCCCATCCGAAGAACTGCAGCACTTTCTCCACTTCCTTTCCTCCGCGTATCACCTTCACTGACTTTGTGTATGGCTTGCGACCCACGTGTCCGTAACTTGCCGTCGGCTCGTATATAGGATTCTTCAGCTGGAATTTCTCGATAATCTTTGCCGGTCTGAGGTCGAAAATTTCGCCGACCTTCTCCGCAATGAAAGCGTCGCTCAGTCCGTTCTTCGCTGTACCATAAGTATTTACGAATATGCTGACCGGTTTTGCGACTCCGATTGCATAAGCCAGCTGCACGAGCACCTCGTCCGCAACTCCCGCTGCGACAAGATTCTTCGCGATATATCTTGCGGCATACGCTGCTGATCGGTCAACCTTCGAAGGGTCTTTGCCTGAGAAAGCTCCGCCGCCGTGAGCGCCGCGTCCGCCGTATGTATCGACGATAATCTTGCGTCCGGTGAGACCGGTGTCTCCGTGAGGGCC
The DNA here is from genome assembly GCA_963636275.1 of Acutalibacteraceae bacterium. Lineage (GTDB taxonomy): Bacteria > Bacteroidota > Bacteroidia > Bacteroidales > UBA932 > Cryptobacteroides. The sequence continues at coordinate 48,005 of CAVHJF010000001.1, read as the reverse complement.
TCCGATGACGAATTTTCCGGTCGGATTCACGTGGAGGATGAAGTCGTTCTTGAACAGGCTGGCTGTCTTCTCCGGCAATGAGGCGATGACTTTCGGCAAAAGAATAGTCCTTACGTCATTTTCAATCTTGTCGTGCATAGCCTTGTCCACCCTCTCCTGACCGAACTGGCGGACTGCCTCCGCATAACTCATTTTTCCGAGTTCCGGAGCCACGAATTCATCGTGCTGTGTGGATACTACTATAGTATGTACGCGTACTGGATGGTTCTGCTCATCATATTCGATGGTGAACTGTGATTTCGCATCAGGCCTGAGATAAGGCATCAGCTCAAGGCTGTTCTTGCGGATGTCAGCAAGAATCTGCAATGTCAGATGTGAGAGAGCCAGCGGAAGAGGCATATATTCCTCAGTGTCGCGGCAGGCATATCCGAACATCATTCCCTGGTCGCCCGCTCCCTGCTCCTCCGGTTCGGAACGCACTACACCTCTGTTTATGTCGGCGCTCTGCTCGTGGATCGCAGAAAGCACTCCGCAGGAATTTCCGTCGAACATATAGTCGGCCTTGTTGTAGCCGATCTTGTTGATTACCCTGCGGACAGTCCCCTGGATATCTACATAGGCATTCTCCGCACGTACCTCACCGCCTACAACAACAAGCCCGGTGCTGCAGAATGTTTCGCAGGCTACTTTTGATTCCGCGTCCTGACGGAGAAATTCGTCGAGGACTGCATCTGAAATCTGGTCGGCAACCTTGTCAGGATGTCCCTCAGAAACAGACTCCGATGTGAATAAATAATTCATATTCAATATTTTATTGATTCAATGTGTGCCGAAGCTGCATCTTCAGGGCATAAAAAAACGTCCCACAGATGTGGAGACGTAAACAAAAACACAAAACATTGATATGAAAAGTGGCGGCCCTCAACGGCTGCCGAAGTCAACATTTTAGCATTTTTTTACGTGGTTGCAAGCAGACAAATCTCTCCACATTGTTGACGGCAAAGTTACGTACCTTTATCTATATTGGCAAATAAATTTTTCAGGCAGAAAAACATCGGACGCCAACTTGCCGGCATTTAAATCGGTCATAGTGCGCTGGAGTGCTATTTTTGGCCATTTACAATTCATAAAACATTATGTTATAGGAAAGTTGTAACGAAACTTTAATGGTTTTATGTTTTTGGAATTGTAATTAAAATCCTAAATTTGCGGCAAAATAATAACAATCTCTATGAATTATTCTTTAAAGCATCTGTTGCTTGCTGGCATTGCTATGTTGGCAGGCACGCTAGCCTATGCTCAGGTGACCACGTCATCAATGAACGGACGTGTCACTGATGAAAAAGGAGTACCGATGACCGGCGCCGCTGTCGTAGCGACTCACGAGCCTTCAGGTACCGTTTACGGAGTGGTTGTTAACCAGAACGGTCAATATACCATCAACGGTATGCGTTCAGGTGGCCCTTACAAAGTTGAGGTGTCATCTCTCGGTTACAACACTATTGTCTTCAAGGATGTAACTCTTCAGCTTGCTGAGACTTACAATCTTAATGCGACCCTCAAGGAATCAACAGAGTTCCTGGAGCAGGTAGTAGTCATCGGTTCCGCAAAATCAAAATTCAGCAATGAAAAGACCGGAGCCGCAACTAACATCAATAATTCACAGATTTCATCTCTGCCTACAGTCAGCAGAAGCATCACTGATGTGACCAGACTTTCACCTTATGGCGGAAACGGAATGTCATTCGCCGGAGCAGACGGACGTACAGCCAACTTCACTGTTGACGGTGCGAACTTCAACAACAACTTCGGTTTGAGTTCCAACCTTCCTGGCGGTGGCAGCCCTATCTCCATTGACGCTATCGAGGAACTCCAGGTGGTGATTTCTCCATTTGATGTTCGTCAGACAAACTTCATCGGAGGTGGTGTGAACGCCATTACCAAGTCAGGTACAAACACATTCAAAGGAACTGCATACGTTTATCATAAGAACGAGAATCTCCGTGGTGACACCATCGGAGGCGAGCAGATTTCCGGCGCACGTGCAAAAGACCGCACCACAACTTACGGCTTCACCCTCGGCGGACCTATCGTGAAGAACAAACTCTTCTTCTTCGTCAACTTCGAGTATGTGAAGACTCCTACAATCGCCAACAGATGGAGAGGTTCAGAGGATGGTGTAGCTGATGCCAACAACTACATTTCACGTACAAAACTCTCTGACCTTCAGAAAGTTTCTGATTTCGTTAAGCAGAAATACGGTTACGATACAGGTTCTTGGACAAGTTTCCCTGCCGACGAAAGCAATATGAAGCTTCTCGCGCGTGTCGACTGGAACATCAACGAGAAGAACCATCTCGCAGTAAGATACAACTATACATTGAACAAAGGCTGGAATGCTCCTAACGGAACATCTATGGACGGTGGTACCAGAGCTTCAGGATACCGTACTTCACAATACTCAATGTCTTACGCTAACTCAATGTACGCAATCGACAACCTCGTACATTCAGTTTCAGTAGATTTGAACAGCCGTATCAACGATAAGATTTCAAATCAGTTCCTTGCTACATTCTCAAAACTTGACGATGTCCGCGACACTCATTCAAGCGAGTTCCCGTTCATCGATATTCTTGACGGCAATGGACAGAACTATATCGCTCTCGGTTACGAGCTCTTCACTTGGAACAATGCAGTGCACAACACTGTAGCCAACGTAAGAGATGACATTACCTGGTACCTCGGAAACCACAAGATTACCGGAGGTCTGCGTTACGAATATCAGTTGGCTGACAATGCCTATATGAGAAACGGTTCAGGATACTACCGTTACAGAACTCTCGATGACTTCCTTAACGGAGCTGAGCCAGAGATCGTCAACCTTACTTACGGTTATAACGGAGACAAGAATCCTGCAGCTACTGTACGTTTCCACCAGGCCGGCATCTATGCTCAGGACGAGTGGTCAGCAACTGACAAGTTCAAACTTACTTACGGTATCCGTTTTGACGGTCTGTTCTTCGACAACGGTGACCTTGTTACAAACAACGCAATCAAGGCTCTTACCTATTATCCTAAGGCATACGATTTCAAAGCAAAGCATATCGACACAGGTAAATGGCCTGAGACACAGGTTTCCATCTCTCCACGTGTCGGCTTCACTTGGGACGTGCTCGGCAACAAGGATCTTAAGTTGCGTGGCGGTACCGGTCTTTTCGTAGGCCGTCTGCCTCTCGTATTCTTCACCAATATGCCTACCAACAGCGGTTCTGTACAGTATCAGGCGCAGATCAACGCTTCCAATGCAGCCAAGAAGGGCTTCTCAATGTCTGAGTTCGCAGGTGGTCTCGTAACAAATTCAAACGGAAAGGCTACTGTTGACGCTTTGTACAACAAGCTCATCGGTCTCGGATATCCTGCAAACTATACATCAAAGGATGGTACTGTTCCGTCATCAATCAGTGCGGTTGACAGCAAGTTCAAGATGCCTCAGGTTTGGAAGACTTCTCTCGCAGTTGACTACTCATTCCCTACGTCATTCCCATTCTCTATGTCAGTTGAGGGTATCTACAACAAGACTATCAATGGTGTGATGATTTCTGACTGGAGTATCAAGGACGTTCGCGGTTTCGCAAAATTCAACGGTGTTGACAACCGTCCTATCTACCCGGATGATTTCCGCAATGGTACCAAGGCATTCATTCTTGAGAATACCAACAAGGGATATGGTTACTCTGCAAGTGCTACCGTAAATATGACCCCGATTCCGGAGTTGAACATTATGGCCGCTTACACTCACACAGTGTCAAAGGAAATCACCAGTATGCCTGGTTCTGCAGCTGAGTCTGCATTCACATACGTTCCTACTTACGCAGGTCCTAACAACATCAAGCTTCACAACGCAATCAACGTCATTCCTGACAGATTCGTCGCTTCAGTAACTCACAACGACCATTGCGGCAACCACTTCAGCCTCATCTATGAGACTTGGAAAGGCTCAAGCAACTACTCGTTCATGACTACTAACGATATGAACGGTGACGGTTATGCTTATGATGCAATCTACATCCCTACTGACGCTCAGGTAGCCAACAACGAATTCCGTTTCGTGTCAGACAACGACCGTGACAGATTTATGGCATTCGTTCACAAGGACAAATACCTCAGCAAGCATCAGGGTGAATATGCAGAAGCATACAGCGTTTATTCTCCTTGGGTTCACAGATTCGACTTCAGCTACAAGCACGACTTCAAGGTTAAAGCAGGCAAGACTACTAACATCCTTCAGCTCGGTTTCGATATCAAGAACCTTATGAACCTCTTCAACTCCAACTGGGGTGTAATGAAGATCATCAACCCTGAGATCGGTTCAGAAGCGAGAATCCTTAAATATGAAGGTATAGATGCAGACGGTTATGCAACATTCTCAACTCCGTCAGCTATCAACGGCTCTACCAAGACATTCACTGCTAACCACGCCATCGGTCAGTGTTGGTATGCATCTATCGGTATCAAATATATGTTCAACTAATACATTTGCAGCACGAATATGAAATTAAGATATATTTTTCCTGCAGTCATAGCTGCTGTTGCAATGTTTGCAAGCTGCTCCGAGAAAGAGAATCTTTATCTCGATAATCTTCAGGTGTCAAGTTCTTACATTGCCATCAATGCGGAAGGCGGTGAGTTTTCTGTCGATGTCACAGCTACAGAGGACTGGACAATGGATTTCGATGTAGATGTCATCGGAAAGAAACTTGATAAGGTGAAAGGTATCGTAAATGATACAACACAGGTAAAACAGCTTGACACTGACGCCAACTCCTGGTTTACGGCTTCTGTACGCCAGGGAAGCAAAGGCAAGACTACTGTTAAGTTCTCTGCCGAGGCTACAACAGCTTCAAGGTCTTCCAACATTGTCATCAAGGCTGGTGACAAAGTTCAGAACCTTGTGGTTTCTCAGAAGGTTGCTACAACCGAGGTCGAGGTGACTCCGCTTGTTGACGTTTTGTCCGGTGCGGAAGGTAAGACATACCGTGTAAAGGGCGTCTGCTCAGTTATTTCCAACACCACTTACGGTAACTGGTATATGGCTGATGAAGATGGCAACACCCTCTATATCTATGGTACAGTTGACGCTTCCGGTTCATATAACTGGAGCAAATTCAACATCGCTCTCGGTGACGAGGTTACTGTTGAGGGTATCAAGGTCGTATATGGCAGCACCATCGAGCTTCAGGACGCTACTTTCATCTCTGTAAAGAAGGCTCTTCTCGCTTGCGATGAGACAGAGAAGTATATTGCAATGGATGAGAGTTCGTTTACACTCAAATTGTCTCAGAAAGGAAACGGAATTTATTTTGAGTCACAAGCTGACTGGCTTTCTTTCGAAGGTAACGGATATGAAGCTGACGGCAACGGAAATCTCACATTCACAATCAATGTCGAGAATAACAATACAGGTGTAGCGAGAACTGGAACTCTAAGGTTCACGAGCACAAAGGGCAGTGAGGTTACAGAACTTCCTGTAACTATCACACAGTTGCCTACAAAGCCTATTGACTCCAATCTTCTCGAAATCAGCAAGACACTCCTGAACGGCACAAGCAAGGCTCCGAGAAGTTTCGATGTCAATCTCAAGAATGCCAAGGTAACATTCGTGAGCGGCAGCAATTACTTCATCGAGGATGAAAAAGGTGGACTTCTGGTTTACAGCAATGCTCTCAGTCTCAAGGTTGGTCAGGTTATCAACGGCCGCGTTTGGGGTCAGGGATATGCTTATAACAATCTTCCTGAGGCTACAGCCTTCAATCTTCAGTTCGCTACTGTGACAACTTCTGATTCAGACATCGTGCCTACAGAGGTTACTCTTGCAGAACTCGCTGAGGATTATGACAGCTATGTCAGCCGTTATATCAAGATTAAGAATGTCACTGTCGGAACTGCAATCGATGTCGACTATGAGGCTGTCAACAGCAAGGGCGCTGTAACCGATGGTACAAATACATTCGATTTGAATCACCAGAGCACTGTCAAGTTCAACGGCAACAAGATATACTATTATGTCCAGGCTGCTAAGGACAGCAAAGTTGATCTGGTATGTATTCCTACAGTATATAAGACTAGCAAACAGTTGAATATCTACGCTCAGAGTTGGGTATCAGCGAGCAAGTAGTAAATACTGAACATATAAAAAGGTGGCTAAAAGTCGAAAGACTGATTAGCCACCTTTTTTGTGTTTGCATAGTTGTTGGCTTGCAGTTTCTGCTGGACGGGATAGCTCGATTATAGACTGCGGATTGCGGACTCGACAGTTTCCTTCATCTTGTCGCGCAATGTCTCATCTTCAATGTTGGCAAGAACGGGAGCGATGAATGAAATCATCTGGAGGACTTTTGCTTCAGCTTCAGGAATGCCGCGGGAACGCATATAGAACTGTTCGTCCTCATTGAGCTGGCCTACAGTAGCACCGTGCGAACACTTGACATCGTCGGCATAAATCTCAAGCTGCGGCTTGGATTCGGCGTGTGCTTCCTCGGAAAGAACCAGATTGTGATTGGTCTGATATGCCTCAGTCTTCTGTGCGTCCGGGGCAACGACAATCTTTCCGTAGAACTTCACGTCAGATTTTCCTGCGGCAATTCCGTTGAATATCTGGTAAGATGTGCAGTGCGGCTTTCTATGACGAATGTCCGTGCGAATCACGAGCTTTTCATTGCTGTTGCAAAGATACAGGCCTGAGATGTTTACATCGGCATTTTCTCCGATAATATCCACGTCTATATGCGCGTCATTCTCATATCCTGGAAGTATCAGCACCGTTACACTGGCTTTTGCGCCGGCATTCACCACTATGTTCTTGAATGGTAACTTCTCTGTACCGGAAAGTACATACACTTCGCTGAGAGCGGCGCCTTCCGGAATTTCCAGAGTTTCCGGAGCGATTATGACAGGTGTGTCGATATAATGTCCGGCATCGACTTCCTTTGACTTTTGACTGATTGTGCTCATAGCCTAGAAGATGTCATAACCGTTGTCTTCAATCTTGTCCACAAGCTCGCGCCCTCCTGTCGTTACGATTTTTCCGGCTTTCAGCACGTGTACAATATCCGGTACAATGTAGTCAAGCAGGCGTTTGTAGTGAGTGATGACTATCGCCGATTTCTCCGGAGTATGCAGGGAGCGGACGCCTTCCGCTACTATTCTCAACGCGTCCACGTCAAGACCGCTGTCCGTCTCGTCGAGAATTGACAGAGTCGGGTCAAGCATCGCCATCTGGAAAATCTCGTTGCGCTTCTTTTCTCCGCCGGAGAATCCTACATTGACATCCCTTTTTGAGAACTCCGAGCGCATCTGCACGAACGCCATTTTCTCTTTCATAAGCTTGAGGAAATCTCCTGCCTTCATCGGTTCGAGTCCCTCAGCCTTTCTCTTGGCGTTTATGGCTGTCTTCATAAAGTTTGTGATGGAGACGCCCGGCAGCTCGATAGGATATTGGAATGACATAAAGATTCCGGCCCACGAACGCTCCTCCGGAGACATTGCGAGCAAGTCCTTGCCCATAAATGTAATGCTGCCTTCTGTGACCGTGTAGGACGGCTTCCCGGTAAGCACGGATGATAGTGTGCTCTTTCCGGCTCCATTCGGGCCCATCACGGCGTGGATTTCTCCTTTGCGGATTGTAAGGTCAATGCCTTTGAGAATTTCCTTGTCTCCTACGGATGCGTGAAGCCCTTTGATTTCCAGTAATATGTCGTTCATAAAATTTGCGTGATATCAGAGTGCAAAGATACACTTTTTACCTTGATTTCAGTGGCGGGCAGTTGAAGTGTATATGAATACGTGCCTGATGCGAAGCAGAGCGTCGCCTACGGCACGGGGTCGTAACCGCTGCCGCCCCACGGGTGACATCTGAGTAGTCTGCGTACGGTCAAGTATAAACCCTTGATTGGCCCCCATTTGCGGAATGCCTGGAGCGCATATTCAGAGCACGTGGGTGTAAATCTGCACGATGCCGGAGTATATGGAGATATGCAGACTTTGTAGAATTTTATAAGCACAATGAACGGGAATATCGTGATGCGTTTCACGATGTCTTTGGCTTTTGCAAGTCTGCTCCCGTTATGCTGTGGTTCTGCCATTGTGCGATGTTATTATCCTGTGACCTAGTGCCGAGGTTTCGCCTTCGTTTTTGTCCGTGGTTACGCTATGCCTTCTCTTCCGGGGTCGTTTCTGTCGAGACAACTGAACCTGCCAAAATAGTCGTATTTGCCACGACAGTAGTGTCGCTTCCGGCAGAAGGTGACGTAGCAAGTTTTTTCGCAACAGTAGTGAGAATGTTTTTGACGGAAGCCGATATGGTGCTGAAATCCAATATTTCAGCGGTATTGTATATGAACAATATGTCAGTACCGCCGTTTTCCGGTCCTGTCGGCAGTAAAGATTTATTCAGCCTGTAAGCCTCGCGTATCCGTCTCTTCAGAAGATTTCTTTTCACGGCGCGCTTGAAGCATTTCTTTGGGACTGAAACTACTATTCTATTGAAAGGCAATGCGTTGCCCGCTCTCCAGCAATAGCGTATTCCATCCGAGTGCCCGTAACGTCCTTCCGCAAACAAAGAGGCGAGACCTCTTGCATTTGACAGCCTCTCCTTCTTCGACAGTGTATTGCGGACATCAGATTTCATTCAGGGTTAATGCGTTATCCGTTCTTGTGAGCCTCAAGATACAACTCAAGCGCACGAGCAACAGAAGGTGCCTCAGGCGTAGGGGCCTGTATCTCGACAGGCAATCCGGCTTCTTCCATAGCTTTCACAATCAGCTTTCCGAAAGTGACGAACTTGGTGTTGACCGGTTTGTATTCAGGATAATTCTCAAAAAGAGATTTTACGTCGGCAGGGTTGTAGACAACAGCCATATCGTAAGATTCCAAATCAACGCCCTTCAAGTCCTGAGGTACGGATTTGACGAATACGGCCGTGTTGTAATCCAGTTTCTTGCTGCTGAACAATGCTTTAAGCGCATCGTTGCTGCTTGAGTCGGATGTCGTGATAAGGAATTTCTCTCCGCTGTGCCTTGTCCCGATCTGCTCCAGGACAGATGCCGGTGTGCCGTTGCCATAGAAAATCTTCCTCTTTCTGAAAACAATGTGTTTCTGAAGGTACATCGCAACCGCCTCGGTGGTGCAGAAATACTTCATTGTTTCAGGAACTTTTATGCGCAATTCTTCGCAGATCTGGAAAAATGCATCTATCGTGTGTCTGGCAGAGAAGACTATCGCAGTGTAATCCAATACGTTAAGCCTTTGAGCTCTGAATTCTCTCGAAGAAAGAGGTTCAATCAGGAAAAATGGCATAAAATCTATCTGGACACCATATTTTTCCTTGAGCGTCTCATAAGGAGCCATGTTCATAGGAGACTCCTGTGAGATCAAAATCTTCTTAATTGTCATAATTCGTTTTCACTCCTCATCACATCAGCCGTCGTATTGAGTCGTACGCGGCAGTTGTTTCTTACAAATACAGGATTGAAGCAACCAACATCGCAGCCGGTAAAATTTCAACGGCGCAAAGATACAAAAATGACTTGAATTGACCGCAATCGTAAGCTATTATCTGGTATTTTCTGAGCAGAAATATTGCCCAAAGGAAAATTATCGCATAAATGGCAGCTGATTCTGCTATGCGTGCGCAGTCGTTTGAAATAGAGTGTATTATCATCAGTATCAGCAGAACTGTGGATAATGTTATGCAGAAATTTCCCCATACGCCATCCGCCGCCCTCGCAGTGTTGCCTCTCAGACGCCTTGCCGGGACAACCGGGCCGAGAAACCATCGGACAGCGATGAATGCCACAAGAATGCCGATGATTGACAAGGTCTTCATCTCCGGGGTGAGCGCGGTCATAAAGTCTGCATTTATGACATTCAGCCGGGAAATGCAGATTATGCAGATCGGCGCCGAAATGAATGCGACCGAATTGCGTTCGCGGCTGAGACGCATATTGTTCTCCATATTCAGAATTTCCTTCCAGCGGAAGAATCCGCCCATAACATAAGGAAAAACTGAAATGTACCGACGCATAAACAACAGGCCGAGGATGATGCAAACCGCGGCCGCAATCCAGTTGAACTGGGACATTTCCCAAGGGTCAAAAGTTGGCGGGGTATTGTCAGGAATCAGCCCTGCATTAAGATGACCGCTTACAAAGGCCTCCGCAGCAGGCTTAATCTGCAGCGTGTCAACTGATGTTATTTCTGATGAAATGGTCGGCATCGTTAAAATCAGTTCCCTCTCTTTGCTTTGTATCCCATACCCGTGAGGAGTGCAGTCACCTTGTCCCTCAAATCTCCCTGTATGGTAATCTCGCCGTCTTTGGCAGTCCCTCCGACTCCGCATTTGACTTTCAGAGTCTTTCCGAGCTCCTTCAGGTCGGATTCGCTTCCGACAAAACCGCTGACAAGCGTGACTTGCTTGCCGGCCCTGCAACGCCTGTCAATCGTGACAGTCAATTTCTGCTTTTCAGGAGGAAGAGTCTCATCTTCGGAATCGTTTCCCTGATCGTATTTGAAGTCCGGATTTGTCGAATAGACTACACCGAGACGCTGCTTCCAGTCGTTCTCTGCCATAATGCCGATTTCTTTTTTGCAAAGATAGTTAATCTGTTTTAACTTTGTTAGTTTGGAAAATGGTAACAAAGAATTTTATGGATAATAAGAAGTTCAGGCTCTGGAACGGTATTACGTCTGCAGTCGTATTCGTTATAGCTGCGTTCACATACCTGTCCACCATTGAGTCAACTGCCTCATTCTGGGACTGCGGCGAGTTCATCGCATCGTCATACAAACTTGAAGTGGGCCACCCTCCCGGAAACCCTGTCTTTCAGCTTATTGCGAGATTTTTCACGATGTTCACGGACGGAGCGCACGCGGCTGTCGCAGTCAATGCGATGAGTGCCTTGTGCTCTGCCGCGACGATATTCCTGCTGTATCTCACTATTGTCTTTTTTGCGAAGAGACTTGCCGGAAAACCTGAGGGAGAAGACGGCTGGAGTCTGAGCCAGACAATACTCATCTGCGGCAGCGGTGTCTTGGGAGCATTGGTTTACTGTTTCTCGGACACATTCTGGTTCTCTGCAGTTGAGGGTGAGGTCTATGCGATGTCCTCTCTGTTCACCGCTCTGGTAGTATGGGCGATGACCAAATGGTACGAGCAGGCGGACCAGCCTTATGCCAACAGATGGATTCTCCTGATTTCGTTCCTTATGGGACTCTCGATAGGCGTTCACCTGTTGAACCTGTTGACGATTCCGTTTATGGTGTTCCTGTTCTTCTACAAGAAACGCGAGGAAGGACATTATACATTCTGGCAATATGTGGGAATTATGGCGCTCTCAGTGGTCATTCTCGGCCTGCTGTTCTTTGTCATAATCCCTTATCTTCCTAAGTGGGCGGCATATTCTGACTTGCTGTTTGTCAATGTCTTCGGGCTTCCGTACAACTCCGGAGCGGCCTTCTTTATGGTTGCGCTGCTTGCTCTATGTTTCTATGGAGCGTTCTGGACTTACAAGAGGGGCAAGGCATTCTGGAATACGGCAATTCTCAGTTTCACCACGATTGTAATCGGATTCTCAGTCTTCGCGATTGTGATAATCCGTTCTAACGTGATGCCTCCGACCAACGAATATCAGCCGGACAACGCTTTCACGCTGGTACGTTATCTTTCCCGTGAGCAGTATGGAACTACACCTCTGGTTTACGGACAGTATTACGGCGCGCCATACAAACTCGTTACCAAGAAATACTGGGCTCCGGTAAACGGCAAATACAAGCACGTGGATGCTCCGGTTGACCCTGTTTATGACGCTTCGGGCAAGATGTTGTTCCCGAGAATGTGGAACAGCGATTCCAAGTACATAAAGTTCTATGAATCATATACCGGCGGCAAGGGACGCACCATACCGGGCGCAGACTACAAGAAGCCTACTTTCGGTGCTAACCTCTGGTTCTTCTGGGATTTCCAGATGAACTGGATGTACTGGAGATATTTTATGTGGAACTTTGCCGGAAGGCAGAATGACATACACAGTCCTAGCCCGGGCGAAATGTTCTACGGCAACTGGGAATGCGGTATAAAGCCGATTGATGAACTCAGACTCGGCGATCAGAGCGATGCTCCTGATGTGCTGAAAAACAACAAGGGCAAGAACCACTATTACCTCCTGCCTCTCCTGTTGGGCATTTTCGGCCTGTTCTTCCAATATGAGCGTGACAAGAGGGGCTGCTGGCTGACATTCCTGTTGTTCTTTATGACAGGTATTGCGATTGTGCTTTATCTGAATCAGCCTCCATACCAGGTCCGCGAGCGTGACTACGCTTATGCCGGTTCCTTCTATGCGTTTGCTATATGGGTCGGTTTCGGTGCTATGGCATTGTATCACTGGATCGGAGGGGCGATGAAACGCAAATATTCAGTTGCTACAGCCTCTGTTCTGACAGTCGCCAGCCTGTTCGTTCCTGCGCTTATGGCTCAGCAGAACTGGGATGACCACGACAGAAGCAACCGTCGCACTGCAGTCGAGATGGCGAAGAATTATCTTAATTCCGTAGGCGAACAGGGTATTCTGATTACTCACGGAGACAATGATACTTTCCCGCTCTGGTATGCTCAGGAGGTGGAAAACGTCCGTACTGATGTCCGTATCTGCAACACTTCGCTGCTTGGTACAGACTGGCATATCGGCCAGATGAAATGGGCTTGCAATGAGTCCAAACCGTTGCCGCTGACAGTGGGCGAGGAGCAGTATCTGTATGGTACAAATGACTATATCTACATATCTGACAGCAGAAACCAGGTGATTCCTATTTCCGATGTCATGGCCGTGTTCAAACATCCGGATGCAAAACTGGTTCTCGAAAGCGGTAAGACTGTGGACTACATCATCTCCAGGAAAATCAGCGTTCCTGTCAACAAGGAAAATGCGTTGAAGTCCGGTATTGTCAGCCCTAAGTTCGCGGATATGATTCCTGACCATATTGTGCTGGAGATTCCTAAGAACAAGAACTATCTGTCCAAGCCTGAGCTGTTTATGCTCGACCTGCTCTCCAACTATCAGTGGGACAGGCCTATAAATATGCTGAGTCAGGGCGGTGACATCAATATCGGCATCAAGGACTATCTGATGTTTGAGGGCTATTCAAGCAAACTTGTTCCTTTCAAGAACAAGATCACTGCGTCAGACCCGGGCCTTGTGGATATTGACGAGTTGTACAACAAAATGATGAATGTATATACCTGGAACGACATCCGCAGAGACGATTATGATGTTGATTATCAGAACTATTATACATTCCTCGGTGTTCTTCCGCAGCGTGAGTTGTTCGTTTCTACGGCAAATGCCCTTCTGAGAGCAGGCGACAAGGAACGTGCGCTCAAGGTACTTGACAAGTGTCAGGAATCTATGCCGGACAACGTATGGCCGTTGGAGTCCATTCCTCTCGGCTTCACTACCAATGACTATATGGTAGTCAATATGGTAAGCGATTATTATGCTGCCGGTGCTCCGGAGAAGGCTACGGAGCTGGGCGTGAAACTCGGCAATGAACTTCTCAAGTCGATTATGTTCTATATGGAGTTCTATGAGGTTGCAAGCTCGGATTTCGATACCTGCTGTCAGTTCCTGTACTATCTTATTGATGAGATGGATGCAGGCGGGGCCAAGAAAGAGACTGTTGAATTCAAGAGGAAGCTGGTTTCCATTCTTCAGGTCGGGTCAAAATCCGGTTTTGAAGATGAATTGGGAGATGACCTCTCGGACGAATCCGACAGTGCATTGTCGCAAGATGACTCTATAGGACAGGAGGCTGAATGAAGAGAATAAGGAATTTCTGCATAATCGCGCATATCGACCACGGCAAGAGTACACTTGCCGACAGGCTCATTGAACTTACCAAGACATTGGGTGCCAGGGAGATGGAAAACCAGGTCCTGGACGATATGGACTTGGAGAAGGAGAAAGGCATAACTATCAAAAGCCACGCAATCCAGATGGAGTACAACTACAAGGGAGAGCCATACGTCCTCAACTTGATTGATACTCCGGGTCACGTCGATTTCTCGTACGAGGTGTCGAGGTCCATTGCGTCCTGCGAAGGCGCGCTCTTGGTTGTGGATGCTACGCAAGGTGTTCAGGCTCAGACGATTTCCAATCTTTACCAGGCGATAGAACACGGACTAGAGATTATTCCTGTGCTGAACAAGATTGATATGGACGCGGCACGTCCGGATGTTGTGACAGATGAGGTTTGCGAACTTCTGGGATGCAAGCCGGAAGATGTGTATCACGTTTCTGCCAGGACCGGCGAAGGTGTGCCGCCGCTGCTGGATGCCATCGTGGAGAAGATTCCTGCACCGCAGGGCGATCCTGAGGCACCGTTGCAGGCGTTGATTTTCGACTCTGTGTTCAACTCGTTCAGAGGCATTATCGCATATTACAAGATTAAGAACGGCTCAATCAAGACTGGTGACAAGGTTAAATTCTTCAATACCGGTCAGGAGTACGTCGCTGATGAGGTCGGAGTGCTGAAAATGAAGCTCAGTCCGACGCAGGAGGTCGGTTGCGGAAATGTAGGCTACATTATTTCCGGAATCAAGACTGCTGCTGAGGTGAAGGTGGGAGATACCATCACTCACGTGGAAAATCCTTGTAAAGAGGCGATTGCCGGATTTGAAGAGGTTAAGCCGATGCTTTTTGCGGGAATGTATCCGGTTCAGGCTGACAAATATGAAGAATTGCGTTCTACTTTGGAGAAATTCCAGTTGAATGATGCCTCGTTTGTCTATGAACCTGAATCCTCAATGGCGTTGGGCTTCGGTTTCAGGTGCGGATTCCTCGGATTGCTGCATCTGGAGATAGTGCAGGAGCGTCTTTTCCGCGAGTTCAATATGGATGTCATCACGACAGTTCCTAACGTTTCGTATAAAGTTTACACGACAAAAGGGGACTGCATTGACGTGCACAACCCTTCGGGACTGCCGGCTCCGACATTGATTGACCATATTGAAGAGCCGTACATCAGGGCTCAGATTATCACCAATACGGAGTTCTACGGCCCTATAATGAAACTCTGCATAGACAAGCGCGGCACATTGACCGGAGAACACTATGTGACTGCGGATAGAGTGGAGCTGACTTATGAGATGCCGCTTTCAGAGATTGTGTTCGATTTCTATGACAAACTGAAGACAATCTCTAAGGGATATGCGTCATTCGATTATCATATAAAGGGTTACAGGCCTGCGAAACTCGTCAAGCTGGACATTCTGCTGAATGGTGATCCTGCGGATGCTCTTTCAACCCTCATCCACGAGGACAGGGCTTATGATTTCGGAAGGAAAATCTGCCTGAAACTGAAGGACTTGATTCCTCGTCAGCAGTTCGACATCGCAATCCAGGCCGCAATCGGAGCGAAGATTATCGCCCGCGAGACTGTCCGTCAGGTCCGTAAGGATGTGACTGCCAAGTGCTACGGAGGTGATGTGACACGAAAGAGGAAACTTCTTGAAAAACAGAAGGAAGGAAAGAAGAGAATGCGTCAAATCGGTACAGTCCAGGTGCCTCAGAGTGCATTTATGGCTGTCCTCAAACTTGATTCCTGATGCTGAAAGTCGCTGTCCTGCTTACTGTCCACAATCGGCGTGAAAAGACTCTCGAATGTCTTCAGAACTGCTATCAGCAGATAGATTCAATGAAGGGTGACGGGTCGTACGAGTTCTCCGTGTATCTGGTCAATGACGGATGTACGGACGGAACTCCCGAGGCGGTTGCCGAATCATATCCTCAGACACATATAATAAGAGGTGATGGCTCATTGTTCTGGAATCAGGGAATGCGCGCCGCTTGGACAGCGGCCGCGGCGGACGGACAGGATTTTTACCTTTGGCTCAATGACGACACTATATTGAATGAGGGTGCGCTTGCCACGGTGATGGAGACATCCGCCTTTCTTAGACATAAGGCTATTGTGGTAGGCTCCGCAGTGAATGTGAAAGGCGTCCTGAGTTATGGCGGACGGACTAAGACCGGGCGTCTGGTGCAGCCTGACCCTGTTATTCCTGTGCCTTGTTATACATTCAACGGAAATCTGGTCCTTGTGCCTTCTTATGTGTACAGGATTCTGGGAATGTTGGACGAGCATTATCATCACAGTTTCGGAGATTACGACTATGGCGTCCGGGCTTACAAGGCAAACCTTGTCCGCGTTGTCGCTCCGGGCATTCTGTGCCAGTGCGACAGGAATCCGGGCGTGCCGAAATGGAGGAATAAATCTGTTCCGTTGAGGGAAAGGATATCATATCTGCATAGTCCGAAAGGACGTCCTCCGCGCGAGCAGTTCCGTTACGACTGCCGCAGCAGAGGTGTTGTGTTCGCGGTGCTCCACGGTCTGTCCGTAGCAATCAAGGTGTTCTTCCCGAAAAGCTCGGTCAACTCATAATCGGCTGACGAATTTCATCCGGCGCGGCATCTGATGCTTACGGAATTATAAACGAAAATTATGGCAAAAATATCGTATTATGTCAAATCTATGAGACTCAGGACGTTGCCTTTGTCTCTTGCCGGGGTTTGTCTCGGAATAATGCTTGCGATGGCGGACTATCGCATAGACTGGAAAGTGGCTCTGCTGATAATGCTTACCACAATCTGCCTGCAGGTCCTGTCAAACATATCCAATGAATTGGGGGACACATTGAGCGGCGTGGACGGGGAAGACCGCAACGGACCTCAGTATTCTTTGGGCGAGGGCGGACTTACTGTCCCCGAAATGAAGAGATTTATCGCCGTGATGGCCGTGGCTTGTGCCTTGTCTGGACTGCTGATGCTGCAGGCGTCATTCGGTACCTTGTTCGCCATTGAACCTCTGTGTCTTGTCGCATTGGGTGCGGCAGCCATCGGAGGCGCAATAAAATATACGTTGGGCAAAAATCCGTACGGCTACAGAGGGCTTGGGGATATTTCTGTTTTCATTTTCTTCGGCCTTGTTTCTGTCCTGGGCGCATATTTCGTGGCTGCTCATACCATTCTTTCTTGGATAATCGTGCTTCCTGCCGTAGCGCTCGGGTGCTTTTGCGTGGCAGTGTTGAATGTCAACAATATAAGGGATATGAAGACCGATGCCGGAATACGCGTGACTACGCCGCTGAAGGTCGGCCTGAAACGCGCGCGCATATATCAGACGGTTCTCATTGCGGCCGGCTGGCTGTGCCTGATTGCATTCAATCTTATGCGTTTCCCGGATATTTGGCATTGGCTGTTTGTGGTTACGCTTCCGCTCTTCATCAAGCATCTTATGGGCGTATGGACTCGTACTGACAAGGACCTCGACCCGATGCTCCCGTTGCTGGTGATGGCGACATTCATCCTGTCGTTGCTTTTCGGCCTTGGCTATCTGGTGTTCCTGTTTTAAATAAAAAGACGGTAGCCACTTCACAGCGGTTCCCGTCCTCACAACAAATATGATTGGTTGATAGTAGATCACAATAGTACTTCAGTACTTTACTATCTGCAACCTTTCTCGCAAAATAGTTATTTTTTTTATAAGTAACAATTTGTAAGCGGAAAATTTGCAATATTTTTATTGCGCAAATAGTTGAGAATAAGCACTATTGGTAAGGCGGCGGGCTTGATTTTGTAATGATTGTGAACTGTCTTGGCGGGATTGGGCTAAAATCTAAAACTGATGCGGTTCTGATTCTTCCGAAATTGAAGTTGGCTACCAATCTCGGGATATGTCGAAATTTCAGTAAGCTTTTATACGAAGTCTCAAACTTTCATTAACTTTGCGCGCGAATTTCAAGACGGATTCTTGAAGACAACAGAAAATTTAAAATCAAACTATATGGACAGAAAAGTTCTACTTATGATTCTTGATGGCTGGGGTGAAGGCAGACACGATCACTCCAATGCTATTTATACAGCAGGTGCGCCATTCATTGATTCTCTCAGGGCAAAATACCCTATGAGCCATCTTCAGGCTTGTGGCGAATATGTCGGATTGCCTGACGGACAGATGGGAAATTCTGAAGTCGGCCACATGAATCTTGGTGCAGGTCGTACTGTATATCAGGATCTTATGAAGATAAACAAGGCTTGTAGAGAGCACAAACTTCTGGACCGTTCCGAGGTTAAGGGCGTATATGATTATGTCAAGAACTCAGGTAAGAAACTTCATCTTATGGGATTGTGTTCTACCGGCGGTGTCCACAGTTCATTGGACCATTTCTATGAGTTTCTGAATGTTGCCAAAGAGTATGGCCTGGACAAGGTGTTCGTACACTGCTTTATGGACGGCCGTGATACCGACCCTCATAGCGGAAAAGGCTTTGTCGCTGATCTTGAGAAACATATGGCAGAAAGCGCAGGCAAGATAGCATCTGTGTGCGGACGTTTCTATGCAATGGACAGAGACAAGAGATGGAACCGTGTGAAAGAAGCATACGACCTTCTCGTAAACGGACAGGGAGCTGCATTTACATCTGCAGTAGAGGGCGTACAGGCTTCATACGATGCTGACGTTACCGATGAATTCATAAAACCGATCGTCATTACTGACGCTGCAGGTGAGCCTCTGGCAAAAGTTGAGGAGGGAGATGCAATCATCTTTATGAACTTCCGCAACGACCGTGCGCGTGAGATTACAATGGTTCTCACACAGCAGGATATGCCTGAAGAGGGAATGCACACAGTACCGGGTCTATATTATTGCTGTATGACTCCGTATGATGCTGATTTCAAGGGTGTTCATATCCTCTTCAACAAAGAGATCGTAAAAGATACTCTCGGCGAAATTGTAGCAAAATCAGGAAAACATCAGTTGCGTATCGCTGAAACTGAGAAGTATGCTCACGTTACATTCTTCTTCAACGGCGGTCGTGAAGAGCCGTTCGAGAATGAGGAAAGGATTCTTGTTCCTTCTCCGAAGGTTGCCACTTATGACCTTCAGCCTGAGATGAGCGCACCTATAGTTACAGAGAAACTCCTCGCAGCTATCGACAGCGACAAAGAGGATCTTATCATCCTCAACTATGCCAACGGTGATATGCTCGGACATACAGGTGTATATGATGCTATCTGCAAGGCTGTCAAGTGTATTGACAACTGCGTGGAACAGGTTGTTACTGAGGCAATCAAGCACGACTATGTGATTCTTGTAACAGCTGACCACGGAAATGCTGACTATGCTGTGAATGAGGACGGAACACCGAACACTGCCCACTCGCTCAATCCGGTTCAGTTCATTGTGGTGAATGCCGGAGACGAGGTCAAGACGGTGAAAGACGGCGCTTTGTGCAATGTAGCTCCGACTATTCTAAAACTTATGGGAATACCTCAGCCTACAGATATGGACGCAGAACCGCTTATATAATCGGTTTTGTCGCAACCCCCTCGATGTGAAGAAAATTTTTGACTTGTGTCAAGGTTGACCGAGAGGCCGCGGGGAGTTGTGATAGATAACGATAGTGATAAATAGATGGTTAGGGTGTAACTCATTGGGTTTCACCCTAATTTCATTTTACGACTCACTGACTCTGAGATTAGTCTCTTTGTGTGAGTTCTTCTCTTGAAAAGAGTGTTCTACAAAATATATTCGCGGATTTCCGCATATTTCCGCTGCAAAGCACATATTCTATCCGATAATCCGATATGGAGGGCAAGGAATGTTCCGACCTTTCGGATTTCTTTGAATAAATTATGCTAAATTTGTTAAGATAAAACGGTGTATCATTATGGCAAATTTCGGTTGGTTCGGAGACAGCGAACACAAGGTGTTTGATTACAAACCCAGGTACTTCGACAAGGAGAAGGATGATTTGAAACAGAAATTCGGCAAAGTGGACGGTACGCAAGAACCCGCTCCGGATAAGTATGTGCCCGGTTCATATCTCAGAGGCTCATTCCGTGAAGGACCGAAGAAACGTTCGTCCAACCGTGCGCAGAAGATCATAACGCTGGTCGGATTGGTTCTCTTCGCAATAGTTATGATTTACATAACAAAATTCTATTCTCTGCTGTAGCCGCAGGGCCCCACAATCAAGTGTAATCAATGGATATAAGAATATTACCGAGCAATATAGCAAATATGATAGCCGCGGGAGAGGTCGTTCAACGGCCGTCTTCTGTGGTCAAGGAGTTGATGGAGAATGCTGTTGATGCCGGTGCGAGTCAAGTGTCAGTCATTCTTTCCGATGCGGGCAGAACGTTGATTCAGGTAATCGACAACGGATGTGGAATGACTCCTGACGAGGCTGTGCTTTGTTTTGAACGGCACGCGACGTCCAAAATCGCTACTGCTGAAGACCTTATGGATATCACTACATTCGGATTCAGAGGAGAGGCGTTGGCATCCATCGCGGCGGTTGCAGAAGTGACGCTGAAAACTAGGCGTCCGGAAGATGAGGTCGGCTGCAAGGTGGTTTTCGCGGACTCAACTCATATTTCAACTGACGAAATTTCTACCCCTGCAGGCTCAAATTTCGCCGTAAGGAATCTTTTCTACAACGTACCTGCTCGCCGTAAGTTCCTGAAGTCTGACAATGTGGAGATGAAGCACGTGATAGAGGAATTTACGCACGTAGCCCTGACAAGACCCGAAGTTGGGTTTTCACTTACTCACAACGGTAAGGACGTCTATGTGTTGAAGCCTGCCAAGTCATTGAAATTCAGGATTCAAGATATGCTCGGCCTTGGGATTGCAAGCAAGGTGGTGGATCTGGAGGTCAATACTTCTGTCGTGAATGTGCGCGGATATATCGGCCGACCTGACCAGGCGAAAAAGACTCTCGGCAATCAGTTCTTTTTCGTGAACGGAAGGTATTTCAGAAGCCCCTATCTGCATAAGGCTGTGATGAATGCGTATGAGAATATGCTCCCGCAGGAGGCCACGCCGTCATATTTCATTTATCTGGAGGTTGACCCGCGTTCTGTGGATGTGAACATCAGCCCGACCAAGACAGAGGTGAAATTCGCGGACGACAGCATAATTTTCCAAACACTATATGCCTGCGTGAAAGAGTCGCTCGGACGCAACTCGTTCGGTGCGAGCATAGATTTC
The DNA here is from genome assembly GCA_963636275.1 of Acutalibacteraceae bacterium. Lineage (GTDB taxonomy): Bacteria > Bacteroidota > Bacteroidia > Bacteroidales > UBA932 > Cryptobacteroides. The sequence goes on along the minus strand of CAVHJF010000001.1, from coordinate 26,900 downwards.
GATACTCAGAATATGGTGGAGATTCCGGCATTCAGCAACGATTTCGACAAATATCGTCCTGAGGTTTCTGTGCCCGATGTGTCCTTGGATCAGAGTTATAATCCTTTCGGCCAATCTGCAGAGATGTCTTTCCCGCAGAATTTCGGTTCTGAAAAAATGCCGTCAGATGCCTTTCAGGGCAATCATTTTGATAGCGGAATGTCGTATTCATCTTATGTGGACAAACGGGATGATTACGGGAAATTGTTTGAAGACAAGGTCGCCTCTCAGCCAAGTCTGATTGTTGTGCAGAAGAAATATATCGTATCATCATCGAAATCCGGGCTTCTGGTGATAAATGTCCGCCGTGCGCAGGAACGTATATTTTATGAGAGATTCCTCAAGGCTCTGAAAGGGAGTGAACACGTCAGCCAGAGTGCGTTGTTCCCGGTGCAGGTGACTGTCGGAGCGGACAACAGGCTGATTTTTGATGAACATTCGGAGATGCTCAAGTCGCTCGGCTTTGACATTTCACCGTTCGGAGTAGATACTATTGTCGTGAACGGAATGCCTGAGGGTTTTCAGGTGGACCAGAGCAGTGTGGAATCGGCTATGGCGGATGTGCTGATTGCGTTGACGGAGAACTATACCGGGCTTCCTGAAATGATGGAATCGGCTATGGCTGAGAAGTTTGCGCGATTGGCGGCATCTGAGGGCAAGCCGGTTGAGTCTCCGGTTGAGGCACGGACTTTAACAGACCAGCTCTTCGCCTGCTCGAATTCCGAATACACCAGCAGCGGTCACAAGATAATGTCGATCCTGTCACTTGAAAATCTCGATAAGTTGTTTTGAATTAAACTTCGATTCGCTCCA
>CAVHJF010000001.1:11595-25804 GCA_963636275.1 Acutalibacteraceae bacterium | reverse complement strand
ATTATTACGAAGGCGGACGGGGCGGATTCCTGTCGTCAATACCACCTGTAGTGAAGAACCTGGTGGCCATAAACATATTGATGTTCATCGCGACACTGATCAATGAGAACTTCATGATCGGAAACTTTGCGATGTTCTATCCGGCCTCGCCTTGGTTCAAGCCTTGGCAAGTGCTCACACACATGTTTATGCACGGCGGAATATGGCACATATTCTTCAATATGTACACACTGCTTATGTTCGGTATAGTGCTGGAGTGCCGACTCGGCTCAGGAAAATTCCTGATATTCTACTTTGTCACCGGACTTGGTGCCGTTGCTCTTCATACTGGGGTTCAATGGCTTGAGGCTCAATATTTTATGAATGCGGGAGATTTTGAGGCATACACGAGCATCCTCCGCACCCCGACACTTGGTGCGTCAGGAGCTATTTACGGTGTGCTTATCGGCTACGCAATGTGCTATCCTGATTCCAGACTCACCCTGCTTTTTCCTCCGGTTACATTGACTGCAAAGTGGTTCGTCATAATCTTTGCCGTCATTGAACTTTTCACCGGAATTTCCGGTATACACGACGGAGTAGCTCATTTCGCGCATCTGGGCGGAATGCTCTTCGGCTGGTTGCTCATCAGGTGGTGGAGAAAGAAAGGCAAGATGTATTAGCATAAGTATGGCAAGAAAGACCAGAAAGAGAAGCCTGTTCTTCGGCATAACCTCGCGGACATTGATGACAATATCTGCCGGGCTCTTGCTTGTCAGCTTCTTCTCGATGTTCATAAATCCGGCGAAGGCCTGGTTTATGACAATATTCGGTCTGCTCTTTTTTCCATTGCTTCTTTGCAATCTGTTTCTCCTCTGCTGGGCGCTATTCCGCCGGTCATCCGCGGTTTTCATACCGTTGCTGGCCTTGATGCCTGCAGCATTTATGTTCGGCAAGTTCTTTCAGTTCCGTTCGCCTGAACCGGACAACGGAGACGGAGTCAAGATTGTATCCTACAATGTCGGGCGTTTTACATCGCCGAACGAAGCGCTTCGCGCCGACAGAATCGCGTGCACTGATTCCGTGCTGGCCTTTCTGAAAAAAGAGGATGCCGACATTATATGCCTTCAGGAATTCTATATGAAAAATCCCAACAGGGTGAAAACCTATCTTGAAAGCAAGATGAAAGGGTATGATATAGAATATTATGTCAATGTCGACAAGCGCGGATGCTATGGCAATGTGACTCTCAGCCGTTATCCGGTGCTGGGGAAAGGGAAGATTGATTTCGAACACAGTTCAAATCTCGCGCTGTATTCGGATTATATGATCGGCGGCGAAAGATTCCGTGTATATAATTGTCATTTCGAAAGTTACAATATCTCGCTTTCCCGTCTGGCGGCTTCTCTGGAGAAGGATTACCACAGGACAATGCTCGATACGGAGGAAAAGATGAAAAAATCCATAGTCCGCAGACCGAAGCAGGTGGAACAGGTGATGAAGAATATCGAAAGTTGTAATGACAATGTGATAGTGACTGGAGATTTCAATGATACTCCGATGTCTTATACATATTGGCGTTTGAGCCGAAAAAGAAAAGATTCGTTTGTCGATGCCGGAAGGGGCACGGGGGCAACATTCTTCAATCTGCGTCCATTTCTCCGGATCGATTACGTGTTATTCCCAAAGACTTATAAGGCGGTGAGCCACAAAGTAATACATAAGGATTTCTCGGATCATTACCCGATAGTTACGAAGATTAAGAAAATATAGGAATAACATTATTTATGAAAGACATTAAAGAAATATTGGCAGAAACTCTGGATGTCCTTAAAAAGGGCGGAGTGATTCTGTATCCGACAGACACGGTCTGGGGAATCGGTTGTGATGCCACAAATCCCGAGGCGGTAGCGAAAGTATATGAAATCAAGCATCGCTCTGACAGCAAGGCACTTGTACTGCTTGCTTCCGATATGGATATGATTTGCCGTTTCGTGAAAGTCATTCCCGACGTTGCGGTCCAGTTGGTCGAAGTCAACGACAAACCGATGACATTGATTTATCCCGGTGCTATTCACGGCAATGCCCCTGCAGCGGGCGAGAAGGCTGTCGCCGACAGACATTTTCTTGCATACAATGCGGTTGCGGAGGATGAAACCGTCGGAATCAGAATTCCGAATATGGATTTCTGCAAGAATCTGGTTTACAAACTCGGTCGCCCTATAGTTTCAACTTCTGCGAACGTGTCAGGTGAACCTACTCCTCATAAATTCGCGGATATTCCGGAAGAAATACGTTCTGCTGTGGATTATATCGTAGAACCTGCGTTGGAGAGAACTTCGTCAGGCCAAGCTTCCCAGATATTGAAGGTCGGCGTTGACGGAGAAATACAGATAATCAGAGAATAATGGAGATTTTTTGGACAAACGACATTTCAGACGGCGTCTGCAGGCTCGGTGAGGATGAGTCTGCTCACTGCGTGCGTGTCCTTAGGCATCGTGTCGGCGACAATGTTTCCATTATAGACGGCAATGGAACAATGTACGAGTGTGAATTGATCTCAGATTCTCCGAAGGCGGCGCAGGCTAAAATTCAGAAGTCTTATGAGAATTGGGGTGGGCATAATTATCATCTGACTGCGGCGGTCTGTCCTACCAAGAACATTGACCGGTATGAATGGTTCGTCGAGAAGGCGACCGAATTCGGCATAGATAGGATTGTACCGGTAATCGGCGAGCATTCCGAGCGCCGTATCATCAAGCCGGAAAGGCTGGAAAGAATACTTTTGTCTGCGACCAAACAGTCTCTCAAGGCATCAATTCCGGAATTGTCGGAGGCTTGTTCTGTTATGGATTTTATAAAGAGCACAACTGACAGCAATTCCTTGAAACTTATTGCCTACTGCTTTGAGGATGGAGCTGAGAGGCACTCTATCCGTGAACAGCTTGAGGCGTATCAAGGTGATTCGGTGATTGTTCTCATCGGTCCGGAGGGCGACTTCTCGCGCGAAGAAGCAGATGCCGCTATCAATGCAGGATATGTCCCCGTGCACATCGGCGCTTCAAGACTCCGCACTGAAACCGCCGCCCTCGCCTCCGTCTCAATGGTATATTATCGATTTTTATCATAGCTAAATCGCCCGACGGGCTCTATTGTCCTTTTAGAGGCGAGTGTAATCGTCTGAGTAAAACTTCATTTCGCTCCAGCGGAGCGAGGAATATTTCCCGAAACGGCAGGATAAAATATAGGAATAGAACGACCGAAAGGGTATAGTGGAATAAAATCAGACTGAAGATTCAAGAGACGAATATAGAATAATCTAAAGATGTTTATCGGAATAATATCAGATACACACGGCGTTTTCAGCGACGAGTTCAAGGAATTCCTTGCTCCGGTGGACCGGATATGGCACGCCGGTGACTTCGGCGGCAGCGTAAATTTTGCCGACGAGATTGCCTCGTTCAAGCCGCTGACAGGAGTTTACGGCAATTGCGACGGACAGGATATCAGATTGGTATATCCTGAATATCAATGCTTTGAATGCGAGGGTAAACGTGTCCTGATGATGCATATCGGCGGACGTCCTGGTCGTTACGATTTCAAGGCGAGAGAATTGATTTCCAGATATCATCCTGACATATTCGTCTGTGGACATTCCCATATCCTTATGGTAAAGAATGACAAAGCCAATAATCTGTTGTATATAAATCCCGGCGCCTGCGGACTTCAGGGATGGCATATAGAGAGGACCGCGTTGAGGTTTCACATCGACGACGGAAATATCCACGATATGGAACTTTTCCGGGAACCGAGGGCTGGTAAAACCCTCTGAATTATCCCTTACACAATCAAGGAATTAAAATTTCTTAAAATTTTTCTTTGACGTTAATAAAAGAGTATGTACTTTTGCGCCTTGGAAAACAAATGTTTAACTAGTTAGAGTGTTAAAACCATGAAAAAGGTGTTTATGTCTTTGGCAGTTGTAGCTATGATGGTTGCTGCTGCTTCTTGCGGAAACAACGCTGCAAAGAAAGCTGAGGCTGAGGCTGCTGCTAAAGCTGACAGCGTAAAGGTTGCTGATAGCCTTGCAGCTTGCGCTGCTTGTGCATCTGCAGATTCTTGCTGCTGCGCTGCTGCTGATTCTGTTGTTGCTGAGTAATTACAGAATTACAGTGAATTGCGTCCCGTAAGGGACGTGCTACGAATGCGGTACCTTGAGGAGACTCAGGATGCTGCTTTTTTTTGTTTTAAGAATAATCCCGGAATCATTTCAGAACAGATTCTCAAAAGTCAGTGCCTATGCCATCGAAAGAAAAAACAGTGTGGTTCTGCAAGAATTGCGGCAATGAAAGTCCGAAATGGATGGGACGTTGCCCTGCCTGCGGCGAATGGAACTCTATGGTGGAGCAGACAGTAGCGACCGGAAAGCCTTCCCGGAATCAGTCGCAGTCGGCAGTCGTGTCCAATCACAGGCCGATGCACCTGAAGGAAATTGACGCATCGTCCGAAAACCGCATTTCTCTTGGCCTGGCTGAAATCGACAGGCTCCTGGGCGGGGGTATCGTCAAAGGCTCACTTGTCCTTATAGGCGGCGAACCGGGCATCGGTAAATCCACATTGTCGCTTCAGATTCCATTGGGCTCACCTTCACTTAAAACACTGTATGTAAGCGGCGAGGAAAGCGCCAGACAGGTGAAAATGCGTGCTGACCGATTGGGTGGTGACAATTCCAATTGCTATATATACAGCGAAACTGACATCAGCAATATAATTGCCCAGGCGGACGCTCTCAAACCGGACCTGATGGTTGTCGACTCTGTCCAGACAATGTTTTCGGCAAATGTGGATTCATCAGCAGGTTCTGTTTCCCAGATCAAGGAAGTGACGGCGATGCTTCTCCATTATGCCAAAGTGTCCGGCGTGCCAGTTGTGCTCATCGGACATATCACAAAAGACGGTTATATCGCCGGGCCTAAGATTTTGGAGCATATAGTCGATGTCGTCCTGCAGTTTGAGGGCGATAACAAGGGCTCGTACAGGCTTCTCCGCAGTATCAAGAACCGTTTCGGCTCAACATCAGAGCTAGCCGTGTTCGAGATGACAGGCACGGGTCTTCGTGAAGTGACCAATCCGTCCGAGATGCTCATTCCTATGCACGAGGAAGGATTGAGCGGAACCGCAGTGTGTGCGATGCTGGATGGATTGAGACCTTTTCTGTTTGAGGTTCAGGCACTTGTAAGCACAGCCGCTTACGGAACAGCGCAACGTTCGGCAACAGGATTCGATGTGCGCCGTCTGAATATGCTGCTTGCCGTGCTTGAGAAGAGAGCCGGATTCAAACTGAATATGAAAGATGTCTTTCTGAATATGGCAGGCGGGTTGAGGGTGACCGACCCTGCGTGTGACCTGGCAGTCGTATGCGCCGTGCTTTCTTCGAATTTTGATTTCGCGGTGCCGGCCGATGTCTGCTTTGCCGGAGAGGTAGGACTGAGCGGAGAAATCCGCCCTGTGAATCAGGCTGACAGACGTATCACTGAAGCGGCAAGGCTAGGCTTCAAGAAAATATATATATCGTCATATACATCGTTGGACAATGTCGCCGCAAAGAATATTACAGTCGTGAAAGTGGCTGATATTCCGGCTCTTGTCCGCAGTCTGTTCAAGAATTAAAAATAAATCCTAATATGAAATCTGAAAATCTGGACAAATTGTCCATTCTTCTTGCATTGGTCATTGTAGTGCTGACTGTGAGTCTGATGTCTCTGACCAGTAAAATAGAAAAATCACAAAGTGAAGAGGCTCCCGTAGATGCAGGAGTTTTCACGGAGGCGGAAAACTCTCTTATAATGCAGTCTGACAGCGTAATGCGAGTCCTGCTCGTGACAAATCAGGCTGATTCCCTTGTGCTGAGAAAGAAATCTGTTGAACTAAATCAGTCGGAGCTTGCGCTCCCTGCCTTCAAAGTATTGGCGGAGAAGATGTTGCGCACTGTGCAGGCCCCTGAAAATGATGGCGTCGGCATTGCTGCTCCTCAGGTCGGAATAAATCGCAGAGTCATAGTCGTATGCCGTGTGGACAAGCCGGGCGAGCCTTTCGAAGTATATCCGAATGCAAAGTTGGATTCGCTTTATGGCCCTATTACCCACGGTCCTGAAGGCTGTCTCTCAATCCCTGGCTTGAGAGGAAATGTGGACAGGTATTCGTCAGTGATAGTCTCTTACAATGATCCGGTCACTTTGCAACAACGCAAAGATACCGTCTCAGGCTATTCGGCTATAATATTCCAGCACGAATGTGATCACCTAGACGGTATCCTTTACACTGATAAAGCTGACTCCTTGAGAACTGTAGTGGAGTAATCAGTCCGCTATTTGCCTGCGAGGTGCTTTTCCCAAGCCCAAGCGGCTTCAAGAGTCTGATCAAGCGTACGCTCGGCCTTCCAGCCGAGTGTTTTGTTTGCCAGAGACGGGTCGGCCCAGATGGAGATTACGTCTCCAGGACGACGTGCCTCGAACTTGTAATTCAGCTTTATGTTATTGACTTTCTCGAATGTGTTGACCAGTTCAAGCACTGATACAGGACGTCCAGTGCCGATATTGAAGATTTCATAGTCTTTTTCCATCTTCTCGTCAAGCATTCTGGCCACGGCGAATACGTGAGCTTTTGCAAGGTCCACAACATCAATGAAATCCCTCTGGCAAGTTCCGTCAGGAGTAGGGTAGTCACTGCCGAATATGCTGAGGCATTCGCGTTTGCCGATGGCTGTCTGAGTGATATAAGGTACAAGATTGTTAGGCACTCCTCTAGGAAGTTCTCCGATCAATGCGCTCGGATGTGCTCCGATAGGATTGAAGTATCTGAGTGCTATGCCCTTGATACATCCCATCTGCTCTTTTCCGGCTTCCACCTTGTCTCCATATTTGGCGTATGCCTTGACAGAATCGCGGAGAATGTCCTCGCAAATCTGTTTTGTGTTGCCGTATGGTGATGTTGCCGGCTGGCGTGGAGACTCCTCAGTTACAGGAAGAGAAGTAGGTTCGCCATATACGGTCGCTGAAGACGAGAACAGTACGTTGCAACCTCCGTGTGTGCGTGCGGCCTCGATTACATTCAGGAATGATGCGAGATTGTTCGTGTAATATTTAACAGGCTCAGCGACAGATTCTCCCACAGCCTTGAACGCGGCAAAATGTATGACAGCATCAATCCTGTAGTCTGAGAACAATTTGTTTACTGCGTCGAGATCGCAGAAGTTCATTTTGACAAGAGGAATGTCTTCCTTGCCTGTTATTTTCTTGACTCCTTCAAAACAAGTCATATCGCAGTTCGACATATCGTCGGCGACAACGACTTCATAACCTGCCTGAATCAGTTCCACGGTGACGTGGCTTCCGATAAATCCGGCACCTCCGGAAACGAGAACTCTTTTGCTCATATCAAAAAATTTATGTCTGATTTGAGCCAACGAATATAGTAAAAAACTTTCTAACTTTGTTCGGTTGCTGCACTAGTGTTCTTTAGATTAGTGACTATGATGATGATTTATAATCATTTAGAATTTACGCTTACGATATTTTGAGTTGAACCGTTGCAACGAGCTGAAGATAATAAACTACCGGCCGAGTGTGGCGACCGAAGATAAAATCATTGAAGGATTTGAGGGATTTGAGGAGTTTGAGAGAGAAATCGAAAGAATTATTGAAGATGTTACTTATGAGGTTTAGGGCAATCATATTTTTCTTGGCGTTGTCATCGTGTTTTACGGATATGGCGGCGCAGATACGCGACCTTGACAGGAAACGTGATGATATCCGGAACTTCATTTCCGGAAAAATGTCAGAGGAGCCGTTCCGTTCAGGATTGACCGGCATTGTTGCCGTGACATTGAAGGGGGATACTCTTGCGGAACTGAACAGCCTTCAAAAACTGTTGCCTGCTTCCAATACTAAATTGATTTCTACCGGCTTAGCTTTGCGTGGCCTTGGTCCGGAATATAAATTTGTGACCCGTCTCGGCTACACTGGACGCATCGTTGACGGTGTCTTGAACGGTGACCTTTATATTATCGGCGGAGGAGATCCGACGATTGGTTCCGGTGATGCGATGAGCCCTGCTGCCGATTCGCTTTTTTCGCAGTGGAAACGAGCTTTGAATCGCGCGGGCATCAAAAGGCTCAACGGCAAAGTGATTGGCGACGGCCGATTTTTCGACGGCCCTATTGAAAATGCCGGATGGGGACATGAAGACCTCGGGACAGATTACGGCGCCGGATGCAATGGCCTTTGTTATAGCCGTAATATTCAGACTTACAAGGCAATGCCGACATCGCCAGGCCGGAGGGCATCGGTTTCAGAGCAATTTCCAGAGACGCCGTGGCTGGAGTTCAGGAACAATACAGTAACCGCAACTGCCGGCACCGGTGACAATCTGTATCTGTTCAACACGGACAATGCTCCGGTCGCGGAGATGAGAGGTTCAATTGCTACAAACAAAGGCGGTATCGAGCACTGTAGCAATAAGTTCGGTGCGATGACCTGTGCCTGGCAGTTCGCCTCGTACCTTGAGAAGTCCGGGATGTCAGTGGGCGGTGTTGCCGATGTTGACAGTTATGGCAATGTGAGGTCCGCAAAAGCCTGGAAAAAACAGGCAGATAACAATAAAGGATTCAATATCGGGAAGCCAGCCACCGCGCAATCGTCTTTGTCGGTGATTGCGTCATTCAATTCGCCTGCGATATGGGAAATAGCTAAGGTTGCAAATGACAGGAGTGACAATTTCTATGCGGAGACACTTCTGAGAATCCTTGCGAAAGACCGAACAGGCTCCGCTACCTATGATTCTTGTAATGTGGTGATAGCCCGCGAATTGGATTCGTTGGATGTAGATAGTTCCTACGGTATTCAGATGGTGGACGGAAGCGGACTGTCCCGTCATAATTATATGTCACCGGATTTCTTCTGCCGTTATCTGACTGCAATGTCAAAAAGTGATATCGCCCGTCAGTATTTCTTGTGCTTGAGCGGTCCTGGACGCGGCACTATGTCCTCCCGGCTTAAGGACCAGCCTGACGCACTGAAGAAAAGGGTGCGGATGAAGAGCGGCTCAATGGACGGTGTCGTCTGCTTCTCCGGTTATATTCTCCCTGCGACAAAATCCGGTTTGCCGACACCTTCAATGAAACAGAAATGGTCATTACCGGAAGATACGATCGTATTCTCGATAATGACCAATAATATGCCGGATAATCAGCGGGCGGTAAGAAAGTTTATCGATGACCTCATCGTAAAACTTGCCTGCACTACCCTTGCGGAATGATTATTCTCCGTCTTTTGCTGTTACGATTGCGCTGAGTTTCTCGTAGAGAGCGTCGGTTTTCTCGAACATCTCTTTGCGGAGACCTGCGAACCAAGCCCTTCTCTGAGCAGGTTCAACCTTAGCGTTTGCTCTGTCTTTCAAATCATTGTAAAGATCAACAGCATCGCTTATGACTTCTGCAACCTTTTCTGAACTCTTGTGTGGATTGAGTGTAATGAAGAGTGAACAATCATCGACGAATTCGCCTACGAAATACTCGACATCTTTCTTGAAATCTCTAAGATTCATAATATTATAGATTTAATGTGTCTGTTTTGACGGATGCCTGGCCAATTCGGACCACGGACACCTACCGATGCAAAGTTAATCAAAAATCGCGAATATCCGTGATTTGTCCGCGCTTTGCGGAAAGTATGCAGGGCTGTCAACGATTCTTGTGGAGGTGTAAGGGTTGCCGTCGGCATCGCACATTCTGCGTGCCCTCAGCAGGCGTGGAGTCCCGGTATAATAATTTTCCGCCTTCGGGTTGAGGGCGTTTATTCTGACTTCGTGAGATGAATGTATGATACATCCTCCTCCTATATACATTGCAACGTGAGTGACCCTCTCTTTGGTGTCTTCCGTAGCTTTTTTTCCGAAGAATAGAAGGTCCCCGGGCTTAAGTTCCCCTTCATTCTCTCCCGGCACAAACCCCTCTAGAGAAACCTCTATGCCTTCCTTAATCTGTTGAGACGCATTTCTGTGCAGCAGAATCCCGTTCAGCATAAACGCTGTCCTGGTCAAGCCGCTGCAGTCAAGCCCTTTGGAGGATGCTCCGCCCCAGAAATATGGAGTCCCGAGAAATTTTTTCGCAGTGCTGACGACATTTTCCGGAGTCGCTTTTCTCGTTTCCGCCCAGTTCCGGAAATCACATATGTCATTCGCTTTCACATAAGCCTTGCGCCCGTCCGGAAGCAGGACTTCCTGGAATTGCTTATGCTTCAACACTTTGCCGCTCACGCGAAGCAGGTCGCCGGCCACCAGGTCGCTGATTCTCTGTGAATTGAAATCCGCGTTTTCATAGACCTCAGTCCAAAGTGCAGTGCAGATGTACTTTGGACTTGCTACATATTCCTCCAGCTGGAGACTGTCCAAAGCCACTATTCCCATATCTGTCGCCCAAGCGATATATGGCTCCGGAGATTTTATCTTTAGCCAATATCCCTGACGGTCAAGTATTTTCACCGGAGTTCCCATCAAGGCTTGTGTCTCAAGCGCGGATTCGTAATCAGGAGCATTGCGCATAAAGTTCACTGAATATTTTACGATGCCGTATTGCTGTCCGAAAGCGCTGCAGCATAGAACTGATGCGGATATGGCTGATAGTATGATTTTCTTGAACTGTATCATCTTGAAATAACTTCTGTTGTCTCCGGCTCGACATTCTCCGGTTTGTTTATCCTTGCGAAGATAAGTACTTTTTAATAGATTTGCGCAGATTTGAGTGTGGAGTGATGAATCAGCAGACGACAACTGTTCCGGATATTTTCCCGGATGGAAAGAGATATAATACTTTCGTGGGCTATTACAAGCGACTCTATGGAGAGCGTTTGCAGAAACTGGTCATAGATGCCGGTTTCACTTGTCCGAACCGCGACGGAAAAGTCGGCTTCGGGGGCTGCTCATTCTGTGACAATGCCGCGTTCCATCCGTCCTACAGCACTGCCGGCAAGTCCATTGCCTCGCAGATTGACGAAGGGATAGAATTTCATCAGGTCCGCTATCGCAACACAAAACACTATCTTGCGTATTTTCAGTCATACTCAAATACTTACGCTCCTCTCCCGAAACTGAAGGAACTGTATTCGGAAGCGTTGGCGCATCCTCAGATTGTAGGCATAGTCATAGGTACTCGTCCGGATTGTGTCGATGAGGAGAAACTGGACTGGCTGGCTGAGCTCAAGGAAGGAAAAGCGTTGCCGGAGTGGCATCGTGACGGTTTTTCCACGCCTGTCGTTAAGGTTGAATACGGTATTGAGTCGTGCTACGACAAGACCCTTCTCAGGGTGGGACGCGGACACGATGTCGCCACTGCGGAGCGGGCTGTACGGCTTACTGCGGAACGGGGACTTGAGCCTGGCGCACACTTTATTCTTGGCCTGCCCGGAGAATCTGCCGAAATGCTGCTGGAACAGTGCGGATTCATCAATTCTCTACCGCTCCATTCTGTCAAATTCCATCAGCTTCAGATTGTGAAGGGGACCCGCATTGAGAAAGAGTTTGCGTCTGTGCCACAGGACTTTATGAGACTGGATCTCCCGGAATATCTGGACTTGGTGATAGATATGTTGGAGCGTCTGCGTCCGGATCTTTATATAGAGCGAATTGCCGGTGAAGTGCCACCTCGTTTTGTCAACGAAACTCAGTGGGGACTGATACGCAATTTCCAGATTCTGCATCTCCTTGATTCCCGACTTGCAGCCCGTGATACTTGGCAAGGAAAAAGAATACCCTGACAAATTATTTCATATATTTGTATTCGGTGAAAATCATCACTGACCTTGAAACGACTGCTATTCATAATCATCCTGCTGAACTTGAGTTTTTTCTGTACGGCTACAACAGTACAGCAGGACAGTTTGGCCAGAATAATCGGTGAAGTCAGTTACAAGATTTCGAAACGCTCGCCGGATTCCAAACTTCCTTTAGGAGGATGCGTAGTGCAGCTTTTCTTCGAGAAAAACGGCAAGTTGGACTCGCTATATACTGTTACCGGTCTGAATGACGGTCGGTTCTCTTTTAAAAATGTTCCAATACAGCGAGTTGTATTGAGACTCCAGTGCATGGGATATGAGACCCAAACCGGAGTATATGAACTTGGCCCAGGTGACAATGCGTTTCTGATGACGATGAAAGAAAAGACTGAGAAAATCCAGGAGTCGAAGATTGTCGCGGAAATCCCACTTATGACCAGACTTCGTGACACGACGATATTCAACACTCAGGCAATCAAATCAATGTCAGGTGATGGCTTGCGCGATGTGTTGGAGCAGATACCCGGATTCAGCATTTCCGACAACAGGATTTATTACAACGGCGAGAAAGTCTCGAGAACATACGTGAATGGTCTGCTTATTTTTGGCGATGAAGCTATGCGGGCGGTCAATGCGCTTAAAGCCGACGAAGTTACACAGGTCAAGGTCTACGATGAGCAATCGGCAGTTGATAAGCACAGGGGGCTCAAAAACTCCCGCAAAGAGAGAGTGCTTAATGTCGTCACCAAAGGTAAGTTTCTGTCATTGGCTCAGTACGGATTGGCGGCTTATGGAGGTGCTGACGACATTGGCCGGGGACGTTACGGAGCAGGCGCAGCCGTAGCATTTGATTCGCAAATGACGAATGTGGAGTTTAACGTTCATGGAAATAATTTGGAGACTTCGCAAATATATACGGCCGATAAAATAGAGAACTTTGTGTATTTAACTAAACGGAATCCGTTAAAGGCGTACTCCGAAAACATTAATAGTGATTTATTTTTCTCAAAACACTGGAAAGACCGCAGTTTCGGAAATTCAACACTTGGGCGTTACTATTTCAACCGTCAATATACAAAGAGTGCATCAAGAGCCCTTACAGAGTATTTCAGCACTGAATCCAGCCCGGCAATGACGCAACTCGACACTGCTCTGACAATAGGTTCTAGATATGAACACGTATTCGGGTGGGATTTGGATTTGCTTGATACCCCTATAAAATCACTGAAGTTTGGTTTTATCGGGATGATTTCCGGGAGCGACAATTCCAATCAGAATATATCTAATAAAGAAATCGAGGAAAAGAAAAACTATTCAAGGCACGAGCACGTTTCGGACAAAGGCCGCTCCTGGTCATTAAACGGAAGTGCCGGATGGACAAATAACGATGTGGTCAGATGGAGGCCTGAAGTTGAACTGGCTGTTAATTATGTAAAGAATTCAACTCTATCTTGGACAGTAGATACTCTAGAGACCTCTTTTCTAAAGAGACAGTTGAGCAGTAATGCTTATGGGCAAAATGTGAACGTTCACTCAAAGGCCGGAGTGTCAGCTAGTCTTATAAATAGCGATGAGCGGACTTTTGCACTTACGCTATTCACAAATGCGGATTTCACGCATGAGAAAAGCCGTCAAATGACTCTGAACGAATGGGAGGTAACGACTCCTGTAACAGACTTCGCCAATTCATATGACTATACGCGTAATGAGGTGACGTTCAGTGGAATAGGAGGATTCAACTACGCCAATTCACATAATTTAAGCATAACGGGAGACTTTTCCCTAAACAATAAGGCTCTTCTTGATGACGAACTTTATCCGACAGATTTCAATAATCACAAGAATTTTGTATATCCCGAATATAATATTGATGTAAGACTTCCAAAATGGAGCATCAATTCATCCCTTAAGTCCATTACCCCATCGATCGAACAAATAAGAAACAGAATAAGCGACACGAATCCCCTTATTCTAACGGGAGGCAATCCTGATTTGAGGCAGGCTTTCAGCCTGAACGGAGGTTTTATTTATCGCCCCAAGGTTTCATCCAAGAACGGCAATGTCCGGTCGTTGATAGTGAGTTCTTCTTCATATTGCACGTTTAATCCGATTGTCAATCATACTCGGTACTTTGACACAAACACTGTTCTTGACAAATGGGACGGATATGAAGCGCAGGCTGGTTCTATGCTGTACACATACAGCAATGCGTCAAGGCCATCTTGGAATATAGGAGCACGCGGAGATTATTCAGTTTCAATACGCTCCCGTATGTATAAGTTAAGTTTCTCTCTAGCCTCGAATTATTCGCAGACCAGTCAGTTTTCAGACGAAAATCTGATATGGGTAGGAGATTGGATTAACAAACTGAACATCTCATTTACTTATAATCAATCAAGAAG
>CAVHJF010000001.1:0-11585 GCA_963636275.1 Acutalibacteraceae bacterium | reverse complement strand
ACTGCGTATTTCTTCTCATCCGAGCATCTCATATTTGCAATCGAACGACAATAACGGCGTCAACCTGTCTTCTAGAGTCGTTTTTTCGAACGCCTTATACGTGAATTGGAATATAATCTTGAGAAGGTTATGGCTCGAATCTGAATATGATCTCACGAAATATAATTATGTAAAAAGTCTGTGGCGAGATCATTTCCGCCAGACACTCAATGTGGAATTAAGGTTGAAACTTCTAAAGGACCGCTCACTTATGCTGTCATTGCAAGCTATTGACATTCTTAATTCCGGCTCGATATATACCTCAACAGTAAATGCCACCTATATGAAACAAGACTGGAATCCTACTTACGGCAGATATTTCCTTTTTAATATCGCTTACACATTCCGAAGAAATCGATAACTACTTTAATAACCTCTAGAACAATCAATTATGAAAAAGTTAATTTTAACGACCGCTCTATTCTTTTGCGGATGTCTTATGACAGCAGCCCAATCTTATCTTGTGAAAGGCGTTGTTTCCGATTCGGATGGAGAACCAATACCTGGAATAACAGTTTATGTGCAAGAAACTCGAGATGGGGCGCTAACAGATCTTGATGGATTCTTCACAATTCGATGTCAAATTAAGATGCACCTTAGGTTCTGTGGTGTTGGATATGCAGTTCAAGTCTTAGAAATTACTTCAACCAACATAAATAAACTGATTGAAGTAACAATGCGGGAAGATGATGACGCAGTAATCATAACACCTAGCAACTGCGACTATGCGTATGTCTCCTCTCAGAAATCTTCCGCCATTTTATTGGACAAAAAGAAGCGAATTTTATCGTGCTAAGGGAAATTGTATTTCGTCTTTAAGCGGATATTTAGTATCTTTGCCGAAATATATTTTACAATGCAGTTCGTAAACACAGAAATTCCTGAAGGACTCACCTTCGATGATGTTTTGCTCGTTCCTGCACGCTCTGAGGTTCTCCCGAGAGCTGTAGATGTTTCCACAAAATTTACAAAAGACATTTCCTTGCGCACTCCTATCGTGTCCTCCGCTATGGATACGGTTACTGAGGCTGAATTGGCAATCGCAATGGCGCGTGCCGGCGGTATCGGAGTGATTCATAAGAATATGACCATTGAGCAGCAATGCGAGCAGGTACGCAGGGTGAAGAGGGCAGAGAATGGTATGATTTACGATCCGGTAACTATCGGTTCTGAAGCTACAGTCGGAGATGCTCTGGCCCTTATGGCGAAACACCATATCGGAGGTATTCCAGTAGTGGATAACGGTGGCCGTCTCATCGGCATTGTAACCAACAGGGATTTGCGTTTCCAGGACAATAAGAAGCTTCCTATTACAGAGATAATGACCAGGGAAAATCTGGTCGTTGCCAAGAAAGGAATCAGCCTTCAGGAGGCTACGGGCATCCTGCGCAAAAGTAAAGTCGAGAAACTTCCGGTAGTCGATGATGACAACAAACTTGTCGGCCTCATCACTTACAAGGACCTTATGAAGATTAAGGACAATCCGATTGCTTCAAAGGATTCAAAAGGACGCCTTCTGGTTGCCGCCGCTGTCGGAGTTAAATCTGACACCTTGGAAAGAATCGAAATGCTGGTAAGCGCTGGTGCAGATGCGGTTGTCATTGATACGGCACACGGACACTCTGTAGGAGTTCTCGGCGTAATAGCCAAGGCTTGTGAAGCATTCAAAAACCAAGATATACAGATAGTTGCAGGTAACGTGGCAACAGGAGAAGGTGCCAAAGCACTGGCAGATGCAGGCGTAAGTGCCGTGAAGGTCGGTATCGGACCTGGCTCTATCTGCACAACCCGAATAATTGCCGGTGTCGGAATGCCGCAGCTTACCGCAGTAATGCTGGCCTCAAAGGCACTTGAAGGAACAGGAATCCCTGTCATTGCAGACGGCGGTATCCGTTATTCCGGTGATATAGTCAAGGCTTTGGCCGCAGGTGCAAGCACCATTATGGCGGGCTCACTGTTCGCGGGAACAGAGGAATCACCTGGCGAAACCATTATTCTCAACGGAAGAAAATTCAAGGCGTACCGCGGAATGGGCTCATTGGAGGCAATGGAACACGGTTCGAAAGACAGATATTTCCAGGATATGGAGGAAGATGTCAAGAAACTCGTTCCGGAAGGAATTGTCGCTCAGGTTCCGTTCAAGGGTACTGTCGGAGAAGTTGTATATCAGTTGGTCGGCGGCTTGAGAGCCGGTATGGGATATGTCGGAGCTAAGGATATCGCATCTTTGAGAGGCGCCCAATTTGTCCGCATCACCAACGCAGGTTACCTTGAGAGCCATCCGCACGATGTGACCATCACTAAGGAAGCTCCTAATTATTCAAGATAAGTTGTTTAATATAAGAGGTTTACATATAGTAAGCATTTGCTTGTCAGTAATCGTCTTGCCGATATTGAATTCGTGCAAGACGATTACGTCGTTTGTTCACGACGGCAAAGTCGTGGCGAAAGTAGGGGAGCATAAACTGTATGAATCAGAGCTGCTTGCCTATATTCCGAGCACGGCAAATTCAGAAGACAGTACGAAACTCGCCCTGCAATACATAAACACCTGGGCGTCAGAGATGGTCTTCAATGACGTGGCTGAAAGCGAATTGTCCAAGACGGAGAAAGATGTCGATAAGGAACTGAATGACTACAAGCGTTCTCTCCTCAAGTTCCGTTATGAACAAAAATATGTGAATCAGCGTCTTGATACGGCAATATCATACGCCCAGATAGAGAAATACTATCAGGAGCATATCGCGAATTTTCATCTGCAGCTGCCGATAGCCAAGGTCAAATTCTTCAGAATTTCAGCCGATTCTCCGAATCTCACCATTCTCAAGAAGAAAATCGCTTCTTCAAAGCCTGAGGATATGGTTGAGGCTGACAGTCTTGCGCGCATTTCCGCTCTGCATTATACGGCATTCGACGGCCAATGGGTTGACCTCGTAACATTGTCCCGTGAATTCGGGACAGATTACGGTTCGGTTCTGGCCTCTCTTAAAGATCATTTCGTGGAAATGCCGGACGGCAACGGAAATATCAATGTCGCCTATATAGCTGAAATGCAGCGTGCAGGAGAGACAGGACCGGTAGAATACTATGAAGAGCAGATACGTGACATTATTTTGGGAACAAGAAAACAGGCGCTCCTGTCTGCTTTGGAACGGGACTTGCTAGAGAACGCACGCAATCGGAAAGATTTTGTCATTTATTGATTTCCGGAACTCCATTAGAAATATGACGATTATGAAAAATATTCTGAAACTGGCTTCGGCCTTAACTCTCATTGTCTTGCCTATGTCAGGATGGGCTCAGAAATATGAGAATGGACTCATTGACAAGACAATAGCAGTTGTGGGCAATGAGATGATATCGCTGTCGGAACTTGAGCAGGAAATACTTTATATGAGGATGCAGGGGATGTATTCCGACAGAAATATGCGCTGCGAGCAGTTGGAACGAATGCTGGAGTCAAAACTTTTCCTGATGCAGGCAAGAGTTGACTCGCTTACCGTCAATCAGGATATGGTTACCAGCACGTTGGCGCAGAGGCTGGACCAGATGCGTACACAGCTCGGTGGCGATGACAATGTGGAGAAGGCGTATGGCAAGCCTATGTACAAACTCCGTCAGGAATGGAAGCAGCAGTTGGAGGATATGTCATTGACTCAGCAGATGCAGTCTCAGATTGCAGGCGACGTTCCGGAATTGACCCCTCACGATGTCAAGGAATACATTTCAGAGACAGATCCTGCCGATCTCCCGGTAGTTCCTATCAAATATCAGCTCAGTCAGATCAGTATTTATCCGGACAGGGAAGCCGCTAACATTGCGGTGAAAGAAAAACTCCTGAATATCCGCGAGAGAATCATCAACGGCGAGAAATTCTCCACACTTGCACGTATTTATTCGGAGGACCCGGGAAGTGCAAGAAAGGGTGGTGAGCTTGGACTTGCGTCAAAGTCTATTTTCTGGCCGGCATTCTCAGATGCCGCAATGGCACTTAAGCCTGGAGTTATTTCTCAGATTGTAGAGACGCCGGACGGATTCCATATCATCGAGGTCCTGGAGAAGAAAGGAGATATGTTCAATGCAAGACATATTCTTATCAAGCCAGCCTATACCGACGACGACAAACAGAAGGCATTCAAGACGTTGGACTCCCTGAAAACAGAAATCGAGAACAAGGCGGTTTCATTCGAACTTGCAGCAAGATTCTATTCACAGGATTCCCAGACCAAAACCAACGGCGGTCAGATGGCTGACCCGAATACGGGCTCTTCATATTTCGAGATTGACCAGTTGAAGCCACAGGATTATGCTGCAATAAAGAATCTCAAGGAAGGTGAGATTTCCGAGCCAGTGGAATCTGTTGATAATGAGGGACGTAACGGAAATACGGTTTATAAGATTATCCGTGTTGACAAGATTATTCCTTCACATACGGCCTCATTCGAACACGATTACAGCGATTTGCTGGAAGAGGCGAAATCCAAGCTTCAGACAGATGCAATCGATGAGTTTATCGACAATAAGATAAAGACGACATATATCATAATTGACCCGTTGTTCAAGGATTGCGATTTCTCCCGTGAGGGTTGGAACAAGATCGCAAAAAGCGGTTCGTCAGAGAAATAGAGATTCCGTTTTTACGAAAGAACCGGCAATTGCCTAATCTATAATCAATGTCTTTTCGCAGAAGTTTAATAACCGTTTCGGTATTTCTGTCAGTGATATTCCGCCTGTCTGCCCAGGAAAAGAGCAGTCAGGTGGATTCTCTTGTGCGCCTGTTGAGTGCCCAGTCGATGGAACTTATTGAAAAAGACGGTGTTGATTACAGAAAAGTTACCGGCCCTGCGAAATTCCTTCATAACGACACGTATCTCATTTGCGACACTGCGTTGTGGAATATGCACAACAATGAGATTTACGCAATCAGCAACGTCAAGATTCTTCAGGAGCAGACAGTGTTGACGGGCGACAGGCTGACATACTATATTGACAGAGACCTTGCTGAATTCAGGGGAACTCTGGTGCAGTTGGAGGATAAAGACCACAATGTCCTGCGTACGGAATATCTGGATTACAACACCAAAGACAGCGTCGCCGTGTTCTTCAACGGCGGTGCGATGAAGGATAAGGACGGACAGATAATTGAAAGCAGCACAGGAACTTATGACTCAAAGCTGAAGACATTTACGTTTACCGATAATGTGAATATGTTCACTGATTCGATATTCGTGAAGTCTTCGTCGATTGTATATGATTCACGTACCGATGTCGCAACTTTCGGCTACGGGACTGATGCGTGGCGCGAGGACAATATGCTGTCTTCCAATGCCGGCTGGTATGACAGGTCCAGAGAAATTTTCCTTTTCAGGAACAAGGTGCACGGAATGGGCGAGACCCAGGAAGGTTGGGCGGACTCCTTGTATTATTACAGGTCGAGCGGGGATATCGAACTTCTCGGCAATGCTCAGGTGACTGATACTACACGCGATGTGTCCGCGTTGGCCGGAAGGATGTATTACACTGATTCATTGTCGCAGATAGTTATGTATCGCAAGCCGGCAGTCATAGGTGTAACCGGCGGAGATGAGAAAACGGCTCCGGACACGGTGTATTTCGGTGCTGATACGTTGATTGCGAGGTCGATAATGAAATTCCAGATTCCGGAGAATGAGTTGACTGATTCTAAGTCGCGTCTGGATAACTTGGCGGTCGATGCAGTGCAGAAGTACCGTCAAAAGGCAGCCCAGGAAGCGGCCGATGCTGCGGCGAAAGCTGCTGAAAATGATCCTAACATGCCACGCCAGGGAAAGGAAAATCAACCTAGAACGGATAAGAAGGGTGAAGGTGCAGGCAAAGAAGCCTCGAAATCTGTCGAGGATTCAATAGGTGCAATCGGGGCAGATGTGGCACCATCGGATTCCTTGACGGCAAAGACGGACTCCTTGAGCGCAATGTCAGATTCATTATCTGTGCTTTCGGACTCATTGTCGGTTGCAAAAGATTCTTTGTCAACAGTATCGGATTCATTGTCAGTCGCAACGGATTCTCTGGCCCTTCAGTTGGATTCGTTGAGCGGTCCTCGTGATTCCACGAAATTCAACTTCATCACGGGCATAAGGAACGCAAAGATGTATCGCAATGACATTCAGCTTGCTTGCGACTCGTTGGTCTACAATGACTTGGACTCTCTGGTGAGAATGTATAAGAAACCGGTTGTCTGGAATGAAACCAACCGGCAATATGCAGCTGACAGCATTTACGCGGTGATTAAGAACCGTGCGATGCAGAAAGCCAGCCTTATGTCCAACGCGTTCATCATAGTTCAGGAAGATTCGCTCTGCTACGATCAGATTAGGGCGACTGAGATGTTGGCTTACTTCGATACGACCGGAGCGCTAAGGCGTTTTGATGCGCTTGGAGATGCGAGTGCAGTGTTCTATCTCCAGGAGGACAGCGTCTATGCCACCGTGAACAAGAGCGAAGCGAAGATGCTTTATGCGGAGTTCAAGGACGGTGACTTGGATAAGGTGTATTATTTTGAATCAGTAAAAAATGACGGTTATCCTGTAGCCCAGCTGAGGAGCGATGAAAGGGTGCTCAAGGGATTTGACTGGCAACCAGGCCGTCGTCCGAAAGGCAAGAATGACATTACTGATATTCAGTTGAGGCCATCTCAGAGGTCATCTTACAGCGCCAGACCAAAAACGTCGTTCGAATATACGGACAGATATTATCCTGGCTATATGTCAGGCGTTTATAAGCAGATAGAGAGGGGCAAGGTCGCGAAGGCGGAGGCAGATGCGAGAAAACGCGCTGCTGAAAATCAAGCAGAGGTCTCACCTCTTGATACTGCATTGGTGGAGGTGTCCACTCCTTTGGACAGTCTTTCATCAGTTTCTCCTGCGGATTCCTTGTCAAATACTGTAGATTCCTTGAAAGTGCAGAGCGATACGCTCGGAACAACATCTGGGGAATCCAAAGTTGAGAAATCAGTAGCTCAGCGCTCTGAAAAGGAGATAAAGGCCGCGCAAAGAGATTCGTTGCGTGCTGCAAAGATGGCTGAGAGGGAAGCAAAATGGGCCAGATTGGACAGCCTTGATGCAGCAAAGGCTCAGCAGAAAGCGGACAAGATTGCCGCAAAGAACAGAGCTAAGAAACTGAAGCAGTTGAATGCTATTGACGAACGGATAGAAAAGGAGAATGCTCGTCTTGAAAAGTATAAGGCTGCATATCTGAAACGTAAGGAGAAGGCAGAAAAAAGAGCCGCTCTGAAGGCAGCCAAGGCCAACAAAAACGGCTCACGTTCTAAATCTGATAAAATCTCTGACGAGACTGAAACTGAGAAATCTAAGTTGGGATTGTCAGCGGAATCCGAACCTGTAGTGATGGATGATTCTTCATCATCGAAAACAAACGTGGAATAGCTGAATTCCTTCTATTTCAGTTTGCCCACTGTCTCAGTTTGTCCGCATAGCGTCATTACTCAGCGTAGAGTTTGATGATGTTCAACACAACCTCAGAAGCTTTTTCTATGCTTTCGAGCGGTGCGAATTCCATCTTTCCGTGGAAATTGAGTCCGCCGGCGAATATATTCGGGCAAGGCAGTCCCTTGAATGACAGGTTTGCTCCGTCAGTTCCTCCGCGGATCGGCTGGATTTTAGGCTTGATGCCAGCCATTTCCATAGCTTTGACAGCTTTTTCTACTACGAAATAGTAAGGCTCAACTTGCTCGCGCATATTGTAGTACTGGTCTTTAACATCCAGAGTTACAGTCCCTTCACCATATTTGAGATTGATGAATTGAGCGCATTTGCCGATAAGTTCTTTCTTTTCTTCGAATTTTGCACGATCGTGATCCCTTATTATATATGAGAAATCAGCCTCTTCCACAGAGCCTTTGAAACTGGTTATATGGAAAAATCCATCATAGTTTTCGGTAAGCTCCGGTCTCTGGCCGACAGGTAAAAGATCGTTCATCTCCATTCCAATCAGAATGGCATTCTTCATCTTGTCTTTTGCATATCCCGGGTGTACGTTGCGTCCCTGCACGTGAATTTTTGCTGATGCCGCATTGAAATTTTCGAATTCCAGTTCGCCGACCTCGCCACCGTCCATAGTGTACGCATATTCGGCTCCGAATTTCTTTACATCGAATTTTACGACGCCACGTCCGATTTCCTCATCAGGTGTAAATCCGATTTTGATTTCTCCGTGCTTGAATTCCGGATGCTCTACAATATATTGAACGGCATTCATAATTTCGGCAACTCCCGCCTTGTCATCTGCACCGAGCAGAGTGGTTCCGTCTGTAGTGATGATGGTCTCGCCTTTATGATTCAGAAGTTCAGGGAATTCGGAAGGCTTGAGGGCGAGTCCAGGAACGCCTTTCAGTTCAATATCTTTGCCGTCATAGTTCTTGATTATCTGAGGTTTGACGTCTTTTCCGGATGCGTCCGGTGAGGTGTCAACGTGAGAGATGAAACCAATGGCAGGGACCTTCTTGTCGATATTGGAAGGTATTGAGCCCATCACATAGCCGTATTCGTCCAGGGTGGCTTCCACTCCCATTTCATTCAATTCCTCACACAATAACTTCAGCAAGTCCAGCTGCTTGGCCGTGCTTGGCTGAGACTCGGAATTTTCATCAGACTGAGTGTCGATGGCGACATATCTCAAAAATCTGTCAAGTATCTTTTCCATATTGTTTATATTAAAGATTGTCAATTATTTGGATTCTTTGCCTTTAACCTTCATTGCTGCGCCGATAAAGAATGCGATGATGGCGATATATGGCAGAATAGCGATTGCCTCACCGTATTGTGCATTCCATTCCGTAAGGAAAGGATCGACGCTGGCGAACTTCAATATTGCGCTCACGACTCCCATCAATGCACCGCCGGCAATGAATCCGGATGCTATGAGTGTGCCTTTCTCCTGGCGTTCAGCATTGATTTTCGCATCTGAGCTGCGTGTGCTTACGAACCAGGAAATTGCGCCACCAACAAGCAATGGAAGGTTCAAATCAATAGGGATGAACATTCCCAATGCAAATGCCAATGCTGGTATCTTGCACAGAGTCAATACTATAGCAATTACTGCTCCGATTCCGTACAAAATCCACGGAGCCCCGCCACCGTTCATAAGCGGCTGAATGACTGCTGCCATAGCATTGGCCTGTGGCGCTACCAGGGCATTTTCACCGGTAAATCCGAAAGTTTTGTTGAGCACCAGCATCACGCCGCAGACTGTGGCAGCTGCAACTGCAACGCCGGCAAATTTCCAAATCTCCTGTTTCTTAGGTGTGGTGCCAATCCAATAACCTATCTTCAAGTCAGTTACGAAAGAACCAGCCACAGACAACGCTGTGCAGACAACGCCTCCGATAACGAGAGCTGCCGCCATTCCGGCATTTCCCTTGAGACCGACTGCCACCAGAATCAATGATGCGATAATCAGGGTCATCAATGTCATACCGCTTACAGGGTTCGAGCCGACAATTGCTATGGCGTTGGCGGCCACCGTTGTGAAGAGGAATGAAATTATGCCGACTATAAGCACTCCGACCACGGCCTGCCATACATTTTCAACTACTCCGCCCAATGCGAAGAATGCGAAGATGGCAAGCAATGCTATCACAATACCGAACACGACTGTCTTCATTGAAAGGTCTTCATCTGTGCGCTCGGATGCGTTGACTGTTGCTCCAGGTTTCTTGGTGAATTCGCTCGCTGCAAGTCCGACAGCGGATTTGATTACGCCGAAAGACTTGATGATGCCGATGATTCCCGCTGTAGCGATACCACCGATTCCGATATGTCTTGCGTATTCCTTAAATATCTGGTCTGCTGACATATCTCCAATTGTCTGGGTTATGCCGCTGTGCATCAAGTCAATGACCTGTCCGCCCCAGATCAGGTTCATAAGCGGGATGATTACAAGCCACACAAGGAAGCTTCCGCAGCAGATTATGAATGCGTATTTGAGTCCGACGATATATCCTAGACCGAGAACTGCCGCTCCGGTATTAAGTTTGAGCACAACTTTGGCTTTGTCTGCAATATGCTGTCCCACAGACATTACCGTGGTGCTTACCGTCTCTCCCCAAGCGCCGAATGTGGCAATGATGAAGTCGTACAATCCTCCGATAACACCGCTGAGCACAAGAGTTTTTGCATTATTGCCTCCGCCTTCGCCGCTGACCAGAACTTGCGTGGTTGCAGTAGCTTCAGGGAAAGGATATTTGCCGTGCATTTCCTTGACGAAGTATTTCCTGAATGGAATGAGGAAAAGTATTCCGAGAATTCCGCCGAGCAGGGATGACAGGAACATCTGCATAAAATTCACTTCCACTCCTAATATATATATGGCTGGAAGTGTGAAGATGGCTCCGGCGACAACGGAACCTGAACATCCTCCTATGGATTGGATGATTACGTTCTGACTAAGTCCGTTGCTTTTGCCCAGTGCACTTGTCAGTCCCACTGCGATGATGGCGATAGGAATAGCCGCTTCGAATACCTGTCCGACCTTCAGTCCGAGATATGCGGCTGCGGCAGAAAAAATTATCACCATAAGGAGTCCTATGCAGACAGAGTATGGAGTGATTTCAGGGTAATTCTTCTGCGGGCTCAGAAGCGGTTCGTATTTTTCTCCGGGTTTAAGTTCTCTTTGCGCATTCTCAGGCAAAGACATTTTGTGATCTTCCATTGATGATTTGTTTAGAATCTTTTGAAATTTAGTTCGTCGTTCTACAAACTTACATAAAATTCGGGGATATTTTATACCTCTTGAATTATTCATTGACGTAACTCCATTCAGTCGCTGTGCTCAAAATTGTATTATATGGATTCGAGTAATTTTCCGCACATCCGTGCGACAGAAGTTTTATTGGGGACCGCATTCCCCAAACCCCTTGGGTCGCAAGCTCGGATATTTAATTCCGGTAACTCCATTCAGTCGCTGTGCTCAAAATTGTATTATACGGATTCGGGTAATTTCCCGCACGTCCGTGCGACAGAAGTTTTATTGGGGACCGTATTCCCCAAACCCCTTGGGTCGCAAGCTCCGAAATATTATTTTAGACATTCTTTGATTGCAAATCTATCTGTTTATTCGCTTTATTCTCGCAGTCTCTCGGCAATTTACATTTCATTTTGTTATGAGAGAAATTAGATTTCTTATTAATACCTCTCTATGTTTCTGCCGAAGACGATTTGTATCGCGTTCCCGACAATGATTAGGATTGTGCGTATGAAGATGATCAGACAGTTTTCTTCGCGAATCGGGCCCTTTCTGGGCCGTAAAAATCCGTATAAAATGTTTTTTATTGAAAAAATGAGAAAATTTTATGGAAAAAGTTTGGAGGTTAAGAAAAAGTGCGTATCTTTGCAGTCCGTTTGAGAAATAACGATGCTTCTGCATCTGAAAAGAGTCGAAAACGGATGAGTTCATTGACAACATTGAGAGAGAATAAGAGGTAAAGATAGAAAAGAAAATCAGTTTGTAATTGTAGAAATTCGAGAGTTTTTTCGAGTTGCGAAATTAGG